>NZ_JCBCUX010000003.1:0-604422 GCF_059862645.1 Pseudomonas sp. MF08831 | reverse complement strand
AACCACTTGCGCTTCCGATCTCTCGTTAGCGGGAGGCGAATTCTACAGCGTTACACGCTGCTGTCAACACCTCTTTTTCTCCGCTTTCGACCGAGAAGATCGAAACGTTAATAGAGCCAAACAACACCGCTCTACCAACTCCTTCTGGGCCTCGATGAACTGAAGCAACTCGCTGTCGAATTCTGCGTAACTCTTTGTTTACCAAGGAGTTTTCCGTTTCGACTGCGCCGGAAGTGGGGCGAATTATAGACTTCCAGAATCTGCCGTCAACCCTTAATTTTGCTTTTCTATCAATTAGTTAGAATTGATTAAAAAACGACCGATATGGAGCTCTTCACACACTCTATATAGAGGGAACCGCTCATATAACACCCGCTTCCTTTAAAGCAGCCACACTCGCCGGCCCCAGCCCAAGCACTCCTTGCAGCACCTGAACCGTGTGCTCCCCCAATAGGGGAGGCGCGCTACGATACTCAACCGGCGTCTTGGATAGCCTAATCGGGCTCGCTACCTGAGGCACCATCCCCGCCAACGCGTGCGGCAATGCCATCGCCAGCCCCCGCGCCTTGACCTGTGGGTCGGCGAACACCTGTGCCAAGTCATTGATAGGCCCGCAAGGCACACCCACTCGCTCCAGCTGCGATACCCACTCAGCCGTGGTCTTGAAGACCGTAGCCTGGCGAATCAACGGAATCAGCTCCGCGCGATTAGCCACCCGCAGCTTATTAGTAGCAAAGCGCGGATCCTCTGCCCATTGAGGCTGACCCGCCACTTCAGCGAACTTGCGAAACTGCCCGTCGTTACCCACCGTGAGGATGAAGTCACCATCAGCCGTGGGGAAATCCTGATAAGGCACGATATTGGGATGAGCATTGCCCAAACGCTTTGGCGAAATACCTGTCGTCAGGTAATTCATCGCCTGGTTAGCCAGGCATGCCACCTGCACATCCAGCAACGCCATATCAATGTGCTGGCCGCCACCATCATGATCGCGATGGGCCAGCGCTGCGAGAATGGCCACCGTCGAGTAGAGCCCGGTCAAGATGTCGGTCAACGCCACGCCAACCTTCACAGGCCCGGCCCCTTCGTCACCCTCTGGCCGACCGGTCAGGCTCATCAGGCCACCCAGCCCCTGGATCATGAAGTCATAACCCGCGCGCGTCGCATAGGGCCCCGTCTGACCAAAGCCTGTGATCGAGCAATAGATCAACTCGGGATTGATCTCCTTCAGCGATTCATAGTCCAGCCCATATGCCGCCAGACCACCCACCTTGAAGTTCTCGATCAGGATGTCGGACTTGGCCGCCAGGTCACGCACCAGCTTCTGCCCCTCCGGTCGCGTGAAGTCGATAGTCACCGACTCCTTGTTACGGTTGGCCGACAAGTAATACGCCGCTTCACTGGTGTTCTCGCCAAATGCATCCTTGAGAAAGGGCGGCCCCCATGCACGCGTGTCGTCACCATTACCAGGCCGCTCGACCTTGATCACTTCAGCCCCAAGGTCCGCAAGGATCTGCCCGGACCAGGGGCCCGCCAGCACTCGCGATAAGTCCAGCACCCGCAGATGTGAAAGCGCGCCCATACCGTGCTCCTATTAATAGAACGCCTGAAGACCGGTTTGCGCACGCCCAAGAATCAAGGCGTGCACGTCATGCGTTCCTTCATAGGTGTTGACCACCTCCAGGTTGACCAAATGGCGCGCCACCCCGAACTCATCGGAAATACCGTTGCCACCCAACATGTCACGCGCCATACGGGCGATATCCAGGGACTTGCCGCACGAGTTGCGCTTCATGATCGACGTGATCTCAACCGCCGCCGTTCCCTCATCTTTCATGCGACCCAGACGCAGGCACCCTTGCAGCGCCAACGTGATCTCGGTCTGCATATCGGCCAGCTTCTTCTGGATCAGTTGGGTTGCCGCCAATGGACGCCCGAACTGATGACGATCCAGGGTGTACTGGCGAGCGGTATGCCAGCAGAACTCGGCAGCACCCAGCGCGCCCCAGGAGATGCCGTAACGCGCCGAGTTAAGGCAGGTGAAAGGCCCTTTCAAACCACGCACATCCGGGAAAATGTTTTCTTCCGGCACAAATACGTTATCCATGACAATTTCACCGGTAATGGAAGCCCGCAAGCCGACCTTGCCGTGAATCGCTGGAGCGCTCAGACCCTTCCAGCCCTTCTCAAGGATAAAACCACGGATATCCCCGGCATCGTCCTTGCCCCATACCACAAACACATCGGCGATCGGGCTATTGGTGATCCACATCTTGGCGCCAGTCAGGCTATAGCCGCCGTCTACCTTGCGCGCCCGCGTGATCATCGCGCCCGGATCAGAACCATGGTTAGGCTCCGTCAAGCCAAAGCAGCCGATCCATTCCCCGGATGCCAACTTCGGCAGGTACTTCTGCTTTTGCGCCTCGGTACCAAATTCGTTGATCGGCACCATGACCAGTGACGACTGCACACTCATCATCGAGCGATAGCCGGAGTCGACACGCTCGACCTCACGGGCGATCAGTCCATAACTGACGTAATTCAAGCCACTGCCACCGTACTGCTCAGGAATCATCGCGCCGAGCAGGCCGGTTTCGCCCATCTCGCGAAAGATCGCCGGGTCAGTCTTTTCATGGCGGAAGGCTTCGAGCACACGCGGCGCCAACTTGTCCTGGGCGAATTGCTCAGCACTGTCACGCACCATGCGCTCTTCTTCGGTGAGCTGTTGATCCAGCAGCAGCGGATCGATCCAGTTGAAGCTTGCCTTACCAGCCATGAATAAGCCCTCGCGGAAAAAATCAGAAGTCGTGGATGCAGCCTAGGCTGGGCAGACGCAGAGGGCAAACGAGGTTTCTGCATAGGGTTGTGCTAATTTCTCACTCCGAAACGACTGAGAAGGGCGCAGACGCGCTTTATAAGTGAGTACTCCGTACATGCGCAGAAAAATTCCCAGTACGACGGCCCTGGTCAGCTTTGAGGCTGCCGCCCGCCACGAGAGCTTTACCAAGGCGGCGCACGAGCTTTCCATCACTCAAGGCGCCATCTGTCGACAGATCGCCAGCCTTGAAGAGTTTTTGAGTGTCGAGCTATTTCGGCGCTCGAGGCGCGGGGTAAAACTGACGGAAGCGGGCCTGTCCTATAGCCGGCGTGTTGCCATGCAACTGGACGCCGTAGAGCGCGACACCTTGTCTGTAATGGGACAGCAGGGTGCCAACGTCATTGAACTGGCCGTGGTGCCGACCTTCGGCACGCAATGGCTGATCCCTCGACTGAAAGATTTTCAACGACAGCACCCAGAGGTGACCGTCAATCTCACCAACCGGACGCGCCCGTTTCTATTTGCCGATACCGAATTCGATGCTGCGATCTACTTCGGCGATGCGGACTGGTCCGGCACCGAGTCCCACCGCTTGATGGGGGAAAATCCTCTGCCGGTGTGCAGCCCGCGCTTGCTGGGTGACCGTGACCACTTCAGCCCTCAGCAGATCGCGCAATTGCCGCTACTGCAGCAAACCACTCGGCCATACGCCTGGCGCCAGTGGTTCAGCGCGCAACAACTGAACATACCCCGTGACATGACAGGCCCACGTTACGAGCTATTCTCGATGTTGTCTCAGGCCGCCATGCATGACATGGGCATTGCGCTGATTCCGCCATTCCTTATCCAGCGCGAGCTTGAGGAGAAGCAATTAGTGATCGCAAGCACCGAGGCTCTCAGCAGCTCGAAGGCGTACTACCTGATGATTCCCGAAAGAAAAGTCGAATCCGCCTCACTGCACGCCTTCAGAGACTGGTTAATTGATCAATCACAGCGCTATAACCCCAATGTTTAAAGGCCCGATGCCGCTTGCTGACCCTGTAGTCAGGAAATTATAAATCCTACAGATGTACGGATATGTCGCATTTACACAGACTGTACCTGCCAGCCAGAAATCCGGCGCGAAGCTATGATCTACATGGCTTGCAGCGCCGATGAGCAGCCAATGCCCGCCCATTCACCGCGACAATTATAAAAAGTCTAAAAACAGCCTGAACCCCTCTAAACACCTGTATTTAAAGCGGTTATTAAAGGGCATTGCGACAATCAGTCACAGGGTGACTTGTAGTTAATTTTTCGTCACCCGTCATAATCCCTTGATGGCCGTAAAGTTCGCCTGCAAAATGCCGCGCCCCGCTGTCATTTCGGCGGGATCGTGCTGATCGGCCGCCCCAGTTGCGCCACTCGCGGTGCACTGGCCTTTTTACAAAAAGATCAAAAGCAAAAAGATCATGCAGGAGATTTGACGTGCACATTGGTGTTCCTCTCGAAACCCAGACCGGTGAAACGCGGGTGGCTGCCACCCCGGAAACCATCAAGAAGCTGATCGGCCAGGGCCATAAGGTCACGGTTCAAAGCGGTGCAGGCATTAAAGCCAGTGTCGTGGACAGTGCCTATGAAACGGCAGGCGCAACCATTGGCAGTGCCGAGGATGCGTTGGGTGCCGAGCTGATTCTCAAGGTGGTTGCCCCCAGCGACAGCGAACTGGCGCTGATCAAAAGCGGCACCGTGCTGGTGGGCATGCTCAACCCGTTCAGCAACGAAACCATCGCCAAACTCGCCGAGCGCGGCATTACGGCCTTCGCCCTTGAAGCTGCACCGCGCACCTCGCGGGCCCAGAGTCTTGACGTGCTGTCATCGCAAGCGAACATCGCCGGCTATAAAGCGGTATTGCTGGCAGCCCATCACTACCCACGCTTCATGCCAATGCTGATGACTGCCGCCGGCACCGTCAAAGCCGCGCGCGTGCTGATCCTCGGCGCTGGCGTTGCAGGCTTGCAGGCGATTGCCACGGCCAAACGCCTGGGCGCAGTGATCGAAGCGTCCGACGTGCGCCCGGCAGTAAAAGAGCAGATCGAATCCCTGGGTGCCAAGTTTGTCGACGTGCCCTACGAAACCGATGAAGAACGCGAATGCGCCGTCGGCGTCGGCGGTTATGCGCGCCCCATGCCTTCCAGCTGGATGCAGCGCCAGGCCCTGGCCGTGCACGAACGCGCCAAGCAAGCCGACATTGTTATCACCACCGCGCTGATCCCGGGCCGCAAGGCACCGACCCTGTTGAGTGCTGAAACCGTCGCACAAATGAAACCCGGCTCCGTGGTCATCGACCTCGCCGCAGCCCAGGGCGGTAACTGCCCGCTGACAGTCGCCGATCAGGTGATCGTGGAAAACGGCGTGACCATCTGCGGCCCGACCAACCTGGCCGGCGCAGTCGCTGCTGATGCGTCTGCTCTGTATGCACGCAACCTGCTGGACTTCCTGAAGCTGGTCTTCACCAAGGAAGGGCAGTTTGAAATCAACCTCGAAGACGACATCGTCGCCGCGTGCCTGATGTGCCGCGACGGCCAAGTCATCCGTAAAAACGCCTAAGCAGGGATTCAGACGATGGAAGAGCTTATCTCCCCCGGTATCTACAACCTGATCATCTTTGTGCTGGCGATTTACGTCGGTTACCACGTGGTTTGGAACGTCACCCCCGCGTTGCACACGCCATTGATGGCCGTGACCAACGCGATCTCGGCGATTGTGATCGTCGGCGCCATGCTGGCGGCGGCCCTTACCGTGACACCCCTGGGCAAGACCATGGGCACTCTGGCTGTGGCTCTGGCGGCGGTCAACGTGTTCGGCGGCTTCCTGGTAACGCGCAGGATGCTCGAGATGTTCAAGAAAAAAGCCCCGAAAGTAAAAGAAGAGGCGCCGAAGTAATGAGCATGAATCTTGTAACGACGCTCTACCTGATCGCGTCGATCTGCTTTATCCAGGCCCTTAAAGGCTTGTCACACCCCACCACGTCGCGACGCGGCAACCTGTTTGGCATGCTCGGCATGGCGCTGGCGGTGCTGACCACCGTGGGCCTCATCTATAAGCTGGGCGCAGAGTTGGCTACCGCAGGCATTGGTTACGTCATTGTCGGCCTATTGATCGGCGGCACCGCCGGTTCAATCATGGCCAAGCGCGTAGAAATGACCAAGATGCCCGAGCTGGTGGCCTTCATGCACAGCATGATCGGCCTGGCCGCAGTGTTTATCGCCATCGCCGCCGTGGTCGAGCCGCAATCCCTGGGCATCGTCAAACACTTGGGCGACTCGATCCCTGCCGGTAACCGCCTGGAACTGTTCCTCGGCGCGGCCATCGGTGCCATCACCTTCTCCGGTTCGGTGATCGCGTTCGGCAAGCTGTCGGGCAAGTACAAGTTCCGCCTGTTCCAGGGCGCACCGGTACAGTTCGGCGGCCAGCACAAGCTGAACCTGGTGCTGGGCCTTGCAACCCTGGGTCTGGGCCTGGCGTTCATGTTCACTGGCAACCTCAGCGCCTTCGCATTGATGCTGGCCCTGGCGTTTGTGCTTGGGGTGCTGATCATCATCCCGATTGGCGGCGCCGACATGCCGGTCGTCGTGTCGATGCTCAACAGCTACTCCGGCTGGGCGGCGGCGGGTATCGGCTTCTCGCTGAACAACTCGATGCTGATCATCGCCGGCTCGCTGGTAGGCTCCAGCGGCGCGATCCTGTCGTACATCATGTGCAAGGCGATGAACCGCTCGTTCTTCAATGTACTGCTCGGCGGCTTCGGCAACACAGCCGACGCGGCGGGTCCTGCGGGCTCGAAAGAAGCGCGCCCGGTCAAATCCGGCTCTGCCGACGACGCGACTTTCCTGCTGACCAACGCCGACACCGTGATCATCGTGCCGGGCTATGGCTTGGCGGTGGCACGTGCGCAACATGCGCTTAAAGAGCTGACCGAGAAGCTGACCCACCGCGGCGTGACCGTGAAGTATGCGATCCACCCGGTGGCGGGCCGTATGCCTGGCCATATGAACGTGCTACTGGCCGAGGCCGAAGTGCCTTATGACCAGGTGTTCGAAATGGAAGACATCAACTCCGAGTTCGGTCAGGCCGACGTGGTACTGGTGCTGGGCGCGAACGACGTGGTCAACCCGGCCGCCAAGAACGACCCTAACTCGCCGATTGCCGGCATGCCGATCCTTGAGGCGTTCAAGGCCAAGACCATCATCGTCAACAAGCGCTCGATGGCCAGCGGCTACGCGGGCCTGGACAACGAGTTGTTCTACCTGGACAAAACCATGATGGTCTTCGGTGATGCCAAGAAGGTCATCGAAGACATGGTCAAAGCCGTCGAATAACACTGCGCCAGCGCAATACCCGAAACCCTGGCCTGCAGTAGGCTGGGGTTTTTTATTGCTGGATTAAACCCGACCAAAGGCTCTAAATCGCCGCCTGGCATTCGACCATGGTAGCGGGCCGAATTTTTTTGAAATCACTACACTGCCCACCTTGCTTCCGTAGCCTGAGATAACAATTCATGTACCGTGATCGTATCCGCTTGCCTTCGTTGTTGAACAAGGTCATGAGCGCGGCAGACGCCGCCGCACTGATCGAGGACGGCATGACCGTCGGCATGAGCGGCTTCACCCGAGCCGGTGAAGCCAAGGCCGTCCCTCACGCCCTGGCCGAACGCGCCAAGACTTCGCCGCTGAAAATCACCCTGATGACCGGCGCCAGCCTGGGCAATGACCTGGACAAGCAACTGACCGAAGCCGGTGTGCTGTCCCGACGCATGCCATTTCAGGTCGACAGCACCCTGCGCAAGGCGATCAACGCCGGCGAGGTGATGTTTATCGATCAGCATTTGTCGGAAACCGTCGAGCAACTGCGCAACAACCAGCTCAAGCTGCCGGATATTGCCGTGATCGAAGCCGTCGCGATTACCGAGCAAGGCCATATCGTGCCGACCACCTCCGTGGGCAACTCGGCCAGCTTTGCGATTTTCGCCAAGCACGTGATCGTTGAGATCAACCTGGCGCACAACCCGAACCTGGAAGGGTTGCACGACATTTATATTCCAACCTACCGGCCGACGCGCACGCCAATCCCGCTGGTCAAGGTCGACGACCGCATCGGCAGCACCGCGATTCCGATCCCGCCGGAAAAGATTGTCGCCATCGTAATCACCAACCAGCCTGATTCCGCGTCCACCGTGACGCCGCCGGACGCCGATACCCAAGGCATCGCCAATCACCTGATCAATTTCCTCAAACAGGAAGTGGACGCCGGTCGCATGACCAACAAGCTCGGCCCGCTGCAGGCCGGGATTGGCAACATTGCCAACGCAGTGATGTGCGGTTTGATCGAATCGCCGTTTGAAGACCTGACGATGTATTCGGAAGTCCTGCAGGATTCGACTTTCGACCTGATCGATGCGGGCAAGCTGAGCTTTGCTTCCGGCAGCTCGATTACCTTGTCGCAACGGCGCAACGCCGACGTGTTCGGCAACCTGGAGCACTACAAGGACAAGCTGGTGCTGCGCCCACAGGAAATCTCCAACCACCCTGAGGTGGTGCGTCGCCTGGGCATTATCGGCATCAATACCGCGCTGGAATTCGACATCTACGGCAACGTCAATTCCACCCATGTATGTGGCACGCGGATGATGAACGGTATTGGCGGATCCGGGGACTTCGCGCGCAATGCGCACCTGGCAATCTTCGTTACCAAGTCGATCGCCAAGGGCGGCGCCATCTCCAGCGTCGTGCCGATGGTCAGCCATGTGGACCACACTGAGCATGATGTCGACATCCTGGTCACCGAAATTGGCCTTGCCGACTTGCGCGGCCTAGCGCCACGGGAACGGGCCCGGGTGATCATCGACAACTGTGTGCATCCGGCGTACCGCGATGCGCTGAACAACTACTTCAATGCTGCCTGTGCTATCGGCGGGCATACCCCGCATATCCTGCGCGAGGCACTGAGCTGGCACATTAACCTGGAAGAAACCGGGCATATGCTCAAGGCGTGATCGATACAGCTTCGAGCTGATGCACACAGTTGCATCAGCTCGAACCACCCGCATCAGTTCTGCAAAAAACTGTACTGCTGTACCGGTCATTTCCCACCGAATATTCCTACATATATCACCTAAATCGCCTATTTCGCACTGTTTCAGTGCGGACAGGTACAGTTGCCCCATTTCCGTACAGTACAGCGGGTATAAACAGTTAACTGGCCCTTCACAATACAGGTGAACTGTATCTACAGAGTCTTGCGCCGGAGGAGGATCATTGGCATCAGTTAAACCACTACCTAATCCCGCCACAAGCGGAAGGATGTCATCATGGAACGTACACTCAGTTCCGATCTGTTCTTCGAAGAAAAAGCTGTAAACACCCAGGCTTCCCTGCCTTTGCGCGTTCTCGCCAACCTGATGTTGTGGCAGCGCCGCATCTCCAGCCGCCATCAACTGGCTCGTCTGGATTCGCGTCTGCTGGCTGACGCCGGTATCAGCGAAGCTCAACGCTACGAAGAGCTGAGCAAGCCGTTCTGGCGCTAATTGGCGCCCGCTGGCCCTGACCCACCGGGTCCACTGCCAGCACCCTGATTTGTCAAAGCAAAGCCCGCCCCGGGTAACCGGAGGCGGGCTTTGCTGTTTCTGGATTTCGGTTCTTGCATCGCTAAACAGATGAGCTGTTTCGCGACCAGTACAGTTTAAAAAATACTACAGTTAAGCAGTACAATTTAGACTTGGTGTATCTGTATTGGTATCAAAGACGCGCCCACCATGGAGTTTCACTCCCTCATGAAAGGCCATCCCCATGCGCGCCTCGTCCAGTAAACGACTGCTTATTCGTACCGCCAGTGCCCTGGCTCGATGGGCTAAACAGGCCTATGAGCGCCAACAACTGGCCCAACTCAGCGCTCGGGAGCTGTCGGACGCAGGCATCAGCCAGGGCGACCGGATCGCCGAGCTGTCCAAACCGTTCTGGCGCGACTAAACCGCTGTGAGGCTTTCCGAATAGATAAACGGCAGCTTAAGATCGCGTCATCACGTGGCGAACCTTGTAGAACCGACGTCTGATGCTCAATTGCAACAACGTCGGTTTCACGGTGGCCGCTTTGCGCCGCTTTATTTGTTCATCTACAGGAGTCATTCCATGTCCCGTCTTCGCCTGCTGAGTGCTGCAGCCCTGTTGGCCGTGGCTGCCAATGCCAACGCAAGCAGCCTTATCGTGACCACCGATTCGATCGTCGGCGCGCTGAAAGCCACCTCCGATGCCAGCTCGGATGCTACCTCCTCCCTGCGTGACAACAAGGTCGTCCAGGCCGCTCGCGATGACGCCGCCAGCTTCGTTGCCAGCGAAGGTGCCATCCGTGGCGTGAAGCTGGAAAGCGCCCTGGCCCAGATCCGCCAACAAGCCCCGCAACTGAATGCCGCGAGTGACACGCAGCTCGCCCAAGCGATCCTGGCTATCTGACGCAGATCGACATAAAAGCGCGCCAGCTGCTACCTGATGTGTCAGCGCTGGCTCTCGCCCGGGCGTTGCGCTAGCCTTGGCGCTCGCTTTCAGTTGTCGAGTCTCATGGTTTTTTCATACCGCCTGTTGATCGTTCCCGTATTATTTTCCGTCTGCTGGTCACCCTTGGCTTCGGCCTTTGATGTGTCCACCCAGAGCACCGTCATCAGTGCCTACGCCACCAGCAAGGTGACGTCAGCGCCCTTTGACAGAAAGTTGGTAATGGCCGCCCAGGATGACGCTGCCGCTTTTATCGCCACTGACGGCCAATGGCGGGGCGCTCGTCTGGAATCCGCGCTGGATTATCTGCGCCGCACCCAGCCAAAACTTCATGCAAGCGACCTTGAACTGGCGCAAGCAATTCTCGTCCAATAATCATCTTTGTATTTTGGAGTTACTCCATGCGTAGCCCGCTGATCGCCGCCGCTCTCGGCCTGCTGTTGTTGGCCGATGTCGCCCACGCGCAAACCTTGAAGGCCACCAGTAACATCGTCGTGCGTGCCTCGGCCCGCACCATTGACTTCACCTCGGACACCACCACGTCCATACGCGACTCCAAAGTCGTACGCGAAGCCCACGACGACGCCGCCAGTTTCGTCGCCACCAATGGCGAGATCCGTGGTGCGCAATTGGAAGCCGCCTTTGACACCCTGCGAACCCGCGTGCCGCAAGCTCGCGATGCCAGTGACCAGACGCTCGCCGAAGCCATCCTCGCTCTGTGAGGCGCCTGGTCGCCTGGCTATTGGCCGGGACTGTGCTGCTTTGTGCAGGCGCAGCCCAGGCCAGCCTGCAACTGCGGCTCAAGACCGATGGCTTGAGCCCGGCCGAACAGCAGGCCAGTCAGGCATTGCTTGATGAAGCGATGCGCTCCTTGCCGCCGCGCTTTGTCGAGCAACTGGACCGACGCATCGATGTCGGCTGGACCGACAAAATGCCTGAAAACGCCTATGGTCAGGCCTCACTGGTGTCCGAGCTTGATCTGAATCAGAACCTGCTCGCCAGCCTGACCGACGGCAGCGCCGCCACTCAAAAAACCAATCGCCCACACGGTACTGTGCGCCGCGAAATGCTCGCCACCGTGCTGCATGAGCTGACCCACATCTATGACCGTGCGCGCCTGTGGTCCAAAGACGACCGCGCGCTCATCCAGCGGTGTAGCCGCCAAAACAACATCACCGGCCTGATCGGCCTGCCCGATCAATGCCGTGGCCAGAATGATCGCCGCTTTACCTTGAGTGACGACCCGCGCCTGCTGGACCTCGCCGGCTGGCCGCAATACGTGGGCCGTCGCGGCGAGCGTGAACAACACAACCATCAGGTTGCCCGTAGCCCGGACATCTACGAAACCACCAGCCCACTGGAGTTCGTGGCAGTCAACATGGAGTACTTCCTGCTCGACCCGAGCTACGCCTGCCGTCGCCCCGCGCTGTTTCGCTACTACAAGGAACACTTCGGCTGGGCGCCGCCCGAGCAAGACACCTGCGCCAAAACCTACGCCTTCCTGAATGCAGGCAACGATTTCGCCAAGACGCCACTGGGCCAGATCGATCCGGAGCGCGTGTACGAAATCGACTACCTGCTGGCCGAAGCCAATCAGAACCTGGTCAGCCGCTGGGGCCACAGCATGTTGCGCCTGGTGATCTGCGCGCCCGGTCGCCCGCGCGGCCCGGATTGCCGCCTGGACCTGGACCAACACCTGGTCCTGTCCTACCGCGCCTTTGTCGGTGACGTACAGCTGTCGAGCTGGGATGGCCTGGTTGGCAAATACCCGTCACGCCTGTTCGTGCTGCCCCTGGCCCAAGTCATCGACGAATACACCAAGACCGAACTGCGCGGGCTGGCATCCGTACCGCTGAAACTCACCCGCCAAGAGATCAACGACACCGTCGAGCATGCCGCCGAAATGCATTGGAGCTACGACGGCAACTACTTCTTCATCTCCAACAACTGCGCGGTCGAAAGCCTCAAACTCCTGCGCAGTGGCAGCGCCAACCCACAGCTGACCGGGCTGGACAACATCACCCCCAACGGCCTGCTGGAAGTGCTCAGTGCACGCGGCCTGGCCGACACCAGCGTCCTCAAGGTCAAACGCGAGGCACTGCGCCTGGGTTATCACTTCGACTCGTTCCGCGAGCGTTACCAGGCGATGTTCGATGTCCTGCGCAAACACTTGCCGATCAAGCAGACCGAGGTCGAAGACTGGCTGTCCCTCAGCGCAGAAGAACGCCGCCAATGGTTCAGCCAGGCCGACCTGCGCACCAGCGCCGCGCTGTTGCTGCTGGAACAGGCGAGCTATCGCAAACAGCTGATGCTGGCCCAGGACGAAGTCAAACAACGCTACCTCGGTGCTCGCGAGCTGAAAAACGGCGGCATGGAAAAAGCCAACAACACCCTGCAACAGATCCTCGCCAACAGCGGCTTCCTCAGCCGCCCGGCGGAGCTACTGGGCAGCAGTGGCTACGGCCTGCCACAACCGTCGGAATCCAAACGCCTGGAATCGGAAAGCGCCGAGCGCCAGAAGCAGCTGCAATCTTTGACCGGCGATCTGGATAAAGAGGTGAGGGTGCTGCTCGAACCTTCCCGCGCCGCCGAAATTGCCGCGTGTGAAGCCAATCTCAAACAGGTGGGCGAGCACCTGAGGGCGCTGCACAAAGCGGCGGGGGGCCTGGAGCTTCCATAATTCGCCCCACACAAGCTAACTCGCCCTACAGAAGAACCAGAAAAACCTCTCATCATCTGATTACACAGCGAAAGCTGGCTGAAAGCTTCCACGTCTAGGATCGCCACCACTGTCGGCAACAGACCGGCTGTTAACAACAACAATGGTGATTCCCGATGTCCGCTCGTCCTTGCCTTTTCGCTCCAACTCCACCCGTACGCCACGTGCCTTTCGTACTGCGCTGACCCCAAACCGGTTCGCCATTCCCTAGCCGCGCTACGCCTGGAGTATTCCTATGCTGACTTTCCTTGGCTTTGCCATGGTCATCACGTTCATGTTCCTGATCATGACCAAGCGCCTTTCCGCGCTGATTGCCTTGATCATCGTGCCCATCCTGTTCGCCCTGTTTGGTGGCTTTGCACCCGAGATCGGGCCGATGATGCTTGCGGGCATCACCAAGCTTGCGCCGACCGGCGTGATGCTGATGTTCGCCATTCTGTACTTTGCCCTGATGATCGACTCCGGTCTGTTCGACCCGGCCGTGCGCAAGATCCTCAAGATGGTCAAGGGCGACCCGCTGAAAGTGTCGGTCGGTACCGCCGTGCTGGCACTGGTGGTGTCTCTCGACGGTGACGGCGCTACCACCTACATGATCTGCGTCGCCGCCATGCTGCCGTTGTACCAGCGCATCGGCATGAGCCCGCGGATCATGGCCGGCCTGATCATCCTCGCCGGTGGCGTAATGAACATGACGCCATGGGGCGGCCCGACCGCCCGCGCCGCCAGTGCGCTGCACGTAGACCCCTCGGATATTTTCGTACCGATGATCCCGGCCATGGCCGCCGGCGTCGTGGCCATCCTGGCGATTGCTTATATGTACGGTAAACGCGAACGAGCGCGCCTGGGCGAACTGCACCTGCAGGGTGACGAGATCGACCACAGCGAGATCAGCGTGTCGCAGTTCCCGGATGCTCGTCGTCCGAAGCTGATCTGGTTCAACGGCGCCCTGACCTTTGCCCTGATGTGCACCCTGATCGCCGGCTTGTTGCCGCTGCCAGTGCTGTTCATGGTGGCGTTCAGCATCGCGATGATCGTCAACTACCCGTGCCTGCAACAGCAGAAAGACCGCGTCGCTGCCCACGCAGGCAGCGTACTGGCGGTGGTGGGGCTGATCTTCGCTGCCGGTATTTTCACCGGCATCCTGTCGGGCACCGGCATGGTCGACGCCATGTCCAAAAGCCTGCTGGCGGTCATTCCTGAAGCCATGGGCCCTTACCTGGCGGTGATCACCGCGCTGGTGAGCATGCCGTTTACTTTCTTCATGTCCAACGATGCGTTTTACTACGGCGTACTGCCGGTACTCGCCGAAGCCGCCAGCCACTATGGCATCACTGCCGTGGAAATGGCCCGCGCGTCTATCGTCGGCCAACCCGTGCATCTGCTCAGCCCGCTGGTCCCTTCGACCTACCTGCTGGTAGCCCTGGCCGGTATCGAATTTGGCGATCACCAACGCTTTACCCTCAAGTGGGCAGTGCTGGTATGCCTGTGCATAATGTTCGCCGCTTTGCTGATGGGGATTTTTCCGCTGTTCAGCACTCTATAATCGTACCCACTCACCCGCGCGGCGCTGCAGCTTGCGCGGTTTAACATTTGCTCAAAGGAATACACATGGAATGGCTGACCAATCCGGAAATCTGGATTGCCTTCTTCACCCTGACGGCCCTCGAGATCGTCCTGGGCATCGATAACATCATCATGATTTCGATCCTGGTCAGCCGCATGCCCAAGCATATGCAGGCGCGCACCCGGATCTTCGGCCTGGCCCTGGCCATGGTCACGCGAATCCTGCTGCTGCTGTCGATCACCTGGGTCATGCAACTGACCGCCGACCTGTTCGTGGTCTTCGGCCAAGGCATTTCCGGCCGCGACCTGATCCTGTTCTTCGGTGGCCTGTTCCTGCTGTGGAAAAGCTCCCAGGAGATGTACCACGCACTGGAAGGCGAAGACGAAACCCACGACGAGCCGAAAGGCGCCGGCGGCAAGTTCATCTACACCATCATTCAGATCGCCATCATCGACATCGTGTTCTCGCTGGACTCGGTGATTACTGCGGTTGGCATGGTTTCTCACGTGCCGGTGATGGTGGCAGCGATCGTGGTGGCCGTTCTGGTGATGATGCTGGCTGCCGGCACCATCAGCGAATTCATCGACAAGCACCCGTCGCTGAAGATGCTCGCGCTGTCGTTCCTGCTGGTAGTGGGTACGGTGCTGATTGCCGAATCCTTCGACGTGCACGTGCCAAAAGGCTACGTCTACTTCGCCATGGCGTTCTCGCTGGCGGTGGAAGCGATCAATATCAAGATGCGCACCGCCATCGCGAAAAAGAAGAAACAGCAGGATCCAGTGAAACTGCGCAAGGACATTCCGGGTCAATAACACCGACCCGCTGCTGAAAAGGGGCTTTCGAGCCCCTTTTTTTCATCTGCAAAAAACTGATTTCATGACAGTTTTATTTCAAACACGACTTTAGCTATGCGATGCTGGCGCGCAGCCCATTCGCCAACTACAGCTTAAGTACAAGACGTAGAGCGGCACGCGGCAATTCTTATTTGCTCTTTTTGAGCTAACCCACACGGGGGGCCGAGCATGCTGACCTTGCTCAATCTGCTTTCCGCCGTGACCCTGCTTATCTGGGGCACGCATATCGTCCGTACCGGCATCTTGCGGGTCTACGGCTCCAACTTGCGCCAAGTCATCGGGCAGAACATGTCCAAGCGCTGGCTGGCGTTTGTCGCCGGTATCCTGGTGACGGCCATGGTGCAAAGCAGTAACGCCACGGCAATGCTGGTGACATCCTTTGTCGGGCAGGGCCTGATGGGGCTCACGCCTGCCTTGGCGACCATGCTCGGTGCCGACGTCGGTACAGCGTTGATGGCGCGCGTGCTGACCTTTGACCTGTCCTGGCTGTCGCCGCTGCTGATTTTTCTCGGGGTGATTTTCTTCCTGTCGCGTAAACAGACGCGAGCAGGGCAGATGGGCCGCGTCGGCATCGGCCTGGGCCTGATCATTCTGGCACTGCAACTGATTGTCGAAGCCGCCGGGCCCATCACTCACGCCCAAGGCGTCAAAGTGCTGTTTGCCTCGCTGACCGGCGACATCCTGCTGGATGCCCTGGTCGGTGCATTGTTCGCGATGATTTCCTACTCCAGTCTGGCTGCCGTACTGCTCACGGCAACCCTCGCCGGGGCGGGCGTGATCGGCCTGCACGTGGCCATTGGCCTGGTGATCGGCGCCAACATCGGCAGTGGCGTGCTGGCGTTTCTCAGTACCAGCATGCAAAACGCGGCCGGTCGGCAAGTGGCACTGGGCAGCCTGCTGTACAAACTGATCGGCTTGCTGCTGATCATCCCGGTGCTCGACCCGCTCGTAGGCTGGATGGACGGCCTGGACTACAGCGCCCAAGGCATGGTCATTACCTTCCACCTGCTCTACAACGTCAGCCGCTGCCTCATCCTGCTGCCGACGATCGGCCCAATGGCGCGCTTGTGCGCCTGGTTGCTGCCGGAACAAGCCGAGACCAACGGCAAAGCCAAACCGCGCCACCTCGACCTTGCCGCACTCGACACCCCAAGCCTGGCATTGGCCAACGCCGCGCGCGAAACCCTGCGCCTGGGCGACCTGATCGACAACATGCTCACCGCAATGCTCGAAGTGTTGCGCGGCAAGCAAACCGCCATCACTCAGGAAATGCGCAGCCTCAGTGACGACGTTGAAGCCCTGTACAGCGCGATCAAGCTTTACCTGGCGCAAATGCCCCGTGAAGACCTCAGCGAACAGGACAGCCGTCGTTGGGCCGAGATCATCGAACTGTCGATCAACCTGAAACTGGCTGGCGACCTGATCGAGCGCATGCTGCGCAAAGTCCAGCAGCAGAAAACCTCGCAACGTCGGCAGTTCTCCGAAGTAGGCCTGGAGGAGCTGGCCGGCCTGCATACCCAGCTGATTGCCAACCTGCGTCTGGGCCTGTCGGTGTTCCTCAGTGCCGACCCGGAAAGCGCCCGCCAACTGCTGCGCGAGAAGCGCCGCTTCCGCGCTCAGGAACGCCGCTTGGCTCACGCCCACGTCAGCCGTCTGCAACGCAAGATCGTACAGAGCCTGGAAACCAGTTCCCTGCACCTGGAGCTGATTGCCGACATGAAACGCCTCAACTCACTGTTCTGCAGCAGCGCCTACGTCGTGCTCGAAACGTCCGACACCGGCGCACTCTCGGCCGAAGATATCGCCGACATCACCCATTCACCCTGAACGTACGACGGTGAGTGAAGTCAGTTAACAGTGGATCTCACTCGCCAGGAAGCTGTTATGCGTCGCCTGTTATTCGCCTGCCTGCTCTTGGGCTCGGCACATACCTTTGCCTTTGACCGCCTGCAAGTCGAGGGCTACACCTTGCCCAACGGCCTGCAATTGCTGCTCAAACCGGGCACCGAGCGCGGGCACGTGGCTATCCGCCTGGTGGTAGGCGTAGGCCTGGATGACTTCCCTTGTGAAGAAAAAGAGCTGCCGCACCTGCTCGAACACGTGTTGTTCAGTGGCATCGATGGCGGCGGCGAAGGCGACCTCGAAGAACGCATGCAGGCCTTGGGCGGCGACTGGAACGCCTACACCAGCAACGCCGACACCACTTTCGTGATTGAAGCGCCCGCGCAAAACCAGCGCAAAGTGCTGGATTTGCTGTTGGCCATCATCACTCGCACAGAACTGACCGACGCCAACATCACTGCGGCCAAGCGCGTGGTCGAACGCGAAGACGGCGGGCATTACTCGCACCTGCAACGCCTGCTCGACCGCCAGGACCTTGGCCACACCGCCAGCAACCAATTGGCCGTCGAGCTAGGGCTCAAGTGCGCTGAACGCGCCGAGGTCGACCACTTGACCCGCGATCAATTGCAAGCGCTGCGCAAAAACTGGTATGCGCCCAACAACATGACCCTGATCATTGTCGGCGACCTCGACAAACTGCTGCCGGCCTACCTGGAACGCACCTACGGCCAACTTGATCCGATCGAGCCGAGCGAGCATTTGCCACTTCCGGAAATCCAGCACGCCGCCGCCAGCCATCGCGACCTGATCCACGGCTGGATCGGTGACAGCGCCAAACTGCACTGGCTGTTCCCGGAACCGGTACTGGACGACCAGCATGATGAAACCTACGACCTGCTCAAGGACTACCTCGACTGGGCGCTGTACCGCCAACTGCGCCTCAAGCACGGTTTGTCCTACGGCCCCTGGAGCGAGCGTGAAGTGCTCGGCGGCGTCGGTTTCCTGAGCCTGAATGCCGACCTTGAGCGCGAAAACCTGCCGCAAGCCGAACAGGTGCTGCAAGCGCTCAAGGCGCAACTGCTCAAGGACGGCCTCGACGCGGCCACCTTCGCCCGCCTGCAGCAAGCTGCCATCGCGCGCCAGGCGTGGGCCGTGCAGGGCAACAGTGCGTTGGCCGATTACTACTGGAGTGCATCCGGCGACTACGCCGACGGCCACTTCAGCGACCCGGTCAAACGCATCAAGGCCGTCAACCTGAAGCAGGCCAACCAGGCCATGCGCCAACTGTTTGACCAGGCGGGTTACTGGCGTATCGAAAAACCGCTGCTGAGCTACGACAGCCTGACCTGGATCGGCGCGGGTGTGCTCGGGTTGATCGCCATTGTGTTGGGCGGCCTGCGGCTTTATCGCAAACGGATCGCGTAATGAGGCACCGAACACAGGGCTAAGACGCTATTCTGTCTGGGTTTTTTCCTACACACATTGTGGATCGCTCATGCCAAAGCTGCCGCCCCTTATCCAGCGCATTCTCGTCCTGATCAAGCGCTACCCTGGGGTCATCGCACTCGGCGGCTTTATCTCGGGTGTGTGCAGTTTCATGCTGGTGGATCGCCAACAGGGCATGGCCAGCTGGATCGCCGTGATCATGCTGGTGAGCTGGCTGTGGCTGATGCTGGAAAACAGCTTCACCCAGCTGTTCGCCAAGGTCTTCAAACGCGAAATCCCCGAACCCCTGCTGCGCTACGCCACCCAGATGATCCACCAGGAAAGTCTGTTTTTTGTGCTGCCCTTCTTTTTCGTCACCACCACCTGGAACAGCGGCCAGTCGGTTTTCACCGGCCTGCTCGGCGCGGCGGCACTGGTGTCGATCACCGACCCGCTGTACTACAAATGGCTGGCGCCGAAACGCTCGCTGTTCCTGGCGCTGCACACACTGACCTTGTTCGCCGCGCTGCTCACCGCGCTGCCGATCATCCTGCACCTGACCACCGCTGAAAGTTACAAATTGGCGCTGGGTGTGGCCATGGCGCTGTCGATCCCGAGCCTGGCGGTCAGCTTGCCGCTGCGCAGCTTCAAAGGTTGGGCGATGCTGCTGGGGGTGACCGCCGCCATCGGCTGCGCCGGCTGGTTCCTGCGCACGTGGGTACCGCCGGCCACGCTGTGGATGACCGAAGTGGCGATCAGCACCCAACTGCAGGACCGGACGCCCGGAGATGACCTCAAGGAAGTCACCGCCGCCCAACTGCGCAGTGGCGGGCTGTACGCCTACACCGCGATCAACGCGCCGCGCGGGCTGGATGAGCGGATTTACCATGTGTGGAAGTTCAACGGCAAAGAGGTCGACCGCATTGCCCTGGATATTCACGGCGGGCGCGACGAAGGCTACCGCGCCTGGACGCACAAGCAGAACTTCCCCGCCGATGCGGTAGGCCGCTGGCAAGTGCGGGTGCTGACGGAGGACGGACAGGTCATTGGCGTGCTGCGCTTCAAAGTCACTGACACAGCACAAACGGACACGCCAAAGTAGGCCGTATCGTGCTATTACGTAGGAATTCTGGATAGCCAAACAAGCTCGGAGCTTATGACCACCAGTACTACGGCGGGCGCCGCCCATCTCGACACGACCACCGCTCCTCCGTTACTCAGGATTACGGGGGACTGGACGCTTGCTCACTATGCAAACCTGAAGCAGCTGTCGGCCACACTCGACGGCCAATACGACGCCGGCGCACGCATCGACCTCAACGGCCTGGGCGCCCTGGATACCGCGGGCGCGTCGCTGCTGGTTGAGCTGCTGGGGCCCGACCGTATCGAGCAATCGGCCGAACAGACCGATTGCAGCTTGTCCGCCGCCGACCGCGCACTGCTCAAGACCGTCTACCGCTCGCTGAATGATTTTTGTGTGCCGGACAAAGCCCCGGAAGAGGCCGCCGGTATCCAGGTGCTGGCGCGCATCGGCCGCGCGGTGGACACCGTGTGGCAAGACAGCAAGAAGCTGCTCGGCTTTATCGGTTTGATCCTGGAAACCTTTGCCCGCGGCATCTTGCGCCCCAAGCGCTGGCGCATTACGCCAATGGTCGCGCATATCGAACAGACCGGCCTCGACGCCGCCCCCATCGTGGCCTTGCTGACCTTCTTGGTCGGCGCAGTGGTGGCATTTCTCGGCGCTACGGTGCTCAAGAGTTTCGGCGCAACCATTTTTACCGTGGACTTGGTGGCGTTCTCTTTCCTGCGTGAATTTGGCGTGCTGCTCACTGCAATCCTGATCGCCGGCCGCACTGCCAGTGCCTTCACCGCGCAAATCGGCTCGATGAAGGCCAACGAAGAAATCGACGCCATCCGCACCCTGGGCCTGGACCCGATGGAGCTGCTGGTGTTGCCGCGCGTGATGGCGCTGCTGGTGTCGCTGCCGATGCTGACCTTTCTGGCGATGCTCTCGGGGATTGTCGGCGGCGGCGTGGTGTGCGCGGTGGCACTGGATATTTCACCGGCGATGTTTCTCTCGCTGCTGCAATCGGACATCGGTGTACAACATTTTCTGGTGGGCATGGTGAAAGCGCCGATCTTTGCCTTCCTGATCGCCGCGATTGGCTGCCTCGAAGGCTTCAAGGTCAGCGGCAGCGCCGAATCGGTCGGCGCCCACACCACCTCCAGCGTGGTGCAATCGATTTTTGTGGTGATCGTGCTGGACGCGGTTGCCGCGCTGTTCTTTATGGAGATGGGCTGGTGAGTCGTCTACACCGAGCGCCCACCGAGGCGGTGATCGAAGTGCGCGGCCTGTGCAACCGCTTTGGCAGCCAGAGCGTGCACGAGAACCTCGATCTGGATTTATACAAAGGCGAGATCCTCGCGGTGGTGGGCGGTTCCGGCAGCGGCAAGTCGGTGTTGCTGCGCAGCATCGTCGGCCTGCGCCGGCCCAGCGAAGGCGAGGTGCGGGTGTTCGGCAAGAACCTGCCGAGCCTGCCGGAACAGCAACGCTCACAGGTGGAGCGACGCTTTGGCGTGCTGTTTCAGAAGGGCGCGCTGTTTTCGTCGCTGACCGTCACCGAAAACGTCGCCCTGCCGCTGATCGAGCACGCGGGCCTCAGCCGCGCCGATGCCGAGCACCTGGCCGCAGTCAAGCTTGCCCTTGCGGGGTTGCCGCTGTCGGCGGCCGACAAATACCCGGCGTCGCTCTCCGGCGGCATGATCAAGCGTGCGGCCCTGGCCCGAGCCCTGGCGCTGGACCCGGACATCCTGTTTCTCGACGAACCCACCGCCGGCCTCGACCCGATTGGCGCGGCGCAATTCGACCAACTGATCCTGACCTTGCGCGATGCGCTGGGGCTGAGCGTGTTCCTGGTCACCCACGACCTCGACACGCTGTACACCATCACCGACCGTGTGGCGGTGCTGGCGCAGAAGAAAGTGCTGGTGGCCGATGCCATTGATGTCGTCTCGGAAACGAACGACCCCTGGATTCACGAATATTTCCACGGCCCCCGCGGCCGCGCGGCATTGGATGCCGCTCAATCGCTCAACGAGGTATGACATGGAAACCCGAGCCCATCATGTGATGATCGGTCTGTTCAGCGTAATCGTGGTGGTCGGCGCGATGCTGTTTGGCCTGTGGCTGGCCAAGTCCAGCGTCGACAGTGCCTTCCAGGATTATGAAGTGGTGTTCAACGAGGCGGTCAGCGGCCTGTCGCAAGGCAGCTCGGTGCAGTACAGCGGGATCAAGGTGGGTGACGTCACCAGCCTGCGCCTGGACCCCAACGACCCGCGCCGCGTACTGGCACGTATCCGCCTGGCCGGGCAGACGCCGATCAAGGAAGACACGCAGGCCAAGCTGGCCCTGACCGGCATCACCGGCACCTCGATCATCCAGCTCAGCGGCGGCACACCGCAAAGCCCGGAGCTCAAGGGCAAGGACGGCAACCTGCCGGAAATCATCGCCTCACCATCCCCGATCGCGCGCCTGCTCAATAACAGCAACGACCTGATGACCAGCATCAACCTGCTGCTGCACAACGCCAACCACATGTTCTCCCGGGAGAACGTCGAGCGCCTGAGCAACACGCTGGACAACCTGCAACAAACCACTGGCGCCATCGCCGAGCAACGCGGTGACATCAAGGTGGTGATGCAGCAATTGATGCAGGTGAGCAAACAGGCGACTGCCGCCCTGGAGCAAACCACCGTGCTGATGCGCAACGCCAACGGCCTGTTGAACGATCAAGGCAAGCAAGCCTTCGGCAGCGCCGAGCAGGCAATGAAATCGCTCGAACAAAGCACCGCAACCATCAACACCTTACTGACCAATAACAAGGACTCGGTGAACAGCGGCATGCAGGGCCTCAACGAACTGGCGCCGGCCGTGCGCGAACTGCGCGAAACCCTGGGTTCGCTGCGCGCCATCTCCCGCCGCCTGGAAGCCAACCCCAGCGGCTACCTGCTGGGTAGCGACAAGAATAAGGAGTTCACGCCATGAAGCGCGCTTATCAACTGATCGCCCCTGTGGCCTTGGTGCTGGTCGGCGCCTGCTCGATTTTGCCCAAGCCCGACCCTTCGGACGTGTACCGCCTGGCTTCGGCCCAGACGACCACCCAAGGCGCGCCGGTGAGCTGGTCGCTGCGCGTGAGCAAGCCGCAGAGCAGCGAGTTTCTCGACAGCCCGCGCATTGCCGTGGTGCCCAACGGTGACCTGATCAGCAGCTATGCGAACTCACGCTGGAGCGACCCGACGCCGGTGTTGCTACGCAACCGGTTCATGGACGGTTTCCAGCGCGATGGGCGGGTGACGCTCTTGAGTACCGACGAGACCAACTTGCAGGCCGATTATGAGCTGGGCGGGCAATTGCAGGCGTTTCAGAGTGAGTACCATGGCAGCGCGGTGGAAGTGCTGATCCGCCTGGATGCGCGGTTGGTGCGCGGGAGTGATCAACGGATTATTGCCAGCCGCCGGTTTGAGGTGAGACAGCCAGTGGGTGACACCAAAGTGCCGGCGGTGGTTGCCGCGTTTGGGCAGGCGGGGGATCAGTTGAATAGGCAGGTGGTGGATTGGGTGGTGCAGCAGGGCCAAAGTGCTGCGAAACGCTGAGGGCTTCTTCGCGAGCAAGCCCGCTCCCACATTTGACCGCGTTTATTCTGACGAAATGCGTTCGAATGTGGGAGCGGGCTGGCTCGCGAAAGCGGTGTGAGCCTTAACCGAAGAACCAATAGCACACCGCAATCGCCGCCACGACACCGGCAAACTCTGCCAGCAACGCACACCCCACCGCATGCCGCGCCCGCTGGATCCCCACCGAGCCGAAGTACACCGCCAACACGTAGAAGGTGGTTTCGGTACTGCCCTGAATCGTCGCCGCCACCAATGCCGGGAAGCTGTCCACGCCCTTGGTTTGCATGGTCTCGATCAGCAGCGCCCGCGCGGCACTGCCGGAGAAGGGCTTGACCATGGCGGTCGGCAACGCGTCGACAAAACGCGTGTCCATGCCCGTCCACGCCACCAGGTGGCGAATGCCTTCAAGGCCGAAGTCCAACGCACCCGAGGCGCGTAACACGCCCACCGCGCACAGCATCGCCACCAGATACGGCAGCAGGTTCTTGGCAACGTCGAAGCCCTCTTTGGCGCCTTCGACGAACGCCTCGTATACCTTGACCTTGCGCAGCGCACCGATCAGCAAAAACAGCATGATCAACCCGAACAGCGTCAGGTTGCCAAGGATCGATGACAAACCGGCCAGCGCCGTGGCGGACAAGGTCGCCAGCAACGCCATAAAGCCACCGAGGATCAATGCGCCGGGCACCAGGTAGGCCAGCACCACCGGATCCCACAGCCGCAGGCGCTGCATCACCGCCACCGACAATAGGCCAACCAGGGTCGAGGCGCTGGTTGCCAGCAGGATCGGCAGAAACACCAGCGTCGGGTCCGCTGCGCCTTGCTGGGCGCGGTACATGAAGATGGTCACCGGCAACAGCGTCAGCGAAGACGCATTCAGCACAAGGAACAGAATCTGCGCGTTACTGGCGGTGTTGGGGATCGGGTTGAGTTCCTGCAGCGCCTTCATGGCTTTCAGGCCAATCGGCGTGGCGGCGTTGTCCAGCCCAAGGCCATTGGCGGCGAAGTTGAGGGTGATCAAGCCAATGGCGGGGTGGCCGGCCGGCACTTCCGGCATCAGGCGGCGAAACAGCGGGCCGAGGGCCTTGGCCAACCAGTCGACAATCCCGGCTTTTTCGGCGATGCGCAAAAAGCCCAGCCATAAGGTCAGGGTGCCGAACAGCAGCACCATGACTTCCACCGACAATTTGGCCATGGCGAAAATGCTTTCCACCATCGCCGCAAAAATCCCGGCATTACCGCCAATCAGCCATTGCGCCAGTGCTGACACCATTGCCACGACAAAGAAGCCAAGCCACAGGCCATTAAGCATCTGTTGAATCCCCCGAAAGATGGGGCGAATGATAGCGGGGCTGGCAGAAACGACAAACCCCGGAATTTTCCGGGGTTTGTGTTCACGCCGCGGGCTATCAGCCGCGGGTGGCTTGGGTGGCTGGCGAGGCCTCTTTGCTGCGCCAGTGCGGCAGGGAGTTCCAGTAGCGCTCGCCTTTGGCGTCGTCGTACATGCCTTCCCAACGGGAGATGACCAATACGGCCAAAGCGTTGCCGATCACGTTGAGTGCGGTACGCGCCATGTCCATCACACGGTCGACACCGGCGATGAACGCCAGGCCTTCCAGCGGAATGCCCACGCTGCCCAGGGTAGCCAGCAAGACGACGAAGGACACACCCGGCACACCGGCGATACCTTTGGAGGTCACCATCAGGGTCAGCACCAGCATCAGTTGCTGGCCGATCGACAGGTCAATGCCGTACAGCTGGGCGATAAAGATCGCCGCGATGCTCTGATACAGGGTCGAACCGTCGAGGTTGAACGAGTAGCCGGTCGGTACCACAAAGCTGCAGATGGCCTTCGGCGCGCCGTAAGCTTCCATCTTCTCGATGACGCGCGGCAGCACGGTTTCGGAACTGGCGGTGGAGTAGGCCAGTACCAGCTCATCCTTGAAGATGCGCATCAGCTTGATCACCGAGAAGCCGAACAGGCGAGCGATCAGGCCCAGCACCACGAAGGCGAAGAACAGAATGGCGACGTAAACCAGAATCACCAGCTTGGCCAGCGGCAGCAACGAGGCGAAGCCGAAGTTGGCGACGGTCACCGCGATCAAGGCAAATACGCCGATCGGGGCGTACTTCATGATCATGTGGGTGACTTTGAACATGCTCTCGGAGACGCCCTGGAACATTGTGACCAGAGGCTCGCGCAGTTCCGGCTTGAGGCTCGACAAGCCGAGGCCGAACAGCACCGAGAAGAAGATGATCGGCAGCATGTCGCCACGGGCGACGGCGGCGAAGATATTCGAAGGAATCAGGTTGAGGATGGTCTCGATGAACGCATGCTCATGCTGCACTTCGGCAGCGGTGGCGGTGTACTTGGAGATATCGACGGTACCCAGGGTACTCATGTCGATGCCAGCGCCTGGGTGGAACAGGTTGGCCAACAACAGGCCGACCACGATGGCGATGGTGGTGACCACTTCGAAGTAAAGGATGGTTTTGACGCCGATGCGACCGAGCTTCTTCGCGTCACCCACGCCGGCGATGCCAACGATCAGTGAGGAAATCACAATCGGGATCACGATCATCTTGATCAGGCGGATAAAGATATCGCCCGCCGGCTGCAACACATTGCTGATCCACCAGGCTTTTTCAGCACTGAAATGGTTGAGCACTGCACCGATTGCGATCCCCAGCACCAAACCGATGAGGATCTGCCAGGCGAGGCTTAGCTTTGCCTTCTTCATGTCATTACCCTTACTTCAAGTGGACTTAAGGCAAATGCGCCATCTGGAACGCTCGGAAGCGAAAAAGTGTGTGCATCTGCCTCCGTAGAAGGTCACCGCAGCGTGGCCGAAATGGCTTACTGGCAGGCGAAAAAAGGCGCAACTATTCCCATGCAAGGGGGCGACGTCTAATGCCGTAAACGCCTACCCTATGCCGAATCGGCATGGCTTTTTTTGAAAATAGTTGTCTGAACGGTCAGTTCGATTCCGCCATTCAACCCGGTGAATATGCCGTGAACCGGCCACTAGCGGCTCGCTCAGAGATGTTGGACGTCTGTGAGCTACTGGCAAAAATGCCTGGAATTAGATGGGGTTGGCGTCCGAAGAGTCCTATAGCGCGAGCATAATTTTCTAGATAGAAGGTCGCACCGACACACCAAGTAATAGTTAGAAAGAGGCGAGATAGAAAATAGCGACTATGGGCGACATAAAAGAGGGTTAATGCGCGCGATAAGCCCGCCGCAAGTTCATCAAGCTTGAGGACTTGTGAACTTGCGTCGCAGCTTTTCGCCTGACCCGGCCCTTGCGCAGGCACTCCCTGTACCCGTAGGTCACGCCGATCCGAATCGATCAGAGCAACCCGGCCCCCTGGTCATGCATCACTCTTGGCGAGTGATGCAGACAGAAAGAAGCAAAGGGGCCTCTTTCTATGGACGCCGGCTCCGTTGACGACAGATGCGTCAGACGGAACCTAGTACCAATTCGGATCTTTCTTAAGCTGTTCCATCAGCAGTTGTTTCATGCCTTCGTTCGGTTTACCGATAAAACGGTAATCGGCGTGCCGCGTCGGGGATTTGTCTGCCGGCAAACCGGCCGGCACTTCAACCAACATGGCGTAGGCGTCTTCCTTGTCGTAGCTGAAGGCGACGATCAGGCGCTTGTTCAGGCACGTGTCTGCGGTCTCGCAGAGTGGCCCGACCAGGTATTTGTCGCCATCTTCTTCCACGGCATTCATTTGTTCGGCCGTACCGGACAGGTTCATCACCCATTCCGGCAGGCGCTGTTCTTTCTTCACCACGCTTTGCCAGGTTTCGCGGTATTGCTTGTCCGCACTGAGCAATTCGTTAGCCCGGGATTGGCCGTCGTTGGCGGCCATCGCCAGGCCGCTACCGCCCAGAATCAGAGCGGCAGCACAGGCTTTGATAAACAAAGTGGTCATATTCAGCCTCGGCCGCGACGACCAAAGAAGAACGAAGCGATGAACATCACCAGGAAGACCACAAACAGAATTTTTGCGATACCCGTGGCGGTGCCCGCGATACCACCGAAGCCCAGGACTGCAGCCACAATGGCGATGATCAGAAATGTGATTGCCCAACTCAACATGGTGATTCTCCTTACGCTTTTATAGGGGTAACAGCGGTAGTGCCGTGCAGCCGCTCAACACAAGCGACCTTTTGTTGCCTAGAACACCCAACGTTCTTGAGCAGGCAACTCGCCAAGAGTCGAATCCTGGTCTGCCACTCTCAATTGCGGGGCGGTAACGTCGGCAGCCACGCTGCTGACGGAACTGAAATGGTGCTGGGTCATTACCGGACGTTCGAATTGCAGGGTTTGCTGCTGACTCTGCTGCCAATGCTGGAACTGCTGGCCCGCAATCAACGTGACCATCAAGGCCAGGCTGGCAAACAGACCTTGCTGCAAGCGCAGTGGCGATACACGCAATTGGCTGAGGCTTTGGCGAGTCATGCTGCATTTCTCCCGCATTCTGATTATTCGGTCATGACACTGTTGAGAGGGATATTGCAGGGCGCGTGCCAGTTTTTTTACAAAATAAAACTCAATAAAATCAATAGGTTAACAATACATCTCGGATCGACAGCCCAGCATCCTGCACGATGCCCCTATCCAGGCCGTGCGAAATGCACGATGGTCAGTGGTCGGGTCAACGGATCGAAAAGAGAAATAGCGTTGCCGAAGTGGCTACTAGGCATGAAAAGGCCATCAAATCGCGCGTTTGTAGGAGGTTGTGCAGATACCTGCCCGAAGATGGCTTTTATCGATCAGAATAAACCATGCAACTTGCCCGATTATTCCGGGACTAAACACCATCATTCATAGTTAAGGGGAGCGCGGGACAGATGGAATCAGCCAAGGAACTTCAAGGCCGCATTCTTTTAGTGGATGACGAATCCGCGATCCTTCGCACCTTCCGTTACTGCCTGGAAGATGAAGGCTACACCGTAGCCACCGCCAACAGCGCTGCGCAGGCGGATGCGCTGATGCAGCGCCAGGTGTTCGACCTGTGCTTCCTGGACCTGCGCCTGGGCGAGGACAATGGCCTGGACGTGTTGGCGCAGATGCGCATCCAGGCGCCGTGGATGCGCGTGGTGATTGTGACCGCACACTCGGCCGTGGATACCGCAGTAGACGCGATCCAGGCTGGCGCCGCCGACTACCTGGTCAAGCCCTGCAGCCCAGACCAACTGCGCCTCGCTACCGCCAAGCAATTGGAAGTGCGCCAACTCTCCGCTCGCCTCGAAGCACTGGAAGGCGAAGTTCGCCAGCCAAAGGATGGCCTCGACTCCCACAGCCCGGCCATGATGGTAGTGCTGGAAACCGCGCGCCAAGTCGCGGGCACCGACGCCAACATCTTGATCCTTGGTGAATCAGGCACAGGTAAGGGTGAGTTGGCCCGCGCCATTCACGGCTGGAGCAAGCGCTCGAAGAAGTCCTGCGTGACCATCAACTGCCCATCGCTGACGGCAGAGCTGATGGAAAGCGAACTCTTCGGTCACAGCCGCGGCGCCTTTACCGGTGCCAGCGAGAGCACCTTGGGCCGAGTCAACCAGGCGGATGGCGGCACGCTTTTTCTCGACGAAATCGGCGATTTTCCCCTCACCTTGCAACCAAAGTTGCTGCGCTTCATTCAAGACAAGGAATATGAACGCGTGGGCGACCCGGTCACCCGACGCGCCGATGTACGCATTCTCGCGGCGACCAACCTCAACCTGGAAGACATGGTACGCGACGGCCGCTTCCGTGAAGATTTGCTCTACCGCCTGAATGTCATCACTTTGCACTTGCCACCGCTGCGTGAGCGCAGTGAAGACATCTTGACGTTGGCCGACCGCTTCCTGGCGCGCTTTGTTAAGGAATACGCCCGACCGGCACGCGGCTTCAGCGATGAAGCGCGCGAAGCACTGCTCAACTACCGCTGGCCGGGGAATATCCGAGAACTGCGAAACGTTGTGGAGCGAGCCAGCATCATCTGCCCTCAGGAAAAGGTTGAAATCAGCCACCTCGGGATGGCCGAGCAGCCGACCAACAATGCACCGCGCATTGGTGCGGCACTGAGCCTGGATGAGCTGGAGAAAGCCCACATCGGCGCGGTACTCGCCACCAGTGACACGCTGGACCAGGCGGCCCGCACTCTCGGTATCGACGCGTCGACCCTGTACCGCAAACGTAAACAGTACAACTTGTGAGCTGTACCCTATGAAGCTAGCGATGAAACTGCGCACTCGTTTGTTCCTGAGTATCTCAGCGCTGATCACCGTCGCCCTGCTGGGACTGGTCCTGGGACTGGTCAGTGTCATGCAAATGGCCAAGAGCCAGGAGTCGCTGATCCGCAGCAACTTCATCACCCTGGACCTTGGCCTCAAGCTGCGTCAGACCCTGGGTGACCAGTTGATCCTGATGCTGCAGGAGCAACCGGACCCCGAGGTACTGAAAACTTCAAAAGAGCAATATTTCGCCTTGCTGGATGAGGGCATCGCCCATGAACAGCAAGACGGCAAGCTCAGCGGGTTCAGCCAGGCACGCATTGACTACCTGAACTTCCTCAAGGCATTTGACGAAGCCCAGCAAAGCCCACTGGCAAATAGCAAAGACCCGAAGCTGACCGAAACCTTCAACGCCTTGCGCAATGGCCTGATCGCCGAGCACAAGCACGCGCTGGAGAATATCAACGAGAGTGAACACAAATCCCGCGACCGGGCGCTGCTGATTGCCGGTCTTTTGGGCCTGGTCGGGCTGGCAGTGTTGATCATCGGCTTCATCACTGCACACGGTATCGCCCGACGCTTTGGTGGCCCCATCGAAGCCTTGGCCAAAGCCGCCGACAAGATCGGGCAGGGTGATTTCGAAGTGACGCTGCCCATCTCGTCTGCCGCGGAGATGAACCAGTTGACCCGCCGCTTCGGCATCATGGCCGAAGCATTGCGCCAGCATCAGGCAACCAATGTCGACGAACTGCTGGCCGGCCAGCAGCGTCTGCAAGCGGTGCTCGACAGCATCGACGATGGCCTGCTGATGATCGACCGCCAAGGCCGCCTCGAACACCTAAACCCTGTGGCACAGCGCCAGTTGGGCTGGGACGAGGCGCGGTTGGGGCAGGGCTTGGGCGAAGCATTGGGTCGCCCGGAAATGGATGAGCAGCTGCAACTGGTGCTGCGCGGCGGCAACCTGGAGCGGGCACCTGAGGACTTGGAAGTGGAGGTCGAGGGCGAATTGCGCCTGCTGACCTACAGCCTGACGCCAGTCAGTCATACCCAAGGGCATATTCTTGGGGCGGTGATGGTGCTGCACGATGTGACCGAGCAGCGCGCTTTCGAGCGCGTGCGTAGCGAATTCGTCTTGCGGGCCTCCCACGAACTGCGTACGCCCGTCACCGGTATGCACATGGCCTTCGGGCTGTTTCGCGAGCGCGCGAAGTTTCCCGCAGAGTCCCGTGAAGCGGACCTGCTGGACACGGTTAATGAAGAAATGCAGCGCTTGATGCAGTTGATCAACGACTTGCTCAACTTCTCGCGCTACCAGAATGGCCTGCAAAAACTCACGCTAGGGCCGTGCGATGTCACCGATCTGCTGGAGCATGCACGAGCCCGATTTACCGAGCTGGCAAATGCTCAGCACATCGAACTGCTGGTGGAAGCCCAATCTGACTTGCCCAGGCTGTACGCAGACCAGGCCCAGCTTGAGCGCGTACTCGACAACCTTTTAGGCAATGCATTGCGACATACCGCCGATGGCGGGCAAATTCGCCTGCAGGCGCGCCGTCATGGTGAACGGGTGATTATCAGCGTCGAGGATAACGGCGAAGGTATCGCCTATGGCCAGCAAGGACGTATCTTCGAACCTTTCGTGCAGGTTGGACGCAAGAAAGGCGGCGCCGGCCTGGGGCTGGCGCTGTGCAAGGAAATTGTGCAACTGCACGGCGGGCGCATGGGCGTCTACTCGCGGCCGGGGCAGGGCACCCAGTTCTACATGGCGCTGCCGCTTTAACGCCTAACTCCGGTTCAATGCGCGCAGGATCGCAGCGCTTTCGGCATCCGGCGTGCCATCAAACAGCGATGGCCGGAAATGCATCTGGAACGCCGCGATCACATGCCGCGTGGCAACATCCAGCTCGCCGGTCTGTGGTGTCTGATAGCCCAACCGCGCCAACTCTTCCTGGAACCAGGTGATGCTCGGCAGGTTAGCGGCGTACTGCATCTGGAATCGAGCGACGGCCTGCGCATTCGGCCAAGCTCCCAGACCCTCAGCTGCCAAGCGCTTCCATGGGAACAACGGGCCCGGATCGAGCTTGCGCAGCGGCGCGATATCGCTATGACCAATGATGTTCTTGGGGTCGATGCCATTGCGCTTGCTGATGTCCTTGAGCAACACCACCAACGACTGCACCTGCGCCTCGGAATACGGGTACCAGACGCGGCCAGTCGGTGTGTCGCGATAACCCGGGTTGACGATCTCGATACCAATGGAGCTGGAGTTGAGCCACGTACGGCCCATCCACTCGCTTTCTCCGGCGTGCCAGGCGCGTTGGCTCTCATCCACCAGCTTATAGATGGTGCCTGAAGCATCGTCGCCGATCAGGTAATGACTGCTGACCTGGCCATGCGTCAATAGCGCCAGGGAGCGTTCAAGGTTGGTGGAGGTGTAATGGACGACAACGAACTGCACACGATTGTCGTGATTGAGCGAAGGATGGTTGGTGTCCAGGCGAGGGCCGCTCGCGCAGCCGGCGAGCAGGAGCAATACGAAGGCGAGGTAAAAGGATTTCATGGCAGAAGACATTACGCTGAAGACGATAATGCAACAGTGTAACGTACGGATTGTGCCTGAGCGGTCAAATTACAAAATGGAACATCTTTTACGCCGCCTGCACCTGATTACGTCCCGCCGCCTTCGCTCGGTAAAGCGCTTCGTCGGCACGCTTTAGCGCCAAGTCACTGCGCTCACCCGGCTGGAACTGCGCCACACCCATGGACACCGTAATCGTCACCGGTTCGCCCTTGAAATGGAAAGGGCAGGCCTCGATAGCCGCGCGCAACACCTCACCCACGCCCAAGGCGTCCGACAAAGCGGAGTCAGGCATCAGCAATACAAATTCTTCACCGCCAAACCGCGCGATAAAGTCAGTCGGGCGCAGGCACTTGCGCAACACATTGGCGATGATCTTCAACACTTTGTCGCCCGCCAAGTGTCCGTAGCCGTCGTTGACGCGCTTGAAGTGATCAAGGTCCAGCATGGCCAGCGACAGGCTGTTGCCGCGCTGGTGCCAGGCGTTGACTTCGTGGTCCAGACGCTCGCTCCAGGCTGCCCGGTTGGGCAGGCCGGTGAGCGGATCGATCAACGCCTTCTGGCGCTGGACTTCCAGATGCTCGCGATACCCTTGGGCTTCCTGCTCCATATTCGCCACCCGTTCAGCCAGCCCCTTGAGGCGCGCCGCCACTTCCTGCTCTCGCTGATCACGCTGCTGCTGATGTTGATCCATGGTGCCGAGCAGGCCTTCAAGGTGGCTCTCTAGCACCTGCTTGAGGCTGTCAAGGTCGGCTGCCTCCTGCACGCTGCTTTGCAGGCCGTCGACTTGTTCACGAATCTGCGTGTCCAGCTCGCGCGCGGCCGAGCGGCTGTCAGCGTGACCATCACTGGCTACTTGCAGATGGCCCTGGAACGCTTCGAGGCGCTCATTGAGCTGTTTGAGGTAAGCCTCGAACTCGTGCTGGCCACTGTCGGTGATCGCTAGCATCAACACCGCCAAGTCATCGAGAATCGGCAGCAGTTCGTACCAGTTCAAGCCATGAGCCAGGCGTTCGCGCATGGCCTCAGCCTGGGGACGGTGACGCTCGGGCAGTGACAGGTCTTCCAGCAGGCCAAGCAAGGTGTCTTCGATGTGCTTGGCAACCGAGCTGTACGAAGGTTCGGGCGAGTCGGGCAGTGCGTAGACGCCATCCGATTCCAACGCATCCGGGTCAGGCTCCAGACCTTCCAGCACAGGCGGGAGCGACAAGCTGCCAATGGCGGTTTCGTTTGGAGTATCGACCTCGACCTGCGCCTCTTCGATAAAGGCAGCAAGTGCGCTTTCTGGGGCGGCTTCTTCTACCAGCACCTCCACCGCTTCAGGTTCAGGCACCTCGACAGGCCCCTCTGCAGCCGGTGCCTCGAAGACAAAGGTTTCGCCGGCAACCTCCGCCACTTTGACAGGCACAACGTGTTCGGGTTGTGACGCTGCCGGCGTTTTCGGCAGTGGCGCAAAGGCGCGCAAGGCTTGGGTCAGTTCTTCGGATTGGTCCGGTTCCTGAGGCTCAGGGGCGAGCTTGGGCGCCGTGGATTTTGGCGCAGCCGGCGCTGGTGTAGCTTCAACCACCGGCGCTTCATTTGAACCCTCTTTCGCGCCAAACAGACGTTGCAGCAGACCCGGTCCAGGGCGCGGGGTTTCGCCATCCGAATCCAGGTTATTCAGCGCCTGCCCTTGCAGGCTGCTCAGCTCGCTGAGCAACAATGGAATCTCGCGTGCCTGACCGACTCGCCCCTCCAGTTGCTTGGCAAAGGTTTTCAGCGGGCGCGCGACTTCACGCGGCAGCGGCAGCTTTTGCAACTGCGCGACCAGGGCCGTGAGCGCAGTGCTGATCTGGTCGACCCGGGTTTCGCGGCGCTGTTCTGAATCCAGCACGGCCTTTTCCAGGCGCGGCAGCAGGGCTGCGAGGGCCGCGTCCATGTCGTCGGTACGCACGACGTCGCGCATCTCTTTCATGCATTGGTCAACCGCGCGATCGGTGCCCTCAGCCGCCAGCGTGCTGCGCACCAGGCCTCGACGTAACAAGTCGAGGCGGGCAGCCCAGCGACGTTCGAGCTTGTCTTGCTGCTCGACGCTTTTCAGGTATTTCTCTTTCCAGCGCTGGGCGTCGTCGCTCATGCAAGGGGTCCGCGAGGGCCTGGGCTCAACGCGGGTAATGCATCAGCCGTAAGCGAACCCGGCAGACGAATCTCTACCGCGACGGGCAGGTGATCGGAGATGGGCTGCGCCAGTACTTGAACACTTTCGAGTGTGAGTGTCGGACTGAGCAGGATGTGGTCGAGACAGCGTTGCGGGCGCCAACTGGGGAACGTGGCTTCGACTTGCGGCGCCAGCAACCCGAGGTCCCTCAACGGGGAATTCTGCAGCAGGTCGTTGGCATGGGTGTTCATGTCACCCATCAGTACCTGGTGCTTGTAGTTGCCAATTAATTCACGAATGTAGGCGAGCTGCAGGTTGCGCGTACGCCCCCCGAGTGCCAGGTGCATCATCACCACCACCAAGGCTTCGGGGCCTTCGCCGAAACGCACGAGGATCGCCCCGCGCCCTTTGGGGCCTGGCAAGGGGTGATCTTCGATGGCAGTCGGCTTCAAGCGGCTGAGCACGCCATTGCTGTGCTGCGCCAGACGCCCGAGGTTGCGATTAAGTTGCTGATACCAGTACGGGAACGCACCGAGCTGGGCCAGGTGTTCCACCTGGTTGATGTAGCCGGAGCGTATGCTGCCGCCGTCAGCTTCCTGCAGGGCGACCAAATCGAAGTCGTTCAGCAGGTTGCCGATTTTTTGCAGGTTAACGGCACGCCCATTGTGGGGCAGCAAATGCTGCCAGCCACGGGTGAGGTAGTGCCGATACTTTTCAGTGCTGATGCCCACCTGAATATTGAAGCTGAGCAAGCGCAAGCGGCTATCTGCCGGAAGGCCTGTGGATTCCAGGTGATGCTCGTTGACCTTCGCATCATGCAGGCCAACGACACGTTCAGTACCCCAGCGGCGCATGGTAGGCCCCTTACTTGGCTGCGCGCTCTTTGGCGATCAGTTGGTCGGCAACGTTCAGCGCTTGCTCTTCGCCACCAGCACTGCCGATGTCGAAACGGTATTTACCGTTGACGATCAGCGTAGGTACGCCTTGTACGCCGTACTTCTGGGCGAGCTCTTTGTATTGGGCCATCTTGCCCTTCACAGCGAACGAGTTGAACGTTTCAAGGAATTTGGTTTTATCGACGCCCTGAGTGGCGACGAAATCAGCCATGTCTTCAGGTTTGACCAGGCGCTTGCCTTCTTTCTGAATGGCATTGAACACCGCTGCGTGCACTTTGTGCTCTACACCCATGGTGTCCAGCGTGATGAAGAGTTGACCATGAGCATCCCATGGGCCGCCGAACAACGCTGGGACGCGTTTGAAATTCACATCCTCAGGCAGCTTATCGACCCATGGATTGATGACCGGCTCAAAAGCATAGCAATGCGGGCAGCCATACCAGAACAGCTCCACGACTTCGATCTTGCCTGGCACCGAAACCGGCACCGGGTTGGCCAATTCAACATAGGTTTTACCGGCTTCAAGCGGCACATTATCGGCAGCTTGTGCGGTCATGCCGAAGAGGCTGGCAGTGACGAGAGCGGCGCTGAGGATCAGATTACGCATGCTTTACTCCTGGACAAATAAAGTCGCCTCACGCGACCTTTAGGTGTGACAGGTCTACGCGGGCATGAGTTCGTTAGTGTAACGGCACCGGCCACAAAAAAGGGCGGCCTAAGCCACCCTTTTTATGCTTGCATCGACGGATTAATCGAGCGTTAACGTCCTGCCCGGATCAGTGCAGGCCTTGGATGTAGCTGGACAGCGCTTCGATGTCTTTATCCGAAAGCTTGGCCGCAATATCAGTCATCATTTTGTTACCCGCGTCGCCATCGATATAGCGAACCTTCTCGCGAAAATCCTTCAATTGCTTGGCCGTGTACTGAGCATGTTGACCACTCAGGTGAGGGAAGCCCGCCGCTGCGACACCGCCGCCGTCCGGAATGTGGCAAGCCTTGCACGCCGGCATGCCGCCGATAGGCTGGTCTTCGGCGAGCTTGCCACCGCGGAACAACGCTTGGCCTTTTTCCACCAGTTTCGGATCGGCAGCTCCCACACTGCCTTTCTGGCTGGCAAAATACGCCGCGATGTCCGCCAGGTCTTGATCACTGAGGTTGGTCAGCAGGCCGGTCATTTCCAGCACCGTGCGCTTGCCGTCCTTGATGTCGTGCATCTGCTTGGTCAGGTAACGTTCACCCTGGCCGGCGAGTTTGGGGAAGTTTGGTGCCGGGCTATTGCCATCCGGTCCATGGCAAGCACCACACACGGCGGCTTTCGCCTGACCCGCTGTAGCGTCGCCTGCAGCATGGGCAACACCGGTGATGCCCAAGGTCAACAGCAGACTCACGATCAGTTTGTTCATCAGCTAATCCAACTACGGCTAAGGGTTTAAGAGTTATCTACCGGGTTTACTCACCATCAATTCAATGATGGCCTGGTAATCCTCAGTACTGCAGTCCATGCACAAACCACGCGGCGGCATCGCCTTGAAACCCTGGTTACGTGTTGCACCAACGTGTCCATGCCCTTGGCCAGTCTTGGCTGCCAGGCTGCCTGGTCACCCCGTTTAGGGGCATTAGGCAGCTGGCCGGCATGGCAAGCTACGCAAACTCGGTTGTACACCGCCTCCGGATCCTGTGTAGCCTGAGCGCCGTAAAGCGGAATCAGGACACCAAAAGCGAGCAACCATCGGGTCATACATCGACCTTTTCAGGGTTTGAGAGCGTTTTGCGTTCTAATGCGCAATGAAGGTCTTTCGCTCCCGTGAACCTCATCCTTCGCTGGGACAAAGCACACACAAAATCTGCGGCATTATATACTGGCGCTACTGAAACGGAAACGACACCGCTTGCCGCACCCTTTTTCGGCACCGCCCACATCGGAAATCTCATGCAACTCAAGAATCCCATCCTCGGCCTGTGCCAACAGTCCACGTTCATGCTCAGCGCCGCCAAAGTAGACCAATGCCCCGACGACGAAGGCTTTGAAGTCGCCTTTGCCGGTCGTTCCAACGCCGGCAAGTCCAGCGCGCTGAACACCCTGACCCATGCCAGCCTGGCACGCACCTCGAAAACCCCGGGCCGCACGCAACTTCTCAATTTCTTCAAGCTAGACGATGATCGGCGTCTGGTCGACCTGCCGGGCTACGGTTACGCAAAAGTACCTATCCCGTTGAAGCTGCACTGGCAGCGTCACCTGGAGGCTTACCTGGGTGGCCGGGAGAGTTTGAAGGGTTTGATTTTGATGATGGACATCCGTCATCCAATGACCGACTTCGACCTGCTGATGCTCGATTGGGCCGTCGCCAGCGGCATGCCGATGCATATCCTGCTGACCAAGGCAGACAAGCTGACCTACGGCGCAGCCAAGAACACCCTGCTCAAAGTGCAGTCCGACATCCGTAAGGGTTGGGGTGATGCAATCACCATCCAGCTGTTCTCCGCGCCCAAGCGCATGGGCCTGGAAGACGCCTACACGGTGTTGGCCGGTTGGATGGAATTGGCGGACAAGGGCGCTGAAGTCGCGGAATAACTTTTCTGCGGGCAAAAAAAACCCCGGACTTCGTATGGGGAGGGGAAGTTCGGGGTCCAAGTTCCGGACCGCTAGGGCGGGGTCCAGATATCTGCCAACACTTAACACAACATAGGAGCATTGAAGGGCTTCACCACCCATTCAGTAACTCTGAGTAGCAGTTCACAGGTTAAGTTCCGGCAGCTTAAAAAACTATTGGAAATAACTGACACCGGTTTCCGATCTAAAGCGCTCTGCCACCACCCCCGGCAGTGGCAGAGCCGCGAAATCAGTGCGCCTCGTCCCAGTTATCGCCCACGCCTACGTCCACGACCAACGGTACATCCAGCTTGGCCGCTGCGCTCATGTGCTCGCGGATCTTCTCGCTGACTTGCGCAACCAAGTCCTCGCGCACCTCAAGCACCAGTTCATCGTGCACTTGCAGGATGACCTTGGCATCCAGGCCCGACTCCGTCAGCCAGTTATCCACCAACACCATGGCCTTCTTGATGATGTCAGCCGCGGTGCCCTGCATCGGCGCGTTGATCGCCGTGCGCTCGGCCGCCGCGCGCTCCTGAGGCTTGTTGGAGTTGATATCCGGCAAGTACAGCCGACGCCCGAAGAAGGTTTCTACATAGCCTTGGTCTGCCGCTTGGGCCCGCGTGCGCTCCATGTACTCGCGAACGCCAGGGTAGCGCGCGAAATACACGTCGATATACGCCTTGGCGGTCTTGGTATCGACGCCGATATCCTTGCCCAGCTTCTGCGCGCCCATGCCGTAGATCAGGCCAAAGTTGATCGCCTTGGCACTGCGACGCTGGTTGGAACTGACCTCAGCCAACTCAACCTTGAACACCTCAGCCGCTGTAGCGGTGTGCACGTCCAAATCGTTACGGAACGCGTTCATCAAGCCCTCGTCCTTGGACAAGTGCGCCATGATCCGCAGCTCGATCTGCGAATAGTCCGCCGCCAGCAGCTTGTAGCCCTTGGGCGCGACAAACGCCTGGCGAATTCGCCGACCTTCAGCGGTTCGCACCGGAATGTTCTGCAGGTTCGGATCGCTCGAAGACAAGCGTCCAGTCGCCGCCACAGCCTGGTGATAAGAGGTGTGAATACGCCCGGTACGCGGGTTGATCTGCTCGGGCAGCCGATCGGTGTAGGTGCTTTTCAGCTTACTCATGCTGCGGTACTGCATCAGCACTTTTGGCAGCAGGAAATCGTCTTCGGCCAACTTGGCCAGCACTTCCTCGGCCGTGGACGCCTGCCCCTTGCCCGTCTTTTTCAGCACCGGCAAGCCGAGCTTTTCGTAGAGAATCGCCCCGAGCTGCTTGGGCGAACCCAGGTTGAATTCTTCACCGGCGATCTCGAACGCCTGGCGCTCCAGCTCAACCATCTTGTTACCCAGCTCGATGCTCTGGATGCCCAGCAGGTCCTTATTCACGAACGCGCCCTGGCGCTCGATACGCGCCAGCACCGGCACCAACGGGATTTCGATATCCGTCAGCACACTGGCCAGGCTCGGTATGGCTGCCAGCTGTGCATGCAACGCCTGGTGCAGGCGCAGCGTTATATCCGCATCTTCAGCCGCGTACGGGCCAGCCTGCTCAAGCGCGATCTGGTCGAATGTCAGTTGCTTGGCGCCTCTGCCGGCGATGTCCTGGAAGCTGACAGTGTCGTAGTCCAGATACTTCTTGGCCAGGCTGTCCATGTCGTGCCGGGTTGCGGTGGAATTCAACACGTAGGATTCAAGCATGGTGTCGAAGGCGATGCCGCGCACGGTGATGCCGTGCGCAGGGTCACCATCGATGGCGCAATTGGCCAGGATGTTCATGTCGAACTTGGCGTGCTGGCCGACCTTGAGTTTGGTCGGGTCTTCGAGCAGAGGCTTCAACGCCAACAGAACCGTGTCGCGATCCAACTGCTCAGGCGCACCGACGTAGGAATGGGTCAACGGGATGTAGGCGGCTTCATGGGGCTGCACGGCGAAGGAAACACCGACCAACTGCGCTTTTTGCGCGTCGATCCCGGTGGTTTCGGTATCGAATGCGAACAGCTTGGCGTCGTTGAGTTTCTTCAGCCAGCTATCGAATGTCGCCTGGTCCAGGATGGTCGTGTAGGACGCCTCCAACGGCGCGGCCGCTACCACCTCAGCGACGGTTTCGGCAGACGGCGCCGCCTCGGTCGAGGCCTTGAGCTCGACACGCTTGGCGTCGCGCTGAATCTCATCAATCCAGCTCTTGAACTCCAGCAGCGTGTACAGCTCCAGCAGCTTTTCGCGGTCAGGCTCGATCAGGTGCAGATCTTCCAGGCCTACATCCAGCGGTACGTCGATTTTGATCGTCGCCAGTTGATAGGACAGAAACGCCATCTCCTTGTGCTCTTCCAGCTTGGCCGGCAGATTCTTGGCCCCGCGAATCGGCAGGGTCGGCACGATATCCAGCTGTTCATAAAGCTCTTTGAGGCCGCCATTCACGCCTACGAGCAAGCCGGAGGCGGTCTTCGGGCCAATACCCGGAACGCCCGGGATGTTGTCGGACGAATCGCCCATCAGCGCCAGGTAATCGATGATCTGCTCGGGAGCGACACCGAATTTCTCCTTCACGCCCTCAATGTCCATCGCGCTACCGGTCATGGTGTTGACCAAGGTAATGTGCCCGTCGACCAACTGCGCCATATCCTTGTCGCCAGTAGAAATCACCACCGGGCGGTCTGCCGCCGCACTGCTGCGGGCCAAAGTGCCGATGACGTCATCAGCCTCGACGCCTTCGACGCACAGCAGCGGGAAGCCCAGCGCGATGACGCTTTGGTGCAGCGGCTCGATTTGCAGGCGCATGTCATCGGGCATGCTCGGGCGGTTGGCCTTGTATTCGGCGAACATCTCATCGCGGAAGGTCCCACCCTTGGCGTCGAACACAACGGCGAACGGGCTGTCCGGGTACTGCCTGCGCAGGCTTTTGAGCATGTTCAACACGCCCTTGACCGCACCGGTTGGCAGGCCTTTGGAGGTGGTCAGCGGTGGCAGCGCGTGAAAGGCGCGGTACAGATAAGAAGAACCGTCCACCAGGACGAGGGGGGCTTGGCTCATGAGCAGGATCAACCTTTTCGGCGGGTCAGGCGCTAGAATAGCCGGACCAATGACGACAAAGGGACAAGGTTATCATGCGTACAGTAAATCGCCTGTTGTTGACCGGCTTGATTGCGTTCTTGCCGCTGGCCGCCACGGCAGCTGACAGCGCACCCTCGGGAGACCCGGAAGTCACGATCCGCACCGAAGGTGACAGAACCATCCAGGAGTACCGCCAAAACGGTTTCCTGTACGCGATCAAGGTCACCGTGAAGGGCGCGCCGCCGTATTTCCTGGTGCGCGCGGACGGATCCGATGCAAACTTCATCCGTTCTGACCAGCCGGATATGCTGATCCCGTCATGGAAGATCTTCGAATGGAAATGATTTCTTAACTTAAATTGGCGCCGCCCCTCGCGGCGCCCGTACTGGCAGTTTTAACCATGTCTGTGTTCACCCCGCTGGCTCGGCCCGAGCTGGAAACCTTTCTCGCCCCTTACGGGCTCGGCCGCCTGCTTGATTTCCAGGGGATTGCCGCCGGTAGCGAAAACACCAACTTCTTCATCAGCCTGGAACAGGGCGAATTCGTCCTGACCCTGGTTGAGCGCGGCCCAGTCGCAGAAATGCCGTTTTTCATCGAACTGCTCGACGTGCTCCATGACGCTGACTTGCCGGTGCCCTATGCGCTGCGCACCACCGACGGCGTGGCCTTGCGCGAATTGAAGGGCAAACCGGCGCTGCTGCAACCTCGCCTGGCCGGCAAACACATCAAGGAAGCCAACACACAGCATTGCGCCCAGGTTGGCGACCTGCTCGGCCATTTGCACCTGGCGACTCAAGGCGAGAAAGTGCTGGAGCGCAAGACCGATCGAGGGCTGGACTGGATGCTCACTGAGGGTGCGCAGCTGATTTCGCACCTTAACGACGCGCAGCAGCGCCTGCTGAAAGAGGCGCTGAGCGAGATCGAAGCCCACAAGGCTCAAATCCTCGCACTGCCACGCGCCAACGTTCACGCCGATCTGTTCCGCGATAATGCGATGTTCGAAGGCACGCACCTGACCGGGCTGATCGACTTTTACAACGCTTGCTCAGGCCCGATGCTGTACGACGTGGCGATCGCCTTGAATGACTGGTGTTCGGACGCCGACGGCGTGATTGATGGGCAACGCGCCCGTGCGCTGCTAGGTGCCTACGCGGGCCTGCGGCCGTTCACGGCCAAGGAAGCGGAGTTGTGGCCAACGATGCTGCGGGTAGCGTGTGTGCGCTTCTGGCTGTCACGCCTGATCGCGGCGGAGTCGTTTGCCGGGCAGGACGTGTTGATTCATGACCCTGCGGAGTTCGAGCATCGGCTGGCGCAGCGCCAGCAAGTCAGCGTCCACCTGCCGTTCGCGCTCTAAAGCTGCACGTGGTCAGAAATTGTGGGAGCGGGCTTGCTCGCGAATGCGGTGGATCAGTAACAGAGGTTTGACTGACACTCCCATTCGCGAGCAAACCCGCTCCCACACACGCCCGCTCACACAGTGGTTCTGTGTCGGCTATTACAACGACTCCAGGCACCCAGCCAGGTCATTCCCCAATTTCTCCAATACCTGCTCGTAACCCTGCGCCGTGGCCGGGGTGTAACCACCCAACGCATCCAATTCCGCCAACTTCACCGGCAACCCGGCCACCAACGTCTCAGCCAATCGCGGACGCAACGGCGGTTCGCTGAATACACAGGTCTTGCCGACTTCCTGCAGCCGTGTACGCATTGCTGCCACGTGCTGGGCGCCTGGCTGCACTTCGGCGGCCACGCTGAACACACCAGTGTGCTTGAGCCCGTAAGCGTCTTCGAAGTAATCAAAGGCTTCGTGGAACACGAAGTAAGGTTTGTCGCCCACACTCGCCAAGCGCGCTTTCAAACGGGCATCCAACGCATCCAGACGCTCATCGAATGCCTGCACGTTGCTCTGGTAACGCGCAGCATTGGCCGGGTCGGCAGCGCTCAGATCAGCCGCCATGCGCGCCGCAATCACCCGAGCATTGACCGTCGACAACCACAAGTGCGCATCCAGGCTGCCTGGGCGGTGATCATGGTCATGTTCATCAGCATCATCGGCGTGCGAGTGGCTATCTTCGGCGAAACGCCGCAATTTCATCCCCGCAAGATCCTGCACCGCCACGGTCGGCAGGCTTCGGCCTTTAAGCACGCGTGGCAGGAAGCTTTCCATGTCCGGGCCGATCCAATAAAGCAGGTCCACCGACTGCACGCGCCGTACGTCGGATGGACGCAAGGCGTAGTTGTGCGGTGATGCGCCGGGCGGCAACAACACCTCGGGAATGGCCACACCGTCCTGCACAGCCGCGGCAATCAACTGCAACGGCTTGATGCTCGTCAGCACCTTGACCTCGGCCTGAGCGGCCCCAGCAATGAACAAACTGGTGACAAATACGACAAAAACGGGAAAAAGTCGGGACACGATGACCACTCAATGACGTAGGAACGGGTAACATAATAACGTCTCTATCAAATGTCTGTCGCCGCTCATGCCTAAAACACCCATTGCCAGCCGCCCCCACGACCACTCTCACTGCGTGCACACCGCGCTGTCGGAGGCCGATACCCTGTGCGCACAGAAGGGCCTGCGCCTGACCGCGCTGCGTCGCCGGGTGCTGGAACTGGTGTGGCAAAGCCACAAGCCGCTGGGCGCCTACGACATTCTTGGCGTGCTTAGTGAGCAGGACGGCCGCCGCGCCGCGCCGCCGACGGTGTACCGCGCGCTGGATTTCCTGCTGGAAAACGGCCTGGTGCACCGCATCGCTTCGCTCAATGCCTTTGTTGGCTGCAACCACCCGGAACACGCGCATCAGGGCCAGTTCCTGATTTGCCGCGAGTGCCATGCCGCCATCGAGCTTGAACAAAAAAGCATTAGCGACGCCATCATCAAAAGCTCGGCCGATGTCGGCTTCAGGGTCGAAGGGCAAACGGTCGAAGTGGTCGGGCTCTGCTCGGGTTGCCAGGAGGCTTGATGAGCACTGCGTTAATCCGCCTCGAAGGGGTCGGTGTCACGTTCGCCGGGCAAAACGTGCTGGATAACATCGCGCTGAGCGTCGAGCCGGGCCAGATCGTCACGCTGATCGGCCCCAATGGCGCCGGCAAGACTACGCTGGTGCGCGCAGTACTCGGTTTATTGAAGCCGGACAGTGGCAGCGTATGGCGCAAGCCCAAGCTGCGCGTCGGTTACATGCCGCAAAAATTGCACGTCGACCCGACACTGCCGCTGTCCGTGCTGCGTTTTTTGCGCCTGGTGCCCGGTGTAGACCGCACCCGCGCGCAGGCTGCGCTCAAGGAAGTCGGTGCCGAACAGGTGATCGACAGCCCGGTGCAAAGCATCTCCGGCGGCGAAATGCAGCGCGTGCTGCTGGCCCGCGCCTTGCTGCGCGAGCCTGAACTGCTGGTGCTCGATGAACCCGTGCAAGGCGTCGACGTTGCCGGCCAGGCCGAGCTGTACAGCCTGATTACCCGCCTGCGTGACCGCCACGGCTGCGGCGTGTTGATGGTCTCCCACGACCTGCACCTGGTCATGAGCACCACCGATCAGGTGGTGTGCCTCAACCGCCACGTTTGCTGCTCCGGCCACCCGGAACAAGTCAGTAGCGACCCGGCGTTTGTCGAGTTGTTCGGTAAAAATGCCCCGAGCCTGGCGATCTACCACCACCATCACGACCACGCCCACGATTTGCACGGCGCCGTGGTTGACGACCCCGCCACCCCTCATACACACGTTCATGGAGATAGCTGCAAGCATGGCTGATTTTCTGCTCTACGCCCTGCTGGCAGGCTTGGCTCTGGCGCTGGTGGCGGGCCCGTTGGGCTCGTTTGTGGTGTGGCGGCGCATGGCCTATTTTGGCGACACGTTGTCGCATGCCGCGCTGTTGGGCGTGGCCATGGGCTTTTTGCTGGACGTGAGCCCGACCATCGCCGTCACCGTGGGCTGCCTGCTGCTGGCCGTGCTGCTGGTGACCCTGCAACAGCGCCAACCGCTGGCCTCCGACACACTGCTGGGAATCCTGGCGCCGAGCACGCTGTCGCTGGGCCTGGTGGTGCTGAGCTTTATGCATGAAGTGCGCATCGACTTGATGGCCTACCTGTTCGGCGACCTGCTGGCGATCAGCCCTACAGACCTTGCGTGGATACTCGGTGGCAGCGCTGCGGTGCTGCTCTTGCTGGTGGCCCTGTGGCGCCCACTGCTGGCAATCACCGTGCATGAAGAACTGGCCACGGTGGAAGGTTTGCCCGTGCCGGCGCTGCGCATGACCCTGATGCTGTTGATCGCGGTGGTGATTGCTGTCGCGATGAAGATTGTCGGCGTATTGTTGATCACCTCGCTGCTGATCATTCCCGCAGCCGCCGCCCAACGCCATGCGCGCTCACCCGAGCAAATGGCCATCGGCGCCAGCCTGTTGGGCATGCTTGCAGTGTGCGGGGGCCTGGCGCTGTCGTGGTTCAAGGACACGCCAGCCGGCCCGTCGATTGTCGTCACGGCGGCCGCCCTCTTTCTGCTGAGTTTTGTCCTGCCCCGTCGAGGGGTGTAGACTTGCTCGCTTTTTGCGCAAATAGAGAGTCGCAGGAATGAAGCTGTTCAATGCCCGTTATCTGCTCCTTGCCGCATTTTCCCTGCTGCTGGGCGCCTGTCAAAGTACGCCGCCCGCCGCCCCCGAGGTACCGGACGCACGCGCTGCGGCCATCGCGCAGCTGGAGCAAAACCTGGCCAGCAGTGAGCTTGCCACCGCCGAAGACGAACTGGCTGCGTTACAGGCCCAGTCGCCCAACGACCCGGCCCTTGAGCCTTACCAGCGTCAATTGGCCGAAGCCTACCTGCAGCGCAGCCAGATTGTGCTGCAAAAAGGCGATGTCAACGCCGCCGCCACGGCCCTGAGCCGTGCCCGTGCACTGATGCCCAAGGCCCCGGCGCTCACCGGTGGCGTCAACAGCGCCATCAGCCATGCGCGCAAAGCCGAGCTGGATAAAGCCGAAGCCGCCTTGAAAGCCGCTGAAGCCAAGCCGCCCGCCAAGGTCATCGACCCGGCCGCTGAAAGCACCACTGTGGCGCTGAACCTCGTCGATATCGAAGAACTTCGCCATCAATTGGACGCGATCGCCACCGACGTGGTGAATTACCAGTGTGACGTGACCATTCAGGCGCCGCGCACGCAGGACTACCCATGGCTGGCCACATTGCTGACCAAACGGGTGAAGCGAATTGATTCGAGGTATGACCTGAAGATACACCGGCAGATTGTGAAACACATTCCGGCGCAGGTAGTGCTGATTCCGCGCAAGGCGCAATAAAAGCATCGCAGGCAAGCCCGCTCCCCTACTTGAATGTATTCACACTTCAACTGTGGGAGCGGGCTCGCCCGCGATAGCTATCTAACACACAACCAATGAATTAAGCCGGAATCGCCTTGGCCTTCGGCTCACGATCCCAAACCCGGTGCTGTGCAATCGCGGCGAAAAACGCCTTGAACGCTTTCGCATCCGACCCCACGATCAGCCCCGCATCCACCTCAAGCTTCAGCAGATCCAGCAACGGCTTGGCATCATTGGCAACCGTAATCGCCTTCAGGTGCTTGTACGCCTCCAGCAGGAAGTGCAACGCCACACCATCGCCGCTCAATGCCTGCACCGATTTGGCGCCGCCCGGCACGAACACCGCGTCAAAGGCAATCGACGGCATGCCTTCCATCGACGCATCCACCTTCAGGCTCTTGCCATCGGCGGTGGTCACCGGCGCCGAAGTCGGCCCCAGCAACTTGGCGTGCGCGCCCTCAGCCTCCAGCGCTTTCTTCAACGCAGCAATTGCCGCGCCGTCCACACCGTTAGCCGCGAGGATCGCGACTTTGCGCGTTTTGATATCGCCCGACAGCAGGTTCACCTGGCTCAACGCCGGCGACTCTTTGAGCGACGATTCACGCGGTGGCACGGTGCCTTTGGTTGGCGCTGGCAAACCGAGGTTCTGTGCTACGCGCTTGGCCAGCTCCAGGTCGATATTGGCCAGAATCTCGTTGACCTGACGGGCGCGGATAAACTCACGCTCCACCTTGCCCAACTCGAAGCTGTACGCCGCGATGATGTGCTCTTTCTCGTGGTGGCTCATGCTGTGGAAAAACAGCGTGGCTTGTGAGAAGTGATCGCCAAACGACTCGCTGCGCTCACGCACTTTATTGGCGTCGACACGTTCGTAATAGGTCTCGAAACCGCCATCCTGCGCAGCCGGTGGCGTTTCTTTCGGCCAGCCGCCATCAATCGAGTTCGGCTCGTAGGCAGCGCGGCCTTTGTCGATCACAGTGCGATGCTGAGCGTCACGCTGGCCGTTATGGAACGGCGTGACCGGCCGATTGATCGGCAGCTCATGAAAGTTCGGGCCACCGAGACGGCTGATCTGCGTATCCGTGTAGGAAAACAGACGGCCTTGCAGCAGCGGGTCGTTGGTGAAGTCGATACCCGGCACGATATGGCCTGGGCAAAAAGCGACCTGTTCAACCTCAGCGAAGAAGTTATCCGGGTTACGGTTAAGCACCATCTTGCCCAGCGGCGTAATCGGAACCAGCTCTTCAGGAATGATCTTGGTCGGGTCGAGCAGGTCGAAGTCGAACTTGTGCTCGTCTTCTTCCGCAACGATTTGCACGCCCAATTCCCACTCAGGGTAGTCGCCGCTCTCGATCGCTTCCCACAGGTCGCGACGGTGGTAATCGGTATCTTTACCGGCAAGCTTTTGCGCTTCGTCCCACACCAGCGAGCAGGTGCCCACTTTTGGATGCCAGTGGAACTTCACAAAGCTCGACTTACCTTCGGTATTGATCAAGCGGAAGGTGTGAATGCCAAAGCCCTGCATGGCGCGCAGGCTTTTGGGGATGGCACGGTCGGACATGGCCCACAGCACCATGTGCGCCGATTCTGGCTGCAGCGAGACGAAATCCCAGAACGTGTCGTGGGCAGAACCGCCGGTAGGAATCTCGTTATGCGGCTCAGGTTTGACCGCGTGCACGAAGTCGGGAAACTTGATCGCGTCCTGAATAAAGAACACTGGCATGTTGTTGCCCACCAGGTCGAAGTTACCTTCATCGGTGAAGAACTTCACCGCAAACCCGCGCACGTCACGCACCGTGTCGCCCGAGCCGCGCGGGCCCTGCACGGTGGAGAAACGCACAAACACCGGCGTTTTATGCTCGGGGTTGCGCAGGAAACCGGCCTTGCTCAGCGCCGAATGGTTTTCATAGGTCTGGAAGTAGCCGTGAGCGCCAGTACCGCGAGCATGCACGATGCGCTCCGGGATACGCTCATGGTCAAAGTGCGTGATTTTTTCACGCATGATGAAGTCTTCCAGCAGCGATGGGCCACGGGCGCCGACTTTCAGGGTGTTCTGGTTGTCGGAAATCTTTACGCCTTGATTGGTGCGCAGCGCCTGGCCGGTTGCGTCGGAACGGAACTCTTCCAGGGCCTGCAGCTTGGCGTTGGTGTTGCCACGGTCCAGGGTATCGGTGCCCGCGAGTTCACTCTTCGGCGGGGTAGCTGGCTTCTTGGTACTCATCAGTCAAAACTCCTTATCAAATTGGCCAGAGCGGTCCCCGGCTCGTTTGAGCAAACCCCCAGGCACGGCACCTGGGAAATTGAGTTGCTTAAGTAGTGACTGACACGGTTTTGCACCGTTCCTTTTTTATGACTTTTGATCGCGTTATTGCCAAATCGCTGGTTGAATGCGAAATAAATGCTAAGAAACACTATACGGACAGGCTAAAATGCGCGCCCGGCTAACCGCTGATCCCTTTTCCATGCGCCCCACAAGGTTCGCTACGTGATCGAGTTTCATAACGTCCATAAAACCTACCGCGTCGCCGGTAAGGAAATCCCCGCGCTGCACCCCACCAGCCTGCGTGTCGAAAACGGCCAGGTGTTCGGCTTGATTGGCCACTCCGGTGCGGGAAAAAGTACCCTGTTGCGTCTGATCAACCGCCTGGAGCAACCCAGCGGTGGCCAGATCAATGTCGACGGCGAAGAAGTTACCGCCCTGGACGCCAACGGCTTGCGCCGTTTCCGCCAGCAAGTCGGGATGATCTTCCAGCACTTCAACCTGCTTGCCTCCAAGACCGTCGCCGACAACGTGGCGCTGCCGCTGACGCTGGCTGGCGAACTGTCGCGCAAGGAGATCGACCAGCGCGTGGCTGAGTTGCTCGCCCGTGTTGGCCTGTCGGACCACGCCAAGAAATACCCGGCGCAGTTGTCCGGTGGCCAGAAGCAGCGCGTCGGCATCGCCCGCGCCCTGGCAACCAAGCCAAAGATCCTGCTGTGCGACGAAGCCACCAGCGCCCTCGACCCGCAAACCACCGCCTCGGTGCTGCAACTGCTGGCTGAGATCAACCGCGAGTTGAAGCTGACCATCGTGCTGATCACCCATGAAATGGACGTGATCCGCCGCGTGTGCGACCAAGTGGCGGTGATGGATGCCGGCGTGATCGTCGAGCAAGGCTCCGTGGCCGATGTGTTCCTGCACCCCAAGCACCCGACCACCAAGCGCTTCGTGCAAGAAGCCGAGCAGGTCGACGAAGGCGAGCAGCGCGATGACTTCGCTAACGTACCAGGCCGTATCGTGCGCCTGACGTTCCAGGGCGAAGCAACCTACGCGCCGCTGCTGGGTACCGTCGCCCGCGAAACAGGCGTGGACTACAGCATCCTCGCCGGTCGTATTGACCGCATCAAAGACATTCCCTACGGCCAACTGACCCTCGCCGTGACCGGTGGGGACATGGACGCCGCCTTCGCCCGCTTTACCGCGGCAGACGTCCACATGGAGGTTCTGCGCTAATGGAAATCCTGTTGAGTTTCTTCGCCAATATCGACTGGTCCGAGATCTGGCTCGCCACCGGCGACACCATGACCATGCTGCTCGGTTCGCTGTTCTTCACCATCCTGCTCGGCCTGCCACTGGGTGTGCTGCTGTTTCTTACCAGCCCGCGCCAACTGTTCGAACAAAAAGGCCTGTACGCGCTGCTGTCGCTGATCGTGAACATCCTGCGTTCGCTGCCGTTCATCATTCTGCTGATCGTGATGATCCCGTTCACCATATTGATCACCGGCACCTCGCTGGGCGTGGCCGGTGCGATTCCGCCACTGGTCGTAGGCGCGACGCCGTTCTTTGCGCGCCTGGTGGAAACCGCCCTGCGTGAAGTGGACCGCGGCATCATCGAAGCAACGCAGTCCATGGGTGCCAGCACGCGTCAGATCATCATCAATGCACTGCTGCCCGAAGCCCGCCCCGGTATTTTCGCAGCGATTACGGTGACGGCCATTACACTGGTTTCCTACACGGCCATGGCCGGTGTAGTCGGTGCCGGCGGCTTGGGCGACCTGGCGATCCGCTTTGGTTACCAGCGCTTCCAGACCGATGTGATGGTTGTCACCGTGGTGATGCTGTTGATCCTGGTGCAAATTCTGCAAACCGTCGGCGATAAGCTGGTGGTGCACTTTTCTCGAAAATAACGGCCATGGCCGGCCCCCGCCGGCGCATGCCCGAACAAGGAGCTTGCTGGATGAAAAAACTACTGGTTGCTTTCGCCGCCGTTGCCGCGTTTTCCGCCCACGCTGCCGAGACCCTCACGGTCGCCGCGTCGCCAGTGCCGCACGCGGAAATCCTGGAGTTTGTGAAGCCCGCGCTCGCCAAAGAAGGCGTCGACCTGCAGGTCAAGGTTTTCACCGACTACGTGCAGCCGAACGTACAGGTGGCTGAAAAGCGCCTGGACGCCAACTTCTTCCAGCACCAGCCGTACCTGGATGAGTTCAACAAGGCTAAGGGCACTCACCTGGTGAGCGTCGGCGCCGTGCACCTGGAGCCCCTGGGCGCCTACTCCAGCAAGTACAAAAAACTCGAAGACCTGCCGGATGGCGCCAATGTCGTGATTCCGAACGACGCCACCAACGGTGGCCGCGCGTTGCTGCTGCTGGCCAAGCACAACCTGATCACCTTGAAGGACCCGACCAACATCCTGTCGACCATCAAGGACATCTCCGGCAACCCGAAAAACCTGAAATTCCGCGAACTGGAAGCCGCCACACTGCCGCGCGTGCTGACCCAGGTCGACCTGGCGCTGATCAACACCAACTACGCCCTGGAAGCCAAACTGGACCCATCCAAGGACGCCCTGGTGATCGAAGGCAACGACTCGCCTTACGTGAACATCCTGGTGACCCGCGAAGACAACAAAGACTCGGACGCCGTGAAGAAGCTGGTTGCAGCCCTGCACACGCCGGAAGTGAAAGCGTTCATTCTTGAAAAGTACAAAGGCGCGATTCTGCCGGCGTTCTGATCTGACCCGACCTGCAACACACTGAAGATCAAAAAATGTGGGAGCGGGCTTGCTCGCGAAAGCGCTGTGTCAGTCACAGAATTCATCGACTGAACCACCGCCTTCGGGGGCAAGCCCCCCTCCCACATTTGTTTTTTGCGTTGCTTGAAAGACCAGGCCCGCACTCTTAACTGCTTACGCATCGCTCAAACCTTGCACAAACCCACTGTGGGAGCGGGCTTGCCCGCGAAAGCGCTGTGTCAGTCACCGAATTTATCGACTGAACCACCGCCTTCGGGGGGAAGCCCCCTCCCACATTTGTTTTGTGTTGTATGAAAGATCAGGCCAGCACACTTGCCTGCTTACGCATCGTTCAAACCTTGCACAAAAGCCCTGTGGGAGCGGGCTTGCTCGCGAAAGCGCTGTGTCAGTCACCGAATTTATCGACTGAACCACCGCCTTCGGGGGCAAGCCCCCTCCCACATTTGTTTTTGCGTGGCTTGGAAGATCAGGCCAGCACACTTGCCTGCTTACGCATTGTTCAAATCTTGCACAAAACCCCTGTGAGAGCTGGCTTGCCTGCGATGACGGTAGGTCAGTCAGGCTATTAGCCCCTGAACCACCGCCATCGCCGGCACGCCAGCTCCCACATGTATGGTGCGGGGCCTGTTATTTCCGCTGCAGCAACCCCGGCAACTGCGCCACCAGCTTTTGATTGTTCAGCGGCGCACGAATAAACCCGCGCTGCGTGCCGTCCGGTCCGATCAGCGCCAGGTTGCCGCTGTGGTCGACGGTGTAGTTGGGCTTGCTGGTATCCGCTGGAATAAACGGGATGCTCACCGCATTCGAGACCTTCTGCACATCGTCCACATTCGCGCCGGTCAGGCCTTCGAACTGCGGATCGAAGTAACCCAGGTATTGCTTGAGCTGAGCCGGGGTGTCGCGGTTCGGGTCGACGCTGACCAGAATCACCTGCAACTTATCCACCGCCTCTTTGGGCAGCTCGCTCTTGATCTGGCGCAGCTGGGCGAGGGTGGTGGGGCAGATGTCGGGGCAGAAGGTATAGCCGAAAAACAGCAGGCTCCATTTGCCTTTCAACTCGTTGACCACCACCGGCTGGCCGTTCTGGTCTGTCATGGTCACCGGCGGCAGCTGGCGGCTTTGCGGCAGCAGGATGATGCCCGCGTCGATCAGCGCAGTAGGGTCGCCCTGGCCCTTGCTGTTCAGCACTTTGTTGACGGTCAGGCCCATGATCAACGCGACGATGGCCACCAGGATAAAGACGGTTTTTTGAGTTCGAGTCATAGGTTCAACAGTAAGTAGTGGTCTACGAGCAGGGCGATAAACAGCACAAACAGGTACCAGATAGAGTACTTGAAGGTGTTGATCGCCGCGTGCGGCTGGCTGCCACGGTACAGCACCCAGGCCCATTGCAGAAAGCGCGCACCCAACACCAGCGCACACGCCAGGTACAGCAGGCCGCTCATGTGAATCACATACGGCATCAGGCTTACTGCCAGCAGGGCGAAGGTGTAGAGCAGGATGTGCACCTTGGTGTAGTGCTCGCCGTGGGTGACCGGCAGCATCGGGATGTCGGCCTTGGCGTATTCCTCCTTGCGGTGAATGGCCAGGGCCCAGAAGTGCGGCGGGGTCCAGGCGAAGATGATCAACACCAGCAGCAGCGGCTCGGCGCTGATATGCCCGGTAACAGCAACCCAGCCCAGCAGCGGCGGCGCCGCGCCAGCGAGGCCACCGATGACGATATTTTGTGGCGTGGCGCGCTTGAGAAAGCCGGTGTAGATCACCGCATAACCGAGCAGCGAGGCCAGCGTCAGCCACGCCGCCAAAGGGTTGGTAAACGTCAGCAACAGGGCCAAACCTGCAACAGCCAGAAACAAAGCAAAGGCCAGGGCGGCCACCGGCGACACCCGCCCTTCGGCCATCGGCCGCTTATGCGTGCGCGCCATCACCGCATCGATGCGCCGATCCACTACATGGTTAACCGCCGCCGCACCGCCGGCACACAGCGCAATGCCCAGGTTGCCAAAAATCAGCACCGCCCATGGCACCCCGGCGCGGGTGGCGAGGAACATGCCCACCAAGGAGGTGATGAGCATCAGCACCACCACTTTTGGCTTGGTCAGTTCCAAATAGTCTCGCCAGATCGCCTGATCGCGGCGCGCGTCGATCAAGGTCGCCATGGCGTCTCTCCTTTAAGGGTGATGAGGCCCGAAACGTGTTTGCGTGGAATAAAGCGCCAGCCGAACGGCAACTGATGGCGCACCCGGACCAGGCTGGTACGCGCGTGGTAATTGACCAGCACCAATGTCAGCAGCAACGCTGCGCCGCCTGCGTTGTGGCCGACCGCCACCGGCAGCGGCAAGCCGAACGCCACATTGCTCACCCCCAGGCTGATTTGCACCGCCAGGGCGATCAGCAACAAGCCCGCCAGTCGCGTCATGCCCACTGCGCGCAATTGCCAGGCCAGCCCCAACAGCACCAGTGTCACCAGCATCGCGCCAAGGCGATGGGTCAGATGGATAGCGGTACGCGCTTCACTGTCGAGCTGGCCGCCGAGGTAATTGGGGCCGATATGTTGGGTGAGGTGAAACCCGTTGGCAAAGTCCGCCGCCGGCCACCACTCACCATGACAGGTGGGCAGGTCGACACAGGCCACCGCCGCATAGTTGGAACTCACCCAGCCGCCCAGCGCAATCTGGCCGATCACCAACACCAGCCCGGCCGTTGCCCAATATTGCAGGCGCTTGGGCACGATCAACGCGGGCAACACGCCAGACAGTCGCAGGGTCAGCAGAAACAATAAGCTCAAGGTGGCAAAACCGCCGAGCAGATGGCCCGTTACAACTTGCGGCCACAACTTCAATGTCACCGTCCACATGCCAAACGCGGCCTGGGCGAACACCACCGCCAGCACAAACAGCGGCAACTTCACCGGCTGGCCCGGATCACGCCGATGGCTCCACGAACGCGCCGCCAACAGCACGATGAGCAAACCCAAGGTGCCGGCAAAGTAGCGATGGGTCATCTCGGCCCAGCCCTTGTCAGCCTGCACCGGCGTGTCGGGAAAATGCAGCTCGGCATGCGCCAGCTGGGCTTCGCTCTGCGGCACGCTGATAAAACCGTAGCAGCCGGGCCAGTCCGGGCAACCGAGGCCGGCGTGGGTCAGGCGCGTATAGGCGCCGAGCAGCACAACGATCAGCGCCAGCAAGGTGGCAAACAACGCGAGGCGAAATCCAGGTTTGGCCATGACGATGCCCTTATCCGATATTCGACAGTTTCAGCAGCAAGCGCAGGTCGTTGAGCAGGTCCTTGCCCTTGACCTTGGCGTCGTAGCGCAGCACCAGATTGCCGTGTGGGTCGACGATCCACAGTTGCGCATCGCCGGGTGCGGCGGCGTCCCTGGTGAAGGTCGACAGGTCCAGCGGGTAGCGTTGCAGTTGCGGGTATTCGGCCTTGAGCTTGGCCTCGTAGGCGGTGCTCACTGGCTGCGCGCTGGCCAAGGCATGGCTGGCGCGCGAGGCATCACGGCCCAGGCTGATTTGCAGTTGGCGCGCCAGGTACACCAACTGCTGGCACTCAGCGGCGCAGGCAGTGGGCGCGGTGACCAGCAGTTGCCAGCGATCTTCATCGGCCTGCACGCCAATGTCGGCGCGGGTCTGCCCGTTACCGATCAGTTCGCCGTGGTAGCTGCGGCTGTCCGGCACCCAGAACTGCAACTTGTACATGAACGTGGCCAGCGCCATCGGGCCGACCACCATCATCAGGATCAAGATCAGCTGCCAGCGGCCTTTGCGCCGGTCGGGCGCCTCAGACATGCTGGGTGGATTCATGGCCGCTCCCATGGGACTTCTCCTTTTTGTTGTGCCATCCGAGGTAGAGGTAAAGCGCCAGCAGCGCCAAGGCCATGGCGAACCACTGCACGGCGTACCCCAAATGTTTTTCCGGGCCCATGGCGACCACCGGCCACGTGGTGTCGTACGTGGCCGGGCCGGGTTCGGCGCGCAGTTCGTAGGCAAAGCCGCCACGCCCTAACTCAGCCCACAGTGCGGCGGGATGCAGCGCGGTGAGCAGGCGCGGCCATTGCGTGGTGGCCGGGTCGGCGTGCAGTTGGAAGGTTTCGCCGGGGGCGACGTAGACCCACGCGTCGAGATTCAACGGCTGATCGGGTGTAGTGAAGACTGGTGGCGTACGCCGGTCTGGCCACGGCAGCCACCCGCGATTGAGCAACAGCCACTGGCCGCTGGCCTGATCGTGAAAGGGTTGCAGCAACTCGACGCCGGCCTTGCCGTCGCGCATGCGGTTGTCGAGCAACACGCTGTGCTCGGCGTCGAACTGGCCGCGCAGGCGTACGCGGCGAAAGGCGGGGTCGGGCATCTCATTGAGCTGGACACTGCTGATGGGGTCGGCCACGCGCCGTTCGGCGTAACTGTCCACCAGCAACTGTTTTTCATGGCCGCGCGCCAGTTGCCAGAACCCCAGGCCTACCATCAACGGCAGCAGCACCAGCACCACCAGCGTGGGTGCGAGTCCTGGGCGAAAGTCTTTTATGGCGCTGGCTATACTTGTTTTCATTGCCCGCCCATCCGAAGGGAACCTGACCATGCTCAAAGCAGCCATTGCCCTGATGCTGATCGCGACTGTCGTGAGCCTGTTCAGTGGCTTGTTCTTTCTGGTCAAGGACGAGGGCAACTCCAACCGCCTCGTCACTGCCTTGACCGTGCGTGTCGTACTGGCCGCGATCACCGTGGGCTTGATCGCCTGGGGTTTTTTCAGCGGCCAGCTGGTGTCTCATGCGCCGTGGTAAGGCGCCTTACAGCACATAAACGAAGAAGAACAGGCCGATCCACACCACATCCACAAAATGCCAATACCAGCTGGCTGCCTCGAAACCAAACTGGTGCTCGGCATTGAAATGCCCGCGCAGGATGCGCATCAGCATCACGAACAGAATGATGGTGCCGATGGTCACGTGGGCGCCGTGAAAGCCCGTGAGCATGAAGAAGGTTGCGCCGTACACGCCCGAGCCGAGGGTCAGGCCCAGTTCTTTGTAGGCATGCATGTACTCCTCGGCCTGCAAGGCCAGGAACGCCCAGCCCAGCAGCACGGTCAGCGCCAGCCAGATTTTCAGTGCGCCGCGATGGCCCTTGCGCAAGGCATGGTGGGCGAGGGTGATGGTGACGCTGGAGCTGACCAGCAAGACCGTGTTGATCAGCGGCAAGCCCCAGGGGCTGATGGTGCCCTCCGGTGGCGGGTACATTTTTGGGTCAGGGTTATTGAGCAGCGGCCAGGTGAACTGAAAGTTCGGCCACAGCATGTGCGCGATGCCCTTGTGCCCTTCACCGCCCAGCCATGGCCCCGACATGTGCCGCACATAAAACAGTGCGCCAAAGAACGCGACGAAGAACATCACCTCGGAAAAGATGAACCAGGTCATGCCCCAGCGAAACGAGCGGTCCATCTGCGGGCTGTACAAACCGGCACGGCTTTCCTTGATCACCGCGCCAAACCAGCCGAACAGCATGTAGGCCAGCAGCAGCCCACCAACGAAAAAGATCCACGGCCCGTGGGATTCCGGGCGCGCCGCCTTCAGATCGTTGAACCACACAGCCAAACCGTACACGGTGGTGAGCATGCCCAAGGTGGCAATTATTGGCCATTTGCTTTGCGCTGGTACGTAGTACGTATCATGAGACGACATGTATTCGCTCTCCTGATTGAGGGGGCAAACAGTAGCTAGCCGCCGGTATGGACGGCCACCGGCGGTTGGCGCGCAGTGATGTCAAACAGCGTGTACGCCAGGGTCAAATGCTTCACATCCTTGGGCATGTCGCGGTCGACGATAAAACGCACCGGCATTTCAATCCGCTGACCGGGCTGCAGCACTTGCTGGGTGAAGCAAAAGCACTCGGTCTTGTGGAAGTACATCGCCGCTTCGGCCGGGGAAATGCTCGGCACTGCCTGGGCTTTCATGACCTTGTCGGTGGGGTTGTAGGCGACGAACAGCATCTCGGTGACCGCGCCGGGGTTGACCACCACTTCGTCAGCCTTGGAATGAAACTCCCAGACCATGTCGATGGCATTGGTCGACAGAAACTGCACTCGCACCTGGCGCGTGGGGTCGACGATTTGCTCACCTTCGTACTGCCCGGCGGTCTTGCCGTTGATGCCGAACGCCTTGCACATCACGTCGTAAATCGGCACCAGGGCGAAGCCGAAGGCGAACATTGCCACCACCAGAATCAGCAGGCGGGTGACGAGGCGCTTGATGGGGATGGACTCAAGCATGGCGATCACCTGAACCGAACGCGGTCAACGTGGGAGCGGGCTTGCTCGCGAATGCGGTGGGCCAGGCCCCATTTGCGGCGACTGAAACACCGCTTTCGCGAGCAAGCCCGCTCCCACAGGGGATTTGTACCGGCATGGCGAACCGGGTATTCACTTGACCTCCGGCGGCGTGGTGAACGTGTGATACGGCGCGGGCGAGGGGATGCTCCACTCCAAACCTTCGGCACCATCCCACGGCTTGGCGGGCGCCGGCGGGCCGCCGCGGATGCACTTGATGACGATGAACAAGAAGAAGATCTGCGTGGCGCCAAACATGAATGCACCAATCGAGGAGACCATGTTGAAGTCGGCAAACTGCAGGTTGTAGTCCGGTACCCGGCGCGGCATGCCGGCCAGCCCCACGAAGTGCATCGGGAAGAACGCCATGTTCATGCCGATGAAGGACAGCCAGAAGTGCAGCTTGCCCAGGGTTTCGTCGTACATGTGCCCAGTCCACTTGGGCAGCCAGTAGTAGGCCGAAGCGAAGATGCCGAAGATCGCGCCAGGCACCAGTACGTAATGGAAATGCGCCACCACAAAGTAGGTGTCGTGGTACTGGAAGTCCGCTGGAGCAATCGCCAGCATCAGCCCCGAAAAGCCGCCAATGGTGAACAGGATCACGAAGGCCACGGCGAACAGCATCGGCGTTTCGAAGGTCAGCGAGCCTTGCCACATGGTGCTGACCCAGTTGAACACCTTCACGCCCGTCGGTACGGCGATCAGCAGCGTGGCGTACATGAAGAACAGCTCGCCCACCAGCGGAATGCCCACCACGAACATGTGGTGCGCCCACACAATGAACGACAGAAACGCGATGCTCGCCGTGGCGTAGACCATCGAGGTGTAGCCGAACAGCGGCTTGCGCGAGAAGGTCGGGATGATCGAGCTGACGGCGCCGAAGGCCGGCAGGATCATGATGTACACCTCGGGATGGCCGAAGAACCAGAACACATGCTGGAACAGCACCGGGTCACCGCCACCGGCGGCGCTGAAGAAGCTGGTGCCGAAGTGGATGTCCATCAGCATCATGGTCACGCAGCCGGCCAGCACCGGCATCACCGCGATCAACAGGAACGCGGTGATCAACCAGGTCCACACGAACAGTGGCATTTTCATCAGGGTCATGCCCGGCGCGCGCAGGTTGAGAATGGTCGCGACCACGTTGATCGCGCCCATGATCGAGCTGATGCCCATCAGGTGAATTGCAAAGATAAAGAACGTCACACTTTCGGGCGCGTAGGTGGTGGACAGCGGGGCGTAGAAGGTCCAGCCGAAATTCGGCCCGCCGCCGGGTGTGAACAACGTGGAAACCAGCAGCAGAAACGCCGCTGGCAGCAGCCAGAAACTGAAGTTGTTCATGCGCGGCAGGGCCATGTCCGGCGCGCCGATCATCAGCGGGATCATCCAGTTGGCCAGGCCCACGAAGGCAGGCATCACCGCGCCAAACACCATGATCAGGCCGTGCATGGTGGTCATCTGATTGAAGAACGCCGGCTGCACGATCTGCAGGCCGGGCTGGAACAGCTCGGCGCGGATCACCATGGCGAACGAGCCGCCAAGCAGGAACATGGTGAAGGCGAACCACAGGTACATCGTGCCGATGTCTTTGTGGTTGGTGGTCAGCACCCAGCGCATCAGGCCTTTGGCGGGGCCATGGGCATGGTCGGCGTGACCATGGTCATCGATCACAGTGCTCATGGCCGTTCTCCTGCAAAGGAATGGGCTGTGCGGTTCAGGGCATACGCAGTTGAGGCCGTCATTTGCTTTCCGCCTGTTTCAAAGCCAGCACGTCTTTGGGCGTGACCATGTCGCCTTTGTTGTTGCCCCAGGCGTTGCGTTCGTAGGTCACCACGGCGGCGATGTCCACTTCCGACAGCTGTTTGCCGAAGGCGGCCATGGCGGTGCCGGGCTTGCCGAAATACACGCGGTGCAGGTGATCTTCCTTAGGCCCGGTGGCGATCGGCGAACCTTTGAGCGCCGGGAACATCGGCGGCAGGCCTTGGCCCTCAGCCTGGTGACAGGCCACGCAGGTGGTGTGGTAGACCTTGTCGCCACGCGCCACCAGCTCTTCGAGCGTCCATTCTTTGGAGGTCAGCTCTTTAAGCTTGGCCGCTTCTGCCTTGCGCTCGCCGAGCCAAGTGTCATAGTCGGCCTGGGATTTGACATCGACCACAATCGGCATGAAGCCGTGGTCCTTACCGCACAATTCTGCGCACTGGCCACGGTAGATGCCGGGCTTCTCGATGCGCGTCCAGGCCTCGTTGACGAAGCCGGGAATGGCGTCGCGCTTGACCGCAAAGGCCGGCACCCACCACGAATGGATCACGTCGGCGGCAGTCACCAGAAAGCGCACTTTGGCGCCCACCGGCAGCACCAGCGGCTGATCGACTTCGAGCAGATAGTGCTCGCCCTTTGTGGCCTGGTTATGGATTTGCTCGGCGGGCGTGGCCAGGTTGCTGAAGAATTCCACGTCCTGGCCCAGGTATTTGTAATGCCACTTCCACTGGTAACCGGTGACCTGGATATCGATATCCGACTCGGTGCTGTCGTAGATGTTGATCAGGGTCTTGGTCGCCGGAATGGCCATCGCTACCAGGATCAGCAGGGGCACCACGGTCCAGAGGATTTCCACGGTCGTGCTCTCGTGAAATTTGGCAGCCACCTGGCCCGTGGACCGGCGGTGCAGGATCATCGACCAGAACATCGCGCCAAACACGACAATGCCGATCACCACACAAATCCAGAAGATGGTCATGTGCAGGTCAAACACGGCGTGACTGACTTCAGTAGCCCCTGGCGCCATATTCGTTGTCCAGGCGGCGTGCGCCTGGCCGAATACCGACCACAACAGTAGGCCCATCCAAACGTGTGGATGTCGCGTCATTGCGGGTTCCCCTTTATGTTTCTTGTTATCCCGCCGGTTTGCACCTGCGGCGAAGGGAGCGGCTTCCATACTGCTTACAACCGCCAAGCCTTGCCTGCTTCATGCAGTTGGGCGTCATCAGCTAATTGCGTACAAAATCGAGTATAGACAGCCGGGGCAACCCCGCAATGTGTAGGGGCAAATGAGCACAAACAGACGGGCGGGCCCAATAAATACGGGGGCGCAAACGTTTATCCGACGAACGATGGCGATTCGATATAACGCATGCGCATAACCATGAAATAATTATGACAAACGCGTCTTAGGCCCTCGTATAAACGAGCTACCTTGTCCTTTCCCTTTTCCTACGCCTGTTTCACTGGAGCTTTCATGAACACCGCCGCATTGCGCGAGCAGATTTCCCGTGCCCATCAACACGAAGCCAGCACTGGCCAGCTTGCCCAGCAACTGGAAAAACAATTGCCGCACCTGCATTCGGCCATTTCCCTGGCTGACGGTGATCGCAACATTGTCATGACCCGTTTTGTTACCGCCTACATCGAGCTTGTCCCTGACTTGCTGGAAGCCGCCAATGACGTGGCCCGCGAAGCTGGCATCGAAAGCCAGATCAAGCCGGTACTGAAAATCGCCGAGCATTTCTTCCTGCAACCGCCCGCGATTCTTGCTGGCCACGAAGGCCTCGACGGCCTGCTGGACGAGGCCTACCTGGCCCATCGCCTGGTAGAAGAAGTCAACGATCTGTACATCAAGCACTTTGGTCAGCCGTTGATTCCGGCGGACACCACCGTGGCCAACTTGATCGCTCATCAGCTGATCGGCGAAGCATTTGCCAACCAGTTGGACGAAGCCGTGCATTTGGCGGTGGATGAAATGCTCAACGAAGACAGCTTTGCGCTGGAGTCGGTCGAGGCTTACCGCGAGACGCTCAAGAGCCCGAACACGGAAGCGGCGTGGAAGCGCTGGCCGTGCCTGTCGCGTCAGTTGGGGGTTGAGCTGGCGTTGGATCAGCCGGCGTAAACGTGCGGACTGCACAGCAATCACTGTGGGAGCCGGGCTTGCCCGCGATGGCGGTGGATCAGTCAGCTAATGGGTTGACTGACACGCCTTTAATCGCGGGCAAGCCCGGCTCCCACATTGGTTTGTGGTGTTCAGACGGGCGCCGAACCTATCCCCACGGTCGTGCGCACCCGGCCTTCAAGCCTGCGTTTCAGGCCGCGCGCCTCGATTACCAGTTGTGAGCCCTTGGCCGCATTGGCCCGGCCCCATTCCTCGAGTAATTCCAGGCAGGAATGGTCGATGTAACTCAAGTTGCTCAGCGGCACGTGCAACGCGGTCCCCGCAGGCACCGTCGACAGCACTTGGGTCAGTGCCGGCACTTTAAGGAAAGTCGCCGCACCGGTCAGGCGCAACTCCATCTCACCGTCCTGGGGCAGGTCGATCAGGCTGATTTTCAGTCGCGACGCCTTGAAGGCCAACTTGACCAACGTCAGCCCGAAGCCCACCAGTACACCGGTCAGCAAATCGGTAAAAATGATCGCCAGCGCCGTCGCGGCATAGGTGAACATCGGCATCCGCCCGTATCGGCCCAAGGCGCGAAACGCTTTCACGTCCACCAGCTTGATCCCGGTGTACACCAGCACGCCCGCCAGGCTCGCCACCGGGATGCTTTGCAGCACGCTCGACAGCAGCAGCACGAACCCCAGCAGCCATACACCGTGGAACATCGCCGACAAGCGCGTGGTCGCACCGGCCTGCACGTTGGCCGAGCTGCGCACGATCACGCCGGTCATCGGCAGCGCGCCGACCAGGCCACAAAGCATGTTGCCTACACCTTGTGCGGACAATTCCTTGTCGAAATCGGAGCGCTGACCGCTGTGCATGCGGTCAACCGCAGCAGCCGACAGCAGGGTTTCGGCACTGGCGATAAAGGCCACGGCGAACGCGGCGATCAACAGTTGCGGATCGGCCAGGTTCAGCAAGTCGCTGGGGTGTAGCCAGTCAATGGCATCGGCAAGGTTTTCCGGGACTTCCACACGCTTGACCTGCAACGCCAGTACCAGGCTGGTGACCGTCGCCAAGCCCACGCCCAACAACGCGCCTGGCACAAATCGCAGTTTTTGCGGGCGTAATTTATCCCACAGGTACATCACCAGCATCGTCGACAGCCCCAGCAAGCCCGCTTGCCAGCCAAGGCCACCGCCCAGGGTCGGCATCGCCTCAACCACGGCGGCCGGGAAGCCCGCCAGGTTATCCAGCCCGGAAGGCTTCGGCGCGCCGTCGAGCATCACATGGACCTGCGAGAGCACAATCAGCACGCCGATCCCCGCCAGCATGCCGTACACCACCGCCGGCGCCGTGACACGGAACCAGCAGCCCAGACGCAATCGCCCGGCTACCAATTGCAGGAACCCCGCCAGCAACAGAATAGGGCCGAGCATCATCATGCCGTGCTGGCGCACCAGTTCGAACACCAACACTGCCAAACCTGCGGCGGGCCCGCTGACCTGCAGCGGCGACCCAGCCAGCCAACCCACCACCAGGCCACCGATGATCCCGGTGATCAGCCCTTTGGCCGGCGGCATGCCAGACGCAATCGCGATGCCCATGCACAAGGGCAGGGCGACCAGAAACACAACCACGGACGCGAGCAGCTCCCGAGGCAATACAGCTTTCAATTGAGCAGCACGCATAATGACTCTCCCAAGGCATTCGCCGGGCGCGGCAATGCCTGGCTGCATCCATGGCAGCCACCGCATTACCCGGCAGGGAAGTGTTTTAGAAGCGCGCTTTAGGCGTCGCGCAAGGGATGGGGCCGTCGCCGCTCAGCGGTCGAAATGCCGCCTGATCTGCATCGTAGGCTCGAATTTCGCTGGTCTCGATGTTGTAGATCCAGCCATGGATAAACAAATGACCATTGGCCATGCGTGAGGCCACGGAAGGGTGGGTGCGCAAATGCTGCAACTGGGCGATGACGTTTTCTTCGGTCAGCACCTTCATGCTTTCGCCTTCATTGGCGCAGTCGCAGTTGTCCTCAACCATCGACTTGGCGACTTCGGCATGACGCAGCCAAGCCCGGACTGTCGGCATTTTTTCCAGGCTCTGGGGGTTGAGTACCGCGCGCATGGCGCCACAGTCGGAATGCCCGCACACGATAATGTGCTGCACGCCCAGGGCGAGAACCGCGTACTCGATGGCCGTGGAAACGCCGCCGTTCATCTGTCCGTAGGGTGGCACCACGTTGCCGACGTTACGCGTGACGAACAGGTCGCCAGGGGAGCTTTGGGTGATCAGCTCAGGCACGATCCGCGAATCGGCACAGGTGATAAACATCGCCCGTGGGCTCTGGGCCGTGGCGAGTTTTTTGAAGAGTTCTTCCTGCTGGGGGAAGACGTCGTGATGGAAATGCAAAAAGCCGTCAACGATGTGCTTTAGCGCTGCATCGGCGGATTCGGCCACCTGAGGGGCTGAAGCCGACGCAGCCAACGGCTGTTTATCCTTGTCACTCATGATTCATCCTCTTGATTAATGCAGAGAGAGTGTTCAGGTCATTTCGACGCTGGGCCAGTGGATTAGTTGTAAAACGCTGAAGACCACGGTTTCGACCCACCCGTCACTCGCTGAACAAGGTAACCGTCGAAACTTAACTCAAACTGAATGAACCGCTCTAGATCGCGGGTTTCAGTGATATCAAAACGCGACTATTCCTACAGACCTATCGCGCTCTTCGTCGTCAGTTTACAACAATGCCATCTGCCTGCCCGGTGGGCAGAACGCCGTGCAATCCAGATTAAACCCTTCCCGACGATTAAGCCCCAGGCGGTTGATCGCCTTGCTGAAGCGCTGCGCCAGCAGATCGGCGAACGGCCCCTCACCCCGCATGCGCACACCGAAGCGGCTGTCATACACCTCACCCCCGCGCACCTGGCGCACCAGGCTCATCACATGGGCCGCCCGCTGCGGGTAATGCGCCGCCAGCCACTCCTCGAACAGCGGCGCCACCTCCAGCGGCAGGCGCAGCATCATGTAGGCCGCACTTTGGGCACCCGCCGCGTGGGCTTCGGTCAGCAGACTTTCGAGCTCGCTGTCGTTGATCATCGGAATCATCGGTGAACACAACACGCCCACCGGGATGCCGGCCTCACGCATTACCCGAATCGCCCGCAATCGCGCCTTGGGCGCCGCCGTGCGCGGTTCCAGAATGCGCTTGAGCTCATCGTCCAGGCTCGTGAGGCTGATCATGACTGCCACCAGTCGCTGCCGGGCCAGCTCGGTCAGCAGGTCGAGGTCACGCAAAATCAGCGAGCCCTTGGTGATGATGGTCACCGGGTGGCGGTAGCGCAGCAGCACTTCGAGGGTCTGCCGGGTGATCGTGTACTCGCGCTCGATGGGCTGGTAAGGGTCGGTATTGGAGCCCAGATTGATCGGCGCGCACACATACCCCGGCTTCGACAGCTGTTGCTCCAGCACCTGGGCGGCATTGGTCTTGGCGATCAGCTTGGTTTCGAAATCCAGCCCCGGCGACATGTCCCAGTAGGCGTGACTGGGCCGCGCGTAGCAGTAGATGCAACCGTGCTCGCAGCCGCGATAGGGGTTGATCGAGCGATCGAACGGCAGGTCCGGCGAGTTATTGCGGGTGATGATGCTTTTGGCCGTTTCGATGCGCACTTCGGTGCCTTGGGTGGGCGGCACTTCCTGAAACCAGCCGTCATCCTCGGCCACACTGACGGTAGGCGCAAAGCGATTGTGCAGGTTGGTGGCCGTGCCCCGGCCACGGGGCGGTAAAGGTGTAGACATGAAAACGCCCCAATACTGTTTTTATATACAGTAAAGGGGCGTGATGGTTATGACCAGTGCCGTCTGGCGGTCAGTGCTTTTGCGTCACTTGCCCCAGGTCATCGCCCGAGGTGGTGCGCATATCGCTCTTGCGCAGGTCCGCCACGTCGCTGGCTTTTACTGGCGCGCCTTTGTTACCCCAGCTGCCGCGGACGAAACTGACTACATCCGCCACTTCCTGGTCCGACAACCGCCAGGCAAACGCCGGCATGGTGAACGTCGAAGGCGCCGTGTGCGTAGCCGGCAAGGTACCGCCGTTCAACACAATGTTGATCAGCGACGTGGCATCCGCTGTCTGCAACACCGGGTTACCCGCCAGCGCCGGGAACACCCGCGTATAGCCATGGCCATCGGTACGGTGGCACGCCGCGCAGTTGTCGATGTACACCGACGCGCCCGGCTTGCTGTCGTCACCTTTCCACAACGCCTCGGCGACCTGTTTGTCGTACTGATGCGGCTGATCCTTGGGATCCACCGCCGGCAGGCTTTTGAGGTAGCGGGCGATAGCGGTCAGGTCGTCCTGCGACATGTACTGCATGCTGTGCACCACCACATCGCTCATGCCGCCAAACACGGCACTGCGATCACTGCGGCCGGTCTTGAGGAATTGCACCAGTTGCTCTTCGCTCCAGCTGCCGAGCCCGTCCTTGTGATCGCCACGCAGGCTCTTCGCGATCCAGCCTTCCAACGGCGCGCTGCCGGACAGGAAGGCGTTGCCGTCAGTGGCGCTGAGGGCTTTTTCCTGCATGGTCAGGGCGCGCGGCGTATGGCAGGCACCGCAGTGCCCCAAGCCTTCAACCAGATACGCGCCCCGGCTGACCACCGGATCGGCGGCCGGCTGTGCCGGATGCTCCTCAACGGCCGGCGCAAACATCCAGCGCCAGGCCGCCAACGGCCAGCGCATGCTCAAGGGCCAGGGAATATCGCTGTCCTTGTTCTCTTGGGCGACCGGCTCCACACCCTTCATGAAGTAGGCATACAACGCCTGCATGTCGCTGTCGCTGACACGCGCGTAAGACGGATAGGGCATCGCCGGGTAAAGCGTACTACCGTTCTTGGCGACGCCATGGCGCACGGCCTTGTCGAAATCTTCGAAGCTGTAGTCGCCCAGGCCGGTCTTGTCCGGGGTGATGTTGGTGGAGTAGATCACGCCGATCGGAGTTTCCATCGGCAGCCCGCCGGCAAAGGGTTTGCCACCCTTGGCGGTGTGGCAGGCCACGCAGTCACCGGCGCGGGCCAGGTATTCGCCCTGCTTGACCAGGTCGGTTTCAGCGGCGCTTACCGAACAGCTGCTCAAGAGGGCCAGGGAGGCGATAACAAGTGCTTTCATGGTCATCGCTCCTTATGCCTGAACCAGTGGGCCGGGGTTTTTCAGGTACTGCTCGCGGATCGCCCGCGCCGACCAATACGTCAGTGCCGCCACCAGGCCGGTAGGGTTGTAGCCCAAGCCCTGTGGGAAAGCTGACGCGCCTGGGACAAACACATTGTGTACGTCCCAGCTCTGCAGGTAGCGGTTCAACGCACTGGTTTTCGGGTCGGTGCCCATGATCGCGCCACCGTTGAGGTGAGTGGTCTGGTAGGCGGCAGTGTTGAAGTGCTCACCGACCTTTTTGCCGAGCACAGCAATGGCCTTGGGGTTCATCGCTTCGGCGACCTTGCCCATTTTCTCCATCATGAAGCGGTTCATCTTGATGTCGTTTTCCTGCCAGTCAAACGTCATCCGCAGCAATGGGAGGCCGTAGGCATCGCGGTACACCGGGTCCAGATCCAGGTAGTTGCCCCGGTAGGATTGGTGCGCGCCGTGGGCGTCCATCGACACCTGGTGGGTGTAGTAATCGGCGGTGGCGCGTTTCCACGCACTGCCCCAGGCCGGCGTACCGGGTGGGTTGGACGTACCGGCAATCGGCCGGCTGCCCGCCTGGTTGACCCACATCGGCGAACCGCCGACGAAACCGTGTGGCCCGTGGTCGAAGTTATCCGCGTTGAAGTCATCAAGGGCCACGCCGTTGCCGCCCGCACCGATGAAGTTATTGGTGTGGGTGTCCTTGTCGAAGAAGGCTTTGATGGTACCCATGTTCTGGTAGGCGAAGTTGCGGCCCACCACGCCCTCATTGGTAATCGGGTCGTAGGGTTTGCCGATACCCGAGAGCAACATGAGGCGCACATTGTTGAACTGGAAAGAGCCGATGATCACCAAGTCAGCCGGCTGCTCGCATTCGCGCCCCTGGGCGTCGATATAGGTCACGCCGGTGGCCTTGCTCTTGGTGCTGTCGAGGTTGACCTTGAGCACGTGGGAATTGGCCCGCAGCTCAAAGTTCGGTACCTGACGCAGCGCCGGCAGGATGTTCACATTCGGCGAAGCCTTGGAGTACATGTAGCACACGTAGCCGCTGCAGAAACCGCAGAAGTTGCACGGGCCCATCTGTGCGCCGTAGGGGTTGGTGTACGGCCCCGACGTATTGGCAGACGGCAGGTTGTAGGGTTTGTAACCAACCTCGGCGGCCGCTTTCTGAAACAGCTGTGCGGAGACGGTGTTTTTCTGCGACTCCAACGGGAACGGGTTGGAGCGATCCGGCGCATACGGGTTGCCACCACGGCCTTCGCCCACCACCTGACCTTTTACGGTCCAGGCCTGGCCGGAGGTGCCGAAGACTTTTTCCGCGTAGTCGAAAAACGGTTCCAGCTCTTCGTAGCTGACGCCGAAGTCCTGGATGGTCATGTCCTTGGGAATGAAGTTTTTGCCGTAGCGCTCTTCGTAGTGGCTGCGCATGCGCAACTCGATAGGGTCGACACGAAAGTGCACGCCCGACCAGTGCAGGCCCGCGCCGCCCACGCCATTGCCCGGCAGAAACGCACCCAGCTGGCGGTTGGGCAGGGCGACGTCATTCACGCTATGGCGAATGGTCACCGTTTCTTTGGAGATGTCCTGGAAGAGTTTTTTACGCACGCTGTAGGTCAATTCGTCGATGACCTGCGGATAGTTGCCGTCCGGGTAGGTGTCCTGCATCGGGCCGCGCTCCAGCGCTACCACGTTGAGGCCAGCTTCCGTGAGTTCCTTGGCCATGATCGCGCCGGTCCAGCCGAAGCCCACGATCACCGCGTCCACTTTCTTCATGATGGTCGCCACGTTTATGCCCTCTCGCCGCGAATGGAAACAGCCGGGAAGGGGTATTGCTCGTTGCGTTCAACCCAGTCCATAAAGTCGGCGCGGGCGCCGGGGAAGCCGATCATGGTCCAGCCAACCATGCCTTTGTTGCCGCCGTGGATCGGGTCGCAGAAGAACCCTTCCTTGGTGTTTTGCAGCAGCAGGTTGAAAAACATCTTTGCCGGCACTGTCTCAAAGTGCGCAGTCACTTCGCTGCCGCCTGCTTCAAGGCGGCGCAGCATATCGTCTTGGGTAGCGCTGTCTTGCGCAGCAAAAGCCTTGCCGTTGAACGCCTTCGACCACGCATCCGTCGCGGCAATGCCCAGGCGATAAATATCCTTGGGCACCAGCTTGCTCTGCCAGCCCATCTCCGGGGCCGCATCGGCGTTGAACGGGCCCTGCATGAACCACAGCGCGCCCGCGGCGTAAGGCGTATTCATCTGGCGGTCGATGTATTCCGGCGCACCGGCCTCCAGGGCGCCAGGGCCTTGGGCATCAGCGGGAATCAAACGCGCGACCGCGGCGTTGAGAAACGCCCACTCTTCGGCGGTGAAGTAGCCGGGTTCGTAGGCTTTGTCGCTGACCGGCGGTTTAGCCTCGGCAGCCTGCACCGGTTCCGGCGTGGCCATCAGCATCGAACCACCAAAGCCGGTGCTGGCAACCGTGACCACCGGGATCAAGGTCAAGGATTTGCGCAAAAAATCACGCCGGGGGTTGTCTTGATCTTGATCAGACATGGGTGCACCTCATCATGTGGTCACGGGTTTATCAGCCGCTTCTGGGAGCAGCGTGAAGGCTTGCCAGGAAATGGGATCCAAAAGGATAGAACACAGTGGCAAACAATAGTTACAAATGATAGCAGGCAAGAATTGAGAAGAATCCGTTCAGCGAGAAAAACAGCAGATCAGATCGGCCTTCACGATTCTTTGACGAGTACCTCACGCCGCATTGACCCCGCGTAGGCGAATCTTTGGCCCATCAGCCATTTCCCTATTCGGTTACAACGCACATGTTCGAGACTCGATTGCTGCCTGCCCTCGGCATGGCGTTCCTGGCCTTGTTCGCCACCGCGCACGCCCGGGCTGACGGCGCCTCCTCCCTACGCTCACCGGAGTGGGCCCAGCCTGTGGGCGACCAGTTCAATCTGCACCAAATCACGCCCACGCTTTATCGCAGCGCGCTGCCCAACAGCAATGCACTTCCCGTATTGGAAAATCTGAAGATCGCCACGGTGATCAACTTTCTGCCGGAATCTGATGCGACGTGGCTGAAGACATCTGATATCAAACAGGTGCAGCTGACTTATCGCACCAATCACGTCGACGATTCGGACGTGCTCGCGGCATTAAGGGCCATCCAGGATGCAGAAACCAAAGGCCCGGTGCTGATGCACTGCAAACACGGCTCGGACCGCACAGGTCTGATGGCGGCGATGTATCGCGTAGTGATCCAGGGCTGGAGCAAGGAAGATGCGCTGAACGAAATGACCCTGGGCGGTTTTGGTACCAGCAACGGTTTCAGGGACAGTGTTCGCTACATGATGAAAGCCGATGTCGACAAGCTGCGTACGGCCTTGGCGAATGGCGATTGCAGCACCAGTGCGTTTGCCCTGTGCTCGATGAACAGTTGGCTCAACACGGCCAATAGCAGCCGTGTCGACACCAAAAAAGACGCTGAACTGGTGCTGACACCCTGATGGGCGTCAGTCTTTTTTCAGCTTCGGATTGGGAAAAAACTGCACGGCCTGCACCTTCGGGTCCGGCGCTTTCAATGCCGATGTATTCACCCGCGTGCCCAACTCCTTGGGCACCGACAGACCTTGGTCATTCAACGTATCGGTATAACCGCAGGCCACACATTCGCGGTGCGGCACGTTGTCTTCGGTCCACATCTTCAACTTGTCTGGCTCACTGCACGCCGGGCAGACCGCCCCGGCGATAAATTGCTTTTTGGTAATCACAGGCCCTTCGCTCATGCTGCCGCGTCCTCACTCAGGCCGCTGTGGCGCAAGAGTGCGTCAATCGACGGCGCACGTCCGCGGAAGTCGACGAACAGCACCATCGGTGCCTGCGAACCGCCGCGCGCCAGAATGGCTTCGCGGAAGGCGCGGCCGGTCTCGGCGTTCAGCACGCCGTCTTCTTCAAACTTGGAGAAGGCATCCGCCGACAGTACTTCCGCCCACTTGTAGCTGTAGTAACCCGCCGCGTAACCGCCGGCAAAGATGTGCGCGAAGCTGTTAGGGAAGCGGTTGTACGCCGGTGGACGCATGACCGAGACCTCATCGCGCACGCCTTCAAGCACCTGCGCAACGCTGCGGCCATCGCCGTGGGTGGCATGCAGCTCGAAGTCGAACAGCGAGAATTCGAGCTGGCGCACCATCATCAGGCCGGACTGGAAGTTCTTCGCCGCGAGCATTTTTTCCAGCAGGTCCTGGGGCAGCGGCTCGCCGGTTTCATAATGACCGGAGATCAGCGCCAGGCCTTCCGGCTCCCAGCACCAGTTCTCCATGAACTGGCTCGGCAATTCCACCGCATCCCAGGCCACGCCGTTGATGCCGGAAACACCGGCGTGTTCGACACGGGTCAGCAGGTGATGCAGGCCGTGGCCGAATTCGTGGAACAGCGTGGTCACTTCATCGTGGGTCAGCAGGGCAGGCTTGCCGCTGTCGGCCGGGGTGAAGTTGCACACCAGGTTAGCCACCGGGCTTTGCAGCACGCCGTCAACCGTGCGGCGACGGTCACGCGCGCCGTCCATCCAGGCGCCGCCTCGCTTGTTGGCGCGGGCGTACAGGTCGAAGAAAAAGCGGCCGACGTGCTGGCCATTTTCCTTGATTTCGAACAGGCGAACGTCCGGGTGCCAGGTGTCGAAACCTTTTTGCTCGGCAATCTCGATGCCATACAGGCGCTGAACGATGGCAAACAGGCCGCCCAACACTTTGTCGATCGGGAAGTAGGCGCGCAGGGCTTCCTGGGACACGCTATAGCGCTGCTCGCGGAGCTTTTCGCCGTAGAAACCACTGTCCCAGCTTTGCAGATCGGCACAGCCTTGTTCGGCGGCATACGCCTTGAGCTGTTGCAGGTCCTGGGCGGCAAACGGCTTGCTGCGCTTGGCCAGGTCGCGCAGGAAGCTCAGCACCTGCTCGCTGGACTCGGCCATTTTGGTCGCCAGGCTCAACTCGGAGAACGACGCATAGCCCAGCAGTTGGGCCAGCTCCTGACGCAGGTCGAGGATCTGTTCCATCACCGGGCCGTTATCATTCTTACCGGCATTCGGGCCTTGGTCCGACGCGCGGGTGCAGTAGGCCGCGTAAACCTCTTCGCGCAGGGCGCGGTCGTGGGCGTAGGTCATTACCGCGTAGTAGCTGGGGAATTCCAGGGTGATCAGCCAGCCATCGAGGCCTTTGGCCTGGGCGGCGGCGGCCATTTGCGCCTTGGCCGAGTCGGTCAGGCCGGCGAGGGTGGCTTCATCGGTGACGTGCTTGGTCCAGGCCTGGGTGGCATCCAACAGCTGGTTGGAAAATTTGCTGCCCAGCTCGGACAGCTTGCTTTGCACTTCGGCGTAGCGCTTTTGCTGCTCAGGCGGCAAATCGATACCCGACAGGCGGAAGTCGCGCAGCGAGTGCTCAAGGATAGTTTTTTGCGCCACGTCAAAATCGGCAGCCTCGGGGCTGTTGGCCAAGGCTTCGAAGGCCTGGAACAGTGCGCGGTTCTGGCCCATCTCGGTGGAGTAGGCGCTCAACGCCGGCAGGCAAGCCTCGTAGGCTTCGCGCAATTCAGCGCTGTTGCACACGGCATTGAGGTGGCTGACCGGGCTCCAGGCGGCGCCCAGGCGGTCATTCAATTCGTCCATGGCCAGCACCAGGCCAGCCCATGTCGGATGTTTACCCTGGCTTTGCAGGATGCCTTCGATGGCAACACGGTTGTCGGCGAGGATCTGTTCGATGGCCGGTTGCACGTGCTCGGCACGGATCGCCGAGAACGGCGGCAGGTCGTAGGACTGCAGAAGAGGGTTGTTCGCGCTCACGGTGGGCACCTTGGCTGAAGAAACATGTAAGAACAAAGATGGGGCCATCTTAATTACAATCAACACCCACCGCAGCTATCAGCAGAAGAGAGAGAGGCTATCGTGACCCTTCGCACCTATCAGAACCACACGCCAACCCTGGGCGCCGGGGCTTTTGTCGATATTTCGGCGGTGGTGATCGGCGATGTCGAAATCGGCGCCGACAGCTCGGTTTGGCCGCTGACGGTGATTCGCGGCGACATGCACCGCATCCGTATCGGTGCGCGCACCAGCGTGCAGGACGGCTGCGTGTTGCACATCACTCATGCCGGGCCATTCAACCCGGACGGCTTCCCGCTGCTGATCGGCGATGACGTAACCATCGCCCACAAGGTCATGCTGCATGGCTGCACGGTGGGCAACCGCATCCTGATCGGCATGGGCAGCATCGTGATGGACGGCGCCGTAGTGGAGGACGACGTGATCATCGGCGCCGGCAGCCTGGTGCCGCCGGGCAAGAAGCTCGACAGCGGTTTTTTGTACGTGGGCAGTCCGGTAAAACAAGTCCGCGCACTAACTGACAAGGAACGCGCCTTTTTCACCTACAGCGCGGCGAACTACGTGAAGCTCAAAGACCTGCACCTGGCTGAAGGATTTGATCAATGACCCAGCGTTACCAAACCGTCCTGTTCGACCTGGATGGCACCCTGACCGACCCGCGTGAGGGCATCACCCGTTCGATCCAGTACGCCCTCGCCAAACTCGGCATTGACGAACCGGACCTGACCCAGCTGGAACACTTCATCGGCCCGCCGTTGCTGCAAGCCTTCATGCAGTTCTACGGTTTTGACGAGGCCAAGGCGTGGGAGGCGGTGAATTTCTATCGCGAGCGCTTCAAGGTTACCGGGCTGTATGAAAACCGCGTGTTCGACGGCGTGATGCCGCTGCTCGAAGCGCTCAATGGCCAGGGCCGCCAGCTGTATGTGGCCACGTCCAAGCCTTGGGTATTCGCCCGCGAGATTGCCCGGCACTTCGATTTTGCCAAGCACTTCAAGGTGATCTACGGCAGCGAGCTGGACGGCACGCGCACCAATAAAGTTGAGTTGATTGCGCATTTGATGAATGAAGAGCGCCTGGACCCGGCGACCACGTTGATGGTCGGGGATCGCAAGCATGACCTGATCGGCGCGCGCAGCAATGGGCTTGACTCGGCGGCGGTGGGGTATGGGTTTGGCAGTTTTGAAGAGTTGAGCGCTGAGGCGCCGACTTGGCATTTTGAGACGCTGGATGAGATGCATCAGGCGTTTTTGCTGCGCGCTTGATACCGCTTTCGCGAGCAAGCCCGCTCCCACACTGACCGAGTTTCAACATGAGCATGCGGTCGAATGTGGGCGCGGGCTTGCTCGCGAAGAGGCCCTAGTGGCCACCGCCCACCAACTGCCGCAACGCCGCCTTCCGCTGCTCCACCGGCAACCCACCCAGCTTCTCCACCGCTGCATAGAACTTCACCCAGTCCCCGCCTTCCTGCGCAAACAACGCCGCAAACGCCGGCACCCATTGGTCATACAGCCCAAACGGCAGCAACCGCGCGTTGTTCATCGGTTGGTTGATCCACACGTCGTAACGTTTATCTCCTCCCCACTGGCTATCGCGCATTTGCCGGTAATCGCTGCGCAAACGCTCGAATTCTGCCGCCTTGGCCTGTCGCATCACATCAACTGCCAAGGGCTGTGCGTAGAGCTTTTCGAGGCGTTTACGGGTATCCAGCACCAATCGGATAAATTGATCACGCTGCTGCAACGCTGCATCGCTCAGAGGCGCCAAGCCCCGCGCCGCACGCCATTGACGCGTGCCTTCCTGCTCGACGAAGTTGGCATATGACTCGTTGAACTCGGTGTCGTCCTTCACATAAAAACGCTGGTGCGCCAGCTCATGAAAAATCAGTGTGGCCAGACGCTCATCGCCCCAGTTCATCATCGAATTCATGATCGGGTCATTGAACCAGCCCAAGGTGGAATAGGCCTCGACGCCACCAATCGACACGTCCATGCCTCGTTGCTGCAGCAACGCCGCCTCACCGCGCGCCGCGCCCTGGTTGTAATAACCGCGATAGGCGACGCATCCGGCAATCGGGAAGCAATGGGTTTCGGGGGAGAGGGAAAATTCCGTCGTAGCGAATACATTCCAGACTACGTAAGGCCGGCCAATGTCCGCGTACAACCTGTAACTCTGGTTGTCGGGCAAGTGCAGGTGCTCACTGGCGAACGTGCGGGCTTTTTGCGACTGCACCAAGTGCTCACGCAATACCTGTGGGCGAGAAGGGTCGGCAATCACTGCGGCAACCGGCTCACGGGCCCGCAGCAATTGCCATTGGCCGCTGGCGAGCTGGCTGTAATAACTGACACTCGAGCAGCCGCTGAGCAGCACCACCATCAACCCTGGAAGAAAACGCCTCAACATGCTCCGACTGCTCCTGGGTAATTTGCTCGCCAGCCTATCCTGCCTGCACGGAATTTTTCCATGGCGTAGCGTGTTTATACTCAAGAGGAGTCTGCTGCCATCGGCGCCGGGCTCAATTCCTTCCTACCGTTGAGTGCCTGCCATGCGCCAGCTCCTGTTACCTGTCACCGTCCTGTTTCTCAGCGCCTGTGCTTCTACGCCGATTCCTCCGGTGGATCCGCACCAAGCCTGGGTCGACTTCGCCACCCCGACACCCGGCGCCAAACTGGTGATGGCCCAGCGCCTGGACGGCAAGAATCTGAATGACGGGCGTTTTTTCCAAGTGCCACCCGGCAGCCACGAGCTGATGGTGCGCTTTGATTTCGAAGTGAACACGGGTACAGGCTTTGGCGGGCTGGACCAGACGCACGACCGCACCTGTTTCATGACCCTGCAGTACGACAATTTCCAGGCAGGCCAGCGCTATGTGCTGGAAGGGCGCTCGCTGGCCTTCACGCCCAACATTCGGCTGTATAACTCAGCGCGTCAGTTGCTGGCGCAGGAACGCAGCGTGAACTGCATCTGATCAGTCGTTGTTTTTCTGATAAACGATGGCTTTGGTGCCGTTTTCACAGCTGCCGACGACCATGGCGCTGTCATGCTTGTCTGCTTCTTCCTTGCTGACGATTTCCAAGGTGTAGGACGGCACGGCGTTAGCCTGGATCTTGACCTCGATCTCTTTTCTAAGCTCTTCACAATCTTTTGGAGCGGCCACGGCCGAAGTGGCCAAAACACCGCAGATGATCGCCAAGGCAAAACGTTTCATGTGTGAAGCTCCCTGAATGCATGCGCACGAGTGTGCACCTAGCTGCATAGGCTATAGGACCACATAGGGGAAACACGAGTTCTGATTTAAAGCAGAACTAAATGTGGGAGTGGGCGTGTGTGAGAACTGGCTTGCCTGCGATGGCAGCGCCTCGGTGCAACTGCAAAACCGAGCTGTACCTATCGCGGGCAAGTGCGGTTCTTACACACACCCACTCCCACACTGGATCTACGTTGCTACGCAGACCGCATTAGCTGACGAGCGTGGCATCCAGGCTGATCTTGGCATTCAGCACCTTGGACACCGGGCAGCCTTCCTTCGCCTTCTTGCTCAGTTCGTCGAACTGCGCCTGGCTTGCGCCCGGGATCTTGGCTTTCAACACCAAATGCACGGCAGTAATCGCAAAGCCACCGTCGACCTGGTCCAGCGTCACTTCAGCCTGGGTGTCGATGCTGTCAGCCTTGAGGCCGGCGTCGCCCAGAATCATCGAAAACGCCATGGAGAAGCAGCCGGCGTGCGCCGCACCAATCAGTTCCTCAGGGTTTGTGCCCTTGCCGCCTTCGAAACGGGCCTTGAAGCCGTAGGGCGCTTCGCGCAGTACGCCGGTTTCAGTGGAAATGGAACCCAGGCCTGTCTTCAGATCACCTTCCCAATGCGCGGATGCTTTTTTAACGATACTCATAGCGGTCTCCTCGAACGGTGGTTTTGCTTCAGTAAGGTTCTGAGGATAGAAGCTCTGGCAAAGTTCATCTTGTCGGAGAAACCTAGCATTCCAGTAGGAAATTTCCCCACCTGCTATTGAATCTCGGGTATATGCCCTCATTGCATAGAACATGCACATGAAGCGGCAGGTTTTGGTTCGTCTATAAGCCTGCGCACCTATTGGAGAAGCAGGCTTATGAAATCGCTGTCCGACGTGAAATTCTCGACCCTGGACCTGGTGCCCGTGCGCGCCAACGGCAGCCCGGCGCAGTCGTTGCGCAATTCCCTGGACCTGGCCCAGCACGTGGAAAAGTTTGGCTACAACCGTTTCTGGGTCGCCGAACACCACAACATGGATGGCATCGCCAGCTCTGCCACCTCGGTATTGCTCGGCTACCTGGCCGGTGGCACCTCGACCATCCGGGTCGGCTCCGGCGGCGTGATGCTGCCCAACCATGCACCGTTGGTGATCGCTGAGCAGTTCGGCACCCTGGAAAGCCTGTATCCGGGCCGGATCGACCTGGGCCTGGGCCGCGCGCCGGGTTCTGATCAGATGACCGCCCGCGCCCTGCGCCGCGAACGCTCGGGCAGCGCCGACGACTTCCCTGATGATGTGGCCGAGCTGATGGCTTACCTGGGCCCTCGCACGCCGGATCAACGGGTTATTGCCGTGCCGGGCACCGGAACCAACGTGCCCGTGTGGTTGCTCGGCTCCAGTTTGTTCAGCGCGCAATTGGCCGGTGAGCGCGGTTTGCCCTACGCGTTCGCCTCGCATTTCGCACCACGCCTGATGCATGAAGCTATTCGCGTGTACCGCAATCACTTCAAGCCTTCAGCCGTATTGGACAAGCCCTACGTGATGCTGGGCATCCCGTTGGTGGCCGCCGATACCGACGAGCAGGCCGATTACCTGGCCACCTCGGTGTACCAGCGCATCCTCGCGCTGATGCGCGGGCAAAGCCTGGTGCAACGTCCGCCGGTCAAGACCATGGACGGCCTGTGGCTGCCCCATGAAAAAGACGCGGTTGGCAGCTTCCTCGGCCTGGCAATGGTCGGCAGCCCGGCGAAGATCCGCGCGAAACTGGACGTGCTGGTTGAGCAGACCGGTGCCGATGAGCTGATCTTTACCTGCGACCTGTACGAGCATGCCGACCGGATTCATTCCTACGAGCTGCTGGCGCAGTTGATGAAGGGCTAACATCGGCAGGCAAAAAAAAACGACGCACCTGTGCGTCGTTTTTTATGTCTGGAGCAAGGGATTAACCGCGCTTGTAGACGATTTCCTTGGTGCCGGCTTCGCAGCTACCGACGACTTTGTGGTCGCTGGGTGCCGCGCCTTTGTCTACCACCTCCAGCGAGTAACCCGAGGCGCCCTTGGCGTCGATTTTCGCTGCGATTTCGCCTTTCAGCTCTTCACAAGGCTTGCCCGCCGCCAGGGCTGTGCCCGCAATGCTCAACAAACCTACCGCTAACAGGAACTTCTTCATCCGTTACTTTCCTTGCGCTGATCGAAAAGAGCGTGCCGACGCTTTCGCATCGGCACCCATTGGTTGTAGCGCAGGTTATGGCAATCGGCCAGTCGGCAAAGTTCAACCGACGTGATCAACTACTGGCGATTCGGAATCCCACCTTGAGCGTGACCTGGAAGTGCGCGGCCTTGCCGTCCTTGATGTGCCCACGGGTTTCAGTCACTTCGAACCATTCCAGGTGCTTGATGCTTTTGTTCGCTTCGGCGAGGGCATTGTTGATGGCGTCTTCGATGCTGGTCGCCGACGAACCCACCAATTCGACTTTCTTGTACGTGTGATGATCAGACATGGCGTTTCTCCTGAGGTCTTTAGTGAGCGTAGCAGTCAATGTTCGTACTGCTTCTGGCGACTATTCCCACTCAAAAGTTCAGATTTACTGCACTTTCTGAAAACGCTGGAGTCGGTATCTACACATGCCACTCAATCACTTCAGGAGAGTCCACATGGCCAACACTTCTTTACGCAAAGCGTCGCTGGAAAGCATGGAAGCCGAGATTTCGAGCCTTCTCAAGTCCCTTGAGAGCCTTAAGGACGATGCGTCCGACGAGTCGCGCAAAACGCTGAAGGCCCTGAAAAGCAATGCCGAGAATGCTCTCAAGCACTCCCGTCATCTGATCAGCGATGCCTACGAAGAAAGCAAAGTCAAAATCCGCGAAACCGGTGTTGCAACCCGGGACTACGCACAAGAGCACCCATGGACTACCGCCGGCGTCGCCGTTGGCGCGCTGGGTCTGCTGGCGGCTTACCTGCTGTGCAAACGCGGCGACTGAAATACCGGCTACATCGGCTGGCGCAACAGCTCTGCCTTGAGCCACTGCGCCAGTTGACCCGCGCGCCCGTCTGCGGCGCGCTTGGGTAGCCATAGCGCCAGGTGCGCCGGGGTTTCGCTGAAACCCCACGGCGCCATCAGGCGACCTGCACGCAGGTCCTCTGCCACCAGCGGTTCTGGCGCAATTGCCACCCCAAGCCCTGCCACCGCCGCCTCCAGTAAATAATACAAATGCTCAAACCCCTGGCCGTGTTTCAACGCGCCGGGTGCGATGCCGTATTGCTGCGCCCAACTGGGCCAAGCTTGCGGGCGCGAAGTGGTGTGCAGCAAGGCTTCGCCGCACAGGGCGTGCGCCGGGGCTTGGCGCAAACGCTCGTAACCGGCGAAGCGCGGGCTCATCACCGGGCCGATGCGCTCACTGGCCAACTCGTACACCTGCATGTCCGCCGGCCACGGCGGCTCAGCGAACACCAGCAGGGCGTCGAGGCCGGGACGCCTGGGGTCGAGATCGCCGTCACCTGCTGACAGGTGCAAGCGCAAGTCCGGCAGGTCGGCGTTCAAGCGGCCCAGGCGCGGGATCAACCAACGCGCCAACAAACTGCCCGAACAGCCCAGCACGAACGGCGCGTCGGCGCTGGCCTGGGTCAGCTCGGCGCAGACATCCCTCAAACGTTCGAACGCCTCTGCGCTGGCATCGCGTAGCCGAACACCGGCATCTGTGAGTTTAAGGCCGCGCCCATCCTTGGCGAACAGGCTGACACCCAAATGCTCCTCCAGCACCTTCAACTGGCGGCTGACGGCGCCGTGGGTCACATGGAGTTGCTCGGCAGCCTGGCTAACGCTGTTGAGCCGGGCTGTGGCTTCAAATGCACGCAAGGCATTGAGGGGTGGAAGGTCTCGGCTCATCTGTGAGTTTTCCTGACAGGTTGCGGCGATCTTATCGGTTTTCAGCGTAGCGCGTCAGGGGTAGAGTGGCGCTCATTGCCTCTCCTCACATTCTTTACTGGAGCGCCCCATGACTCAGTCCCAGACCGATCTACGCAACGGCCCAGACGCCAACGGCTTGTTTGGCGCGTTCGGCGGCCGCTACGTCGCTGAAACCCTGATGCCGTTGATCCTTGACCTGGCCCGCGAATACGAAGCGGCCAAGATCGATCCGGCGTTCAACGAAGAATTGGCCTACTTCCAGCGCGACTACGTCGGACGTCCAAGCCCGCTGTATTTCGCTGAGCGTCTGACTGAATTCTGCGGCGGCGCCAAGATTTACCTCAAGCGCGAAGAGCTCAACCACACCGGCGCGCACAAGATCAACAACTGCATCGGCCAGATCCTGCTGGCGCGGCGCATGGGCAAGAAACGCATCATCGCCGAGACCGGCGCCGGCATGCACGGCGTGGCCACCGCCACCGTGGCCGCGCGCTTTGGCCTCGACTGCGTGATCTACATGGGCACCACCGACATCGAGCGCCAGCAGGCCAACGTGTTCCGCATGAAGCTGCTGGGCGCCGAAGTGATCCCGGTGGTCGCCGGCACCGGCACCCTCAAAGACGCGATGAACGAAGCCCTGCGTGACTGGGTAACCAACGTCGACGATACCTTCTACCTGATCGGCACCGTAGCCGGCCCACACCCCTACCCGGCGATGGTGCGCGACTTCCAGGCCGTGATCGGCAAAGAAACCCGCGACCAACTGCAAGCCCAGGAAGGCCGCCTGCCGGACAGCCTGGTGGCGTGCATCGGCGGCGGCTCCAATGCCATGGGCCTGTTCCACCCGTTCCTGGATGACACCAGCGTCGAGATCATCGGCGTTGAAGCGGCCGGCCACGGCATCGAAACCGGCAAGCACGCCGCCAGCCTAAACGGTGGCGTACCTGGCGTGCTGCACGGCAACCGCACCTTCCTGCTGCAGGATGACGACGGCCAGATCATTGACGCCCACTCGATTTCCGCCGGCCTCGACTACCCGGGCATCGGCCCTGAACACGCCTGGTTGCATGACATCGGCCGTGTCCAGTACACCTCGGTGACCGACGACGAAGCCCTCGAGGCGTTCCATAAATGCTGCCGCCTGGAAGGGATTATTCCTGCACTGGAAAGCGCCCACGCCCTGGCTGAAGTGTTCAAACGCGCACCGAACCTGCCGAAAGATCACCTGATGGTGGTCAACCTCTCCGGCCGTGGCGACAAAGACATGCAAACCGTGATGCACCATATGGAACAGTCGAAGCAGGAGAAACACTGATGAGCCGCCTGCAAACACGTTTTGCGCAACTCAAAGAACAAAACCGCGCCGCCCTGGTGACTTTCGTCACTGCCGGCGACCCGGGCTATGACACCTCGCTGGCGATCCTCAAAGGCCTGCCGGCAGCTGGTGCCGACGTGATCGAGCTGGGCATGCCCTTCACCGACCCGATGGCCGACGGCCCGGCGATTCAGCTGGCCAACATTCGAGCGCTGGAAGCCAAGCAGAACCTGGCGAAAACCCTGCAGATGGTTCGCGAGTTCCGCAAAGACAACAACGACACGCCGCTGGTGCTGATGGGCTACTTCAACCCGATCCACAAATATGGCGTGCCACAGTTCATCAGCGACGCCAAGGAAGCCGGCGTAGACGGCCTGATCGTGGTCGACATGCCGCCTGAGCATAACGGCGAGCTGTGCGACCCGGCCCAGGCAGCAGGCATCGACTTTATCCGCCTGACCACGCCGACCACCGATGACGTGCGTCTGCCGACCGTGCTCAATGGCAGCTCCGGCTTTGTGTACTACGTGTCGGTGGCCGGTGTGACCGGTGCCGGTGCGGCCACCCTGGAGCACGTTGAAGAAGCCGTGACTCGCCTGCGTCGGCATACCGATCTGCCGATCAGCATTGGCTTTGGTATCCGTACGCCGGAACAGGCAGCCGCTATCGCGCGCCTGGCAGACGGTGTGGTGGTGGGTTCGGCGTTGATCGATCACATCGCCACTGCCAAAAATGATCAGCAGGCAATTGATGGCGTGTTGACCTTGTGCGCGGCGCTGTCGGAAGGCGTTCTCAACGCCCGTAAGTAAACGCCGTGTAGCAGTAGGTAAAGTTCCTGATACAGAGGAATCATACTGTCGAATCAGTACCTAAACTGACAAGACCAAGGGATTTCGAACCCGGTTCGAAATCCCTTTTTTGTTCGTGCAGTACTGAGGAAACACCCCATGAAAATGCCTAAACGCTTGATCGCTGGTCTCGGCGTGCTGATGCTCGGCGCGAGTGCCTTGGTGCAGGCCGCGCCGCCCGACCAACGGGGCGATGACAATGGCCCTGGCCGTGGTGGTCCGCAAGGCCAGCACGAGCAACGCGGCGATGACCACCGTGGCCCGCAGGACAACCGTCGCGGCCCGCCTCAGGACTTCGGCCCGGTACGGCAGATCATCCACGACAACCACGGCCAGTTCGCCCGTGGCGCACCGCCGCCACCGAATGTACGCCTGGTCCGCGGCCAGCCACTGCCACGCGGCTACTACGGCGAACGCCTGGACAACCGCGCCCTGGCACGCCTGCCGGTTTACCAGGGTTATGAATGGCGCCGTTCCGGCCCGGACGTGGTCTTGATCGCAGTCGGCACCGGCATCGTCTACGAGATTCTGGACGGCGTACTCAACTAATCCCTCGCACTACCCTGTGGTGAGCGGGCTTGTCGTGGCGACGGAGCTTGGCGTGGTGAGCGGGCTTGCCCCGCGTTGGGGTGCGAAGCGCCCCCGGAACCGGATAACGCAGTTTCCCTGAAAGACCGCAGTAGCCTTGATGGGGCTGCTGCGCAGCCCAACGCGGGGCAAGCCCGCTCGCCACAGCAAGCCCGTTCGGCACAGGAGGCCCGCTCGCGACAGGCTATTGCTTCAGTTCTATACGTTCGACTTTGCCTACAAGCAACACATAGGACAGCGCGCCCAATAATGCCAGCACCGCAATGTAGGTAATCGCCGGCGCAAACGAATCACCACTGGCCAAAAAGCCAATCACAATCGGCGTAGTAATCGCCGACAAGTTACCGATGAAGTTAAACACTCCTCCGGTCAACCCCAGCAGCCGCGCCGGCGCCAAGGTCGACACCAGCGACCAGGTAATCGACGCCAAACCGTTCCCAAAGAACGCCACCGCCAGAAACGCAATCACCCACGCCGTCGAATCCACATAGTTGGCGCCAATGATCGCGGTGGAAATCAACAGCCCACCAATAATCGGCAACTTGCGCGCAAAGCCTACCGACGTGCCGCGGCGAATCAGCCAGTCAGAAAACAGCCCCGAACACAGCACACCCACAAACGCCGCCAGAAAGGGCAGCGACGCCAGCAAGCCCGACTTGATGAAGTCCATGCCGCGATATTTCACCAGGTAGGTCGGGAACCACGTCAGAAAAAACCACAACGTGGAGTTCAGGCAGAACTGCCCCAGGTAGATGCCCCACAGTTTGCGCTTGCTCAGTACGATCCCAAGATCGACCCAACTGAATGGCGCCTTGACCGCCTTGGTCTGCATATCCACCAGCCCGCCGCCTTCGCGGATCAGCTCGATTTCAGCCGCATTGGCGCCTTTGAAGTCCTTCGGCTCGCGGTACACCGCGTACCAGATCAGCGCCCACACAATGCCCACGCCACCGGTGGCGACAAACACCATGTGCCAGCCGAACGCGTGTTGCAGCCAGGCCAGTACCGGCGTGAGAAACGCCAGCCCGACAAACTGGCCGGAGGTGTAAACGCCAATGGCCGTGGCACGCTCGCGTTCGGGAAACCAGGTGGTGACCACGCGACTGTTGATCGGATAGGCCGGCGCTTCCAGCGCGCCGACCGCCATGCGCAGCACAAACAGCGCGATAAAGCTGGCGGCAAAACCGAGCATCACGGTGGCAATCGACCACAGCAGCAAGGCCACGGTGTAGAGAATGCGGGGCGGCACACGGTCCACCAGCCAGCCGCCGGGGATCTGCATGGCGGCGTAGGTCCAGCCGAACGCCGAGAAGATCAGCCCGACATGCACCGGGTCGATGCCCAGCTCGCTGGTCAGCGCCGGGGCGGCAATCGACAGGTTGCTGCGGTCGAGGTAGTTGATCACCACGGTGATAAACAGCAGCACCATGATGAAGAAACGCTTTCTGCTGGGCGTGACGAGAGAAGCCTGCCCGGTGAAGGATTCAGGGTGCATGGGGGGTTGCCTCTTCTTATGTTTATTGAGGACAGGTCTTACTGAGTAAACCGGGATGTGGGAGGGGGCAAGCCCCCTCGCACATTTTGTGTCCGATTTCGTCAGGGGTTGATCACCACTCGGCAAAGCTGCCGTCGGCATGCCGCCAGATCGGGTTGCGCCAGCGGTGGCCGATAGCCGCGCGCTCGATCACGTATTCCTCGTTGATCTCGATACCCAGGCCTGGCCCGTTGGGGATTTTCACAAAGCCTTTGTCATAGTCGAACACGCCCGGGTCACGCACATAGTCGAGCAGGTCGTTGCTCTCGTTGTAGTGGATGCCCAGGCTTTGTTCCTGGATAAACGCGTTGTAGCAAACCGCGTCCAATTGCAGGCAGGCCGCCAGGGCGATCGGGCCGAGCGGGCAGTGCAGGGCCAGGGCCACGTCGTAGGCTTCGGCCATGTTGGCGATCTTGCGGGTTTCGGTAATGCCGCCGGCGTGGGAGGCGTCCGGCTGGATGATGTCGACGTAACCTTCGCTGAGCACGCGCTTGAAGTCCCAGCGCGAGAACAGGCGCTCGCCCAAGGCAATCGGCGTGCTGGTCAGCGGCGCCAGTTCTTTGAGCGCTTCGTAGTTTTCGCTGAGCACCGGTTCTTCGATAAACATCAGTTTGTAAGGGTCGAGTTCTTTCATCAGCACCTTGGCCATGGGCTTGTGCACGCGGCCATGGAAGTCGACGCCAATGCCGACGTTCGGGCCCACCGCATCGCGCACGGCGGCAACGTTAGCCAGGGCCAGGTCGACTTTTTCGAAACTGTCGACAAACTGCAGCTCCTCGGTGCCGTTCATTTTCACGGCAGTGAAGCCACGGGCCACGGCCTCTTTGGCGGCACGCGCGGTATCGGCGGGGCGGTCGCCGCCGATCCATGAATACACGCGAATCTTGTCGCGCACCTGGCCGCCCAACAGGTCGCTGACCGACACGCCGAGCGCCTTGCCCTTGATGTCCCACAGCGCCTGGTCGATACCGGCGAGAGCGCTCATGTGCACGGCACCGCCTCGGTAGAAGCCGCCGCGATAGAGCACCGTCCAGATGTCTTCGATATTGCGTGGGTCTTTGCCGATCAAGTAGTCGGAAAGTTCTTCGACAGCCGCCGCCACAGTGTGCGCGCGGCCCTCGACCACAGGTTCACCCCAGCCGGTCACGCCCTGGTCGGTTTCGACCTTTAGGAAGCACCAGCGCGGCGGGACGATGAAGGTGGTCAGTTTGGTGATTTTCATCTTCTTATCTCTCTTGTCGATGCAGCGCCGAGGGCGCAAAACGTGCGTTCTTTTCAGGGCATCAATTCAGCGCATTCCAGGCGGCGACATACGCCTGGGCACTGCTCGCCACTTGACCCACAGACATGCCCGGCTTGAACAACCCGGACCCCAGGCCGAAGCCCTTGGCGCCTGCGTCGAAATACACCTGCATGTTGTCCGGGGTCACGCCGCCGACCGGCAGCAGCAATGTGCCGGCCGGCAATACCGCCAGCCACGCCTTGATTACTGCCGGGCCCATTTGCTCGGCCGGGAACAGCTTCAGCACGTCGGCGCCCTCGGCCAACGCAGCGAAGGCTTCGGTGGGCGTGGCCACACCCGGCGACAGATACAAGCCCGCCGCTTTCGCGGCGCGTAGCACCTTGGCATCACTGTGGGGCATGACGATCACTTGGCCACCTGCGGCTTTGACCTGCTCGACCTGCTCGGGCGTCAACACGGTGCCCGCGCCGATCAGGCAATCGGCGGGCAGGCTGTCGCGCAGCGTGCGGATGCTGGTGTAAGGGTCCGGCGAATTGAGCGGAACTTCGATCACGCGAAAGCCGGCCTGGTAGAGCACTTGGCCGATTGCTTCAGCTTCGTCCGGCCGTACACCGCGCAGGATTGCGATCAAACCGTTGTGTGCGAGTGCTTGCTTGAGCATGTCAGGCCTCCAGGGCCGGTTGAGTGAGCCCGGCCGCCACGGCCAATTGCCACAGGCCGCGTTCGGTGGCGGCTTGCGCCAGGCTGACGTGGGCGAAGCCGCAGAGGGCGAGGGCGCGCTGATAACGGGCGCAGAGCGCTGCGGTGCCGACCAGGACGATGGGCTTGTGTTTTGCAGGGGCCGGTAAACCGGCAAGTTCATGCCCGATCAGCAGGCCGGACAGGTAATCCGGTTGCTGGTCGGGAGCCAATTCGGCGGTCAGCCCGAGTGTGCGGGCGCTGAACAATGTCGAGAGCACGCCACGCTGGCCGTCGTTGGAGAGTGCCACCTGCACGCCGCGATCAAAGGCCTCGGCCTGGAAGTGGTCGGAGGTTTTTTGCGTACGGCCGAGAATGCTGTGCTGGCTCAGCACGGCAAACAGTTCGCCGGTCATGAAGGTGTCAAAGTGTGTGATGCAGCCATCCACCACCTCGACCCATTTGGAATGGCTGCCCGGCAGGCCGATCAATACCTCAGCCGCGAGGCCTTGCAGCACGCCCAGCACCTGGGTTTCTTCGCCGCGCATCACATTGGGCAAGCCCACCTGTTCGATCACGCCGGGCACGATATGCACCGTCACCCCGCGCAGGCTGCGCACGCTGTGCAGCGCCTGGCCGAGGCTCGCGACATCGACCGGCGTGTTGCGATACGCCGCTTCACTCCAGCCCTGGGCACTGCCGACCATGCCGCAGGCGATCACCGGCAAGTCGGGCTGGGCGTCGAGCCAGTCGCCGCAGGCCGCGTCAAACGCCAACTCGAAGCCATCACTGCAACGCACGCCGGCAATGTCCCGGGGTTCGCTGGGCAGGTGCATGATGCCGAACGCCAGTGCGCGCTGGTCGAGCACCTTGCCGGCCGGGCCGAGTTTATAAGCACGAAGGGAGCTGGTCCCCCAGTCGAGCGCGATCAATTGCGCCTGCATCGCTTCACCTGAAATGAGTGGGTGCTGAAAAAAGCAGATGGGCGAATATAAACCTATGACTGGCGATATCTCAATATATAAATAACAGTCCCATATAGTGGGTTAAATCATAAAAAATCCCATCGCCTCTGCCCAAGGGGATGGGATTTTTATACGCACTGGTTAAAAAATAGACAGGTCCAGCTCGCGCATCGCGCCCATCCAGATCGCGTAATCGGTGTGATCCTTCAGGTCATCGCCGGTATCAGGGTGCAGGAACACCACCAGCCCCTCGCGATGCAAAGCCAGCCATGGCAACACCACACCGATGTATTCCGGCTCGAACGCCAGCTGGCAACTCCAGTCCGGGTGCGGGCCCACCGGGCGTTCGTGCACGCGGCCCATGCGCAACGGAAACAGCTTGGCCGCGTCCTCGCAGAGCTGGCGCGCCTGGTCGATGGTGCTGGCGTCGAAGTAGATATGAGCGTGGTAGCCCTTGATACGTTGCATGGCGAAATCCGGATCCAATATGCGCCGATCCTAGACCGCAATCGACGGCAGGGCCAGCCCGGTCAGCGACTGTGCGCTGCGGGCTTGCTCGGCCACCAGCCAGTCGACAAAGCGTTCGACCAACTGCCCCCGGCGTTTGCGCTGGGGCTGGACCACGTAATAACCGAAGCGTGAGATCACCGTGTCGCTGATCGGCCGACACAGCCAGTTCTGCTCCAGCAGGTTATCCACCAAGTGGCGCCAGCCAATGGCCACGCCCTGGCCGGCAATCGCGGCCTGGATCAACAGGGTGTAGTTGTCGAAGCGCAGTTGGCCGGGTGTGGGCGCGGTGGTAATGCCCAGCTCGCGAAACACGCCGCTCCAGTCGAACCACTGGCTGTTGTTTTCCTGGCGCAGGTGCAGCAGCGGACAGTCCTGCAGCGTCTGCACGGTCAGCGGCGTGGTCTGGTCCTTGAGCCATTGCGGGCTGCACACCGGGAACACTTCCTCGTTGAACAGCCAGAGGCTGTCGCCCTGTTTGAAACGTCCATCGCCGAACAATACCGCCACGTCGATATCGCTGCGCAAGGTGGCGTGGTTGCGCTCGCTGGTGACCAGGCTCACGTCCACCTGCGGGTTGGCCTGGTGAAAGCGGTGCAGGCGCGGCATCAGCCAATAGGCGGCGAAGGCGAAGTCGGTGGCCACTTGCAGCACTTCATGCTGGTCTTGCTGGGTGATCGCGCTCAGGCCTTGGTTGATGGCCTGCAAACCGCCCTGCGCATGCTCAAACAGCAGCGCACCCGCGTCGGTCAGCTCGATGCCACGGTAGATGCGATCAAACAAACGCAGCCCAAGCTGTTCTTCGAGGCGTTTGATCTGCTGGCTGATGGCCGGCTGGGTGGTGCCCAGTTCCACGGCGGCAGCGGTAAAGCTGCGGTGGCGTGCCGCCGCCTCGAATGCACGCAGCAGGTCGAGGGAAAGGTCGCCAAGGGCTTCATACATAAGCTGTGCTTATCCTAGACATTGCTTTTCATGGGCTTTACCCCATTTTCCATGGGCCGCATGCTCATTCGCATAAACATCGCCTATGGAATGCCGAAGACTCATGAAGCGCAAGAACATTCTTTTCATCATGGCCGATCAAATGGCCGCGCCGCTGCTTCCGTTCTACGGACCTTCCCCGATCAAACTGCCAAACCTGAGCCGCCTCGCCGAACAGGGCGTGGTGTTCGACGCCGCCTATTGCAACAGCCCGCTGTGCGCGCCATCGCGGTTCACGCTGGTCAGCGGCCAGTTGCCGAGCAAGATCGGCGCCTACGACAACGCGGCAGATTTCCCTGGCGATGTGCCGACCTATGCCCACTACCTGCGCCGCCTCGGCTACCGCACCGCGCTGTCGGGCAAGATGCACTTCTGCGGCCCTGACCAGTTGCACGGCTATGAAGAACGCCTGACCAGCGACATTTACCCCGCCGACTATGGCTGGGCGGTGAACTGGGATGAGCCGGACGTGCGCCCCACCTGGTATCACAACATGGCATCGGTGCTGCAAGCCGGCCCGTGCGTGCGCACCAACCAGCTGGATTTCGACGAAGAGGTGGTGTTCAAGGCCCAGCAGTACCTGTTCGACCATATCCGCAATGAGGGTGACCAGCCGTTCTGCCTGACCGTGTCGATGACTCACCCACACGACCCGTACACCATTCCCAAGGCGTTTTGGGACCTGTACGACGATGCCGACATCCCATTGCCTACGACGCCGGCCCAGGCCGACCTCGACCCGCATTCGCAGCGCCTGCTCAAGGTCTACGACCTGTGGGACAAGCCGCTGCCGCTGAACAAGATCCGTGATGCGCGCCGCGCCTATTTTGGCGCGTGCAGCTACATCGACAGCAACGTCGGCAAACTCCTGCAAACCCTGGAAGACACCGGCCTTGCCGATGACACGATCATCATCTTCTCCGGCGACCACGGCGACATGCTCGGCGAGCGCGGCCTCTGGTACAAAATGCACTGGTTTGAAATGGCCGCCCGCGTGCCGCTGCTGGTCAGTGCGCCTGGGCAATTCGCGGCGGGCCGCGTAACCAAAGCGGTTTCCACGGCCGACCTGTTGCCGACGTTGGTGGAACTGGCCGGCGGCGAGCTGGACCCACGCTTGCCGCTGGACGGACGCTCGCTGGTCCCGCACTTGCAGGGGCAGGGCGGGCACGACGAAGTGTTTGGCGAATACATGGCCGAAGGCACCATCAGCCCGCTGATGATGATTCGCCGTGGCGCGTACAAGTTCATCTACAGCGAGGACGATCCTTGTCTACTGTTCGATGTGCACAACGACCCGCACGAGCGGGAAAACCTCAGCCAGTCACCGGAACACCGGCCACTGTTCGAGGCGTTTTTGAGTGAGGCGCGGGCCAAATGGGACATCCCGGCGATCCACCAGCAGGTGCTCGCCAGCCAACGCCGTCGCCGCCTGGTGTTCGAGGCGCTGACCCAAGGCAAGCTGAAGAGCTGGGATCACCAGCCACTGGTGGACGCCAGTCAGCAATACATGCGCAACCACATCGACCTCGACGACCTGGAGCGCGAGGCACGTTACCCACAACCCTGCCAACACCCATAAATAGACAGAGGGAAGGTCATGCAAAAGTTGACTGTAGTGCTGGGCATGTTGGTGCTCAGTAGCGCCAATGCGTACGCGGACACTGGCTGCGACACGGTGAAGATGGCCGATCCAGGCTGGAGCGATATCGCCGCCACCAATGCCATCACCGGTTTTCTGTTGAACGGCATGGGCTACAAGGCCAAGGTCGACACCCTGGCGGTGCCGATCACTTTTGGCGGGCTCAAGGACGGCCAGGTGGATGTGTTCCTGGGCAATTGGATGCCGGCGCAGCAGGGCTTCTATGACAAGTTCGTGGCCAATGGCGATGTGGTGCAACTGGCAAAAAACCTCGACGGCACCGAGTTCACCCTCGCGGTGCCGGACTACGTGTGGGACGCCGGGGTGCATGACTTTGCCGACCTGAACAAGTTTGCCGACAAGTTCGACAAGAAGATCTACGGCATCGGCTCCGGCGCGCCGGCCAATATCTCGCTGCAGGACATCATCAAGAAGAACGACTTCGACCTCGGCCAGTGGAAGCTGATCGAGTCGAGTGAGCAGGCGATGCTGGCCGAAGTGTCGCGGGCGGTTAAAAAACAGAAATTCGTGACCTTCCTCGGCTGGACGCCGCACCCGATGAACGTGCAGTTGAAAATGCATTACCTCAAGGGTGGCGAGAAGTACTTCGGTGACACCGGCAGCGTTTATACCTTGACCCGCAAGGGCTATGCACAAGCCTGCCCGAATGTCGGAAAACTGCTGACCAACCTGAGTTTCACCCAGGAAATGGAGAACAGCATCATGGCGGAGGTGGTGAATAAAAAAGTCAGCAACGCTGATGCGGCGAAGGCGTGGATCAAGGCCAATCCAGCGGTGCTGGATAAGTGGCTCGATGGCGTAAAAACCGTGGACGGCCAGGATGCGTTGGCGGCAGTCAAAGCCAAGCTCTAACCCCCCGACATCGATCCTTTTGGGAACTGGCTTTTGTGGGAGCTGGCTTGCCCGCGATGCAGACAACTCGGTCTGTCAGTTAGACAGAGGTGATGCTATCGCAGGCAAGCCAGCTCCCACGGGGGGCTGTGTGTGCTGATACCCTGATGCAAACCTTTCGAACCGAGCCTTTCATGCCCCGGCCCAACCGACACACTCTCTTGCCCTTCCTCGCCTGGCTCCCGCGCCAAACCCGCGCCAGCGTCGGCCGGGACGCGATGGTTGGCTTAAGCGGTGCCGTGCTCGCGCTGCCGCAGTCGATTGCCTACGCGCTGATCGCCGGTCTCCCACCCGAATACGGCTTGTACGCCGCCATCGTCCCGGTACTGATCGCCTGCCTGTGGGGTTCCTCCTGGCACCTGATCTGCGGGCCTACCGCCGCCATCTCCATCGTGCTCTACGCCAGCGTCAGCCCCTTGGCCGTGCCAGGGTCGAAGGACTACATCACGCTGATCCTGCTGCTGACCGTCCTTGCCGGCGTTTTCCAGTGGCTGCTGGGTCTGCTGCGCTTTGGCGCGCTGGTCAATTTCGTCTCTCATTCGGTGGTGCTGGGGTTCACCCTCGGCGCGGCCGTAGTGATCGCCTTGGGGCAGTTGCCCAACCTGCTGGGGTTGGACCTGCCCAGCCAAGCCACAGCGATCAAGAGTTTGCTGGCGCTCATCGATCACGCCGGCGAATGGGACCACGCCTCCCTCGCCTTGGGCCTGGGCACTTTGCTGGTGGGCGCGCTGCTCAAATACCGGGTGCCGCGCTGGCCAACACTGTTGATCGCCCTGGCCTTGGGCAGCCTGGCGGCGTGGTTGTGGCCGTCGATGTTCGGGCATGTGGCGCGGGTCAGTTCGTTTGTGGGCACCCTGCCGCCGTTCAGCCCATTGTCGATGGACCTGGACATGCTCCTGCGCCTGCTGCCGAGCGCGGTGGCGGTGGGCATGCTCGGGCTGGTGACCAGTTTGTCGATTGCGCGCTCGCTGTCGGCACGTTCGCAGCAATTGCTCGACGCCAATCAGGAAGTCCGCGCGCAGGGCTTATCCAATATCGTCGGCGGATTTTTCTCTGGCTACTTGTCGGCCGGTTCCTTTACACGCTCCGGCCTCAGTTACGAGGCGGGCGCTTGCTCACCGTTGGCAGGCGTGTTTTCCGCCGGCTGGGTGGCGTTGTTTGCCGTATTTGGGGTGGCGTTGATCGCGCACATACCAATCCCCAGCATGGCCGCGAGCATCCTGCTGATTTGCTGGGGCCTGGTGGATCACCGCGGCATCCGCGCGCTGTTTCGCGTGAGCCGCGCAGAATTTGTGGTGATGAGCCTGACGTGCGTTGCCACCTTGCTGCTGGAGCTGCAAACGGCGATTTACGCCGGGGTGCTGGCGTCGCTGTTCTTCTACCTCAAACGCACCTCGCAACCGCGTGTTCAGCAGTGGCGCGACGGTGACGAAGACGTGTTGCGGGTCGGCGGTTCGATCTTTTTTGGCGCCAGCCATTACCTGCAAGTGCGCCTGCAAAGCCTGCAGGGCGAGCGGGTGGTGATCGAAGCGCAGCAGATCAACTTTATCGACTATTCCGGGGTGGAGATGCTGCACCAGGAAGCGCGTCGATTGACGGGGTTGGGGCGTAGCCTGACGTTGCGCAGGGCCAGGCCGCAGGTGGTGGAAGAGCTGAAAAAACTCGAAGGGGCCGATAAATGCCCCATCCATTTCGAAGACTGAATGCGGTTAAACAATGTGGGGGCTGGCTTGCCTGCGATAGCGGTGGATCAGCCAGCACATCTGTATCTGTTACACCGCCATCGCAGGCAAGCCAGCTCCCACATTAGACCGTGTTCACTTTTAGATTTATGCCGCAGCCAATTGCCGGCGCAACTCAGCCAACACCGGCGCCGAATCCGGGCGCACACCGCGCCACAGGAAGAACGCTTCCGCCGCCTGCTCCACGAGCATGCCCAGGCCATCCATCGCCACTGCTGCGCCATGCTCTGTCGCCCAACGGCAGAACGCGGTGGGTTCCTTGGCGTACATCATGTCGTAGCAAAAGGTCTTGCCCGGCTCGATCAGGCTGCTGGCAATCGGCGGTACATCGCCTGACAGGCTCGCGGACGTGGCATTGATGATCAGGTCCACCGGCTCACGCAGCCAGTCGAAACCGCTGGCCGACACAGGGCCCAGATCGTCAAACAGCTCGGCGAGCAACTCGGCCTTTTCCACTGTGCGGTTGGCGATGATCAGCGCGGCAGGCTGCTCGGCCAGCAGGGGCTCCAACGCCCCACGCACCGCGCCGCCAGCACCGAGCAACAGGATGCGTTTGCCTTGCAGGTTCAACCCGGCATTCACCTTCAGGTCGCGCACCAGGCCGGCGCCGTCGGTGTTGTCACCCAGCAGGGTGCCGTCGGCCAGCTTGCTCAGGGTGTTCACCGCGCCGGCGCGCTGGGCACGCTCAGTCAGGCTGTTGGCCAAGCGGTAGGCGTCTTCCTTGAATGGCACCGTGACATTGGCGCCACGGCCTTGCTGAAAAAACTCACGGGCACAGCCGGTGAAATCCTCCAAAGGCGCGAGCAAGGTGCTGTAGTCCAGTTGCTCGCCGGTCTGCTCGGCGAACATGCGATGAATCAACGGCGACTTGCTGTGGCCGATAGGGTTGCCGAACACCACATAACGGTCCATCAGACAGCCGCCTTGGGCGCGGCGAGGCCGAGCCAGTCGCGGTCTTGCAGGAAGTAATCGGTGAGACGCGCCTCTTCGCTACCGGCCTCGGCCTTCCAGTCATAGCTCCAGCGCACTTGCGGTGGCAGCGACATCAGGATCGACTCGGTGCGCCCGCCCGACTGCAGGCCGAACAGGGTGCCACGGTCGTAGACCAGGTTGAATTCGACGTAGCGTCCTCGGCGGAACTCCTGGAACTGGCGCTGCTGTTCGGTGTAAGCCATGGCCTTGCGGCGCTGCACGATCGGCAGGTAGGCGTCGATATACGCATTGCCGATGGCGCGGATGAAGGCGAAGCAGGTGTCGAAGTCCCACTCGTTCAGATCGTCGAAGAACAGGCCGCCGATGCCGCGCGGTTCGTTGCGGTGCTTGATATGGAAATACGTATCGCACCAGGCTTTGTAGCGCGAGTACACGTCCGGCCCGAACCGCGCACAGGCCTGCTCGGCAACGCGGTGCCAGTGGATGCAGTCTTCCTCGTTGCCGTAGTAGGGCGTGAGGTCGAAGCCGCCCCCGAACCACCACACCGGTTCTTCGCCTTCTTTTTCGGCGATGAAAAAGCGCACATTGGCGTGGGACGTCGGCACATGCGGGTTGTGCGGGTGGATCACCAACGACACGCCCAAGGCTTCAAACCCGCGACCGGCCAGCTCGGGGCGATGCGCGCTGGCGGACGGTGGGAGACCGCTGCCGAACACGTGGGAAAAGTTAACGCCGCCTTTTTCGATGACCGTACCGTTTTCGATCACACGGGTGCGACCGCCGCCACCGGCAGGCCGGGTCCAGGCGTCTTCGATAAAGCGAGTGTCCGTCTCGAAGGTTTCCAGGGCGCTGCAAATGCGGTCTTGCAGGTCGAGCAGGTAGGCTTTAACAGCCTCGGTGCGGGTAGTCATGGCATCACCTTGAATCGGGCAAAGCTACGCGAGGCCATGCGGCGTCGGCGGCAAATGGGCGCACAGGATACCACTGCGATTACGTGGCACTGCACTTAGGTGCGCCGCAGTTGACGAAGATCAAGCATAGGAGTGGGATAGAGGGCTACGCGAATTCGACCTCAGGAGAAGTGCAGATGGCCAAACGTATCCAGTTCAGCGCCCATGGCGGCCCCGAAGTGCTTGAGTATGTGGACTACACGCCGGCAGAACCTGGCCCGCAGCAGGTTCGTGTGCGCAACGAGGCCATCGGCCTGAACTTCATCGACACCTACTTCCGCAGCGGCCTTTACGCGCCGCCGGCCCTGCCCTCGGGCCTGGGCGCAGAGGGCGCCGGTGTGGTCGATGCCGTGGGCAGCGAGGTTACGCAATTCAAAGTCGGCGACCGCGTGGCCTACGGCAGCGGCCCGCTGGGCGCCTACAGCGAATTACATGTACTGCCCGCCGCCAACCTGGTGCACCTGCCGGACGGGATCAGCTTCGAACAGGCTGCCGGTGCGATGCTCAAAGGCCTGACCGTGCAGTACCTGCTGCGTCAAACCTACGAATTGAAGGGCGGCGAAACCATTCTGTTCCACGCCGCCGCCGGTGGTGTGGGCTCGCTGGCCTGCCAATGGGCCAAAGCCCTGGGCGTGAAGCTCATCGGTACGGTGAGCTCGCCGGAAAAAGCCGCCTTGGCCAAATCCCTCGGCGCCTGGGAAACGATCGACTACAGCAAGGAAAACGTCGCACAACGCGTACTGGAATTGACCGACGGCAAAAAAGTCCCGGTGGTGTACGACGGCGTCGGCAAGGACACCTGGCTGACCTCGCTGGACAGCGTGGCGCCACGTGGGCTGGTGGTGAGTTTTGGTAATGCATCGGGCGCGGTGGATGGGGTGAACCTGGGCATTCTGGCGGCCAAGGGCTCGCTGTATGTCACCCGGCCGACCTTGGCGACTTACGCCAGCAACCCGAAAGACTTGCAGGCGATGGCGGATGATTTGTTCTCGATGATCAAGAGCGGCAAGGTGCGCATTGACATCAACCAGCGGTTTTCGCTGGCGGACGCGGCGAAAGCGCAGACTGAGCTGTCGGGGCGGCGGACTACCGGGTCGACCATTTTGTTGCCGTGAGGCGATAGATCGCTGGGGTCAGTAATGGCCTCATCGCGGGCAAGCCCGGCTCCCACACTTTGATCGCATTCCAACTGAAGGAACGCGACCGAATGTGGGAGCGGGCTTGCCCGCGATGGCCGCACCGGGCTCTCAGGAAGGCCGCACCACCTCACCCGTCGCCAAATCGCGAATCAGGCTCGGGTTCTTGCGCCCACCCAGAGCGCCGCCCAATACCCGATCTACCTGGCCACGGAAGTATTGCTCCACGCGAAGCCGCGTGCGCGCAGCCGGGCGCCCTTGCGGGTTAGCCGAGGTGGAAATCAGCGGCCCGACCAGCGAGCACAAATCCCGCACCAGCGGATGATCAGTCACCCGCAACGCCACCGTGTCATGCACACCCGTTACCCACTCAGGCAGCAAGTCCTGATGGGGCACCAGCCAGGTATTGGGCCCAGGCCAGGTGCTGGCCATGCGCTCGATCCAGGTGTCCGGGAAGTCTTCAAAGAGAAAATCGAACTGGCGAATATTGTCCGCCACCAGGATCAGGCCCTTGTCCACCGACCGATTCTTGATCGCCAGCAGCCGGTCCACCGCTTCTTCGTTCCACGGATCGCAGCCAAGGCCCCAGACCGCTTCGGTCGGGTAGGCAATCACCGCGCCTGCGCGAATTTCCCGTGCGGTTTCCAGCACACGCCACCTGTTGACCATTACTCACTCTCCGGACTAAAGCTCTGCGCAGTTTACCGATCTTCTTTACAAAACCTAGCAGCGCGCAAGCCAGCGCCCGCTTTCGCAGATCACCTGGCCTTCGAGCTCAAGCTCGGTGAGGGTAGCCAGCACCTGGGACAATGGCCGCCCGCTGGCAAGGGCCAAGCCCTCGCTGGTGTGAGGCGCGGCATGCAGCAGCGCCACCAGCGGATGCGTGACCGGCACGGGCGCCGGCCGGGACAGCGCCTGCCAGCCACGTAACCCTTCCAGAATGTGCTCGATGGATTCCACCAGCGTCGCGCCATCGCGGATCAATTGGTGGCAGCCCTTGGCGCCGGGGTGATGGATGGAACCCGGGATCGCATACACCTCGCGCCCTTGCTCGGCCGCCAGCCGCGCGGTGATCAGCGAGCCACTGGCCATGCTGGCTTCCACCACCAGCACGCCCAGCGACAGGCCACTGATGATCCGGTTGCGCCGGGGGAAGTTGCCAGCCTGTGGCGAGGCGTCCAACGGAAACTCGGAAACCACCGCGCTGCCCTGGGCAATCATCGTGGCTGCGAGCTGCCGGTGGCGCTGTGGATAAAAGTTTTCAAGCCCGGTGCCGAGCACGCCGATTGTCTGGCCGCCGACATCCAGCGCTGCCTGGTGAGCCGCGCCGTCTATGCCCAACGCAAGACCACTGGTGATGACAAAACCGGCGCTCGCCAAGCTGCGGGAAAAGGCCGCTGCGGTGTCCATGCCGGGTCGCGACGCACGGCGACTGCCGACCATGGCCAACTGCGGTTTTTCCAGGATTTTGGGGTCACCGGCGACGAACAATAGCGGCGGGGCATCGTCGATCTGGGCGAGGAGTGCCGGGTACTCAGGTTGGTCCCACATCAGCAAATGCTGGGCCGGCTGCTCCAACCACGCCAATGCTTCACTGGCACCGTCGCGTATTTCAGGGCTGCGGCGGGCATCGGCGCTCACGGCCGGCAACCCGAGGGAACGCCATGCACTGGCAGGGGCGCTGATGGCTTTTGAGGCAGAGCCGAAGGCTTCGAGCAACACACGAAAACGCTTGGAACCCAGTTCTGGCAGCCTGTGCAAGCGTAGTCGAGCTTCCAGTTCTGACGGGGAAATTTCGCTGCTGTTTATCGGATACATTTGATCATCCTTGACCGGAACAAGCTGTGGATAACTCTGTTGGTAACTTATTTAGCAGGCTATTTATTGTATTTGTTGGGCAGTCTCGAATCGGTCCATGACTGCCAGCGAGCGTGAGGCGCTGAGAACCAGGCCATAGCTGAGCTTTTCATAGGTGCGAAACACCAGCAGCGTGCCGGCGCGTTCATCGGGGAGTTGGGTTGCCGCGCCGGTGAGGGTGTCGCGGATCGTCTCGCCGGCTTTGATCACGGTCAGCAATTGGCCTTCAACCAGCCCGTCGCGTCGGCCTTTGTTCAGGGTAACGGCGTCCAGTACGCCAATCTGGGTGACGCCTTTGGGAATGTCGATGATGTGCCCCTTAACAAAGGAAGCACGCTTCACCGGGGCCGGGTCAACCGGAGGTTCGGCGCGCAGCAGCCGATCGCCGGGACGTACTTCCTGGGTGACTCGCTGCACCGCCAGCGTAGTGAGATCGCCGGCCATTACGAAGCGCGCGGTGCCGATGTTGTCGGCGTTGATGCCCAGCAATTCCTGAGTGTCGGGGTCGGTGTAAGTCTTGGCGCGGCGAAAAATCCCGTAATTGGGCTGTGTGGGGTCGAGGGCGCCCCTTGCATACACACGGTCGCCGTTGGCACCCAGCACCCGGCCCGCGTCGGCCGCGACAATGTAAGGCGCGTTGTCCAGGTCGTGGGCCGTGTCGAGTATGCGGTTGTGCAGCAAAAAGTACTGGATGGCCTGCTGCGTCGCCGGTTCCAGACGCTGGCCGGACGGTGGGATCAAGGCCATCGTGAGCGGCGTCCACAGCAGCAAGACGAGTAGCGATTTCCTCATGGGGTCAATCTCCTTTATTATGTGCGTTCGCGTGAAATGCCATAGCCTTCGCGGCTTTCGAACCTTTCACACCGGCTGCCTGGGTCCATCCCACCGCCGATTTGCCTCTACCTCACATGTGCAGCAATTACGCTTATGGCTATTTTGAACATCCTCGAATTTCCCGACTCGCGCCTGCGCACGATCGCCAAACCGGTGGCCGTAGTGGACGACAAGGTTCGTCAGTTGGTCGATGACATGTTTGAAACAATGTATGAAGCCCCGGGCATCGGCCTCGCCGCCACCCAGGTCAACGTGCATCAGCGCGTCGTGGTCATGGACCTGTCGGAAGATCGCAGCGAACCGCGGGTGTTTATCAACCCCGAGTTCGAACCGCTGACCGAAGAGATGGGCGAATACCAGGAAGGCTGCCTCTCGGTGCCGGAGTTCTACGAGAACGTCGAACGCCCGCTGCGCGTGAAGATCAAGGCGCTGGACCGTGACGGCAAGCCCTACGAGCTGATCGCCGATGGCCTGCTGGCCGTGTGCATCCAGCACGAGTGCGACCACCTCAACGGCAAGCTGTTTGTCGATTACCTGTCCACGCTTAAACGCGACCGGATCAAGAAGAAGCTGGAAAAAAAGCATCGCCAGCAAGCTTGATGCCCTTCTTCCAAAGGCTTGCTGCGGCAAGCCTTTTTCTTTTGTGACTGTTTTTAACCGAGACCTCCCCATGACCGAGCCACTGCGCATTGTTTTTGCCGGCACTCCCGAATTCGCTGCCGAACACCTCAAGGCGCTGCTTGCCAGCCCTTATGACATTGTCGCGGTGTACACCCAGCCGGACCGCCCGGCCGGTCGCGGGCAAAAACTGATGCCGAGCCCGGTCAAGCAGCTGGCGCTGGAACACAACATCCCTGTGCTGCAACCGCCAACCCTGCGCAACGCCGAGGCCCAGACGGAGCTGGCGGCGTTGAAGCCAGACCTGCTGGTGGTCGTGGCCTATGGCTTGATCCTGCCTCAGGCGGTGCTGGATATCCCGCGCCTGGGCTGCATCAACAGCCACGCTTCGCTGTTGCCACGCTGGCGCGGTGCGGCGCCGATCCAGCGCGCCGTGGAAGCCGGCGACCGTGAAAGCGGTGTGACCGTGATGCGCATGGAGGCGGGCCTGGACACCGGCCCGATGCTGCTGAAAGTCACCACCCCGATCACCGCCCAAGACACCGGCGGCAGCCTGCATGACCGTCTAGCCGAGCTGGGCCCGCCCGCTGTGATCCATGCCATCGCCGGCCTGGCTGCCGGCACCCTCGAAGGTAAAGTGCAGGACGACAGCCTGGCCACCTACGCCCACAAACTGAATAAAGACGAAGCGCGCATCGACTGGAGCCGCCCGGCCGTAGAGCTGGAGCGCCTGGTGCGCGCCTTCAACCCATGGCCGATCTGCCACAGCACACTCAGTGGCGAAGCCCTGAAAGTGCTGGCCGCCACCCTGGCTGAAGGCAAGGGCGCCCCCGGCGAAATCATCGGCGCCAGCAAAGAAGGCCTGTTGGTCGCCTGCGGTGAACAGGCGCTGTGCCTGACCCGTCTGCAATTGCCCGGCGGTAAAGCGCTTAATTTCAGCGATTTGTTCAACAGCCGTCGTGAGAAATTTGCCCTGGGCACGGTTCTCGGGGCGGTCGCTCAATGAACCCGCGTCTGGCCGCCGCCAAGGCCCTCGCCGCCGTACTGAATGGCAAGGCTTCACTGAACAGTTCGCTGCCTACGCAGCTGGATAAGGTTGAAGACCGTGATCGCGGTTTCACCCAGGACCTGGCCTTTGGCACCGCACGCTGGCAGCCACGCTTGTCGGCGCTGGCGGCCAAGCTGCTGCAAAAGCCGTTCAAAGCGGCGGATGCGGATGTGGAAGCGCTGCTGCTGGTCGGCCTCTATCAATTGCTCTACACCCGCGTGCCGGCCCACGCCGCCATCGGTGAAACCGTTGGGTGCGCCGACAAGCTGAAAAAACCTTGGGCCAAGGCGCTGCTCAACGCCGTGCTGCGCCGCGCCCAACGCGAGAGCGAGGCGCTGCTGGCCGAGCTGGAACACGACCCGGTGGTGCGCACCGCACACCCGCGCTGGCTGCAAAAGTCCCTGAAAGCCTTCTGGCCTGAGCAATGGGAAGCCATCTGCGCGGCCAACAATGCGCACCCGCCAATGATTCTTCGGGTCAACCGTCGCCATCACAGCCGCGACGCCTACCTGCAACTGCTCACCGACGCCGGCATCAACGCCACGCCGTGTGTGTACAGCGTCGACGGCATCGTGCTGGAAGCGGCCACCGACGTACGCAGCCTGCCTGGTTTTGCCGAAGGCTGGATCAGCGTGCAGGACGAAGCCGCGCAACTGGCCGCCGACCTGCTCGACCTGGCGCCCGGCCAACGCGTGCTCGACGCCTGCTGCGCGCCGGGCGGTAAGACCTGTCACATTCTGGAAGTCGAAAAAGACCTCGCCGCTGTCGTTGCCGTCGACCTGGAGGCCAAGCGCCTGGTGCGCGTGCGTGAAAACCTCGCCCGCCTGGGCCTGAGCGCCGAGCTGATCGCCGCTGACGGCCGCGACACCGCCACTTGGTGGGACGGCAAACCCTTCCAGCGCATCCTGCTGGACGCGCCGTGCTCCGCCACCGGCGTGATTCGCCGCCACCCGGACATCAAGCTGACCCGACAACCCGACGACATCGCCGCCCTGGCCGGGCTGCAAGGCGAATTGCTCGACGCCCTGTGGCCAACCCTGGAAGTCGGCGGCATTCTGCTCTACGCCACCTGCTCGACCTTGCCCACCGAGAACACCGAAGTGATCGAAGCCTTCCTCGCCCGCACCAGCGGCGCGCGCGAGCTGGACCTCGCCACGGCAGCCGGCATCAAGCAGCCTCACGGCCGTCAGTTGCTCGCGCAAGAAGGCGGACACGATGGCTTCTACTACGCCAAACTGATCAAGATTGCCGCCGCGCGCGGCTAATGGGTTTAAGGGAGTGACCGGATGAAAATCATCATCCTTGGGGCAGGGCAGGTCGGCGGCACGCTGGCCGAGCATTTGGCCAGCGAAGCCAACGACATCACGGTGGTCGACACCGATGCCGAGCGCCTGCGCAACCTCGGCGACCGTCTCGACATCCGCACCGTGCAAGGCCGCGCATCATTCCCGACGGTGCTGCGCCAAGCCGGTGCCGACGATGCCGACATGCTGGTGGCCGTCACTAACAGTGACGAGACCAATATGGTCGCCTGCCAGGTCGCCCACACCCTGTTTCACACGCCCACCAAAATCGCCCGCGTCCGTGAGGCGGCTTACCTGACCCGTGCAGGGCTTTTCGACAACGACGCGATTCCAGTGGACGTGCTGATCAGCCCCGAACAAGTGGTGACTCACTACATCAAGCGCCTGATCGAAATTCCGGGTGCCTTGCAGGTGATCGACTTTGCCGAGGGCAAGGCGCAATTGGTCGCCGTTAAAGCCTATTACGGCGGTCCGCTGGTGGGCCAGCAACTGCGCCAGTTGCGCGAGCACATGCCGAATGTAGAAACCCGCGTGGCGGCGATTTTCCGGCGCGACCGGCCGATCCTGCCCCAGGGCGATACCGTGATCGAGGCCGACGACGAAGTATTTTTCATCGCCGCCAAAGCGAATATTCGCGCGGTCATGAGCGAAATGCGCCGGCTGGACGAGACCTACAAACGCATCGTCATCGCCGGCGGTGGGCAGATCGGCGAGCGCTTGGCCGAAGCCATCGAAAGCCGCTACCAGGTGAAGATCATCGAGATGAACCCGGCGCGCTGCCGGCATTTGTCCGACACCCTCGACAGCACCGTCGTACTGCAAGGCAGCGCCTCGGACCGCGACCTGCTGATGGAAGAGAACATCGCCGACGCCGATATTTTCCTGGCACTGACCAACGATGACGAGGCCAATATCATGTCCTCGCTATTGGCCAAGCGGCTGGGGGCGAAGAAGGTGATGACCATCATCAACAACCCGGCCTACGTCGACTTGATCCAGGGTGGCGATATCGACATCGCCATCAGCCCGCAGCTGGCCACCATCGGCACCTTGCTGGCTCATGTGCGCCGTGGCGATATCGTCAGCGTGCACTCACTGCGCCGGGGCGCGGCGGAAGCCATTGAGGCGATTGCCCATGGCGACTCAAAGTCGAGCAAGGTGATCGGCAAGGCCATCCGCGATATCGGCTTGCCGCCGGGCACCACCATTGGCGCGATCATTCGTGACGAAGAGGTGCTCATCGCCCACGACGATACGGTGATCGTCACGGGCGACCATGTGATTCTGTTTCTGGTGGACAAAAAACATATCCGCGACGTGGAGAAGTTGTTCCACGTGGGCTTGAGCTTTTTCTGATCAGAACATTCAGGTGAGCCTGCCGTCGTCATCGCGGGCAAGCCCGCTCCCACAGGTGATCGCGTTTTTAGCGCGCAAGCGGGCTTGCCCGCGATGACGCGATTGAAAACCTTACCCAGCTGAAAGGACACGCCACCATGCTCGAATCCCTGGAAAAAATGCTCGCCAAGGGTGTGGATAATTCATTGCTGCGCTTTGGCTTGGGCAAGGGTTATCTGGACGCGAAGGACAACGCCAAGGCGGCCGAGCATTTGCACAAGTGTGTGGAGTTTGATCCGAAGTATTCGGCGGCGTGGAAGTTGTTGGGCAAGGCGCAGGCGGCGTTGGGCGACCGTGCGGCGGCGCGGCTGGCGTGGGAGAAGGGCATTGAAGCGGCCCAGGCCCATGGCGACAAGCAGGCCGAAAAAGAGATGACAGTGTTCCTGAAAAAGCTCGACCGCCAGGCCTGAATGGCGATCAAACATGTGGGAGCGGGCTTGCTTGGGAAGGCTGAGCGTCAGTCACTGAATGTGTAGCTGATAGACCGCCTTCGCGAGCAAGCCCGCTCCCACATTGGTTTTGCATCGACCTTGAGTCAGTCGAGTGTCAATACCAACGCGCCTCACCCGGCGGGCGTTTCTTGAAGCGTTTCATGCTCCACATGTATTGGCTCGGGTAGGCGCCGACATAGCGCTCCACCACCTTGCTCATCGCCGCGCAGGATGTGGCGGTGTCGGTGCTGTACATGTCTTCCGGCGCCGCTTCCAGAATCACTTTGTAACCTGAACCGTCCGGCAGCCGCAGCGCATGCAGGAACACGCCCACCGCCTTATGGCCCGCAAGCATGTTCGGCACAAACTTGCTGGTCAGCGCCTGGGTGGCGAAGAACGGCACGAAGATCCCGGCCGATTCCGCCGGCTCCGGGTCGGCGGGAATGCCCACCTGGCCGCCTTTGCGCACTTCCTTGATCACGCTGAGAATGCCTTCCTTGGTGGACGCCGCCACGCGGTTGCCCAATTGCACGCGCTGTTTTTGCAGCAGTTCATCCACCGCCTTGAGCTTGGGCGGGCGGTAGAAAATGATCGGTTTGCACTGGTTGCAATAAAAGTGATTGAGCACTTCCCAGTTGCCCAGGTGGCTGGTGATGCCCACCACGCCTTTGCCCGAGGCCAGGGCTTCGTGCAGCACTTCGAGGCCTTCGACTTCACGCACCAGGTCGATGGAGCGCTGGGCCGGCCAGATCCAGGCGCAGGCGCTTTCCGTCAGGGACTTGCCGATGTCCATCAAGCTCTGGCCGACCAGGCGCTCGCGGGCGGCGGGGTCCATGTCCGGGAAGCATTTGGAGAGATTGATCCGCACTGTTTCGCGGGAGCGGTTGGGGGTTTTCCACATGATCCAGCCAATTGCCGTGCCCACGGCCTGAACAGCGCGCCAAGGCAACAAGGCAAACAACCGAAGAGCGCCTACCAGCAAGGCGCCTTTAAACTTTTCCACAGGTCACTCCTGATCGTGTGTGGTGCGCAAAGCCGGCATTCTAACCGGCGTTGGCCAAGTCCGCGTAACGGTCGCAGTCTTGAGTGTGGTCCATGACCATCCCGCTGGCCTGCATAAAGGCGTAGCAAATGGTCGGGCCGACGAAGGTGAAGCCGGCTTTTTTCAAGGCGCGACTCATGGCTTCAGCCTCGGGCGTGATTGCCGGGACCTCGCTGCGGTCCTTGAAGTGATTGACCTTGGGCACGCCGCCCACGAACGACCAGAGCAAACCCACTGGGTCTTCCAGCGCCAGCCAGGCCGCGGCATTGCGGCGGGTGGCGTTGAGCTTCAGGCGATTGCGCACGATGCCAGGGTCGAGCATCAGCGCCTCGATCTCGGCATCGCTGAGGCGCGCCAGACGCTGTGCATCAAAGCCGAACAGGACCTTTCGATAATGCTCGCGTTTGCGTAAAACGGTGATCCAGGACAGGCCCGCCTGGAACCCTTCGAGCAAAAGCAACTCGAACAGACCCTGCGCATCGCGCAGCGGCGTTCCCCACTCCTGATCGTGATAAGCCATGTACAGCGGATCTTCAGAACACCAAAAGCAGCGTGGCATAAGGCTCCAGGGGATGGTGGCGCGGCCGAATCGGGTATACTCCCGCTCTTTAAATCGCAGCCCAAGTAACAGGTGAATTTCGTGAGCCAGCCTACGCCAGCCGTGCGTACCTTCCAAGACTTGATCCTCGCCCTCCAGCAATACTGGGCCGAGCAAGGTTGTGTGGTACTTCAGCCCTACGATATGGAAGTAGGCGCCGGCACTTTCCACACCGCTACATTCCTGCGGGCCATTGGCCCGGAAACCTGGAACGCCGCTTATGTGCAGCCCAGTCGTCGCCCGACTGACGGCCGCTACGGCGAAAACCCGAACCGCCTGCAGCACTACTACCAGTTCCAGGTGGTACTCAAGCCGAACCCGGACAATTTCCAGGAGCTGTACCTGGGCTCGTTGAAACATGTCGGCCTGGACCCACTGGTGCACGACATCCGTTTCGTCGAAGACAACTGGGAATCGCCAACCCTGGGTGCCTGGGGCCTGGGCTGGGAAGTCTGGCTCAACGGCATGGAAGTGACGCAGTTCACGTACTTCCAGCAAGCGGGCGGCATCGAGTGCTACCCGGTGACCGGCGAGATCACCTACGGCCTGGAGCGCCTGGCCATGTACCTGCAAGGCGTGGACTCGGTCTACGACCTGGTGTGGGCTGACGGCCCATTCGGCAAGGTCACCTATGGCGATGTGTTCCATCAGAACGAAGTGGAGCAGTCCACTTACAACTTCGAACACGCCAACGTCGACAAGCTGTTCGAGCTGTTCGACTTCTATGAAAGCGAAGCCAAGCGACTGATCGAACTCGACCAGCCGCTGCCGTTGCCAAGTTATGAAATGGTGTTGAAGGCCTCCCATACCTTCAACCTGCTGGATGCCCGCCGTGCCATCTCGGTCACCGCGCGCCAGCAATACATCCTGCGTGTGCGCACCCTGGCGCGTTCCGTCGCCCAAGCCTACCTGCTGGCGCGCGCCAAGCTGGGCTTCCCGATGGCAACCCCGGACCTGCGTGATGAAGTGTTGGCTAAGCTGGAGGCTGCACAATGAGTGCTCAAGATTTTTTGGTTGAACTGGGCACCGAAGAGCTGCCACCCAAGGCACTCAACACCCTGGCCGACGCGTTCCTGGCCGGTATTGAAAAAGGCTTGCACAGCGCTGGCCTGAAATTCGCGGCGAAAAAAGTCTACGCCGCGCCACGTCGTCTGGCTGTGTTGCTGACCGCGCTGGAAACCCAGCAGCCGGACCGCAGCATCAACCTCGACGGCCCGCCGCGCCAGGCCGCTTTCGATGCAGAAGGCAACCCGACTCAAGCAGCCCTGGGCTTTGCCAAGAAGTGCGGCGTCGAGCTGAGCGAAATCGACCAGAGCGGCCCGAAACTGCGTTTCAGCCAGGTCATCACTGGCAAGCCGACGGCGAGCCTGTTGCCGACCATCGTTGAAGATTCCCTCAACGACCTGCCGATCCCCAAGCGCATGCGCTGGGGTGCTCGCAAAGAAGAATTCGTGCGCCCAACCCAGTGGCTGGTGATGCTGCTCGGTGATCAGGTGATCGACTGCACGATCCTCGCTCAGCAGGCGGGCCGTGACTCGCGTGGTCATCGCTTCCACCACCCAGAAGCCGTGCGCATCACGTCGCCCGCCAACTATGCCGCCGACCTGCGCGCCGCCTACGTGCTGGCCGATGCCAATGAGCGTCGCGAGCTGATCAGCAAGCGCACCGAAGAGCTGGCCCGCCTGCAGGAAGGCACCGCCATCGTGCCGCCAAGCCTGCTCGATGAAGTGACCGCTTTGGTTGAGTGGCCAGTGCCGCTGGTGTGCTCGTTCGAAGAGCGTTTCCTCGACGTGCCACAAGAAGCGCTGATCACCACCATGCAGGACAACCAGAAGTATTTCTGCCTGCTGGACGTGGACGGCAAGTTGCTGCCGCGCTTCATTACCGTGGCCAACATCGAAAGCAAGGACCCGCAGCAGATCATCGCCGGTAACGAGAAAGTCGTTCGTCCGCGCCTGACCGACGCCGAGTTCTTCTTCAAGCAAGACAAGAAGCAGAAGCTCGAAGACTTCAACCTGCGCCTGCAGAACGTGGTGTTCCAGGAAAAACTCGGCAGCGTCTACGACAAAGCCGTGCGCGTTTCCAAGCTGGCGGCCTACATTGCGCCGCGCATTGGCGGTGACGCTGCCTGGGCTGCCCGCGCTGGCCTGCTGTCCAAGTGTGACCTGGCCACCGAAATGGTCGGCGAGTTCCCGGAGATGCAAGGCGTTGCCGGTTACTACTACGCCCTCAACGACGGCGAGCCGGACGATGTAGCCCTGGCGCTGAACGAGCAGTACATGCCGCGCGGTGCCGGTGCTGAGCTGCCAACCACCTTGACCGGTGCGGCCGTGGCCATCGCCGACAAGCTGGACACTCTCGTCGGTATCTTCGGTATCGGCATGTTGCCCACCGGCAGCAAAGACCCGTACGCCCTGCGTCGTGCTGCCTTGGGCGTGCTGCGTATCCTGATCGACAAAAAGCTCGACCTCGACCTGACCCAGGCCGTGGTGTTTGCGGTCGGCCAGTTCGGTGGCAAGGTCAAGCAAGCCGGTTTGGCCGAGCAAGTCCTGGAGTTCGTGTTCGACCGCCTGCGTGCGCGTTACGAAGACGAAGGCGTGGACGTTTCGGTGTACCTGTCGGTCCGTGCCCTGCAACCCGGCTCGGCGCTGGACTTCGATCAGCGAGTGCAGGCCGTACAGGCCTTCCGCAAGCTGCCGGAAGCCGATGCACTGGCTGCCGTGAACAAGCGCGTGTCGAACCTGCTGAGCAAGGCCGACAACCTCGGCAATACCGAAGTCGACCCGGGCCTGTTTGCCGATGCCAAGGAGTTCTCGTTGAACTCGGCCATCGCCAAGGCCGAAAACGCAGTGAAGCCGCTGCTCGCTGAACGTAACTACGCCGAAGCACTGGCGCGCCTGGCCACCTTGCGTGAGCCGGTGGATGCGTTCTTCGAAGCCGTGATGATCAATGCCGACGATGCCGGCGTGCGGAAAAACCGCTACGCCATGCTGGCGCGTCTGCGTGGTTTGTTCATCAACATCGCTGACATTTCCGTACTGGGCTGATCATGTTGAAACTGCTGATTCTCGATCGAGACGGAGTGATCAATTACGACTCCGACGCTTACATCAAGTCGGTGGCGGAGTGGATTCCACTGCCCGGCTCGATCGAGGCCATCGCGCAGTTGAGCAAAGCCGGCTGGACAGTGGCCATCGCCACCAACCAGTCCGGCATCGCCCGTGGTTATTACGACACCGCTACCCTGGACGCCATGCACGCGCGCTTGCGCACGTTGGTGGCCGAGCAGGGCGGTGAGGTGGGGCTGGTGGTGTACTGCCCCCACGGGCCGGATGAAGGCTGCGATTGCCGCAAACCCAAGCCTGGCATGTTGAAAACCATTGCAGAACATTACAAGGTGCCCTTGGCTGGGCTATGGTTCGTCGGGGACAGCCTCGGTGACCTGAAGGCGGCCAAAGCCGTCGACTCTCAGCCAGTTTTGGTTAAGACCGGGAAAGGCGAAAAGACCCAGGCGAAAGACCTGCCGGTAGGCACTTTGATTTTTGACGATCTGGCGGCAGTTGCCGCAGAACTTATCAACAACTAGCCGCCCTCGACTTCCTGACCAAGGACTGTTCGGGAGTGCGCTTTTAACAGGCGGGCCGTGTCCCGCAACGGTAAATGCCGCCATGTCGATCTTGCAGGCCATCAGAACCTTTTTCTTTTACCTGCTGCTGGGCACCAGTTCGTTTCTCTGGTGCACCCTGAGCTTTTTTATTGCGCCGTTCCTGCCGTTCAAGGCGCGCTATCGCTTTATCAACGTTTATTGGTGCCGCTGTGCGCTGTGGCTGACCAAGGTGTTCCTGAACATCCGTTTCGAAGTGAAGGGCGCTGAAAATGTCCCGGAGCAGCCCTGCGTGATTCTGTCGAACCACCAGAGCACCTGGGAAACGTTCTTCCTCTCCGCGTACTTTTCGCCGTTGAGCCAGGTGCTCAAGCGCGAGCTGCTGTATGTGCCGTTTTTCGGCTGGGCCATGGCCATGTTGCGCCCGATCGCCATTGATCGTGACAACCCCAAGGCCGCGCTCAAGCACGTCGCCAAAAAAGGCGATGAATTGCTCAAGGATGGCGTCTGGGTACTGATCTTTCCGGAAGGCACGCGTGTGCCTTACGGCACCGTAGGTAAATTCTCGCGGGGCGGCACCGCCCTAGCGGTCAACGCCAACCTGCCGGTATTGCCGATTGCGCATAACGCCGGCAAGTTCTGGCCGAAGACCGGTTGGGCCAAACGCGCAGGCACCATCACGGTGGTGATTGGCGAGCCCATGTACGCAGAAGGCGAAGGACCACGTGCCATTGCAGCGTTGAATGACCGCGCCGCAGCGTGGAATGAAGCGCAGCAACGGGCCATGGGTTCATTGCCTCCCGAGCCTGTGGTGGTAGAGACGCCGGCGATTTGAGCGTCTGTGGATAACCTGTGTACGGTTTGTTGGCGAATCGACGTTTTTGGTTCATAAGAAGCTGATTTACTTACATATTTCTGAAGCTAATAAAATCGCGAAAAACGTGCATAAGTTTTTTTGCGCATTAAAAAACCGGTCCTTTTGACCGGTTTTTTATGCACAGCAGAAAACCAGGTTTTTTACGTATCAAGCAGGGGCAGTTTCAGGCTGAAGGTCGAGCCTTTGCCTAACTCGCTCTCGCACAGGACACGACCGCCATGGCGCTCAATCACGGCTTTGACCATGGTCAGCCCCAGTCCCAGTCCCTCACTGCCCTGGGCTGAATCGAAGCGTCGGTATTGGCTGAACAACTCCGGCAAATCCCCAGGCGCGATGCCTGGCCCCTGATCGCTGATGCGGCATTCCAACCAACCTTGCGTGCTGCCATGGCTCAGCGTGACGGTGGTGCCTGAAGGGGAGTACTTGATGGCGTTTTCCAGCACGTTGAACAGCGCCCGTGTCAGCAATGATTGATCGGCTGACACCATGCCCTCGTCCGCCTCATCAAGGTCGTGCACCAGGTGAATGCCTTTGAGCTGCGCGATCACTGCCACCTGGTCAAAGGCATCCATGACCAGCATGGCAAATAGCGTCGGCTGGAAGTGGTAGCCGTCAGCTTCGGCCTTGGCCAACTGCACGAAGGATTCGGTGAGGCTCAATGCGCGTTTCACCTGTTGTTCGATCTGGGCAAATATCGGTGAATCGCCGTTGTGCACATCCAGCAATGCCAGGATCGCCGAGTGCGGTGCACGCAGGTCATGGGACAGGAAGCGCAACATCGTCTCGCGGTGCTGTTGGGCTTCACGCTCCTTGCTCAAGTCGGTAAGGCTCAGCAGCCAGCCAAGGGCGACATCACCTTCGGCCGGCAGCAAGGGTGCCAGCTCCATGCGCAGACTGCGCTGGTGGATATCACGAAACTCGATAAGCTGCAGCGCCGATAGGGCAGGGCGAACACCATTGTGCAGCGGCGGGTAGCCGAGGTCGGCGAGTTGTTCCAATAGATTTGTGGCCACCAGATCGTTGCCGAACACCTCACGGGCGACGCGGTTGGCCAGCAGGATACTGCCGTTGGGATCGGTAATCAGGGTCGCCACCGGCAGGCACTCCAACCCGTCCGCCATAAAGCGCCGCGTGTCGCGCGTGCGGCTTACCGCCTGCTCAAGCGCAAAGATCCGCCCCTGCAATACGTCACCTTTGCTGGCGGGCGCACGGCGACGCTCGGGCAACACTTTGGGTTCGTTATCCAGGCGTGCCAGTTCCCAGCCGAAGTAAGCAAGGATCACGCTCAGGCGGCGCCAATTCCAGATCAAATAGCTGAGCAGCAGCCCGATCAGACACGCTGCGGGTGACCACCAATGCCCCAGGCGCAGCAAGGCCCATGAGCCGAGCAGTGCGGTGACCATGCAAGCCAGGGTCATCCACAGTGCATAGCGCGGCCGATACAACAGCAGCCCCAGCAGCAACGCCACCAGCGAAGCGGCCATCAATGCGGCAAGCCAGCCTGGAAGATCGACGATGCTGCGCCCCAGCAGCAATCCATTAAGGATGTTGGCCTGGATCTCCACTCCGGCCGTGGAGCCCACCGTGGAGGAGAGGGGCGTGACAAAGCGATCACCCATTCCATAGGCCGTGGCACCGACCAATATCAACCGGCCACGCAACACGTCGGGCGGTACCTCGCCCTGTAATACGCTGACGTAGGACACGCTGGGAAAGTGGCCCTGCGCGGTATAAGGAACACGAACCGCGTGTTCACGATGCCAATGCTGACCGTCAGGTTCCTTTGCGAGCCCCGGCATGGGTGATGTTTGCCCAGTCAACGTATAGGCGAGCCATGCCAGCTGCGCGAGCGTGTTACCGGGCGGACCCTCGCGCATGTACAGGCTGCGTACGACACCATCGTTATCGGCTTCGACATTGATCTGGCCCATGCCTTTGGCGCATTTGAGCAGTGGCAACAGTTGCTCATCCGGCGCGTCTGAACTCGCCGTGGGCAACAACACATTGCCGGCCTTGCACACCGCGTCGGCCAGTCGTTGGTCATCCGCCGCTTCGCCGGGCTCGCTGAAGATCACATCAAACAATATGCCTGCCGGTCGTGCAGCACTGAGCCGGTCAATCAGGTCAGCATGCACGCTGCGCGGCCAGGGCCACTGGCCTAGCTTTTTCAGGCTTTGGTCATCAATGGTCACCAGCAGGATCCGCGGGTCGACCGGCAATGGTGTCAGGCGACGAAGGCTGTCGTACAGCGGGTTATTGAGGGCCAGACCTGGGCTCAAAGACAGGTAAACCGTGAAGGGCAGCAGGACCAGGCCAATCAACAGCCACTCACGTATCAAACCGTGGAACAGCAGTTGCGCTCGGGTGGGTTGGCGTTTTTCGGATTTTCGCCACAGCATCACCGGGCCACCGTCGCGGGCGTGTAGAGGTGTCGAGAGTGGATAGTTGAACGCGCCATATGCCCCGGCTTCTCCCTGTTCGATATGAGCGGTGTACTGAACCCAGTGAAGCTCATATCGGTCTCACTGTTAGACTTTCCTGAGCGCTTCATGCTGAACCTTTTCCTTACGGGCAGGAGTGGGTATCTTTCCTCCAAGGTATCGAGGTCTTCCAACGGATTAAAGGCTCTTTGATATCAGCGTATCGATAGATTCATGGTCCGCTGAATCTGACCACAATTATTCAGATTCGATGGCCGGCATTTGCGCCGTTTTTTTAGTAGAAGGGACCCACCCATGCGTGTCGCAATACTGGATGACGAGCCCGCTGAGTTGCGCCGGGTTGAGCAGACACTGCGACAGATTCCCAGCACCGCGGAACAGCCGTGGTCCGTGCATTGCTTCGAGCGTGGTGAAGACCTGCTACGCCAGCTGCGCCGGGAGACCTTTGACTTGCTGATACTCGACTGGCAACTGCCCGACATCACAGGTATCGCGTTGCTGCGCTGGACCCGCGAGCACATGGAATCACCGCCCGCCGTGATCATGCTCACCAGTCGGGACGCCGAGAGCGATATCGTCACTGCGCTGAACAGTGGGGCGGATGATTACGTCAGTAAACCTTTCCGGCCCAATGAACTGAAAGCCCGGATCACAGCCGTTCTGCGTCGCCATGGTCTGCAAAAAGCAACCGCCCATGAAGTGCAGAGCTTCAACGATCTGACCTTCGACGATGCTGAACTGACCGTCACTCGTGCGGGCAAACCTATCAACCTGACTGAGCGTGAATACCGCTTGGCCAGTTGCTTGTTCGCCAATCTGGCGCGTCCGTTGTCTCGTGAATACCTGTATGAACGGTTCTGGTCCCATGAGGAGATGGTCTCTTCGCGGCCGCTGGACACTCATATCTATCGCCTGCGCAACAAGCTGGGACTGACCGCCGACCGTGGCTGGCAACTGTTGACCATCTACGGATACGGTTATCGGTTGGAGAGTGTGGCGGCAGTAAACTCGAACCAGTAAGCTTGATGTTCCACGTGGAGCATTGCAAAAACGGCTTATTCCGACCCAATAAAAAAGGCCAACGCTGAGCGTTGGCCTTTTTGTTTTAGCAGGCTGATCTGATCAGAAGTCCAGGTTGGACACTGCCAGGGCGTTGCTTTCGATGAAGTCACGGCGAGGTTCGACCGCATCACCCATCAGGGTGTTGAAGATCTGGTCTGCGCCAATGGCGTCTTCGATGGTCACGCGCAACATGCGACGCTGAGCTGGGTCCATGGTGGTTTCCCACAGCTGGTCAGGGTTCATTTCGCCCAGACCTTTGTATCGCTGAATAGTGTGACGCTTGGTGCTTTCTGCCATCAGCCAATCAAGGGCTTCCTTGAATTCCTTGACCTGCTTCTTGCGTTCGCCACGCTGAATGTAAGCACCATCGTCCAGCAAGGTGCTCAATTGCGCGCCCAGCGTAACGACGGTTTTGTAGTCGTTACTGCCGAAGAAGTCGCGGTTGAAGGTGACGTAGTTCGACAGGCCGTGGGAGATCAGTTCGACCTCTGGCAGCCACACATTACGCTCACGGTCTTCACGCAGGCTGGCTTTGTACACCAGGCCAGACTTCTCGACGGTACGCAAGCGCACTTCGTACTGGGCCAGCCAATCCTGCATCGCCGCGTGATCGCCCAACTGCTCCAGGCTGACGGCCGGCAGGTAGATGAAGTGCTCGGTCAGCTCCTGAGGGTACAGACGCGACAGACGCTTAAGGGTCTTCATCACCATGCGGAAATCGTTAACCAGACGCTCCAGCGCCTCACCAGAGATACCCGGGGCTTCGTCGTTCAAGTGCAGGCTGGCATCTTCCAGGGCCGACTGCGTCATGTACTCTTCCATGGCGTCGTCGTCTTTGATGTATTGCTCTTGCTTGCCTTTTTTCACTTTGTACAACGGCGGCTGAGCGATGTAGATATAGCCACGCTCGATCAGCTCAGGCAGCTGACGGAAGAAGAAGGTCAGCAGCAGGGTACGGATGTGCGAACCGTCGACGTCAGCATCGGTCATGATGATGATGTTGTGGTAGCGCAACTTGTCGATGTTGTACTCGTCGCGACCGATACCGCAGCCCAAGGCTGTGATCAACGTGCCGACTTCCTGAGAGGAAATCATCTTGTCGAAGCGGGCTTTCTCAACGTTGAGGATCTTACCCTTCAACGGCAGGATCGCCTGGGTGCGACGGTTACGACCCTGCTTGGCGGAACCGCCAGCAGAGTCACCTTCCACCAAGTACAGTTCGGAGAGGGCAGGGTCCTTCTCCTGGCAGTCAGCCAGTTTGCCCGGCAGGCCGGCGATATCCAGCGCGCCTTTACGACGGGTCATCTCACGGGCTTTACGCGCGGCTTCACGGGCACGTGCAGCGTCGATCATTTTGCCGACAACCAGCTTGGCTTCGTTCGGGTTCTCCAGCAGGAAGTCGGAGAAGTATTTGCCCATCTCCTGTTCCACAGCGGTCTTCACTTCGGAAGACACCAGCTTGTCTTTGGTCTGGGAGCTGAACTTAGGATCTGGCACTTTTACCGAGATAATCGCGGTCAGGCCTTCACGTGCGTCGTCACCGGTGGTGGCCACCTTGTGCTTCTTGGCCAAGCCTTCGGCTTCGATGTAAGTGTTCAGGTTACGCGTCAACGCGGAACGGAAACCCACCAAGTGAGTACCGCCATCGCGCTGAGGAATGTTGTTGGTGAAGCACAACAGGTTCTCGTTGAAGCTGTCGTTCCACTGCAGGGCGATTTCTACACCGATGCCATCTTCACGCTGGATATTGAAGTGGAACACCTGGTTGACCGCAGTCTTGTTGGTGTTCAGGTATTCAACAAATGCGCGCAGGCCGCCTTCGTACTTGAACAGCTCTTCCTTGCCGCTGCGTTCGTCCTTGAGAACGATGCCTACACCGGAGTTGAGGAAGGACAGTTCACGAATACGCTTGGCCAGGATGTCCCAGCTGAAGTGGATATTCTTGAAGGTTTCAGCCGATGGTTTGAAGTGGATCTGCGTACCGGTGGATTCGCTATCACCGACGATTTTCATCGGCTCTTGTGGCACGCCGTGCACGTAAGTCTGTTCCCAGATCTTGCCGCTACGGCGAACGGTCAGAATCAGCTCTTCAGACAAAGCGTTCACTACCGACACACCTACACCGTGCAAACCGCCGGAGACTTTATAGGAGTTGTCGTCGAACTTACCGCCGGCGTGGAGCACGGTCATGATGACCTCTGCCGCCGAAACGCCTTCTTCTTTGTGCACGTCTACCGGAATGCCGCGACCATTGTCGCGCACGGTGATGGACTCATCCGGGTGGATGATGATGCTGATGTCGTCGCAGTGACCGGCCAACGCTTCGTCGATGGAGTTGTCGACCACCTCGAAGACCATGTGGTGCAAACCGCTACCATCATCGGTGTCGCCAATGTACATACCGGGACGTTTGCGTACGGCATCCAAACCTTTCAGCACTTTAATGCTGGTCGAGTCGTACGTGTTTTCTTCGCTCATGCCTTCACTCCCGATGGTCGTGGGTCTGGGTGATACGGCCTTGTTCCACGTGGAACAAAGCGACTGGCGTTTCCGTCTGCCAGCCTTCCCTCAATAATTCGTGGTCTACACAGGTAATAAATACCTGGCAGCGTAAGTCTTCCAACAAGCGGCATAACGCGCGGCGGTGTTGCTCGTCGAGTTCGGACGGCAAGTCATCCACCAGATAAATACACTGACCGCGTCGGGCTTGGCTGACCAAATGCCCCTGGGCGATACGCAGTGCGCACACCACCAACTTCTGCTGACCGCGGGACAAGATATCCGCGGCATTATGTGCGCCTAATCTAAGGCGCAGATCAGCCCGTTGGGGGCCTGCCTGGGTATGGCCAATTTGCTGATCCCGTTGCAAGGACGTGGCGAGCACTGCGCTCAGCTCACGTTCTTTATCCCAACCACGGTAGTAGCTCAGCGTCAGTCCTTCGAGATCCAACAACTCACTCAAGGTCTGCTCAAAGACTGGTTTCAAGGCTTTGATATAGGCGCGGCGGTATTCATCTATTTCGTCGCTGGCCAGGCACAGTTCCCGGTCCCAGGCTGCTTGCGAAGCGGCGTCAAGTGTACCATGCCGCAGCCATGAGTTCCGCTGCCGCAGGGCCTTCTGCAGGCGCTGCCAAGTGGCCATGAAACGCGGTTCCACGTGGAACACTCCCCAATCGAGGAACTGCCTGCGGATCTTCGGTGCACCTTCCAGCAGGCGGAAGCTGTCGGGGTTGATCAGCTGCAAAGGCAGAATTTCCGCCAACTGCGCCGCGCTGCGCGCATTTTGCCCATCAATGCGAATTTGAAATTCCCCGCCGCGATCACGGGATATGCCCAGGCTACTGTGTCCGCCTTCAGCCAATTCAACTTGGCCGAATACCGTGCATGCCAACTGCTCGTACTGAATCACCGGCAAAAGACGTGCACTGCGAAAAGAACGGGCGAGCCCCAGCAAATGAATGGCTTCCAGCACGCTGGTTTTGCCACTGCCGTTGGCGCCGTGGAGGATATTGATGCGGGGGGAGGGGGAGAAGGTCACCGGGTGCAGATTGCGCACCGCGGTGACCGAGACGCGACTAAGGGACATCTAGCTTCTGCTGAGCATGATTACAGGCGCATCGGCATAACTACGTAAGCCGAGTCGTCGTTATCAGATTCTTGCACCAGGGCGCTGCTGTTGGAGTCGGACAGAATCAGGCGAACCTGTTCGGTGGTCATCACGCCCAGCACGTCCAACAAATAGCTCACGTTGAAGCCGATCTCCAGCGAGCCGCCGTTGTAATCAACGCCTACTTCTTCTTCCGCTTCTTCCTGCTCGGGGTTATTCGCCTGAATTTTCAGCTGACCATTGGCCAGTTGCAAACGGATACCGCGGTACTTTTCGTTCGACAGAATCGCGGTACGGCTGAACGCTTCGCGCAAGGCCTGACGATCGCCGATCACCAGTTTGTCGCCACCTTTAGGCAGCACGCGCTCGTAATCCGGGAACTTGCCGTCGACCAACTTGGAGGTGAAGGTGAATTCGCTGGTAGTGGCGCGAATGTGGTGCTGGCCCAGGACGATGCTGACGTTACCGTCCGGCTCGGTGAGCAGACGCGCCAACTCGAGGATACCTTTACGCGGGACAATAACTTGGTGGCGATCTGGCTGACCAATATCAGCGCGCATCGAGCACATCGCCAGACGGTGACCGTCGGTGGCCACGGCGCGGATGATGCCTTCAGAGACTTCCAGCAACATACCGTTGAGGTAGTAGCGCACGTCCTGCTGGGCCATGGCGAAGCTGGTGCGCTCGATCAAACGGCGCAGTTTGCTTTGTTCCAGGCTGCAAGTCAGCGAGCCCGGGCCTTCTTCGACGGTCGGGAAGTCATTGGCTGGCAAGGTGGACAGCGTAAAGCGACTGCGGCCGGCCTTAACCACCAACTTCTGCTCATCGACCTTGATGTCGATCAGCGCCTCGTTTGGCAAGCTTTTGCAGATGTCCATCAGCTTGCGCGCAGGTACGGTGATCTCGCCCGGCTCTGCAGGCTCTTCCAGCTGTACGCGACCAACCAGCTCGACCTCAAGGTCGGTACCGGTCAAAGACAATTGCTGGCCTTCGACAACCAGCAATACGTTGGAAAGCACCGGCAAGGTCTGTCGGCGCTCGACGACGCCTGCGACCAGTTGCAGGGGTTTCAACAGGGCTTCGCGTTGAATGGTGAAATGCATGGTCTAGTCCCTTGCCTTAATAAGCTGCGCTGGTGTCATCACGTAGTCAGTGTTCGCAGCAGGTTCTTGTAGTCCTCGCGAATATCCGCGTCGGATTCCTTAAGTTCGTTGATCTTGCGGCACGCGTGCAAGACCGTGGTGTGGTCGCGACCGCCAAACACATCACCGATTTCCGGCAGGCTGTGGTTGGTCAGCTCTTTGGAGAGCGCCATCGCCACCTGACGTGGACGTGCCACCGAGCGCGAACGGCGCTTGGACAACAGGTCGGAAATCTTGATTTTGTAGTACTCAGCCACCGTGCGCTGGATGTTATCCACACTCACCAGCTTATCTTGCAGGGCCAGCAAGTCTTTGAGGGATTCGCGGATCAACTCGATGGTGATATCGCGGCCCATAAAGTGCGAATGAGCAATGACCCGCTTGAGCGCGCCTTCGAGCTCACGCACGTTGGAACGAATGCGTTGAGCAATGAAGAAAGCCGCATCGTGTGGCAGATCAACTTTCGCCTGGTCTGCCTTTTTCATCAGGATCGCGACGCGGGTTTCCAGCTCCGGCGGTTCTACCGCAACGGTCAGGCCCCAGCCGAAGCGTGACTTCAAACGTTCTTCCAGGCCTTCGATTTCCTTCGGGTAACGGTCGCTGGTCAAGATGACCTGCTGACCGCCCTCGAGCAAGGCGTTGAAGGTGTGGAAAAACTCTTCCTGAGAACGTTCCTTACGGGCGAAAAATTGAATGTCATCGATCAGCAACGCATCAACCGAGCGGTAGAACCGCTTGAACTCGTTGATTGCGTTGAGCTGCAAGGCCTTGACCATATCAGCGACGAAGCGCTCCGAGTGCAGGTACACAACCTTGGCATTCGGGTTCTTCTTTAATAGGTGATTACCCACAGCGTGCATCAAGTGGGTTTTACCCAAGCCGACGCCACCATAAAGGAAGAGCGGGTTGTAACCATGCTTGGGGTTGTCGGCGACCTGCCAGGCGGCCGCGCGGGCCAACTGGTTGGATTTACCTTCGACGAAGTTTTCAAAGGTGAACGTACGGTTCAGGTAGCTGGTGTGCTTGAGCGCACCTTCTACCTGCACGGTGCGCTGTTCGGCGCGTACCGGTGCTTGCTGCGAGCTGGCGCCGGCCATTGGGTCGAAGCTGTCGCGGGACGGTTCTTCATTTATAGGCGCGTTTTTCTGCGCCGATGATTTCGAAGGCGTCTGGGCGACGGGTGCTGGCGAGTTATTAACAGGCGCGGCCGCGGCCTGAGCCTGCGAGGCGCTCGCTGCCAACGGTGCATTCGGCGCGGCACGCGGGGCAGAGCTACGTTTGCTGCCTATTAATAGGGAGAGTACGGGCGCGAGGCCATTGCCGTGTTCGTCGAGCAATTCGAGAACGCGGCTCAGGTACTTCTCATTAACCCAATCGAGAACAAAACGATTCGGCGCGTAGACGCGCAACTCGTCGCCTTCGGCTTCGACCTGTAGCGGACGGATCCAGGTGTTGAATTGCTGGGCAGGCAGCTCTTCGCGCAAAAGCTCCACGCACTGCTGCCAAAGTTCCACTGACACGGATATCCCCTAAGTTGAAAGCCGGTGAGGCAAAAACAGCCGCCATTGTAGCGGCCAGCCGCCCACTTATCCACATGTAGGTTGCGCACAGGGCACCCAAAATCAATGCGTTAAGCGCAAAAAAGCCGACCAATGGTCTGTGCATAAGCTCTGTGGATAAGCGTACCTAAGCTCGTTGTACAAGTGGGGTCGAAAGTCTGTGGGTAACTGGCCTGTGGATAACAACCCATTCCATGCACAGGTTATCCGACAGCGAAGCACAGGCAGAGCACCGTTTCTCCCCCTAGTTGTCATTCTCTGTACATCAGGTGGAATATGGGCTCAGAGCAGTTATCCACAGAGGATCGCCTCCCTAGCTTTTATAAGCTTTACAGAAAAGCTTTAAATAACTTCCTTCTTTATTTTTATATCTATGGCATTGCTCGTGAAAGCCGGGCGAGCCGAAAAGGCCCATTTGCCTGCAGAGATCTAATTAAAGGAAAAGCTGGTTGGAAATTGACCTAGAGGCTTGCTTTCTCTAGAATCGCCGGTCTCTTAAAACGGGGGCCATTCCGGCCCGTTGTGGACGAACCAGGTAACAACGCCATGAAACGTACTTTCCAACCAAGCACCATCAAACGCGCCCGTACTCACGGCTTCCGTGCTCGCATGGCCACCAAGAACGGCCGTGCTGTCCTGTCGCGTCGCCGCGCCAAAGGTCGTGCGCGTCTGGCAGTTTGATAATCCGGTACTGGTGGTGAGTCAGGACTTCAGTCGGGAAAAGCGTCTGCTAACCCCCCGGCATTTCAAGGCAGTCTTTGACTCCCCCACCGGCAAGGTTCCGGGGAAAAATCTCCTGCTCCTTGCGCGTAACAACGATCTGGATCACCCCCGCCTCGGGTTGGTGATCGGCAAGAAGAGCGTAAAGCTCTCCGTTGAGCGCAATCGCCTCAAGCGTCTGATGCGCGAATCGTTTCGCCTCCACCAGGAAACTCTGGTTGGTTGGGATATTGTTATCGTCGCGCGCAAAGGCTTGGGGGACGTAGAAAACCCCGAATTGATTCAGCATTTCGGCAAGCTCTGGAAACGTTTGGCGCGTACCAACAAGCCAGCACCAGCAGTCAGCACCGAAACTGTAGGGGTAGACAGCACCAATGCGTAAACTGGCCCTCGTTCCGATCCAGTTTTACCGTTATGCCATTAGTCCTCTGATGGCCGACCACTGTCGTTTCTACCCCAGTTGTTCCTGCTACGCGTTAGAGGCCATAGAAAATCATGGTCTTCTGCGCGGTGGCTGGCTGGCCTTTCGTCGTTTAGGCCGCTGTCATCCGTGGAATCCCGGTGGTTTTGACCCGGTTCCACCTATCCCTACCTCCCGTTCTTCTTCGATGGCCGAGTAATCATGGATATTAAACGCACGATCCTGATCGTCGCCCTGGCAATCGTGTCCTACGTCATGGTTCTTAAGTGGAACCAGGACTACGGCCAGGCTGCCCTGCCGACTCAGAATGTTGCTGCCAATCAGGCTGCGCCGGCTATTCCGGACACCCCGTTGGGTAACAATGCGTCCGCGAGTGCCGATGTTCCCAGCGCGAATGGCGAGACAAGCGCCCCTCTAGAAACGCCAGTGGTCACCAACAAAGACCTCATCCACGTGAAAACGGATGTGCTCGACCTGGCTATCGACCCACAAGGTGGTGATATCGCGCAGTTGAAACTGCCGCTGTATCCACGTCGCCAAGACCATCCAGATGTGCCGTTCCAACTGTTCGACAACGGTGGTGAACGCACTTATCTGGCACAAAGCGGCCTGACCGGCACTGACGGTCCGGATGCTCGTGCTACCGGTCGTCCGGTTTATTCGACCGAACAGAAGACTTATCAACTGGCTGACGGCCAGAACCAGTTGAACGTTGACCTGAAATTCAGTCAGGACGGCGTCAACTACATCAAGCGTTTCAGCTTTACCCGCGGTTTGTACGATCTGAAAGTCACTTATCTGATCGACAACGAAAGCGCCAAGCCATGGAGCGGCAACCTGTTTGCCCAGCTCAAGCGTGACAACAGCGCCGACCCATCTTCCAGCACTGCCACCGGCACCGCGACTTACCTGGGCGCTGCCCTGTGGACAAGTAGCGAGCCGTACAAAAAAGTGTCGATGAAAGATATCGACAAGGGCGCGTTGAAAGAAACTGTACAAGGCGGCTGGGTTGCCTGGTTGCAACACTACTTTGTGACCGCATGGATCCCGAACAAGGGTGAAGCCAACCTGGTTCAAACCCGCAAAGACAGCCAAGGCAACTACATCATTGGTTTTACTGGCCCGGCGTTGACCGTCGCACCAGGTGCCAAGGCTGAAACCAGCGCCACGCTGTATGCCGGCCCGAAAAGCCAGGCTGTGCTGAAAGAGTTGTCCCCAGGTCTGGAACTGACTGTGGATTACGGGATTCTGTGGTTCATTGCCCAGCCAATTTTCTGGCTGCTGCAACATATCCACAGCATCGTCGGTAACTGGGGTTTCTCGATCATCTTGCTGACCATGCTGATCAAGGGGATCTTCTTCCCTCTGTCGGCCGCCAGCTACAAGTCGATGGCACGTATGCGTGCCGTGGCCCCGAAACTGGCCGCTCTGAAAGAGCAACATGGCGATGACCGGCAGAAAATGTCGCAAGCCATGATGGAGCTGTACAAGAAAGAGAAGATCAACCCGCTGGGTGGTTGCTTGCCGATTCTGGTGCAGATGCCGGTATTCCTGTCGCTTTACTGGGTACTCCTGGAAAGCGTGGAAATGCGCCAGGCTCCGTTCATGCTGTGGATAACTGACCTGTCGATCAAAGACCCGTTCTTTATCCTGCCGATCATCATGGGCGCGACCATGTTCATCCAGCAGCGTTTGAACCCGACTCCGCCGGATCCGATGCAGGCCAAAGTGATGAAAATGATGCCAATCATCTTCACCTTCTTCTTCCTGTGGTTCCCTGCTGGTCTGGTGCTGTACTGGGTCGTCAACAACTGCCTGTCGATCTCTCAACAGTGGTACATCACACGTAAAATCGAAGCGGCTACCAAAAAAGCTGCGGCGTAATTTACTCTGTGGATAACCACTCAAGACGCCCCCTAGTGGGGCGTTTTGCTTTCCGTCACTTTTGTTCTGGAACCTGCTGATGAGCGCTCCTCGTGAAACCATCGCTGCTGTCGCTACCGCTCAAGGTCGCGGCGGCGTCGGTATCGTTCGAATTTCCGGGCCGCTCGCCGGTTATGCGGCCCAGGCCATCAGCGGCCGCGAGTTGAAACCGCGCTACGCCCACTACGGCCCCTTTCTGGACGCCGATGCAACCGTACTGGATGAAGGCCTGGCGCTGTATTTTCCCGGCCCCAACTCGTTCACCGGCGAAGACGTGCTTGAATTGCAGGGGCACGGTGGTCCAGTCGTGCTGGATATGCTGCTGCAGCGCTGCCTGCAATTGGGTTGCCGCCTGGCGCGTCCGGGGGAGTTCAGCGAACGGGCTTTCCTCAATGACAAACTTGATTTGGCCCAGGCTGAAGCCATTGCCGATTTGATCGAGGCGAGTTCTGCACAGGCCGCGCGCAATGCATTGCGCTCATTGCAGGGCGCCTTTTCGCTGCGTGTGCATAACTTGACCGAGCAATTGATCAGCCTGCGTATCTACGTCGAGGCAGCAATTGATTTTCCGGAAGAAGAAATCGACTTCCTCGCCGATGGGCACGTTCTGGCCATGCTCGACAAAGTCCGCGATGAGTTATCCACAGTGCTGCGCGAAGCCGGGCAGGGGGCTCTACTGCGCGATGGCATGACCGTGGTAATCGCTGGACGGCCGAATGCCGGCAAGTCGAGCCTGCTCAATGCCCTGGCAGGTCGCGAGGCGGCCATTGTTACCGAGATCGCCGGCACCACCCGCGATATCTTGCGCGAACATATCCACATTGATGGCATGCCCTTGCACGTGGTCGACACCGCAGGTTTGCGCGACACCGACGACCAGGTCGAAAAGATTGGTGTAGAGCGCGCACTCAAGGCCATCGGCGAAGCGGATCGAGTGCTGCTGGTGGTGGATGCCACCGCGCCAGAGGCTGTGGATCCTTTTGCCTTGTGGCCGGAATTTCTCGAGCAACGGCCGGACCCGGCCAAGGTCACCTTGATTCGCAACAAGGCCGACCTGACCGGCGAAGCTATTGCCATGGAAACCAGCGAGGATGGCCATGTCACCATCAGCCTGAGTGCGAAGTCGGCCGGCGATGGCCTGGAGCTGCTGCGCGACCACCTCAAAGCCTGCATGGGCTATGAGCAAACCTCGGAAAGCAGCTTCAGTGCACGTCGCAGGCATCTGGAGGCGTTGCGCCATGCCAGCGCGGCGCTGGAGCACGGTCGGGCGCAGCTGACCTTGGCGGGGGCAGGGGAGCTGCTGGCTGAGGATTTACGTCAGGCACAGCAGCTGCTGGGCGAGATCACTGGCGCATTCAGTTCGGATGATTTGCTGGGACGGATCTTTTCCAGTTTCTGCATCGGCAAATAGCCCCGTTATCCACATATCCCATGGGAACCGGCTTGCCGGCAACAATGCCCTGAAGAACGCCTGAGTTCTTCAGGGCTACTGTGCGCCTTTACCAGTTATAGGAAACCGTCCCAAGCAGTGTCCGACTGTCGCCCCAGTAGCAGCGGCCTGCATCGTTGCAACCGGATACATATTCTTTGTCGAACAGATTCTTCGCGTTCAGATCCACCGACCAGTGTTTGTCGAGCTGATAACCGATCGCGGCATCCACCAACGTCACGCTTCCGGCATCCAATTTCCCATACAGCGTCGGCGCTGTGTAGGCAAAAGTGCTATCGAAGTAGCGCACCCCGCCACCCAGGGACAAGCCCTTGAGCTGGCCATCCAGAAAGCGGTACTTGCCCCACACCGACGCCTGGTTACGTGGCACCCCGGTCATCTGACGCCCTTCGACCAGTGAAGTCGCGGAATCCTTGGTAATCCTTGCATCGGTATAGGTGTAGGCCGCGGTGACGTTCAAGTTCGGCGTAAGGTTGCTGTTGATTTCCACCTCCGCACCTTTGGCGCGGCTTTCGCCCACTTGGCGATAGCTGTTGGTGGTGGCATCGAGGTAGGTGTCATCCTGCTTGCGCAGGTCATACACCGACAGCGTCATGGCGGTGTCCCAGCCAATCGGCTCGTACTTCACACCCACTTCGTACTGACTGCTGGTGATCGGCTTTAGCGGCGAACCCGCGTTGGAAATCTGCTGCACCGGGACGAAGGCGGTGGAATAGCTGACATACGGCGTCAGGCCGTTGTCGAACTGGTACATCACTCCACCCTGATACGTGAACTTCTTGTCGTCGGAGCCTGTGTTGCTGGCTTTGTTCACCTTGTCGCGAAAATCACTGTCCACCCAATCCTGGCGACCGCCGAGCAGGAACAGCCAGTGGTCGTATTTGCTTTGGACCTGTGCATAAACGCCTTTCATCTGCTGTTCGAGCAGGGTGTTCTGTACCGCGATTGGGGTGAGCGGGTCACGCAGGTAGACCGGGTTATACACATTGATGGTGCCGGCGATGCCCGCATCCCAGTCCTGATTGAACGAGGTGCGGTCGTAGCTGGCGCCAACCAGCAGGGTATTTTCCAGGTCACCCACCTGGAATTTGCCTTCGAGCTGGTTATCCAGGGAATACACCATCGAATTGTTGTAGCGGTCGTAGGCGGTCATGTTCAGCTGGGTGCCAAAGCCGCGATTGTTCAGCGCGCCGGGCCAGGTTTCATGACGGTTGATGCGCGACTGCATGTAGCGCGAGTTCTGTCGGAACTGCCAATCGTCATTGAAACTGTGGCTGAACTCGTAACCGGCGCTCCAGGCTTCGCGTTCGAACGTGTTCCAGTCCGGGTCGCCGAGCATGGTGTGTTTGGACAGCTTGCCGTTAGGGTTTGTCAGTAAAGTGCCGGCCGCGGGCAGGCCCAGTTCCAGATTGGTGTGGTCCTTCTGATAGTTGGTCAGCAGCGTCAGCGTGTTGTAGTCATCAAAGTTCAAGGTCAGCGATGGCGCGATGTACAGGCGATCATCGGGCACGTGGTCGGTTTGAGTGTCGGATTTTCGACCCAACATGACCACGCGGCCCAGGACGTTGTCACTGTCATTGAGTGGCCCCGAGATATCCACATCCAGCTGGCGCCGATTGTTGGAGCCGTAACCCAATTGCACTTCGCCTTGGGGCGTGGCGGTGGGGTGTTTGCTGACCAGGTTGACCAACCCGCCGGGCGCGTTTTCCCCATAGAGCAGGGAAGAAGGGCCGCGGAAAACCTCTACGCGCTCCAGGCCATAGGGTTCACTGGTGGTGTCATACCGATTGCCCTGCACACGAAGGCCATCGCGCAACAGGCCGTAGCCATAATCCGTGGCGTTGAAACCACGAATGAAAAACAGGTCGCCCGCAAGGCTATCACCGGCCGCAAACGGTGGCGCGAAGATCCCCGGCACATACCCCAGCACCTCCGTCAGCGTCTGCGACTTCTGGTCCTTGATGCGTTGGCCTGTGACCACCGATACCGAGCGCGGGGTTTCCGACAGTGCCGTGCTGGTTTTGGTACCGACGCGGCTGTTTTGCGCCTTATAGCCAACATCACCGGCAATGTCCTGATTGAAACCGGCCTGTTGATAAGTGCTAACGGTGGTGGGGGCGAGGGTCAACAGCCCATCTTGCGAGGCCTGAAGTACATAGCTTCCGGGCGCCTGCGTTACAGCTTGTAACCCCGAGTGTTGCAGCAATAGCGCAAAGCCTTGATCCACCGAATAGTCACCTTCCAGGCCCGGCGTATTCAAGCGCGCAGTCTGCTGGGGTGAGAAGGACAGGATCACGTTGGCCTTGGCGGCAAATTGGCTTAACGCTGCATCGAGGGGCCCCGCGGCAATGGTGTAATGCTGCGCAGCACTGGCTGCCAGGGCGGCTGTGGACAAAAAGACACCGGCGGTGGCGGCCGTAGACAGCAATAAACCGTAGATCATGCCGTGGTCACAGAGTTGCTGGCGGAGTTTGGTGGGAAGGCGCATAGGTAGATAAGCCCTGAAGGTAGCGTCGTGATTACCTGTAGGGCCGGGCCAGGTAAAAAAAAGATAACCCCCCTGTGGATTATTTTTTGCGCTCAAGCAACGCGCGTCACCGAAACCCAATAGCGGGTGAAATATTTCACCTGGATCGGCAGCGTAGCTTGCAGGTTAGCCAGCACTGCATCGGTAGCGTCGAGGCGGAAAGTGCCAGAAACTCGCAGGTGCGCCGAGGCGGGATCGCACTGCAGAACACCTGAGCGATAGCGTGCCAGGTCGTCGATCAGATCCCCAAGTCGCGCATCCAGGACGATCACTTGGCCATCGACCCATGCCGCTTGGGTTCGGCGATAGGCGTGGTTGGGGCCGACATTTTCCCGGTCGAAGTCAACGCTTTCGCCGGCAGCCAGCAGCCGAGTGCGATCAGGTTGGTCGGCAGGCGAGACGCTCACCCGGTCTTCCAGTACCCCAACTCGCGTCGAATCCGCCAGTTGGCGCACGGTAAACCAGGTTCCCAATGCCTGAACTCGGCCCTGGCGGGTTTCAACATAAAAGGGCGTCTGCCCACCCAGCTTTCCGGTGTGGATAAGCACTTCGCCTTCGCGCAGGCGGATCAAACGCTGGCGCCCGTCAAACACCACATCAATGGCGGTGCCGGTATTGAGGTCTATTTGAGTGCCATCGGCCAGTTCGATCCGGCGCCGTTCGCCGATGCGCGTGCGGTAGTCCGCCCACACGTTGCCCAGGGAAGGCGCGTGTTGAACATTCCAGCCCAGGTAGCCGGTGCCGCCGAGCACCAGCATCCACTTGAGTACCTGCCGTCGTTGCTGCGTGGCCGATAAGGCGCGACGGGTAAGATCCTGAGGCAGGGTGCCCAGGCTGCGTTGCAGCTGTTCCATCTGTTTCCACGCGGCCAAGTGTGCCGGGTCGTCATTGAGCCATTGTTGCCAGGCACAGTGTTCAGCAGGCGTTGGCGGCTGTGACTGAAACTGCACATACCAAGTGGCAGCGGCTTCGAAGACCTTTCGATCCGGGGCAACCATTACAGGCTGGCCATGATCAGTGAACACTCGGTAAGCGCGCGGATCATGTGTTTCTTCACAGTGGTCAGGGACACCTGCAACTGGTCGGCGATCTGTTGATAAGTCAGGCCTTCGATCTGCGACAGCATGAAAATGCGCCGGGCCCGATCGCCCAGATCAGCCAGAGCTTTATCCACAGCTACCAGCGTTTCAATGATGATGGCCTTGTCTTCTTCACTGATGGCGACAGCTTCAGGGTGATCGGCCAGCGACTGTTGATAAGCGCGTTCAATCGCATGCCGGCGATAACGATCAATAACCAAGCCCCTGGCAATGGTTGCCAGGTAGTCCCTGGGTTCGAGGATCTGCGCCGCATTGCGCCCGCCCAAAATACGCACGAAAGTATCGTGTGCCACATCGGCCGCATCGCAAGCGTTATGCAATTTACCGTTGAGCCATCCCTGCAGCCACGAATGGTGATGCTCATAGATGTGCTGGACTGCAGCCGTGTGTGAAGGAGGCATAGGGCGCGTTAAGGCAGGTTAATGATAATCGCTATTATTAACTGCGCCGTCTGTTTCTCACAATAGCTCTCTTTTTTCAGCATTCCTCACTGGGTTCAAAAAACGCGGTGGCTTCGCCGTGGGTGAAATACGCGGTTTCTGTGAATTAAGCCCTGTGAATAACCGCCCCTGTGCCCAGTTGATAACAGGGCTTGAAACCTGAGTAAAACCCCCCTTGTGGATAACCACCTGTTTAATCCACAGGCTTAAAGCACTTATCCAATGGCCTCATTGCCACATGACCACAGACTTTTGAATCTCTGTACATAAAGTAAATCAAGGCCTGTAGAGATCTATCCACAGAAAGTAGGCTCAGTAGAAATAAACATAAAAACAAAGATCTTATAAATTTCTCTCTTTTAATTTCTATTGTCTGTGATTCATCCACAGCTGGTTAAATTTTGTGCAAAGGGTTCTTTAGGAAGGGCTAAGTCCCTATACTTGCCGCCAAAGCTCTAAAACTCTTTCAACAATCAATTCCTGATTACCTACATAAGCAGGCACGAGGTGCGTGGTGGATTTCCCTTCCCGTTTTGAAGTGATCGTCATCGGCGGCGGTCATGCCGGTACCGAGGCAGCACTGGCCTCAGCACGCATGGGCGTAAAAACCCTGTTGCTGACGCACAACGTGGAAACCCTCGGTGCCATGAGTTGCAACCCCGCCATTGGTGGGATCGGCAAAAGCCATCTGGTCAAGGAAATCGATGCCCTTGGCGGTGTGATGGCCATGGCTACCGACAAAGGTGGCATTCAATTTCGCGTGCTCAACAGCCGCAAAGGCCCAGCCGTTCGGGCTACCCGGGCACAAGCTGACCGCATCCTCTACAAGGCCGCGGTACGTGAAACCCTGGAAAACCAGCCGAACCTGTGGATATTTCAGCAAGCAGCGGATGACCTGATCGTCGAACAAGACCAGGTACGCGGCGTTGTCACCCAAATGGGTCTGCGTTTCTTCGCAGAATCCGTGGTGTTGACCACCGGCACCTTCCTCGGCGGACTTATCCACATTGGCATGCAAAATTATTCGGGCGGTCGCGCCGGTGATCCGCCGTCGATTGCCCTGGCAAAACGCCTGCGTGAATTGCCGTTGCGTGTCGGCCGCTTGAAAACCGGGACCCCGCCGCGTATCGACGGGCGTTCTGTGGATTTCTCGGTGATGACCGAACAAGCCGGCGATACACCAATCCCGGTGATGTCGTTCATGGGCTCCAAGGAACAGCACCCAAAACAGGTCAGTTGCTGGATTACCCACACCAACGCCCGCACCCACGAAATCATTGCCGCGAACCTCGACCGTTCGCCGATGTATTCAGGTGTGATCGAAGGCATTGGCCCGCGTTATTGCCCTTCGATTGAAGACAAGATTCACCGCTTTGCCGACAAGGAAAGCCACCAGGTCTTTATCGAGCCCGAAGGCTTGACCACTCACGAGCTGTACCCGAACGGGATTTCCACGTCGTTACCGTTCGACGTGCAAATCCAGATCGTGCAATCGATTCGCGGCATGGAAAACGCACACATCGTGCGTCCGGGCTACGCCATCGAGTACGACTACTTCGACCCGCGTGACCTGAAATACAGCCTCGAAACCAAAGTGATCGGCGGCCTGTTCTTCGCCGGGCAAATCAACGGCACCACCGGTTACGAAGAAGCCGGCGCCCAGGGTTTGCTGGCCGGAACCAACGCGGCACTGCGTGCACAAGGCAAAGACAGCTGGTGCCCGCGCCGCGACGAGGCGTACATCGGTGTGTTGGTCGACGACCTGATTACTCTCGGGACTCAGGAACCGTACCGGATGTTTACGTCCCGGGCCGAATATCGCCTGATCCTGCGCGAAGACAACGCCGACCTGCGCCTGACCGAAAAAGGTCGCGAACTGGGTTTGGTCGACGACGCACGCTGGGCCGCCTTCTGCAAAAAACGCGAAAGCATCACACTGGAAGAGCAGCGCCTGAAAAGTACCTGGGTTCGCCCCGGCACCGAGCAAGGCGACGCGATTGCCGAAAAATTCGGCACGCCGCTGACCCACGAATACAACTTGCTGAACCTGCTGTCCCGTCCGGAAATCGACTACGCTGGCCTGGTCGAAGTGACCGGTCACGGTGCCGAAGACCCACAGGTCGCCGAGCAGGTTGAAATCAAGACCAAATACGCCGGTTACATTGACCGCCAACAGGACGAGATCGCTCGCTTGCGCGCCAGTGAAGACACCAAGCTGCCTGTGGACATCGACTACACCGGGATTTCCGGGCTGTCGAAAGAAATCCAAAGCAAGCTGGGGACAACTCGGCCGGAAACACTCGGCCAAGCTTCACGTATCCCTGGCGTCACGCCGGCAGCCATTTCGCTGTTGATGATTCATTTGAAAAAACGCGGCGCGGGCCGTCAGTTGGAGCAAAGCGCTTGAGTTCGTTGGTCACCTCGCAACACGCCGAAGAGTTATCCACAGGTGCACGCCAGTTGGGCGTGGACCTGACCGATGCACAGCACGACTTGCTGTTGGGCTATCTGGCCCTGTTGATCAAATGGAACAAGGCTTACAACCTCACAGCGGTGCGCGACCCGGACGAAATGGTCTCGCGTCACCTGCTCGACAGCCTGAGCGTGATGCCGTTTATCGAAAACGGCCGGTGGTTGGACGTTGGCAGCGGCGGCGGCATGCCTGGCATTCCGCTGGCCATCCTGTTTCCAGAGTCACAAGTGACGTGCCTGGACAGCAACGGCAAGAAAACCCGCTTCCTTACCCAGGTCAAACTCGAACTCAAGCTGGATAACCTGAATGTTATCCACAGTCGCGTCGAAGCCTTCGTGCCTGAACAGCCTTTCAACGGGATTGTTTCCCGGGCGTTCAGCAGCATGGAGAACTTCAGCAACTGGACCCGCCACTTAGGCGACCGCGACACCCGTTGGCTGGCAATGAAGGGCGTTCATCCAAGCGACGAGCTGTTAGCATTGCCGGCAGACTTCCACCTCGATAGCGAACACGCCTTGGCCGTACCCGGTTGCCAAGGCCAACGCCATCTGCTGATACTGCGCCGCACGGCATGATTGGGAACACAAGCAAGAATGGCTAAGGTATTCGCGATAGCGAACCAGAAAGGTGGCGTGGGCAAAACCACCACCTGCATCAACCTCGCAGCATCCCTGGTCGCTACCAAGCGCCGGGTGCTGTTGATCGATCTCGATCCACAGGGCAACGCCACCATGGGTAGCGGTGTGGATAAACACGGCCTGGAAAACTCGGTCTACGACTTGCTGATTGGCGAGTGTGACCTGGCCCAGGCTATGCACTATTCCGAGCACGGTGGTTACCAACTGCTGCCGGCCAACCGCGATTTGACCGCGGCCGAAGTGGTGCTGCTGGAAATGCAGATGAAAGAAAGCCGTCTGCGCAGCGCCCTGGCGCCGATCCGCGAGAACTACGATTACATTTTGATCGACTGCCCACCGTCGCTGTCGATGCTGACGTTGAACGCCTTGGTGGCAGCCGATGGGGTGATTATCCCCATGCAGTGCGAGTACTTCGCACTCGAAGGCTTGAGCGACCTTGTGGATAACATCAAGCGTATTGCCGAGTTGCTTAACCCGAACCTGCAAATCGAAGGCCTGTTGCGGACCATGTACGATCCGCGCCTGAGCCTGATGAATGATGTGTCGGCGCAGCTCAAAGAGCACTTTGGCGATCAGCTTTACGACACGGTGATCCCACGTAACATCCGTTTGGCCGAAGCGCCAAGCTATGGCATGCCCGCGCTGGCGTACGACAAGTCATCCCGCGGCGCCATTGCCTACCTGGCACTGGCCGGCGAGATGGTTCGCCGTCAACGCCGCAACTCACGCACCGCTGCAGCCCAGCCAACTTAAGGAATCCCCATGGCCGTCAAGAAACGAGGTCTCGGACGTGGACTGGATGCACTGCTGAGTGGTCCGACTGTCACTTCGCTTGAAGAACAAGCGGTGCAGGCCGACGAGCGCGAGCTGCAGCACCTGCCGCTGGACCTGATCCAGCGCGGCAAATACCAGCCGCGCCGGGACATGGATCCCCAGGCGCTGGAGGAACTGGCCAATTCGATCAAAGCCCAAGGCGTGATGCAGCCGATCGTGGTGCGCCCGATTGGCGGCGGTCGCTTTGAAATCATCGCGGGTGAACGCCGCTGGCGCGCCAGCCAACAGGCGGGCAAGGACACCATCCCGGCGATGGTGCGCGATGTGCCGGACGAAACTGCGATCGCCATGGCGTTGATCGAAAACATCCAGCGTGAAGACCTCAATCCCATTGAGGAAGCGATCGCCCTGCAGCGCTTGCAACAGGAATTCAAACTGACGCAGCAGGAAGTCGCGGATGCGGTGGGCAAGTCCCGTGTGACCGTGTCCAACTTGTTGCGCCTGATTGCGCTGCCGGAAGTCATCAAGACCATGCTGTCCCACGGCGACCTGGAAATGGGTCACGCCCGTGCTTTGCTCGGTTTGCCGGAAAATCAACAGGTTGAAGGGGCGCGACACGTTGTCGCACGCGGCCTCACCGTTCGTCAGACTGAGGCGTTGGTTCGCCAGTGGCTCAGCGGTAAACCTGCACCGGTCGAAACGGCCAAACCTGATCCGGATATTGCGCGCCTCGAGCAGCGCCTGGCCGAGCGGCTGGGCTCTGCGGTGCAAATCCGGCATGGCAAGAAAGGCAAAGGGCAATTGGTCATCGGGTATAACTCACTCGATGAGCTTCAGGGCGTCCTTGCCCACATCCGCTGAAACATTTGCTTATGTAGCGCGCGATCGGAAAACACTACCCGACAGTTGAATAGGGGCTGAACCGCCCCTATACTCTGCGCGCATTTTGTCGGCACAAATTATGCCAAGTTATTGATTCTCGGCAGCCGACCATTGAGGAGCAAGAGTGATGGAAACCCGCACGCCAAACACGTTGCCGTTCCATCGCTTGGCCGTTTTCCCGGTTTTATTGGCTCAATTTGTCATTTTGCTGATCGCCGCATTGGCGCTTTGGTATTGGCATGGAGTCGTAGCCGGATATTCAGGACTCTGCGGAGGCCTGATAGCCTTGCTGCCCAATATGTATTTTGCTCATAGGGCCTTTCGGTTTTCCGGCGCCCGAGCAGCCCAGGCTATCGTCCGGTCTTTTTATGCCGGCGAAGCAGGGAAACTGATTTTGACGGCAGTGCTGTTTGCACTGACCTTTGCAGGTGTGAAGCCATTGGCGCCGCTGGCTGTATTCGGCGTCTTCGTGTTGACCCAACTGGTCAGCTGGTTCGCTCCCCTGCTAATGAAAACAAGACTTTCGAAACCTTAGGGCGTTTGAGGCAACCATGGCAGAAACAACCGCTTCGGGCTATATCCAGCACCACTTGCAGAACCTGACCTTCGGTCAGCTTCCCAACGGCGGCTGGGGCTTCGCCCACACCGCAGCAGAAGCCAAAGAAATGGGCTTCTGGGCATTCCACCTGGATACTCTGGGTTGGTCTGTCGCATTGGGTCTGATCTTCATCCTGATTTTCCGCATGGCGGCAAAGAAGGCGACTTCCGGTCAGCCGGGTGCTTTGCAGAACTTCGTTGAAGTATTGGTCGAATTCGTCGATGGCAGCGTGAAAGACAGCTTCCATGGCCGTAGCCCAGTGATTGCACCGCTGGCACTGACCATCTTCGTCTGGGTGTTCCTGATGAACGCCGTCGACCTGATTCCGGTCGACTGGATTCCTCAGCTGGCCATCCTGATCACCGGCGATCACCACATTCCATTCCGTGCGGTTTCCACCACGGACCCTAACGCCACCCTGGGCATGGCCCTGTCGGTGTTTGCGTTGATCATTTTCTACAGCATCAAGGTCAAGGGCATCGGCGGCTTCATCGGCGAACTGACCCTGCACCCGTTCGGCAGCAAGAACATCTTTGTTCAAGCCCTGCTGATCCCGGTGAACTTCCTGCTGGAGTTCGTAACGCTGGTCGCCAAGCCGATTTCCCTGGCCCTGCGACTGTTCGGCAACATGTATGCCGGCGAGCTGGTGTTTATTCTGATCGCTGTGATGTTCGGCAGTGGTCTGCTCTGGCTTAGCGGCCTGGGCGTAGTTCTGCAGTGGGCGTGGGCTGTGTTCCACATCCTGATCATTACCCTGCAGGCCTTCATCTTCATGATGCTGACCATCGTCTACTTGTCGATGGCGCACGAAGAGAACCATTAAGACCAGTCTCGACTAGTCTGATGTCCTTCCCGGTAACACGGGAAGGTGGGCCCTACCGGGCTATGAAACGATTTGTTTTACCGCTTTAAAATCTAAAAAACCTAAACCATACGACGTAAAAGTCGGGAGGAAAGATGGAAACTGTAGTTGGTCTAACCGCTATCGCTGTTGCACTGTTGATCGGCCTGGGCGCCCTGGGTACTGCCATTGGTTTCGGCCTGCTGGGCGGCAAATTCCTGGAAGGCGCAGCGCGTCAGCCAGAAATGGTTCCAATGCTGCAAGTTAAAATGTTCATCGTCGCCGGCCTGCTCGACGCCGTGACCATGATCGGCGTTGGTATCGCTCTGTTCTTCACCTTCGCGAACCCTTTCGTTGGTCAACTCGCTGGCTAATCACTCGAATTTTTCGAGTTGATTGGGGTGATGGACAACGAATGAGCGAGGTGTTGGCGTGAACATTAATGCAACCCTGATTGGCCAATCCGTTGCGTTCTTCATTTTTGTAGTGTTTTGCATGAAGTTCGTGTGGCCTCCGGTCATCGCGGCTTTGCACGAACGTCAGAAGAAGATCGCAGACGGCTTGGACGCTGCCACCCGTGCAGCTCGCGACCTGGAGTTGGCCCAAGAGAAAGCGGGTCATCAACTGCGCGAAGCTAAAGCACAGGCAGCTGAAATCATTGAGCAAGCCAAGAAACGCGGTAACCAGATCGTCGAAGAGGCTGTTGATAAAGCCCGCGTCGAAGCTGACCGTGTGAAGGCTTCGGCTCATGCCGAGATCGAACAGGAACTGAACGGCGTCAAAGACGCGCTGCGTGCCCAACTGGGTGCTCTGGCGGTCGACGGTGCTGAGAAGATCCTCGGTGCCACAATCGATCAAAACGCGCACGCGGAGCTGGTTAACAAACTGGCTGCTGAAATTTAAGCGAGGGCGATCATGGCAGAACTGACCACGTTGGCCCGACCTTACGCTAAGGCAGCCTTCGAGCACGCCCAGGCCCACCAGCAGCTGGCCTCTTGGTCAGCCATGCTCGGCCTGGCTGCAGCAGTGTCGCAAGACGACACCATGCAGCGCGTGCTCAAGGCCCCGCGCCTGACGAGCGCAGACAAGGCCGCCACTTTTATTGAAGTGTGCGGCGACAAGTTTGATGTGAAAGTGCAGAACTTCATCCACGTCGTTGCCGAAAACGACCGTCTCTCGCTATTGCCGGAGATCGCCGCTCTGTTCGACCTGTACAAGGCCGACGCAGAGAAGTCGGTAGACGTTGAAGTGACCAGTGCTTTTGCATTGAACCAAGAACAGCAAGACAAACTCGCCAAGGTTCTCAGTGCACGACTCAATCGGGAAGTGCGCCTGCAAGCGTCGGAGGACGCATCCCTGATTGGGGGTGTTGTTATCCGTGCCGGCGACCTGGTTATCGATGGCTCGATTCGCGGCAAAATCGCGAAACTTGCCGAAGCATTGAAATCTTGAGTTTGAAGGGGCAGCAGAGCAATGCAGCAACTCAATCCTTCCGAAATAAGTGAAATTATCAAGGGCCGCATCGACAAGCTCGATGTGACCTCCCAAGCCCGTAACGAAGGCACTGTCGTCAGCGTATCTGACGGCATCGTGCGGATTCACGGTCTGGCCGACGTAATGTACGGCGAGATGATCGAGTTTCCGGGCGGCGTCTACGGTATGGCCCTCAACCTGGAGCAAGACTCCGTAGGTGCCGTTGTATTGGGCGCGTACACCAGTCTGGCTGAAGGCATGAGCGCCAAGTGCACAGGCCGCATCCTGGAAGTTCCGGTTGGTAAGGAACTGCTGGGTCGCGTAGTCGACGCACTGGGTAACCCTGTTGACGGTAAAGGTCCACTGGGCAACACCGAGACCGACGCGGTCGAGAAAGTTGCTCCAGGCGTGATCTGGCGTAAGTCGGTAGACCAGCCTGTACAGACTGGCTACAAGGCTGTCGATGCCATGATTCCGGTCGGCCGTGGCCAGCGTGAGCTGATCATCGGTGACCGTCAGATCGGTAAAACCGCTCTGGCGATCGACGCGATCATCAACCAGAAAGACAGCGGCATTTTCTGCGTCTACGTAGCCATTGGTCAGAAGCAATCGACCATCGCCAACGTGGTTCGCAAGCTGGAAGAAAACGGCGCCCTGGCCAACACGATCATCGTGGCTGCCAGTGCTTCGGAATCTCCTGCGCTGCAATTCCTGGCACCGTACTCCGGTTGCACCATGGGTGAATTCTTCCGCGACCGCGGTGAAGACGCGCTGATCGTTTATGACGATCTGTCCAAGCAAGCAGTGGCTTACCGCCAGATTTCCCTGCTGCTGCGCCGTCCACCAGGCCGTGAAGCTTACCCAGGCGACGTGTTCTATCTCCACTCCCGTCTGCTGGAGCGCGCATCCCGCGTATCCGAAGAGTACGTAGAGAAGTTCACCAACGGCGCAGTGACCGGCAAAACCGGTTCCCTGACCGCACTGCCGATCATCGAAACCCAGGCTGGCGACGTTTCCGCGTTCGTTCCGACCAACGTGATTTCCATCACTGACGGTCAGATCTTCCTGGAATCGGCCATGTTCAACTCCGGGATCCGTCCTGCTGTGAACGCCGGTGTTTCGGTATCCCGTGTGGGTGGTGCCGCTCAGACCAAGATCATCAAGAAGCTCTCCGGTGGTATCCGTACCGCTCTGGCTCAGTACCGTGAACTGGCGGCATTCGCCCAGTTCGCTTCTGACCTGGACGAAGCCACCCGTAAGCAACTTGAGCATGGTCAGCGCGTTACCGAGCTGATGAAGCAGAAGCAATACGCCCCAATGTCGATCGCTGACATGGCGTTGTCGCTGTATGCCGCTGAGCGTGGGTTCCTGACTGACGTCGAAATCACCAAGGTCGGCAGCTTTGAACAAGCGCTGATTGCTTACTTCAACCGCGATCACGCCGACTTGTTGGCCAAGATCAACGTGAAGGGTGACTTCAATGACGAAATCGACGCTGGCATGAAAGCCGGTATCGAGAAGTTCAAGGCCACCCAAACCTGGTAAGCCGCAGCGGGAGCCGCAAGGCTCCCGCTTGCTAACCTGATAGGTGTTACATGGCAGGCGCAAAAGAGATTCGCAGTAAGATTGCGAGCATCAAAAGCACGCAAAAGATTACCAGCGCCATGGAAAAAGTGGCGGTCAGCAAAATGCGCAAGGCACAAATGCGCATGGCTGCTAGCCGTCCTTATGCGGAGCGTATCCGCCAGGTAATTGGGCATTTGGCCAACGCCAACCCGGAATACCGCCACCCGTTCATGATCGACCGCGCCGTTAAGCGTGTGGGTTATGTGGTAGTGAGCAGTGACCGTGGTTTGTGCGGTGGTCTGAATACCAACCTGTTCAAGGCCCTGGTCAAGGACATGGCGGTAAACCGCGAAAACGGCGTCGAGATCGATCTGTGTGTTGTTGGTAGCAAGGGTGCGGCCTTTTTCCGTAACTTCGGCGGTAACGTCGTTGCAGCTATCAGCCACCTGGGTGAAGAGCCGTCGATCAATGATTTGATCGGCAGTGTGAAGGTGATGCTGGATGCGTACCTGGAAGGCCGGATTGACCGCCTGTCCGTGGTATCCAACAAGTTCATCAACACCATGACCCAGCAGCCAACCGTGGAGCAATTGATTCCACTGGTGGCGACTCCGGATCAGGAACTCAAGCACCACTGGGACTACCTCTACGAACCAGACGCCAAAGAGCTGCTTGACGGCTTGATGGTGCGCTACGTGGAGTCGCAGGTGTACCAGGCGGTGGTCGAGAACAACGCAGCTGAACAAGCGGCGCGGATGATCGCGATGAAAAACGCTACCGATAACGCCGGTGATCTGATCAGCGATTTGCAGCTGATCTACAACAAGGCGCGTCAGGCTGCGATCACCCAAGAGATCTCGGAAATCGTCGGCGGCGCTGCCGCGGTTTAACGGTTCAAATATTCAGAGGATCCAGCTATGAGTAGCGGACGTATCGTTCAAATCATCGGCGCCGTTATCGACGTGGAATTTCCACGCGACAGCGTACCGAGCATCTACAACGCGCTGAAAGTACAAGGCGCGGAAACTACTCTGGAAGTTCAGCAGCAGCTGGGCGACGGCGTAGTTCGTACCATTGCGATGGGTTCCACCGAAGGCTTGAAGCGCGGTCTGGACGTTGTCGACACTGGCGCAGCCATCTCCGTACCGGTCGGTAAAGCGACCCTGGGCCGGATCATGGACGTACTGGGCAACCCGATTGACGAAGCTGGTCCGATCGACACCGAAGAGCGCTGGGGCATTCACCGTCCAGCTCCTTCGTTCGCCGAGCAAGCTGGCGGCAACGATCTGCTGGAAACCGGCATCAAGGTTATCGACCTGGTTTGCCCGTTCGCCAAAGGCGGTAAAGTCGGTCTGTTCGGTGGTGCCGGTGTAGGCAAAACCGTAAACATGATGGAACTGATCCGTAACATCGCCATCGAGCACAGCGGTTATTCCGTGTTCGCCGGTGTGGGTGAGCGTACTCGTGAGGGTAACGACTTCTACCACGAGATGAAGGACTCCAACGTTCTGGACAAAGTGGCACTGGTTTACGGTCAGATGAACGAGCCGCCGGGAAACCGTCTGCGCGTAGCACTGACTGGCCTGACCATGGCCGAGAAGTTCCGTGACGAAGGTAACGACGTTCTGCTGTTCGTCGACAACATCTACCGTTACACCTTGGCCGGTACTGAAGTATCCGCACTGCTGGGCCGTATGCCTTCGGCAGTAGGTTACCAGCCGACCCTGGCTGAAGAGATGGGCGTTCTGCAAGAACGTATCACTTCGACCAAAGAAGGTTCGATCACCTCGATCCAAGCGGTATACGTACCTGCGGATGACTTGACTGACCCATCGCCTGCGACCACCTTCGCCCACTTGGACGCCACCGTCGTTCTGTCCCGTGACATCGCTTCCCTGGGTATCTACCCAGCGGTCGATCCACTCGACTCGACTTCGCGCCAGCTGGACCCGAACGTGATCGGCCAGGAGCACTACGACACCGCTCGCGGCGTTCAGTACGTGCTGCAGCGTTACAAAGAACTGAAGGACATCATTGCGATCCTGGGTATGGACGAGCTGTCGGAAGCCGACAAGCAGTTGGTAAACCGTGCTCGTAAGATCCAACGCTTCTTGTCGCAGCCGTTCTTCGTGGCTGAAGTCTTCACCGGTGCTTCGGGTAAATACGTTTCCCTGAAAGACACCATTGCTGGCTTCAAAGGCATCCTCAACGGTGACTACGACCACCTGCCAGAACAAGCGTTCTACATGGTCGGCGGCATCGAAGAAGCGATCGAGAAAGCCAAGAAACTGTAATCCCGGCGCCCGGCAACGGGCGCTCATCAGGTTGAGGCAATCAGATGGCTATGACAGTCCATTGCGATATCGTCAGCGCGGAAGGGGAAATCTTCTCCGGTCTGGTAGAAATGGTGATTGCACACGGCGAACTCGGTGACCTGGGTATTGCCATGGGCCACGCGCCGTTGATTACCAGCTTGAAGCCAGGTCCGATCACTCTGACCAAGCAAGGCGGGGAAAAAGAGGTGTTCTACATCTCTGGTGGTTTCCTCGAGGTTCAGCCGAACATGGTCAAGGTACTTGCCGACACCGTGCAACGTGCTGGCGACCTGGATGAAGCCTCCGCTCAGGAAGCCGTCAAGGCTGCCGAGAAGGCCCTGAACGAAAAGGGCGCGGACTTCGACTACAGCGCTGCTGCTGTACGTCTGGCCGAGGCTGCAGCTCAGCTGCGCACGCTCCAGCAGATCCGCAAGAAGTAAGCGGCCCAGCCGTCATGCTTCATGTGCGATTGATTAAAAAGGGTAGCCTCGGCTACCCTTTTTCTTTTTTAGCAAAACACTTCTCTGGTCTGAAGCCGGACCACCCAGGATTGGTAGCCATTCATGTCTCTTGAAATCGTCATCCTCGCCGCAGGCCAGGGCACTCGCATGCGTTCGGCCCTGCCCAAGGTGCTGCACCCGGTCGCGGGTAATTCCATGCTCGGTCATGTTATCCACAGCGCCCGGCAACTGGACCCCCAGCGGATTCACGTAGTGATCGGCCACGGCGCCGACGTGGTGCGTGAACGCCTGGCGGCGGATGACCTGAATTTCGTGCTGCAGGACAAACAACTGGGCACCGGCCACGCCACCGCGCAGGCCGTGCCGTTCATCAGCGCCGACACGGTGCTGATCCTCTACGGCGACGTGCCGTTGATCGAAGTGGAAACCCTGCAACGCCTGCTCAAGCACGTAGTGCCTGGCCAGATGGGCCTGCTCACCGTAGAGCTGGATGACCCGACCGGCTATGGCCGCATCGTGCGCAATGCCGATGGCAAGGTGGCGGCCATCGTTGAGCACAAGGACGCCAGCGAAGCCCAGCGCGCTATCACTGAAGGCAACACCGGGATTCTCGCGGTGCCGGCCAACAAGCTGGCCGACTGGATGAGCCGCCTGTCCAACAACAACGCCCAGGGCGAGTACTACCTCACCGACGTGATCGAAATGGCCGTGAGTGATGGCCTGCTGGTCGCCACCGAGCAGCCCCACGACCCCATGGAAGTGCAGGGCGCCAACGACCGCAAGCAGCTTGCCGAGCTGGAACGTCATTACCAGCTGCGTGAAGGCCGCCGTCTGATGGCCCAAGGCGTGACCTTGCGCGACCCCGGCCGCTTCGATGTGCGCGGTGAAGTCACCGTCGGCCGCGACGTGCTGATCGATATCAACGTGATCCTTGAAGGCCGCGTGATCATTGAAGACGACGTGGTGATCGGCCCGAACTGCGTGATCAAGGACAGCACCCTGCGCAAAGGCGTGGTGATCAAAGCCAACAGCCATATTGACGGTGCGGTGATGGGCGAGGGCAGCGATGCTGGCCCATTCGCGCGTTTGCGTCCGGGCAGCGTGCTGGGGGCCAGGGCGCATGTGGGTAACTTTGTCGAACTGAAAAACGCGCGCATGGGCGACGACGCGAAGGCCGGCCACCTGGCTTATTTGGGCGATGCGGTGATTGGTGCTCGCAGCAACATCGGTGCGGGGGCGATCACTTGCAACTACGACGGCGCGAACAAGTATCAAACGACGATTGGTGAGGACGTATTCATCGGCTCCAATAACTCTCTGATTGCTCCCGTCACTATCGGCGATGGCTCGAACACAGCTGCGGGCTCAACCATCAATCAGGATGTGGATAAGTCGCAACTGGCCGTGGCCCGCGCCCGCCAGCGCAACATCGACGGTTGGAAACGCCCGGTCAAGATCAAGAAGACCTGAGTTATCCACAGCTCCATCAGCAACACCCTTCCAATGTGGGAGCGGGCTTGCTCGCGAAAGCGGAGTGTCAGTCACTGAATGTGTATCTGATGCACCCCCTTCGCGAGCAAGCCCGCTCCCACATTGGGTCTATGTTGTTTTCAAAAAAGTGCACCCGCCGCTTGACGATCTTTCGCCAATAGGTTTTGATTGCCCTCGTTATCTTTCGAAACGAAACTTATCATCACCATGTCGAAACGAAATACACCCCAACGACGCCACAACATCCTGACCTTGCTCAATGAACAGGGCGAAGTCAGCGTGGACGAATTGGCCAAGCGTTTCGAAACGTCGGAAGTCACCATCCGCAAGGACCTGGCCGCGCTGGAAAGCAATGGCCTGTTGCTGCGCCGCTACGGTGGCGCCATCACCATGCCTCAGGAACTGGTGGGGGACGCGGCCCAGCCCATCTCGGCTTACAAGCGCGCCATCGCGCGTGCGGCCGTGATGCGCTTGCGTGAACACGCGCGCATCATCATCGACAGCGGCAGCACCACCGCCGCCATGATCCCTGAGCTGGGCCATCAGCCCGGCCTGGTGGTGATGACCAACTCCCTACACGTGGCCAGCGCCTTGAGCGAGCTTGAACACGAACCGGTGTTGCTCATGACCGGCGGTACCTGGGACCCGCATTCGGACTCGTTCCAGGGCCAGGTGGCCGAGCAAGTGCTGCGCTCCTACGATTTTGACCAACTGTTCATCGGCGCCGACGGCATCGATCTGCAGCGCGGTACCACCACCTTCAATGAACTGCTGGGCCTGAGCCGCGTGATGGCCGAGGTCGCCCGTGAAGTGGTGGTGATGGTCGAGTCCGACAAGATTGGCCGCAAGATTCCCAACCTGGAACTGCCCTGGAGCAGCGTCCATACCCTTATTACCGATGATCGCCTGCCGCTTGAGGCCCGCGACCAGATCCAAGCCCGCGGCATTACGCTGATATGCGCGGCAATCATCTAGGAGAAAAACCATGTGTGGAATTGTAGGCGCAGTCGCTGAACGCAACGTCACCGCCATCCTGCTTGAAGGCCTCAAGCGCCTGGAATACCGCGGTTACGACAGCGCCGGTGTGGCGGTCTTCACCAACGCCGGCAAGCTTGAGCGTATGCGTCGCCCGGGCAAGGTCAGCGAACTGGAGCAAGCCCTGCTAGGTGAGCCGCTGGTCGGCCGTCTGGGCATTGCCCACACCCGCTGGGCCACCCACGGTGCGCCGTGCGAACGCAATGCCCACCCGCATTTCTCCGGTGACCTGGCGGTGGTGCACAACGGCATTATCGAGAACCACGAAGTGCTGCGCGAGCAGCTCAAAGGCCTGGGCTATGTGTTCACCTCGGACACCGACACCGAAGTCATCGCTCACCTGCTGAACCACAAGCTCAAGGACCTCGGCGACCTGACCGTCGCCCTTAAGGCCACCGTTAAAGAGCTGCACGGCGCCTACGGCCTGGCCGTGGTCAGCGCCAGCCAGCCAGACCGCGTGGTTGCCGCGCGCAGTGGCAGCCCGTTGGTGATCGGCCTGGGCCTGGGCGAAAATTTCCTCGCCTCCGACCAACTGGCGCTGCGCCAAGTGACTGACCGTTTCATGTACCTGGAAGAAGGCGATATCGCCGATATCCGCCGCGAAAGCGTGGCGATCTGGGACGTTGACGGCAACTCCGTCGAGCGCGAAGCCGTGCAATACCGTGACGGTGCCGAAGCCGCTGACAAAGGCGAATTCCGCCACTTCATGCTCAAGGAAATCCACGAGCAACCGTCCGTGGTGCAACGCACCCTGGAAGGCCGCCTGAGCCAGAACCAAGTGCTGGTCAACGCCTTCGGCCCACAAGCCGCCGAGCTGTTCGCCAAAGTACGCAACGTGCAAATCGTCGCCTGCGGCACCAGCTACCACGCCGGTATGGTTGCGCGTTACTGGCTCGAAGAACTGGCCGGCATCCCGTGCCAGGTCGAAGTCGCCAGCGAGTTCCGCTACCGCAAGGTGGTGGTGCAACCCGACACCTTGTTCGTGACCATCTCCCAGTCCGGCGAAACCGCCGACACCCTGGCGGCACTGCGCAACGCTAAAGAGCTGGGCTTCCTCGCCAGCCTGGCGATCTGCAACGTCAGCATCAGCTCCCTGGTGCGCGAGTCCGACCTGACCCTGCTGACCCAGGCCGGTCGCGAAATCGGCGTGGCTTCCACCAAAGCCTTCACCACCCAGCTGGTTGGCTTGTTGCTGCTGACGCTGTCCCTGGGCCAGGTTCGCGGCACCCTTGCCGAAGGCGTCGAAGCCACGCTGGTCGAAGAACTGCGCCGCCTGCCAGCCCGCCTGGGCGAAGCCCTGGCCATGGACAGCACCGTGGAAAAAGTCGCTGAACTGTTCGCCGACAAAAACCACACCCTGTTCCTCGGCCGTGGCGCGCAATATCCGGTGGCGATGGAGGGCTCGCTCAAGCTCAAGGAAATCTCCTACATCCACGCCGAAGCCTACCCAGCCGGCGAGCTGAAGCACGGACCACTGGCCCTGGTGGATGACGACATGCCAGTGGTCACCGTCGCGCCGAACAACGAACTGCTGGAAAAGCTCAAATCCAACCTGCAGGAAGTGCGTGCCCGTGGCGGCCAACTGATCGTGTTCGCCGACGAAAAAGCCGGTATGACCAACGCCGAAGGCACCCACGTCATCAACATGCCGCACATCCACGACACCCTGTCGCCGATCCTCTACACCATCCCGCTGCAGTTGCTGTCCTACTACGTTGCCGTGCTCAAGGGCACCGACGTGGACCAGCCGCGTAACCTGGCGAAGTCGGTGACGGTGGAGTAACACGGCACACGCTGGAGGCCCGCACCGGGTCTCCAACTTCCACGCAAGGACGCGACCTGGATGCGATCTGACTTTTCCCAACTGCGCGAACGTTTGAACGATCGCCGCTTTGCGGTAGCGGCCAACACCCAAGGGCTTTCCGGCTCGGGCACGGTGTTTCATTACCGGGTCGAGGGTAACGCCATTACGGGCACTTACCAGGGTGGCCGCATCCGCACGGGCCAGCAGGTCGGGCGCGTGACGGGCTCCAACACCCTCGAGCTTCTGTTTCAGTGCCTGACGATGGACGGCGAGCTGCTTGCCGGCTGGTCACGCGGCACGGTCGGGGTGAATCACGCCGGGCTTACCACGCTGGCGTTCGAGTGGGGGTGGTTGTCGGGCGCGACGGGTGGCGGGACATCCAGTTACATCGAGATGGCGGCACCAGCACCCCGGTAATCGGGGTTTTTTATGCGCGCTGTTTTTACGTCTTCGAAGCTTCACGAAATAAACCGGCACTTCCAGGTGTTCCCTTGGGGAGCGCGCACCACCGCGCGAGCAGTCCTAGCCCCCTGGAAGACGATCATGCCGAGCAGTTTTCAATCCATTGATGCCCCTTGCCCCTCGCAAACCCCGCTGCAGGCGCTGTTCCAGCACGCCAGCGAGCGGCCCAACGCCATGGCCCTGATTGCCGACGGCGACGTCTGGTCCTATCACCGCCTTGCCAGTGAAGTGGTGCGCCTGAGCAACGGGCTCAAGCGAGCGGGGATCGAGCTAGGTGATCGGATTGTCATGCTGGTGCGCACGTCGCCGCTGTACGCGGTGTTCCTGTTCGCCGCGATGATGAGCGGGGCAATCCTGGTGCCGCTGAAGACTGAATTCACGGCCCGTGAGCTGGATGAGTTTTTGGGGTGGCTACGCCCGACGTTGTTTGTTCATGAGGCAGATCTGCAGCCCGTGGTGGCGCAAATGGCTGCTGACGTGCTTGAGCGTACGCGCACGGTTACCAGCGCGGGCTGGCACGCGCTGTTGGGCGAGGGCAGCCGCCACACAGCTCAGGTGCCGGTGGATATCGATTCGACCTGCCTGCTGCTGGCAACGTCCGGCACCACGGGCATGCCCAAGCTGGTGGCCTACAACCAGCGGGTGATTTCCCACGTTGCCGGTGCACTGAGTGCGTGGGAACTTGATTCGCACTCCTGCACCCTCGGCAGCACGCCGGTCGCCTACGTCTCCGGTTCGTTCGTGCTGATGGCGACGATCATTCGTGGCTGTCAGGAAGTCATGTTCAGCCGTTTCGATGCCGACAAACTCCTCGATGCCATCGAGCAAGAGAGGGGCACGATGCTGTTCGTCGCGCCGTTTATCTGCCAGCCGCTGGTGGACGCCCAGCGTAAGCGCCCGCGCGACCTCAGCTCGATGCGGGTTTGTGGGGTAGGTGGAGACGCGTGCCGCCCGGTGGTTGCCGAAACCTTCCAAAACACCTTTGGGTGGCGTCTGAACAATACTTACGGCCTGACGGAATGCCTGGGCAGCATGGCCTTTGGTTCGGTATGGGATACCCTCACCGCCATCCCAGGGCGCGCGCGCCTGGTGGATGCCGACGGCGTCGAAGTTGCCCAAGGCGACGTAGGCGAACTGCAGATGTGCGGCGCCAACCTGAGCCTCGGCTACTGGACCGGTCCCGGCGACATCATCAGCCATAGCCGTGGAGTTTGGTTTGCCTCGGGCGATCTGATGGTGCAGTTGCCCAATGGCGAGTACCGCTTTGTCGGGCGTTGCAAGGATCAGATTGTCAGCTTCACCGACAAGATTTCCCCCGTGGAAGTGGAAAACCAACTGATCCTGCACCCGGCCGTCGCCGATGCGGCCGTCGCGGGCGCACCGGATTACGAAGCGGGGCAGCGGGTGGTGGCGTTGGTCAAGCTGACAGCCGATGCACCTGGCACCTCGGCGCAGGAGCTCCTTGCCTGGTTGCGTGTGCGCCTGGCGCCGTTCAAGTTGCCACGGCAGATCGTGTTGACCGAGGCTATCCCGCGCAACGTTTTAGGCAAAGTAAACCGCAATGAGGTCGTGCGAATCGCCGCGACGAATTAACGACCTCCTGTCGAATCTGTGGGCTACTGCCGGGCGCGCCGTCAGGCTTTACCCCTAGAATGCCTTCCTGTGGATAACTCAGACAGGGACGCCTTCACCATGAATATCGAACTGCTAATCGCCGGCATCGTCGTGCTGATCATTGTCGTGGGCCTGATCGGCTGGATGGTCGGGGTCTACAACGGCCTGGTCATGCGGCGTAACGATGTGGATAAGGCGTTTGCCAACATCGACGTGCTGCTCAAGCAACGGGCCGACCAGATCCCCGACCTGATGCGCGTGGTGCAGACCGCCATGAACCACGAGAACGCGCTGTTTACGCGGCTGAGCGATGCGCGTAACCAATACTTGAATGCCAGCAGCCTCAACGACAAGGTCGATGCGTCCAATCAGCTCAATGCCGCACTCAAGTCGGTGATTGCGGTGGCGGAGAGTTATCCGGCGTTGATCTCCGGGCCGAACATGGTCGAGTTGCAGCAAGCCATTTCGGCCGTGGAAGAGCGCATTGCCGACCGGCGTGAGTTCTTCAATGAGTCGGTCAACCTCTACAACATCGCCATCGCGGTGTTCCCCGACCTGTTCTTTGCGCGGATGCTCAGCTATCAGCGTATTCCGTTGCTGGCCATCAGCGCCGAAGAAACCCGCTACGAAGGCGTGAAACTTGAGGTGCCGGGGGCATGAAAACCACCCAGGCAGGCGTCGTGGTGAAGAAACCCAAGTGGAAAACCGCGTTGGCACTGGTGTTGCTCGCGGGCTTCATCAGCTTGATTGCTTATGCACCGCACATTTTTATCGCACTGTTTTTCCCCGTAGGCATTCTGGTCGGCCTGCTGCTCAGCTTCGGGCCCAGCTTCTATAAAACCGAACAGCGCCTGGCCACCAGCCAGATTCGTTCGCTGGCGATGGGCCTGGTGGAAGTACGCGGCAAAGTGATTGCCGACAAGACCCAGCTGTCGCCGGTGAATGGCAAGCCGTGCGTGGGCTATGTCTGGGTTGTCGAGGACGGCAAGAAAGACGACGACGGGCACTGGAGCTGGAGCCGGGTATCCAGCGAGGCGCGCTGCAATGACTTCCGCCTGCAGGATGCAACGGGTGAGATCCGCGTGATCGCCGAAGGCATTGATCTGTTCGGCAACAAGGCCCCTGACGATTACGAACTCGTCGGCAGTTCCCGGCGCCAAGGCGAAATCCTGCTGGTCCAGGACCTGGACGTGATGCTGATTGGCGATGCCTGTGAGCGCGACGGTAAACCTGCGATTGCCCAGGGTAAACAGCGCAATGCGGTGTTCGGCCTGGCGCTGCCCCAGGATGTGGAAAACACTCGCGTGCTGGCGCCGCTGTGGCGTGCCGGTGGTTTCTATGCGGCCGTGGTCGGGATGATCGGCGTGGGCATCATGGCCATGACGCCCGCGCATTTCGCCCAACTGCATTTACCCGGTCCCGACACGTATCAGCAAATGGAGCCACTGGGCCCCGTGTATCGGCTGCTGGCCTGGCTGTACCGCGAAGGCGGTTTCCCGATTCCGTTCATGGCGGCGTTTGGTTTTTTCCTGACGATCATTGTGGTGATGATGGCGACCCGGCTGGTCCTGCCCAAAGGCATGCGCCTGGCGGTGGGTCGGGTGTTGGGCGCGTGGATGGGCTTGGGCATGGTCATCGGCGGCGTGGTGACGCTGCTGCTGTTCGTCGCTCAAGTGGATACCTTGAAGCTGTTTCTGGTGTGGATGCTGATCCTGCTCGGCACGTTGGTGTTTTCGATCTTCGAGCAACGCAAGCTGGGTGCGGCGTTCAAGCATTTTTCCAAGGATGCCGGCAAAGCCGGCCTCGGCGACGAAGACGCCTGATCAGGGCGTCGCGCAGCAGATCAAATGTGGGAGCAGGCTTGCCCGCGAAAGCGGTGGGTCAGTCAACATCACTGTTTGCTGGGCCAACGTCTTCGCGGGCAAGCCCGCTCCCACAGGGGCGATCTGCGCTTATCCAGCCAAGTACCCTGCGATCAGGGCACAAACTCCACCTTCAACCCCCGGCTCGCACTGCGGCCCTGATCGTCACTCACGCGCAACCGGTATTCGCCGGACTTGCCCGGCCGCCAGTTCAACGTGGTTTGCGGCGGCCCTTGGCCGATCAAGGTTTGGTCGGCAAACCAATACAACGTCGCTGCGTCGCTGGCCGCGTTGGCATTCAGCGGGATGCTTTCCTGTGGCTGAGACAGCCGCAACTGGTAGCTCACTTGGGTCAGCGGCGAGCGAATTTGCGGAGCTTCGCTTTGGTCGCTGACGCGGTTGGGCTGGCAGTTTTTCATCACGCTGGGCGGCGTGCGCCGAGGCAAGCCGGCGGCGCGATACAGGCGTTGCACGTCACTGGGCCAGAACTCGAAGACTTCTTCACGGGTGTATTGCGCATCAAATGGCGGGCACGCAGCCTTGCCAGTGCGGGTGTCGATCAGCACCGGGCGGTGCAGGTTCGACACGCGAATCGGCGACACGCCGGGGATGTACCAGGTCTTGCGGGTTTGCGGGCACCAGCGGTTGGGCAACTCACCGGAAGCGGCGCAGACCTCAATGCGCACCAGCCCGGCGGGTGGCTTGTCGGGCTTGATCACCACATTGGGCAGCGCCAGGGGCAGGGCGTCAGCGATGCGAAAGAACAACGGTGCAGCGGTCTTGGCGCCGATAAACGCAGGGTTCGGTCGACCATCGAAGTTACCCACCCACACCACCAGCACGTACGGCCCGACCAGGCCGGCGCTCCACGCATCGTGAAACCCCCACGAGGTGCCGGTTTTCCACGCGGTGCGCCAATGGCGGCCGGGCAAGCCATCCGGCCGTGGGTTGCGGCGCAACATATCGCGCACCATAAACGTGGCCTGCGGCGTGAGCAGTTGCGGCCCAGTGGATTGCGGCTGTTCCTGCAAATACCGCAACGGCCGCAGATGCCCGTCGCCGGCCAGCATCACATACAGCCGCGCCAGCTCCTCGGGTGTCATCTCGCCACCGCCTAGGGCCAAGGCCAAGCCGTAATGGCTCTCGCCGCGCAGGCCCTGGATGCCGGCGCGTTGCAGCAAACCGTACAACGACGGCGATTTGACTTGGCTGGCCAGCCACACCGCGGGGATATTGCGACTACGGATCAAAGCATCCCGCGCTGTCAGCGGCCCGATAAAACTGCCGTCGAAATTTTCCGGCTGAAAGTAGCCGAAGTTACTCGGCAAATCCTTGAGGATGCTCATTGGGTGGATCACACCCTGATCCAGCGCCAGCCCATACAGAAACGGCTTGAGGGTCGACCCCGGCGAGCGCCGCGCCAACACGCCGTTGACCTGTCCGTGAATGCTTGTGGATAAGTAATCCGCTGAGCCCACCAGCGCTTTTACGCTCTGGTCACGGCTGTCGATCAGAATCGCTGTGGCGTTTGCCACACCCGTGCTGCGCCGCTCGGCGATAAAGCCGCTGATCAGGCGTTCGAGCAATTGCTGCAAGGGCAGATTAAGCGTGCTGTTCAGCTCGTTGCCGGGCTGGGACGCCAGCAGTTGTTCACTCAGGTGCGGTGCCAGGAAGGGGATCTGCTGGCGGTTGCGCGCCTCCAGCGGCAAGTCGAGCAAACTGTCGTTTCGCGGGTCTTGTGGATAAGTCTCGCGCCAGTCGGCCATCAAGCGCAGTCGCGCGTTTTGCAGCGAGGGCCCGAAACGCGCGCGCCGCCCCGGCTGCTGGGGAATCACCGCCAGCGCCAGCGCCTCGGACAACGACAACTGCGCCGCCGACTTGCCAAAGTAAATGCGGCTGGCCGCCTCGGCGCCTTCGATATTGCCGCCCATGGGCGCCAGGTTCAGGTAGGCCTCAAGGATGTCGTGCTTGCTGTAGCGCGCCTCCAGCCACAACGCCAGGGCCATCTGCTGCAACTTGCCCGGCACTTGGCGGGTGTTCAAATCCCACAGGCGCCGCGCCAGTTGCATGCTCAAGGTCGAACCGCCCTGGCGCTGGCCGCCGCTGTAGGTGGCCATGGCCGCGCGCAGCAACGCCGGGGGATTGATCCCCGGGTGCCAATAGAAATTGCGGTCTTCCTTGAGCAGCAACGCCTCGACCAGTGACGGCGACATGCGCGCGAGCGGCAGCCACAACCGGTATTGGCCGTCATCCGCCAACGTCATGCGCAGCAGCGCGCCGTCGTCGGCCAACACCACCCGCGACGAGGTGACGGCCTGTTCCAGCGGGGCGTGTGGCCACAACCGCAACCCCACCAGCACCACCGCCGCTGCCAGCAGCGGCGTCAGGCGTTTAAGGCTTGGTAATTTCAAGCTGGCCTACTTTGCCGCGCCCTTGCAGGGTGGTTTCGTACATCCCTTCGGCGTAGGCCGGAGGCGTGTTGAAGGTGCCGGCGTTGGTGGCGCGCACGCGGTAGACGAAAGTGCCCACATCGCGCAGCGCGGTGCCGTACAACACCACCCGATCATCACGCACGTCCACGTAGTCCGGCTGCCAGTTGCTCAGCTCGGTTTCGCCGATAGGCGCCTGCCAGGCATCCGCTTCTTCACTGTCGGCGGTTTCCACGTACTCCGAATCATCGCCTTCGCTTTCATCGGCGCTGGCGGTTTCCGGCTCCGGCGGCAAGTTATACACAGGCTCGACGCCGCCGGGCAGCAGGTCGACCACGGCCACTTGCTGCACTTGGTCGCGGTCGGTCGCACGCAGACGCAGACGCACCAGGAACTCATCGCCCACCGCCACTATGCTCACGGGCTCGCCTTTGAGGTCGAGGTATTCGTGGATGATTTCCAGGCCATTGTTGATCGGCTTGAGCTTGGCGCCCTTGTCGAAACCGGCTTCGCTGAGCATGTAGAACGCGGCCGGGCCGTCGGTTTTTTCCATCACCAGCTTTTGCGTAGCGCCCGGCACGGCGGCGCGTGGTGGCTGCCCGGCCATCTCCAGCAATTGCTGCTGCTTGTCGCCCAGCCAGGCGGTGGCTTTGAGCGTCATGTCGCTTTGCGCGCGCTGGCCATAGTTGTCCAGGGCACGCAGCAGCAGGGCCGCCGACAGCGAGTTGTAGCGTTGCTCGTTAAGACGCTTGCCGAGCTTATCCAGCAAGGCGGTCGGCACATCGTCCAGCAACTCAGGGAAGTGACGCGCCAGCAGGTGCAAGTGTTCGGCGTCGTGCACCAGCGGGTCGTAATACAGGCCGTCGCTGTCCCACTTATCCACAAGGGAGCGCCATGGGATTTTGCGGAACAGCGTATCGGCCTGGCGGTCCTGCTTGAGCAACTTGTAGCTGGCGGCCAGGTAAGCGGCGCCCAGGTCGTTCTGCCAGGTGTCTTTGAAGTAACTCTCGTAGCGCTCGCGGATATCACTCAAGGCGCCGCTCACGAGAATGCCCTGACGGCTCAGCAGGTAACTGGCGTACGCACGGTTGCGCAATTCCGACAGCCCTTCGCTCGGGCCGTTGGCCAGTTCTGTCAGGTAGGCGTTGGAGCGCACCAGCAAATCTTCCGGCACCGGCAGCCCGCGTTCCTTGGCTTCGATCAGGAAGTCGGTGGCATACAAGCTGGCGTACGGCGCCACGTCCGGGTTGGCGGCCCACAAACCGAAGCCGCCGGCCTGGTTCTGGCGTTGGCGCAACATACGCACCGCGTTGTTGAACGCTTGCTCGGCTTCTGGCGCCGTGCCGCCCCAGATCAACGCCGGCATGGCCTTGGACACCAATTGCTCGGTGCAGGCATAACCGTAGTCATCCAGGTAATGCTTGAGGCCGTTGGCCCACACCAGCGGCGAGGCCGCCACGCCCAACTGCACGTCGCGCAGTTGGCTGAACAGCTCACGGGTGGGCTTGAGCTCTTTGCTGGCGCCGTCGAAACGACCCAGGCTCAAGGCCACACGGTGCTCGCTCAATGGGCGGATCGAGGTGGTTTCCGCCACCTGAATGCGCTTGCCGTCCGGCAGCACGGCGATAAAGCGCAGGTCCGCCGAGCCGAGGGTTTCGCCGACCTTGATCTTGAATTCGGCGGTGCCTTCCTTGCGCGGTTGCAGTGACAAGGTGCTGCCTTTGTCGCCCTGCACGTTGAGGCCGTCGCTGGTTTGCAGCTCAAACTTCACGTCCGCCGCGGCATCGAGGTTGCTGAATACTCCGGCGCTCACGTTGAACACATCCCCCGGCGCGACAAAGGCCGGTACGTTCGGTGTGATCACGATCGGCCCACGCACCTCGGTGCTGGCCTCGCTGACGCCCACGCTGTCGGCGTCCACCGCCACCGTAAACAGGTGCAGCTTGCCGTTGAAGCTGTCCGGCACCTGGTAATGCAGCACGGTTTCACCGGCCGGCAAATCCACCAACCCGGACCACCACGCCACAGGCGGCTGATGTTTACGTTTGAACGGGTTGAGGTGGTTGGCCAGAGCGCCTTCCGTATCGCCGCCGGGCGCTGCCCCACTGAGCAAGCGGCTGAATTCCGGCAGGATCAGGTCAAGAATCTGACTGGTGCCGACCTCCAGTGCGCGCTTCTGGAAGAAGAAACCCAACGGGTCCGGCGTCTGGTAACGCGCCACTTGCAGGATGCCTTCGTCCACCGCGTAGACCACCGCGCGGCCTGGCCGGTCGGCGGTGACCTTGATGTCCAGGGTTTGCCCCGGCTCGATCTTCGCCGGGCCTTCGACCTTCAGCGCCATGCGTCGCGCATCCAGGTTGATGCTGAACGGCACCACGCCGTAGGACAGCGGGCTCATATAAACCTCGGACGAGCCTATGTCGCGCACGAACTGCACGTTGACGTAGGCATTGCCCTCAAGGCCCGCAGGCACGCGGATATGTTGCACGCTGTTGGTGCTGTCGGCCTTGAACCATTGCTGGGTGTAAACCTTGTCGCGTTCGATGGTGATCAAACCGGCGCCGGTGTACGGCGCGCGGATGCTGATCGCAATCTCATCGCCGGTGGCGTAGCTGCGTTTATCCAGGCGCAGCTGCAACTCGGCGTTACGCTCCAGGGAGCGCGACGTGTTGCCACGCCCGGCCACGCTGTAGTCGATCTGGTTGAGCAGGTTGCCGTTGGCATCCTTGAGTTGCAGGGTGAAATCGCCCGGCGTACCGGTGTTCAGGGTCTGCTTGGCGCCGTCCTTGGTCATCGTCAATGGCGAGGCGGGCTGGCTGATGTTCTTGATGCGCGACTCGTATTTGTAGGTGCCGTTGGACTGTTTCACCAACACCGACACATAACGGTGCTCGACCACTTCACTGGTCAGGCCGTCCACCGCCAATGGCGTGAGGTCTGGCGCGACGGCCAGCCACTGCACCTGACGCGGGGCGTCCTTGGCGACGTACGACAGCGAATCCTGACTTTTCACACCAACCAGATAAGGCGCGGACGACACCAGCAGCGCACTTTGCGCCGCCACGTTACGCCCACCTTCAGCCTCGAACACCTGGGTCATGACCTGCAGGCGATAGGTGCTGTTGGCGAAGCGTTGCAGGTTAAGGTCGAGCACGGCCTGGCCGTTGTCGTCGACGGTGGTTTCGGCGAGGTCTTCGGTGCTGGCGTCTTCCAATGAGTTGTTGAGGCGGAAGCGGTAATCGGGATAACGGTCGAAGGCCGCAAGCGTCGGGCTCAAGGACATCTTCGCCGTCACCCGGCGGCCGGCGGCCGGAGCGCCGAACAAGTGCATTGCAGTGACTTTGGCCACCACCTGGTCCGGTGGAATCCAGCCCAATACGGGCGTGTCGTGCAGGCTCAGGCTGACCTTCATGCGGTCCGGCTCGAAATCGCGGACCTTGAAGCTGACACTGCCCAGGTCGGTGCGGGTGTTTTTCTCGCCAATCAACTGCAAGGTCGCGGTGTAATCGCCTGCGGGGGCGACGTCGCTGCTGGGGAAATCAAAAGTTTCAAAACCGCTGGTGGACAGCTTCAGGGGTTGGCGAATCACCTCCAGGCCACGTGGGTCGGTGATTTGCAGCTCCACCGGCAGGCCTTGCAGGGCGCCTTTCCAGTTGCCGCTGCGCACGATCATGCCCAAGTGCGCGGTCTCGCCAGGGCGATACAGGCCGCGGTCGGTAAACAGGTAGGCGCTGAGGCGATCAATCGCGCCGTCTTCTTCCAAACCGCCTACATCAAAACGCGACAAATCCAGCTGCTGCGACTGACGGGCAATCGGCAGGAAGGACTGATCATTGCCACGAGTGACTACATACATCAGCGGCGTTTTCTCACGGCGCAATTCATCCAGCTTGGCGAAATGCGCATGGCCTTCGGTGTCGGTGCGACCACTGCTGACCGGCAGGCCGTTGCGACCAATGATGTCGACCTGTGCGTCGGCCACCGGCGAACCGTTGCCGATCGACTGCACGTACACATCATGGCTGCCATCGCTGGAGCGCTTGGCGATGATGCCCAGGTCAGTCACCACGATAAAGCGCAGGTCGCTGGTACTGCTGCGGTCGTACTCGAACGTGCGTTCTGCGGGGTCATCCTGAGGGCTGAGCTTGAGCACGAAAATGCCACGACGCCCGCCGTTGGCGGTGAGGTAGTGGCTCAGATCGACGTTGTCGTAGACGGTTTTCGCCGGGTCATTGGACGACAGCGCAATATCCAGCGACTGGCGCTCGACCATCCGATCAAAGTATTCGTTGCCGAAATTGGGCCGGGCAAAACTGCCGCTGCTCTGGTCCACCAGGTGCTGCAACTGGTTGGGCAGCAGCCGGGCGATTTCCACATGGGCGCCGGGCACGCCACGGGCCATGAAGCCCAGGCGTTTTTCACCGTTGAGGCTCAGCAGCGCGCCGTTGGACAGGAACTGCAGCGTGCGCGGATACGCCGGCATGCTGATCAACGAGGCCGTAGGGTTTTTCGCCAGATAGCCGCCGATGGCTTCCAGGTTGGCGGGCACACGCACATACAGCGCGCGACCGGCCGGGGCCTTGAATTTGAACGCGTGCAAGGTGTTCAGCGGCTCGACGCTGGGCACATGGGTCAGAGCAACCTTGGTGCTGCGGGCCAGCAGGGCGTCATCAATGTCGTTGCTGGTATAGGGACGAGTATCGTCCTGGGCTTTTTCCGGCAGCAGCCACGCCTGGACCTTACCGGCAATGGTGTCATCGGCCACAGCGCTGGAGCTGCTGAACATCAGCACCGGTTCAGGTTCGCCGCGTTCATTGTCGACAAAACTGACGTCGGCGGCGGTGAAGGTCAGGCGATAACGGCCGGGCACGGTGACTTCCGACACCAGCGGCGCGGTGCTGGCGTTGCCACCGTCACGGGCTTTGATGCCTTCGTCGAGCCTGGCGCTGACCGGCGTGCTTTCCAGTGGAGTGGCGAGGGCGGCAGAGCGTACGTAGGCGTTGAGCTTGTTGTCGTCGAAGGTGATTTCCGGGCGGTTGGGCAACTGCGCGTCGCGGTAGGCCAGGCCTTTGCCGAGGGTCACAGACACGCGCTTGCGCAGGTTGTCTTCATCCACCGGGTGGGAAAAGTGGAAGGTCGCGACCAGCTGTTTCAGCGTCGGGTTGGATGGGTCTTGATACAGCTCGTTTTGCGCCAGGGTGGCGCGGAACGGCTGGGTGGAAAACTGGCTGCTGTACTGGCTGAGCAACACGCCGTCGGCCAGGAGGTTTTTCTTCGCCAGGTCCAGCGTGTAGTGGGCGTCTACAGGCCAGTCTTTTTCTGGCACGAACAGTAAAGTGCGGTCATCGGACCAGCGCCAGGCGCCTGCCACGTTGGGTTTGAGGGTGATGCCCTCCGTCACCGGTTTGCCAATCGCCGCCAGGGGGGCCACGGATTCGGCGAAGCGCACCTGCAAGTTATCCACCACCGGCGGTTGCTGGGTGTAATCCGTCAGGTTCGGCTTGTGCAACGAATAACCAACGGTGTGCGGCTGCGGCAGGTTTGAATACCAGTGCCAGCCGTAGAATCCTGCGCCAGCCAGTAACACCAGGCCCAGCACGCCGGCGCCGGCCTGGCGCGGATAGGCGCGAGCGTTGCGGCCCAGGTTCGCAAAGCCTCGACCTATGGCGCGCAGCCAGAAAGGCGGCTGCCATTGGCCGAACAGGGCACTCACCACCGTGGTTAACAGGCCGAGAAAACGGCGACTGATCGCTTTCAACGAATCGAACATGGTGAGCATCCCTGGCTAAGTGCGGCGTATCTTACACGCGTCTTTGATACAAAAGATGACGTGAATATGCCGCAAACGCTCAGGCGTGTTGCACAAAAGTGAGACGCACCGCAAAACCGATCAAAAGGCTGCCGAATAACCACTGCTGCAGGCGCTGCGCCGAGCGATTGCTGGCCAGCCAGCGGCCGATGCGCGCGCCGGCCAGGGCGTAGCAACAGTCAAACGCGAAGCCCACGGTCACCAGCATCACCCCCAGCCATGCAAACTGCGCCGCCACCGGGCCGGCCTGCGGGTTGACGAATTGCGGCAGCAGCACCGAGCAGAACAGCAGGGCCTTTGGGTTGAGCAGGTTCGTCAGCAGTCCGCGTTGAAAAGCCATGCGCCAGGCATGGGCGGGTGGTGCGCCGTGAGAGGCGTCGAGCGATGGCAGCCCGTTCGCACGCAGGCATTGCACGCCCAGCCACAACAGGTAGGCCGCCCCGCCCAGGCGCACCACGTCGAAGGTCCAGGGCGCCACCTTGAACAAGGTTGCCAGCCCCATGCCCGCCAACACCACATGGCATGCCCGGGCGAGGCCCAGGCCGATTGCCGTGGTCAGCGCCAGCGCTTTGCCCTGGCGCGCGCCGGTTTGCAGCAACAGGATCATGTCCGGCCCCGGCAGCAGAAACGCCACCGAAAGTGCCATCAGAAATAACCACAGCTCTGTCATGTTCCACCCCCTTGATGTGTCGGCTAATTCTAGGAGTGAAGGGCAGGGCAGGTGCTTGCGTAGTCAGCTTATAAAGCGTCTATTCTTGGCACTGTCTGCCATTGATTAAGCTAACGGCCATTCATTTATGCCAAATCTGAAACTTGATGCCTTTGACCGCAAGATTCTTGAAGCCCTGCAACGTGATGGGCGCCTGAGTAACGTGCAACTGGCGGATGAGATCGGCCTGTCTGCCTCACCCTGTTTGCGCCGTGTGAGGCTGCTGGAAGAAGCCGGGGTAATTCGCGGCTATCAAGCCACCCTGGACCGCGATGAAGTGGGCCTGGGCATGATGGTGTTCGTCGGCGTGAAGGTGGAGCGGCACAACGACACCGAGGCCAATGCCTTTCGCGAGGCGGTGACCGCACTGCCCGAGGTGATCTCGGCATTTCTTGTGTCGGGTGAGTCGGATTTTCTGTTGCAGGTGGTGGTGCCGGATTTGCGTGGGTACGAGCGGTTCGTCACCGGCAGCCTGTTGAAGCTGCCGGGGGTGCGGGACATCCGCAGCAACTTTGCGATCCAGACCGTGAAAACCCCAGGCGCCTTGCCATTGGGGCACCTGCCAGGCTGAACACTTGAAAACACCACCCAAACCACTGTGGGAGCTGGATTGCCTGCGATGGCGGTGTTTCAGTCAACAAATGGGTTGCTGGCCCACCGCCATCGCAGGCAAGCCAGCTCCCACAGTTGATCCACGTTGAGCTTGAGGTGGTATTTCTCAGGTCCACCAGTAGCGAACAAGGTGAAAGAAAATCGGCGCCGCAAAACACACTGAATCCAGCCGGTCCAGCATCCCGCCGTGCCCTTCGATCATATGGCCCCAATCTTTCACGCCTCGGTCGCGCTTGATCGCCGACATCACAATACCGCCGGCAAAGCCGAGCAGGTTGATCAGCAGTGCGATCAAAAACGACTGCCATGGATTAAAGGGCGTGGTCCACCACAGCGCAGCGCCGATCAGGGATGACAGCAGAATCCCGCCGACGAAACCTTCGACGGTTTTGGACGGCGACAGGTTGGGCGCGATCTTGTGTTTGCCGAACAGCTTGCCACACACGTATTGCAGCACGTCCGACAGCTGCACCACGATCACCAGGTAGGCGATCAGCAACAGGTTGCGACCTTCGTAGCCTGGAATGTCGAGGGTCAGCAAGGCCGGGACGAAGGACACGCAGAACACGGCAATCATCAGGCCCCATTGCACCTTTGACGCGCGCTCCAGGAAGTGCGTGCTGTCGCCACCCAGTGAAGCGAGGATCGGCAGCAGCAGGAACACGTACACCGGGATGAAGATCGAGAACAGCCCGTACCAATCGGAATAGATCAGCAGGTATTGCAGCGGCAAGGCCAGGTAGAACGCGGCCACCAGCGCCGGGTAGTCACTGCGGCGGGTCGGGGTAAGGGTGAGGAATTCGCGCAGGGCGTAGAACGACACTGCGTAGAACAGCAGGATCACCGCACCGGTGCCCAGCCAGAAGGCGATGCCGATCACCACGACCATCACCCACCAGGCGTTGATACGGGCGTTGAGGTTGTCGACGACCGCATTTGGCGTACCGCGGGTGCGCAACTTGAGGATCAGGCCGATCAGCGAGGCGAGCACCAGGATGGCGCCGATCCCGCCGAACAACATCAGGGTTTGGCTATCCATGTCAGACATGCTCCGGGGCAAGGGCAAGCAGGGCGTCGCGGGTGCGGGCGAGGAAGGCGGTTTTGTCTTCGTTATCTTCCAGTTGCAGTGGCGCACCGAAGCTGGTGGTGCACAGCAATGGCAGCGGCAGCACGCGCCCCTTGGGCATGACCCGGTTGAGGTTGGCGATCCACACCGGGATCAATTCGGCCTGTGGGTAACTTTTTGCCAGGTGGTACAGGCCGCTCTTGAAGGGCAGCAAGCCGTCTTCGAGATTGCGTGTGCCTTCGGGGAAGATGATCAGCGAGTCGCCACCTTCCAAAGCGGCGAGCATGGGTTGCAGAGGGTTACCCACAGGGTCTTTGCGCTCACGATCGATCAGCACGCCATTGAACACGCGGTTGATGATGTAACGGCGCAGGGCGCTTTTGTTCCAGTAGTCGCTGCCGGCCACCGGACGCGTGAACTTGCGCAGGTTTTGCGGCAGGGACGCCCACACCAGCACGAAGTCGCCGTGGCTGCTGTGATTGGCGAAATAGATGCGCTGCACCGGCACCGGCGCGCAACCCAGCCACAGGCTGCGGGCGCCGGTTACGGTGCGGGCCATTGAGGTAATCAGGGTGGCAACCACAGGTTCGAACATGGGGATTCCTTATCCGGCGAAAGGTAGCCACGGGCTGGCGAGGATCACGGCCAGGGTCAGCAGCATTTGTGCGCCCAGCAGCCAGGCCTGCTTGCGCAGCAGTTTGAGGGCGCCGCGACGGCGTTCGGGCCAGGGCCGGCCGACCCGCTTGGCCGATTGCAGGCCAAGGGTTTGCAGGGCCTGGTCGAGGTCGGGGGTGCGCTCGGTGTCGCGAGCGAGCAGGGCGAACAGGTCGGCATCGAAGGCTACGCGCAGTGCCCAGTACTTTTGCAGCAGCCCGAGGACAATCATCCACAGGCTGAGCAGCAGGCAGATTGGCGCGACACTCGCCATCAGCAGTTGGGCCAGGCCGAAAAGCACGCCAAGCAGCGTCAGGCCTGTGGATAACTGATCCAGCGAGCGACCACGACGCAGCAGGCTGGCGACCACCTGGAGTTCCATATCAGCGGGCATGGGCTAAACCCTCCAAAGCTTCTCGGTGAGCGGGGTGCAGGACCACTTGGGCCCGCGCTGTACGAATAATAGCCAGTGCCTCGTTTACGGTTGTGGCGCGCCTACTGTGCAGCAGCCAGGCTGCAACGGCGGTGGCGCTGCGTGAGTAACCGAGGGCGCAACACACCAGTAATGGCCCGCTTGCGCGCAGGCGCTCAATGGCTTGAGCGGCTTGCAGGCATTCGGCGGGTGTCGGCGCAATCAGGTCCAGCACGGGGACGCATGCATAAGCGCGGCCCTGTGGATTAATCGGCAATTCGGCGCACAGATCGACGATTGCCTTGAATGAAGCTTGCTCGCGTGTGGCGGGTATTCGACCGAGCCAAACGTTATCCACAATCAGGTCAGGCTGTGGATGCTTGCGTGTCCACAGGCGTGAGTTGAGCCACGCGGCGGCCAGGTAGGGCGCATACAGCCAGCGCGCGGCAGGCGTCAGCGTGCCGTCGAGCCGTTTTTGAAAGCCCGGCGCGCCGAGTACGAAGTAATTGGCCTTGATCAACCCCAGGGAAACCGCCGGCCATAGCAGCCACAGCCACCAGCCGCCGAGCGTTAACGCAAGAATCACCAATGCCAGGGCGCCCAGGCCATAGCGCGCCCCTAGCCCCCAGCGTTTTCGATCCCGCGTAAGCCGCGCATTCAACAGCGGGCTCGGGTGCTCCAGCGGCCATATCCACACGCATAACCAGCCGGCGAGGGCGCCTGTGGGTAAGTCGATAAAGTGATGTTGATAAGTGGTCAGCACCGAAATACCGATCAACGCGAACCACCCGTGCACCACCCAGCGCCAAAAGCCCTGGCTGTGGCGTTGGTACATGATCCACAGAATCACCAGCAGCGCGATGTGCAGCGACGGTGCCTGATTGAACGGCTTGTCGAAGCCTGCCAGCACGGCAAACAGCCAGCCAAATACGCCATCCAGCGCCGGCCGTTCAAAGGTGAACCGCAGTGGCCAGATCAGGAAGCAGCTCACGGCAATCACCTGGGCGGTGAGCAGGCGCAGCGCGTGTTGTTTCAGCTCATGGCGGCTAGTGGGCAGCAGCAGCGAGAAGCCGTAGAGCAGGTCGATGGACCAGTAGGGCACGATGGTCCAGGCCCAGAACGGCATATGGGTTTCCCAGCCGAACACCAGCGTGCCGACATCGCTGCGCTGGCTGGTGACCCAGGTGGCGAAGCCGTAGGTGCTGAAAAACAGCGGCGCCAACAGCAGCAACCACAGGACCGCAGGTTTTAATAAACCGGGTTCGCGCATGCTCAGATCTTCTGTGCCAGAGACACAGTGAAAATGCCCCATTCGTCCACACGCTGAGTGATCTTGCGAAAGCCTGCGGCCTCGACGAGTTGGTCCATTTCCGCCTGGCTGCGACGGCGCATCACCCAGGCCTGGCCCTGGCGATGGCTGGTCAGCGCGCGGGCAATCAGTTCCAGCTGCGGGTGCCATGGCTGGCCGGTGTACACCAGATAACCGCCGGGCTCCACGGCTTCAGCAAGGCCGGCCAGCGAACCGCCGACCATGGCGTTATCGGCAAACAATTCATACAGCCCGGACACCACCGCCAAGGTCGGCTTGGGGTCGAGCGCCGCCAGGTCCGCGCGATCAAACGCATCGCCTTTGACGAACTGCGCGATATCCCCCAGGCCTTTTTCGCGAATCAGCGCGCCACCGTCGCGCACGTTGATGTCGCTGTAGTCGCGCAGCAGGATCGACTCCGGCAGCAGCGATACGCCCTGCAAGGCCTCGAGAATGTAGCGGCCGTGGCCCGCAGCGATGTCGACAATGCGCACTTGGCGATCATCGCTGCGCAACTTGGCCATGGCCAGGCGCAGCAGCTCTTCGACATTCAGCTTGCGCTGGCGGATGCCACGCCAGCCGATGGAGTTGAGGTAGTTGGTGTCGATCATCCGCCCCAGCCCGCCTTTGCCGGTGGGCTTGTTGCGGTACACGTAATCCAGGGTGCTGCCGGAATCGAAGCCGGTATCAAAGCCCAGTTTCACCCCGTCCGAGAGGTTCTTGCCCAGGCCCATGCTGGCGCGGGTCATGCGCCAGTACAGGTCGCGCAAAGAGTTGCGCGCCAGCGGCGCGGCCAGGGATTCGGACTCGGCGCAGGTGGCGCCCAGCTTGTCGGCGTCGAGCAACGAGGCGCGGTCCAGCGGGTGCGCAAAGTTTTGCAGGATAAAGCGCCTGGCGCTGCTCACGGCCACGGCACGGTCGCGTTCACCGAGGGTGTCGTGGAAGAAGCCGGGCAGGATGTGCAGTTCTTTTTTCAGGCTGCCCAGGCGGTCGAAAAATTGCTGCTGGGGTTTGCGGTGCACCACAAAGTCGGAGCCGGAGATCAGCAGCTGAGTCGGCACCTGGATCGCCTGGGCATCGGCCACCACGCGGTCGGCAGCTTCGTACAGGCCGAGCAGCACATTCACCGATATCGCCTTGGTGATCAGCGGGTCGCTGTCGTAGGACGCGACACGCTCCGGGTCATGGCTGAGGAACTTGGCCTTGACGTAGCTGTTAACGAAAAAATTGCCGCGAAATGTGCGCATCAGCGCCAGGCCTGGACGCGCGAACGGCACGTAGAGCTTGACCTTGAACGCCGGGGAGGCGAGCACCAGTGCGCGGATTTTCGGCGCGTAATCGTGCACCCAGGTGGCTGCGATCACCGCGCCGACGCTTTGAGCGATCACCGCGCAATTGTCTTCTTCGATGCCGTAAGTGGCACCGATGTGGTCACGAAAGGTTTGCACGTCGCGGGCACTGGTGGCGAAGCTTGGGCTGTCGCCGCGCGCACCGGGCGACTGGCCGTGGCCACGGGCGTCCCAGGCAAAGAAGTCGAAGTGCGGCAGGTCCAGTTCATCGACCAGGTGGGCAATGCGCCCCGAATGCTCGTGGCCGCGATGGAACAGCAGGATCGCCTTGCGCGGCTCATCGCCAAGCGGCGCGGTGGCCGGCCAGTGCCGGTAGAAAAGCTCGACGCCATCGTGGGTACTGAAGCTGTGCTCTTGCTGTTCGCGCATCGCAAATTCCTTATGCAGAAGGGGACGTCGTTTCTTTGAGACCCTGGCGCACGCGGTTGACCAAAGTGTAGGCGAGCAGCGCCGCCACCAGCCACATCACCGCGTTGACCCAACCCGCGCCCAGCCAACCGAGCGCCACGCCGGTGGCCAGCACACCCAGTACAAACGCGCGATCACTCTTGCCCATTGGGCCGTCGTAGCGCCGCGACGCACCGACCATGGGCCCGAGCACACCGGCGTATTCGCTGAACACCGCCAGCAACGTCACCAGCAGCACTGGCGCCAGGCTCACGCCGGGGATCAGCGCAAAGGGCAGGATCAGCGCGCTGTCGGCGATCACGTCGCACAGTTCATTGAGGTAGGCGCCCAGGCGTGACTGCTGGCCGAATTCCCGAGCGAGCATGCCGTCGATGGCATTGAGGGCCATGCGCAGGATCATCCACAACGGGATCAGGGCAAACAGCCAGAGGTGTGGGGCAAAGCCTGCAATGAGCAGGCCGACCAGCAAGGACACCACGCCGGCCAGCACGGTGATCTGGTTGGCCGTGGTGCCGTTGTCGTAGAGGCGCTGCACGAGTGGGCGCAGTAAGTTTTGAAAACGCGGCTTGAGCTGATAGATCGAAATCATGGGAGGTGACGCTTCCTTGTCCGTTTACCCGCGAAAAACTGTTTTGGAGTGTGCCGATTAATCGGCGGCTGCACCAGTGATGGCTCGTGTTTATGGGGGTTAGTCACGCTCTTGCAGGCGCTGGAGAGTCAATGTGGGAGCGAGCTTGCTCGTGAATGCGGTGGGTCAGTGACAAATGAGCTGGCTGAACCACCGCATTCGCGAGCAAGCCCGCTCCCACAGGGGTTTTGTGTTGTTTTCGAACAAAAATTTCACGCTGCGTGTTATATCGTAACGAATTGTGTACAAACGGGCGTGAGTGGATGCAAGTGGATCTAGAAGCTGACGGCGCTTTGGTTGAAGGCTTGCCGCGTTTTCAGCAGGGGCTGTTTCATGCCCGTCGATTGCGCCAGGCCGGCATCAGCCTGACGGCCCTGGCCGTTTGCGCTTGGGTGCTGGCATTGTTTGTCGCCCTGTTTGCGCCGCTGTCGATCTGGCCGGTGGTGCTGATCAACTGCGCGTCGGCCTTATTGGTGTTGGTGGCCGGGCTGCAATCGGCGTGGTGGGTCGCCGATTGGCGGGCGCAGGCGTTGGAAGCGCCAACGGTGGAATTGATCGAGCCGCAGCTTGAAGGCACGGGCGGTTACGCGCGGTTTGTCGGACGTTTCGGCAGCAGCCTGCTGGCGCAGATGGGCGCGCCGGTGCTGTGGTTGAGTGGCTGGTCGTTGCTGGCATTGCTGAGCGTTGTCGAATTCTGGAACCTGGCACTGCCCGCTGCAGCCGTGGGGCAATCGGCAAGCATTGGCGCCGCGCTGGGGCTGGCGTTGGCCTTTGGTTTGCTGGTGTTCGAGCGTCGTCTGGCGCAGGAAACGGCTGCGCAATGGCCGGAAGCCTCACAGCTGGCGCAGTTAAGCCGGGTGGCGATTGCGTGCCTGTTGGTCAGCGCGATCTGCCTGCTGTTTGCCGGCGCGCAATCTGTATGGCCCTTGCGCCTGGCCGTGTTGATCGGCCTGTTGCCGGGGCTGGTCGCCGTGGAGTTTTTGCTCAGGGCCGTACTGTCGCTGTTCAGCCCACGTCAGCCGCGTCTCGAGCCACGGTTGATGGCGCAAAGCTTTATTGCCGGTTTGCTGCGTTGGCCGCCACAACCCTTGCAGGCGCTGCAGCATGAGTTGCACAACCGCTTCGGTATCGATTTGCGCCAGATCTGGGCGTTTACCTACATGCGCCGGGCATTCCTGCCGGTGCTGCTGGTGGTATTGGCCGTAGGATGGGCGCTGACCGGCGTGCACGAAGTGCCCCTGCAAGGCCGTGGGATTTATGAGCGCTTCGGCAAACCGGTGGCGGTGTTCGGCCCTGGCCTGCATGCCGGATTGCCGTGGCCGTTGGGCCGCGTCATCAGTGTCGAAAATGGCGTGGTGCATGAACTCGCTACCAGCGTCAGCGAGGCTGCCACACCGGAGCTGGCCGCCGCCGAAGGCCCGGCGCCGTCGATCGCCAACCGGTTGTGGGACGCCAGCCATGTGAATGACAAATCCCAAGTGATCGCCAGCAGCAGTGGCGACAAACAGAGCTTCCAGATCGTCAATATGGACGTGCGGTTCGTCTACCGCATTGGCCTGACCGATCAGGCGGCGTTGGCCGCCACCTATAACAGCGCCGATGTGCCGACGCTGATTCGCAGCACTGCCAGCCGCATTCTGGTGCACGACTTCGCCTCGCGCACGCTCGACGAATTGCTCGGTGAGCAACGCACTCAATTGGCCGACGAAATCGGCCGCTCGGTGCAGGCGGACTTGCAGAAGCTCAACAGCGGCGTGGAGATTCTGGCCACGGTGGTCGAAGCGATTCACCCACCGGCCGGCGCTGCCAACGCCTACCACGCCGTGCAGGCTGCGCAGATCGGCGCCCAGGCGCTGATCTCCCGCGAACGCGGCGCCGCCAGCGAACAGACCAACCAGGCCTTGCTGCAAGCCAGCACCGCGCGAGATCAGGCCTTGGCCACCGCGCGCGAAGTGAATGCTGGCGCGCAAGCGGCCGACCTGCGATTCAGCGCCGAACAAAAGGCCTACGCCACCGCCGGCCAGGCATTCGTGCTGGAACAGTACCTGGGCCAACTCAGCCAAGGCTTGGCCCACGCCAAGCTGCTTATTCTGGATCACCGCCTGGGCGCCGATGGCGCACCGACGATTGATCTGCGTTCTTTTACTTTGCCGGCCGACCCTATGGCGCCGCGTAAAGCCGTTCAATAAGGAGTCTGTCTGTTGAGCGCTCATTCTCACGATCATGGTCATCATCATCACGGCCACCACCATCACCATCACGGTGATGAGCAAGCCGCTGGCCCGTTTCCTTGGCGGCGCATGGCCTGGGCGGTGTTGCTGGTGCTGTTTGCGGTGGCGGCCGCCAGCCTGGTGCAGGTGCGTTCCGGCGAAGCCACGGTGATTACGCGGTTCGGTAACCCGTCGCGGGTGCTGCTGGAGCCTGGCCTGGGCTGGCGCTGGCCGGCGCCGTTCGAAGCGGCGATCCCGGTAGACCTGCGCTTGCGCACCACCTCCAGCGGTTTGCAGGACGTGGGCACCCGCGATGGCTTGCGGATTATCGTGCAGGCTTATGTGGCGTGGCAGGTGCAGGGCGATGCCGACAATGTGCAGCGCTTTATGCGCGCGGTGCAGAACCAGCCGGATGAAGCGGCGCGGCAGATTCGCACCTTCGTCGGCTCGGCGCTGGAAACCACTGCGGCCAGCTTTGACCTGTCCAGCCTGGTCAACACCGACGCCAGCCAAGTGCGCATCGCCGATTTTGAGGCACAGTTGCGCCAGCAGATTGATCAACAATTGCTCACCACTTACGGTGTGCGCGTGGCGCAAGTCGGTGTCGAGCGTCTGACCTTGCCGTCGGTCACCCTCACCGCCACCGTTGACCGCATGCGCGCCGAGCGCGAGACCATCGCCACCGAACGCACCGCCGTGGGCAAACGTGAAGCGGCGCAGATTCGCTCCGCCGCCGAACGCGATGCGCGCATCGTGCAGGCCGATGCCACGGTGAAAGCCGCCGATATCGAGGCGCAGTCGCGGGTCGAAGCGGCGCAGATCTATGGCCGTGCCTACGCCGGCAATCCGCAGCTGTACAACCTGCTGCGCTCGCTGGACACCTTGGGCACAGTCGTGACACCGGGCACCAAAATCATCCTGCGCACTGACGCCGCGCCGTTCCGCGCACTGGTGGACGGGCCGAAGGATGTTCAGCCATGAGTGAGCGTGACAGCCCGGACAGCCCATGGATCCAGGCCGGGCGCCTGACCTTCCTGGCGCTGTACGCGGTGACGGTGTTGGCGGCGTTGGCCTGGGCGTTTTCCAATGTGCGCCAGATCGACCCGCAGAACCGCGCCGTGGTGTTGCACTTTGGCGCGCTGGATCGTATTCAAAATGCCGGTCTGTTATTGGCGTGGCCGCAGCCGTTTGAGCAAGTAGTGCTGTTGCCAGCAGCCGACCGTGTGATTGAGCGTCGGGTGGAAAACCTGCTGCGCTCCGACGCAGCGACCCAGGCGGACCGTGTGGCCACGTTTGCCGCGCCGTTGAGCGACGCGCTGGCAGGCTCCGGTTACTTGCTGACCGGCGACGCCGGTGTGGTGCAGCTGGATGTGCGGGTGTTTTACAAGGTCACCGAACCCTACGCGTTCGTGCTGCAGGGCGAGCATGTGCTGCCGGCGCTGGATCGCCTGGTGACGCGCAGCGCCGTGGCGCTGGCGGCGGCGCGCGACCTGGACACCATTCTGGTAGCGCGCCCGGAATTGATCGGCAGCGATAACGGCGCCGCCGAGCGCCGCGAGCGGCTGCGCGGCGATCTGGTGCAAGGCATCAATAAACGCTTGGCGGACTTGGCCTCCACCGGTTTGGGGTTGGGCATCGAGGTGACGCGTGTCGACGTGCAATCAAGCCTGCCGGGCCCGGCGGTGAATGCCTTCAACGCAGTGCTGACGGCCAGCCAACAAGCCGATAAAGCCGTGGCCAATGCGCGCACCGACGCGGAAAAACTCACCCAAGCCGCCAATCAGGAGGCCGACCGTGTCGTACAAGTGGCCCACGCCCAAGCCAGCGAGCGCCTGGCCAATGCCCAAGCGCAAACGGCCACCGTCGCCAGCCTGGCCCAGGTCAAAGACCCAGGCCTCATGCTGCGTCTGTACCGCGAACGCTTGCCGAAGATTCTCGGCCAGGCCGGTTCTGTGACCACGGTCGATCCCAAAGACGACTCCCGCTTGATCATCCAGGGAGCCGAACAATGAGCGCGCCTATGTTGACGTCCGCCGAGCAGCGCAGTGCTGCCCGGCAATTGACCCTGGCCATGTTAGCCCTGGGCTTATTGGTATTGGGGTTGGTGTGGCGCTGGCTGGCGCCGGACCAGAACGGTGTCAGCCAACTGTTGCTCGGCGTCGCCTCTTTGCTGGTGGCCGTGCCGGTGATGCGTTCGGCCTGGTACAGCCTGCGTTACCCGAGCCTGCATGGCATCACCGACCAATTGATCGCCCTGGCGATGATGGGCGCGTGGGCCACGGGCGACTTGCTGACGGCTGCATTGCTGCCGATCATCATGATTTTCGGCCACGTGCTGGAAGAGCGCAGTGTGATTGGCTCCCAGGAAGCGATTCATGCCCTGGGCAAACTGACCCGCAGCCATGCGCGGTTGGTGCAGGCCGACGGCAGCATTGTGGAAGTGGATAACGGCACGCTGAACACCGGCGATATCGTCGAAGTGCGTGCCGGTGATCGCGTGCCGGCCGACGGTGTGGTGCTGTCGGGCCAGGCGAGCCTGGACACGGCGCCGATCACCGGTGAGTCGGTGCCGCTGGAAGCCAGCGTGGGCGTGCAGGTGTTTGGTGGCGCGATCAACCTCGACGGCTTGCTGCGCCTGGAAGTGACGCGCACCGGTAACGAATCGACCCTGGGCAAAGTCATTGCGCTGATGCAGAACGCCGAACGCTCCAAGCCGCCGATCACGCGGCTGCTGGAGCGTTACGCCGGCAGCTATATGGTGCTGGTGTTGCTGCTGGCGGCGGTGACCTGGTTTGTGACCAATGACGCCCAGGCAATGTTGGCCGTGCTGGTAGCGGCGTGCCCGTGCGCCTTGGTGCTGTCGGCACCGGCCACGGCGATTGCCGGGATCGCAGTGGCGGCGCGGCACGGAATTTTGATTCGCAGCTCGGCATTTCTGGAGGAGTTGGCGGACCTGACCTCGCTGGTGGTGGATAAGACCGGCACGCTGACGTTTGGCACTCTGCGTTTGCAGTCCATCGACACCACAACGCCGGATCGGCAGGTGTTGTTGAATCTTGCCGCCAGCCTGGGTTCGGCCAGCAGCCACCCGGTCAGCCGTGCGTTGGCGGGGCTGGCAACGCAGGAACAAATGCTGGGGCTGACGGATATTCGCGAACGCCAGGGCCTGGGTGTGGTGGCGCAGACCGAGCAGGGCGAAGCAGCCTTGGGGCGCCCGGAGTTGTTCGAACAGCTGGGCATTGTGACCACTCAGGTGCCGAACCACGATGGCCCGATCGCCGGTCTGGCGCTGAACGGCCAATTCCTCGCCTGGCTGTTGCTCGCCGACAGCGTCAAGCCGGAAGCGCGCCAGGCCCTGCAGGAGCTACGCGACTTGGGCCTGGGCCGCCAGCTGCTGCTGACGGGTGACCGTCAAAGCGTGGCCGACAGCCTGGCGCTGGATGTCGGTATCAGCGACGTCGAAGCCCAGGCACTGCCGGAAGACAAGCTCAACCGCGTGCTTGGGGAAATCGGCAGTGGCTTCCGGCCAATGGTCGTCGGTGATGGCATCAATGACTCGCTGGCGCTCAAGGCGGGCGTGGTGGGTGTGGCAATGGGCGCGGGCGGTGCGGACATCGCGCTGGCGTCGGCGGATGTGGTGTTGATCGGCAGCGACCTGCGGCGCCTGGGCACGTGCGTGCGCTTGAGTCGCCAGTGCCGCCACACGTTGCAGGTTAACGTGATCATCGGGTTGGGCTGGACGCTGGCTATCGTGGTGTTTGCCGCGTTTGGCTGGCTGGGCGCGGCCGGCGCCATGATTGCGGCGGTTTTGCATAACCTCAGCACCTTGCTGGTACTGGGCAACGCCGGGCGTTTGCTGCGGTTTCAGGAGCCACTTTTGAAGCTTGAAGAATAAATTCAGAAATATCTGCATACAGCTGTAACGCCGATAAGGGTCCTCACTCTAGTGGTATGTCGAGACTGAACACTCCGTTCAGACCGGCGCCCCTACCGATCATGAGGACTCTAAAAATGAACTTCAAATCCGCTGCTGCTGGTGCCGCCCTTGCGATGGCCGCCGCTACCCTGTTTGCTGGTGTGGTCACCCAGGCTCAAGCCGCTGACACGGCTGTGCACTGCTACGGTATCAACGCCTGCAAAGGCCAGAACGACTGCAAAACCAAGGACCATGCTTGCAAAGGTCAGGGTTCTTGCAAAGGCCAGGGTTTCCTTGCCAAGCCCTCCGCTGATGCCTGCATGAAGGCTGGCGGCACCGTCGGCGAGTAACCGGCACCGAGTGCACCCGCAGCGGACGCCCCCCACCGCTGCGGACACTTTGCCTTGGAGCGAATCATGTCCGCGTCCCTTCCAAGTCTGGGTTACGGCCTGGGTTTACGCAGTGAGTACTACCAGCAGATCCTTGAACAATCGCCGGCAGTGGATTGGTTTGAAGTGATCTCCGAGAATTATCTGGTCCAGGGCGGTAAAGCCTTGTACTACCTGGATGCGATAGCCGAGCGCTATCCCCTGGTGATGCACGGTGTGTCCCTGTCCATCGGCGGGCCGCATGCCCTCGATACCGATTACCTGAAACACATCAAACAGCTCGCCGAGCGCATTCAGCCGGCGTGGGTTTCCGATCACCTGTGCTGGAGTCGCGGCAACGCGCATCAGTTGCATGACCTGCTGCCGCTGCCCTACACCGAAGAAAGCCTTTACCACGTGGCCGGCCGCGTGCGCCAAGTGCAAGACGCATTGCAGCGTCCGCTGGTGCTGGAAAACGTTTCCAGCTATGTGCGTTCCAAGGCCGACGAGTTCACCGAGTGGGAATTCCTCAAGGCCCTGGCCCACCTTACCGGCTGCCAGCTGTTGTTGGACGTGAACAATGTGTATGTCAGCTCGCGTAATCACGGCTTCGACGCCTGGACGTTTATCCGCAGCCTGCCGCCTGAAAGCATCCGCCAACTGCACTTGGCCGGGCATATGGATTACGGCGACTACGTGGTCGATACCCATGATCACCCGGTGTGCGATCCGGTGTGGGCGCTGTATCAACAGACGCTGGAGCTGTTGGGGCCGGTGTCGACATTGCTGGAGCGCGATGACCATTTCCCGCCGTTCGAGGAGTTGCTCGCCGAGTTGAGCAAGGCCCGTGAACTGGGCGCCAGCGCGCTGGCCAGGAGGGCGTTATGCGCCTGATCGACTGGCAGTTGGCGTTTGAGCAGCATCTGTTATCCGAAAGCGCGGTGGCCAACAGTGGGTTTGCCGCGACCTTGCTGGGTGGGCCGACTCTGGATGTGGACACGGGCCTGGCGATTTACCACAACGCCTATGTGTCGCGGCTTCAGGAGGTGCTGCGGCATGACTTCGGCGCCATCCGGTATTGGTTGGGGGACGATGAGTTTGCAGTGCTGACAGACGCCTATGTGCGCCGCTGTCCGTCGGCCCATTACAGCCTGCGTTGGCTGGGCGAGCGGTTCCCGGCGTTTCTCGTCGAGCATCTGGTAGAGGAGCACAGTGCGCCGCTGGCCGAGTTGGCGCGGTTGGAGTGGGCGTTTACCTTGGCATTCGATGCGCCGCCGGGTGAGCCGCTGGGCCTGAATGACATGGCGCAGCTGGCCCCTGAAAACTGGCCGGGTTTGCAGGTAAGCCTGGCGCCTTCGGTGCAACAGGTGCTGTGCCATTTCAATAGCGTGGCGATTTGGCGCGCGAGCAGGGATGAGTTGGATTTCCCTGACAGCCAGGCGCTGGAAGGGGCGCAGATGTGTCTGGTGTGGCGTCACCAGAATGTGTGCCATTACCGCAGCCTTGAGCCGGCTGAAGCCTGCGCGCTGGTGGGAATGGTGACCACCGGCTGGAATTTTTCAGAACTGTGCACAGGGTTGGCAGTCACTTATGGAGAGGGTGCGCCACTGCAAGCGGTGACGTGGCTGAAACAGTGGATCCAGGACGGTTTGCTCGAGCATCGAGCCTCATAGTTTAGTGCTATCAATCCGATAGCCTCCTACTTTGTCTTCGGATGGTCTACCCTCACTCCAGACGTCTGAAACAAGGGGGGACTACTCATGCTCGCGCAACTTCCACCGGCCTTACAGAATCTCAAGCTACCGCTGCGTCTTCGACTCTGGGACGGCCACGAATTTAACTTGGGCCCCGAGCCCAGTGTGACGATCGTGGTGAAGGACCCCACGGTCGTGTCCAGCCTGACTCATCCAACGCTGGACTCATTGGGCGAAGCCTTCGTCGAGGGCAGACTGGAGCTGGAAGGCTCCATCAGCGAGGTGATCCGGGTATGTGACGAGCTGAGTCACGCCCTGATTGATGACGACGAGGGGAGTCGTCCGGTGCGCTCGATCCACGACAAGGCCACTGATGCTGCGGCCATTTCCTACCATTACGACCTGTCCAACGAGTTCTACCAGCTGTGGCTGGACCAGGACATGGCGTACTCCTGCGGTTATTTCGAAACCGGCAGCGAATCCATCGATCAGGCCCAACAAGACAAATTTCGCCACCTGTGCCGCAAGTTGCGGCTGCAGCCAGGCGAGTATTTGCTCGACGTCGGCTGTGGGTGGGGTGGGTTGGCGCGTTTTGCGGCGCGCGAGTTCGGCGTCAAAGTGTTTGGGATCACGCTGAGCAAAGAGCAGCTGGCGCTGGCCCGTGAACGGGTCAAGGCCGAGGGGCTGGAAGACCAGGTAGACCTGCAACTGCTCGACTACCGCGACCTGCCGCAGGACGGTCGTTTCGACAAAGTGGTGAGCGTGGGCATGTTTGAGCACGTTGGCCACGCCAACCTGGCGGAGTACTGCAAGGTGCTGTTTGGCGCCGTGCGCGAAGGCGGCCTGGTGATGAACCACGGCATCACCGCCAAGCACACCGACGGTCGCCCCGTGGGCCGTGGCGCCGGCGATTTTATCGAGCGTTATGTGTTCCCCAACGGCGAGCTGCCGCACCTGGCGATGATGACGGCGGAAATCAGCGAAGTCGGGCTGGAAGTGGTCGACGTCGAAAGCCTGCGCCTGCATTACGCGCGCACGCTGGACCATTGGAGTGAACGCCTGGAAGACAACTTGGAGGCGGCAGCCAAGATGGTGCCGGAGCAAGCGTTGCGGATCTGGCGGCTGTACCTGGCCGGTTGCGCGTATGCGTTTGCGCGGGGCTGGATCAACTTGCACCAGATATTGGCAGTGAAGCCTCACGCTGATGGCAGCCATGAACTGCCGTGGACGCGGGAAGATATCTACCGCTGAAACACGGTTATGAAACGCTGAAGATGTAAATGTGGGAGCGGGCTTGCTCGCGAATGCGGTGGTTCAGCCAATCTATTTGGTCCTGATACACCGCATTCGCGAGCAAGCCCGCTCCCACATTTTTTTCTGTGTTGTTTGTTAGAGAATCGGTGAGATCAAACGCGCCACCCGCATGCCCAGCTGTTGCAGGCGACGGGTCTCGCGGCTTTCTTCCTGGCTGACTTCATGCGCCTGTGCGAAGTCGTCCAGCAGCATCTGCTCCACTTGGCTGGCAAACGCTTCATCGACCGTCAGCAACATCACTTCGAAATTCAGCCGGAACGAACGGTTGTCCATGTTCGCACTGCCGATTGCACTGATTTCGCTGTCCACCAGCACCACCTTCTGGTGCAGGAAGCCCGGCTTGTAGCGGAACACGCGCACGCCAGCGCGTACGGCTTCGATGGCGTAGAGGCTGGAGGCGGCGTAGACGATACGGTGATCAGGCCGCGACGGCAGCAGCAGGCGCACATCGACCCCGCGCAAAACCGCCAGGCGCAGGGCGGCGAACACCGCTTCATCGGGTACGAAATACGGGCTGGTGATCCACACGCGCTCGGTCGCCGCATGGATAGCTTCGACGAAAAACAGCGAGCAGGTTTCATACGGATCGGCCGGGCCGCTGGCGAGCAGTTGGCAGAGCACGCCGTCTTCAGGGTATGTATCAGGCAGGATCAGCGGCGGCAGCTCGCGCGCGGCCCAGAACCAGTCTTCGGCAAACGACTCCTGCAGGCACGCCACCACCGGGCCGGTGACCTGCACATGGGTGTCGCGCCACGGCGCCAGTGGCGGCTTTTTGCCCAAGTATTCGTCGCCGACGTTATGCCCGCCGACAAACCCGGTGAGGCCGTCGACCACCACGATTTTGCGGTGGTTGCGGAAGTTGACCTGGAACCGATTGAGCCAGCCGCTGCGGGTGGCGAACGCTTTGACTTTGACCCCGGCGTCGCGCAGCGACTGCACATAACTGTGGGGCAGGGCATGGCTACCGATGCGGTCGTAGAGCACGTAAATATCCACGCCTTCGGCAGCTTTTTCCTTCAGCAGGGCGTGCAACTGCCTGCCAAGATCGTCGTCATGAATGATAAAAAACTGGAACAGCACCGCCGTCTTAGCCTGGCGAATCGCCGCGAAAATCGCGCTGAACGTGGCATCGCCATTAATCAGCAAGCGCACGTCATTGTTGGCCAGGCACGGCATGCGGCCCAATTTGGGCATGGCGCGCAAAGACGCATAGGCGCTGGAGTTGCGCGCCGCCAAAGCTTCTTCGACCCACGGGCGCCAGTTCAGCGCGGTGATGGCGGTGTGCATTTCCTGGTTGGCCTGGCGACGCGCCTGGATGTACGCGTCAAAGGTGCTGCGGCCGAAGATGAGGTAGGGAATCAGCGTCAGGTAAGGCATGAACATCAGCGACAAGGCCCAGGCGATCGAGCCTTGGGCGGTCCTGACAGTCAGCACCGCGTGGATCGCGGCGAGCGTCCCGAGAAAATGCAGCGTGGCAATGAAGTAGGCGAGCAGGTGCGGGCCAAAAAAATCCATGAACGACATCACTCCAGGCAATCAAGTGCCTAACAGACCATGTTCGACGACGAATGTCGCTATTTTATTTGCCGTGCAACACTGGCGCCTTTGCAGCGTCTAACGCCCACAATTACCCAGGAGTTACCCGATGAATGCTCGTCTGCTTGGTTTGGCCATGGTTGTTGGATTGACGCTGCCCGTGGCGGCTCAGGCGCAGATGCTGGCGCCGGGCTTGTGGGAATTGACCACCAGCAATATGAAAGTCGATAACCAGGACTTGCCCGACCTGTCGCTGATCCTCGGTCAGCTCAAGCAACAGATGACGCCCGAACAGCGCGCCATGCTCGAAAAACAGGGCATCACCATGGCCGGCAAAGGCGTGCAGGTTTGCCTGACGCCTGCCCAGGTCGCGTCTGATTCCATTCCCCTGACCGACCCGCAATCGGGCTGCAAACAGCAAGTGACCGACAAAACCGGCAACCAGTGTAAATTTCGTTTCAGCTGCCCGAAAGCCCAAGGCACTGGCGTTGCAACCTTCCAGAGCCAGCAGGAATTCACCACCACCGTCAACGGTACGTTCAATGCCACCGGCGTTCAGCAGAAGGGCAGCCTGGACACTCATGCCCAATGGCTGGGCAACGATTGCGGTACGGTCAAACCCCGCGCTTAACGCAGAAAGTGCAGGGGCAGCCCCTGGCAACTGTCGACAACCTGGCCGTTGTGCCACGCCAGGTGGCCGGACACCAGGGTGGTGCTGACGCTGTGGCGAAAGCTGCGCTCGGCGAAGGGCGTCCAGCCGCAGCGCGCGAGAATCGGCTGGCTGCTGACGGGTTTGCCTTCGGGCTCAGGTTTGATCAGCACCAGATCGGCCCAATAGCCCTCGCGTAGATAGCCTCGGTCCGGGATAGCGAACAGGTCGGCCACACGGTGACTGGTCTTTGCCACCAGTGTGGTCAGTGGCAAATGCCCGTCAATCACCAGCTCCAACAACGCAGGCAGCGCGTGCTGCACCAGCGGCAGGCCTGACGGCGCTTGGCGATAGCCCAACTGTTTTTGCGCCCAGGTATGCGGCGCATGATCACTGCCGATCACATCCAGACGATGACTCAGCAAGGCCAGGCGCAGCGCGTCGCGGTCGGCGCGGGTCTTGATCGCCGGGTTGCATTTGATCTGGTGGCCGAGGCGATGATAGTCGCGGTCATCGAACAGCAGATGGTGCAGGCAGACCTCGGCGGTGATGCGCTTCTCGGCCAACGGCTTGTCTTCGAACAGGGCCAACTCGCGAGCGCTGGTCAGGTGCAGCACGTGCAGGCGCGTGCCGTGTCGCCGGGCCAGTTCCACCGCAAAAGACGAGGAGCGAAAACAGGCTTCGGCATCCCGGATTAGGGGGTGGGCGACGGCGGGAATGTGCTCGCCGAAGCGCTCACACAGGCGCTGTTCATTCGCGAGGATGCTCGGCGTGTGCTCGCAGTGGGCGAGGAGGATGGTCGGTACTTCGGCGAACAGCCGCTCGAGAATCCGCGGGTCATCCACCAGCATATTGCCGGTAGAGGCGCCCATGAACACTTTGACCCCGGCCACTTCACGCGGATCGAGGGCGGCGACGATGTCCAGGTTGTCGTTGCTCACGCCAAAGTGAAAACCGTAGTTGGCCACCGAGTGCAACGCGGCGCGGCGCTTCTTATCCGCCAGGGCTTCCAGGTTCAGGGTGGCAGGGTGGGTGTTAGGCATGTCCATGAAGCTGGTGATTCCACCGGCCACCGCCGCACGGGATTCGCTGTAGAAACTGCCTTTGTCGGGCGCGCCAGGATCGCGAAAGTGCACCTGGTCGTCGATCATGCCTGGCAGCAGCCATTGACCCTGGGCGTCAATTTCCACCGGCTCGTTATAGCCTTCGAGGCTGGCGGCAATCTTCTCGATGCGGCCATTGGCGACCAGTACGTCGGCATCGAACTCCCGGCCCTCATTCACCAGACGGGCATTGCGAATCAGCAGGCGGCTCATGGTTCAGAACTCGTTTTGCAGGGCTTTGTAACCACGCACCAGGTCGACGTTGGTGCGCGCCACGTCTTCAGAAAACTCCGAGGCGCTGACACTCACCGGCGGGAATTGCGACAGGTCGGTGTTCGGGCCGATGCGGGTGGTGGAGGGCACATAGAACGCGGCGGGCAAGTCGCGGCCGTCGACCACCGAGTTGTGGCGCACCACGCAGCCATCGCCGACGGCGCAGTTGAACAGCACGCTGTTGAAGCCGATAAACACGCGGTCGCCGACGGTGCAGGGGCCATGGACGATGGAGCGATGCGCGATGGAGGTAAATTCTCCAATGGTCACCGCCGCGCCGGATTTGGAATGAATAACCACGCCATCCTGAATGTTCGAATTGGCGCCGATGGTGATCGGGTCCATGTCGCCGGTGGCGTCGACTTCGTCAGCGCGGATCACGGCGTAAGGGCCGACGAAGACGTTCTCGCCGATGATGACCTTGCCGCAGATGATCGCGGTTTTATCCACGTAGGCCGATTCGGCAATCACCGGCAGATCGCCGGAAGGGTTCTTGCGGATCATGCGGAGGGCTCCGTAATGACATGAACGTAGGCGCCGTCGATGGCGTTGTAGAAGCAGGTGGGCCGGCCGGTGTGGCAGGCCGGGCCTTGTTGGTCGACGATCAGCAGCACTGCGTCGCCGTCGCAATCCAGCCGGGCCTCGACCAGTTGTTGCCAGTGGCCGGAGCTTTCACCTTTGCGCCACAGCTGCCCGCGCGAGCGCGACCAATAGCAGACTTGCCCGGTGGCCAGGGTTTCGGTGAGGGCCTGGCGGTTCATCCAGGCCAGCATCAACACCTCGCCGCTGCCGTGTTGCTGGGCGACGGCGGCAATCAGGCCATCGCTGTTCCACGCCACGGCGTCGAGCACGGTGTCGAGTGGAAAGCGGCTGCCCATGGCAGCCTCTTCCAGGTCGAGCAGGCTCAGGGTCATGGCTTGCTCAGGGCTGCGCACAGGGTGTTGAGGTTGTATTCGAACAGCCCGGTGAAGGTGCTGGCCGGGCCTTGGGCGGCGAGGGCGTCGGAGTACAACGTGCCGCCGATCTGCGCGCCGCTTTCGTCAGCAATCTGCTTGAGCAGGCGTGAGTCTTTGATGTTTTCCATGAACACGGCTTTGACCTTGTCTTTGCGGATCTGGGTGATCAGCGCAGCGACCTCGGCGGCAGACGGTTCGCGTTCAGTCGACAGACCCTGGGGCGCGAGGAACTGAATGCCGTAAGCCTGGCCCAGGTAACCGAAGGCGTCATGCGAGGTGACGATGCGGCGGTTGCCCGGTGGCAGCGCGCCGAACTTGGTCTTGGCCTCGACCAGCAAGCGGTAGATTTCTTTCAGGTAGGTTTGGCTGTTGCGCTGGTAATCGGCTTTGTTGGCCGGGTCGGCGGCAATCAACGCCTTGGTGATGTTGTTCACATAGATTTCGGCGTTGGCCAAGTTATGCCAGGCGTGCGGGTCGGGGATGGTTTCACCGTCTTCTTCCATGGTGTGAGAGATCACGCCTTTGCTGGCGGTCACGACCGTGGCTTTTGTTTCGGTGCTGGTCACCAGGCGGTCCAGCCAGGGTTCAAAGCCAAGGCCATTCTTGATGATGACCCGGGCCTTGAGCAGCGCCTTGGCGTCGTCCGGCGTGGGTTCGTAGGTATGGGCGTCGGCGTCCGGGCCGACCATGTTGCTGATCTGGATGTGATCGCCACCGATCTGGTGGGTGATGTCATCCAGAATACTGAAGCTGGTAACCACTTGAAGTCTGTCGGCGGCCTGAGCCATCGACAAGGGCAGCAGAAGGCTGAACATCACGAGTAAAGCGCGCATCGGGAAACACCTCATTGGGATGTAAGCAAGGGCGGGCGGCGCAGCAAGCCGTGCACCGGACCGAAGACCACGGACAGCAAATACCCGCCGCCTGCCACCAGCACGATGGCCGGGCCGCTGGGCAGTGAGTAGTAGAACGACAGCAACAAACCGAACCACACCGACAGGCATCCCAGCACCGCCGATACTGCAATCAACACCGGCAGGCGCCGGCTCCAGAACCGTGAAGCAATCGCCGGCAACATCATCAACCCCACCACCATCAACGCGCCGATGGCCTGGAAACCGATCACCAGGTTCAGCACCACCAAGGTCAGAAATAACCCATGAGCGAGCGGGCCGAGGCGGCTGACGGTTTGCAGGAACAGTGGGTCCAGGGTGTCGAGCAGCAACGGTTTGTAGATCAGCGCCATGGCGATCAGGCTGAAACCGGAGACCCAGAGCATCCCGGTGAGGGTGGTTTCATCCACGGCCAATGCGGACCCGAACAGCAGGTGCAGCAGGTCCAGGCGTTTGCCTGCGATGCCGAGGATCAGCACGCCGGCGGCGAGGGAGATCGGGTAGATGGCGGCGAGGCTGGCGTCTTCACGCAGGCCCGTGCGGCGGGTGATCCACGCGGATAAACCGGCCATGCTCAGGCCGGCGCCAAGACCGCCGATGGTCAGCGCGGGCAGGCTCAGCCCGGCAAACCAGAAGCCAAGCGCGGCGCCGGGCAGGATGCCGTGAGCTACGGCGTCGCCGATCAGGCTCATGCGCCGCAGGATCAGAAACACACCCAGCGGCGCGGTGCTGCAGGCGAGCACCAGCCCGCCGATGAGTGCGCGGCGCATGAACACGAAGTCGAAAAAAGGCATCCACAGGTGGGCGGCAAAATGCATCAGGCCACCTGCATGTGAGGTTGCGGGCGGATCAGCTCTTTGCTGGGGCCGAACACGCAGCCGGTGCTTTTGATCTGCACCACGTGCTGGGTGTGGTGGCGCACGGAGGCCAGGTCGTGACAGACGACGATGATCGTGCGGCCTTGGTCGTGCCAGGCGTGAATGTGTTTCCAGCACAGCGCCTGTCCGTCTTCATCGAGGGCGGCATGGGGTTCGTCGAGCAACAACACGGGCGCTTCGGCGAGGCTCATGCGGGCGAGCAGGGCGCGTTGCAGTTCGCCGCCGGACAAGGCCATCAGTGGGCGATGTTCCAGCCCACTGAGGCACCAGTCCTCCAGGACTGCCTGCAGACGTTCGTTGCGTTGGGGTGGCGTGAGCTGGGTGCCCCAGAAGCCGGCGGCGACCAGCTCTTGCAAGCTGATGGGGAACTGGCGATCCAAGTGCTGCTGCTGCGGCAGGAACGACAGGCCACCACGGCGCGGAACCTCCACACTGACCTTGCCCGCCAGCGGTTTTTGCAAGCCGGCGATCACTTTGAGCAAGCTGCTTTTGCCGGTGCCGTTGGCGCCGATGATGCCGGTGAGGCTGCCTTTTTCCAGGGTCAAATCCAGCGCTGGGGTGAGCGGTTGCCCAGGTGCACCCCAGCGCAAAGCGTTACAGGTGATCATGCAGAGTCTCTCGTCCAGCGGCTTTCAGCCACGGCATCGTGCGCGTGCAGGCTTTCGGCGTGGATCACTTTCAGGTGGAAGGCTTTGACGGCATCCGAGCGTTTCAAGGCGAGGTTGAGGCGGCGTGCGGCGTCTTCACAGAACATCAGGTTTTGCCCGTTGGCCAGCGCGAAGGCTTGTTCGTCCGCACGTTTCACCGCGGTTTGCACGGCGGTGCCGAGCGCAGCTTCGACGTCATCGATCAGTTCGGTGAGCGGCAAGGTGGACTGATTGGCGTCCAACTCAATAGAGAGCTGGGCGCTGCTGCGTTGGCTGTGGGGCGTGGCGACGATGCCGTTAGCGTTGCCGAGCCAGGTGAGTACGTCTTCGTGTTGCAGCGGCGTGCCGGCGAAATCTTGAAGAAATTGCTGCTGAATCAATTGCCTGGCGAGCGCAGCGGAGCAGGGGCAGGTCGAGGAATAAGTAACGTCAATTTTTAGTTCCACGTGGAACATCTGATTTTCCAGACGTGCCTCAATGCACACCGGGTAGCCTTTCCAGCCAGCCAATGGGCTGACCAACGCCGGGCGTTTAAGCAGCAAATCCGTGTGAATTCGTAGGTAGGCGTTCTTAGATAATCCTTCATGACTCTGTAGAAAGCGCTGCAGTACATTACGCAGAAGTGCAGGCGTAAGAAGCTGCTGGTCGAGCATTTCCAGGGCCAGGTACAGGCGCGACATATGAATGCCGCGGGCCTCGCCGTCGTCCAGGCTGACGCCGGCATCGGCGGAGGCAGTCAGGCGTTGGCCGTCGATAAGAATGGGCAAGGCGATGCCGCACATGCCTACCCAATCGAGCGGCAAGGCTTGGCGTGAAGCCTGCGCGGCGATATCCGGCAGAGTCAGCGCATTCATGAGCAGGTCCATCGTTGGAAATAAAAAGACATGTTATATTATAACTATTGAGTCGACGATGATTTTTCTGCTCCAGCCTTTCTTCAGTCATGTCGAGCAGGGACGCTCCTCTATTCGCGGTATATGTCATGCACAGACGTCAGCTCCTCAACCTGCTGCTGGTCAGCCCGCTGTTCACCTTTCCATTGGGGGCTTTTGCCACGCAGATTCGTAATGCGCGCCTGTGGCGCTCCGACGACAAACTGCGGCTGGTGTTCGACCTCAGCGGCCCGGTGCAATACAAGACCTTTTCCCTGACCTCACCGGAACGCGTGATCATCGACCTGAGCGGCGCCGGGCTCAGCGGTGATTTCTCGCAGTTGGCCTTGAAGAACAGCGGAATCACTTCGATCCGCTCCGGGCATTTTGGTAAAGCCGATACGCGCATCGTGCTGGACCTGGCCGCACCGATGCAGCTCAACAGCTTCTTGTTGCCGCCGCAGGATGGCCAAGGTCATCGCCTGGTACTCGACCTGACCGGCGCCACCCACGCGCCGCGCCAGATCGCCGCGCAGCCGCAGCCTCTGGTGGCGCCGGTGGACAAGGCGCATCCCAAGCGCGACATCATCGTAGTAGTCGATCCCGGCCACGGCGGCAAAGACCCAGGCGCCATCGGTTCCAAGGGCCAGCGCGAAAAGGACGTGGTGCTGTCCATCGCCCAATTGCTGGCCAAACGCTTGAAGCGTGAGAAGGGCTTTGACGTGAAACTGGTGCGCAACGACGACTTCTTCGTACCGCTGCGCAAGCGCGTGGACATCGCCCGTCAGCACAAGGCGGATATGTTTATCTCGGTGCACGCCGACGCCGCGCCACGGCTCACGGCCTCCGGGGCGTCGGTGTATGCGTTGTCTGAAGGCGGCGCCACCTCCGCCACGGCGCGCTTCATGGCGCAGCGTGAAAATGGCGCAGACCTGCTGGGCGCCACCACCTTGCTCAATCTCAAGGACAAGGACCCGATGCTGGCCGGGGTGATTCTCGACATGTCGATGAACGCCACCATCGCCTCCAGCCTGCAGCTGGGCAGCTCGGTGTTGGGCAGCCTGCAAAACATCACCACGCTGCACCAGAAGCGCGTGGAGCAGGCAGGGTTTGCGGTGCTCAAGTCACCGGATGTGCCGTCGATCCTGGTCGAGACCGGGTTCATTTCCAACACCCAGGACGCCCAGCGGCTGGTCACCGCGCGCCATCAACAGGCGGTGGCGGATGGGCTTTTCGAAGGCCTGAAAAAGTACTTCGAGAAGAACCCACCGATGAACAGCTACATGGCGTGGGTTCAGGAGCAGAAGAGCGGCCAGGTCTAACAGCCGGTAATGCGGCTGCACGTGAACTTCGCGCTGGTGCCGCCTGAGCTGGAAAACCGGTTGATGGTGGTCCAGCCCACGCGGCGCGTGTAGCCGACCCACGCCTCACCGTCGGACGCCAACCCGGTAAAGAACGTCAACTGCCCATAGCGGCTGTTGGTCTGTGCCCAGTAGCGTTTGCCGATCACCTCGAAACCGCGCAAATACGTGGTGCCGCCGGCAGTCGCCACGCTGTAGGCATTCCCCAGCGGATCCACGCAAGCCAGCAGGTTGGCGCTGCGCACGCAGGTAGCCGACAGGCTCGGCGTTTGTGCGCAGGCCGGTCCTGCCACTGCCAACAACAGGGCGCACACCAGGTATTTCATAAAGTTTCTCGGGGACCGGAACGGACTCAAGCATTGCGCCCTTCGTCGTGACGAGCAAGGGGGATTGGCTTAATTGCATTGTTATACTATAACATGAAAACACAGCCTGACCCGTGAACCGTTCTCCATGACTGAACAAGACCTTCTTGCCCTATCGCCCAACGATTACATGAATGAAGCCCAGCAAGGTTTCTTCCGCGAGCTGCTGCTGGGCCAGCGTTCTGAACTGCAAGCACGCATCGACGCTGAGTTCCTGGTGCTGCGTGAGCAGGAAACCAACAGCGACCCCGCCGATGTGGGCAGCGCCGAAGAACAGCGCCAATGGCAACTGCGCCGGCTGGAACGCGAAAAAAAGCTGCTGGACAAGATCGACGACGCTCTTGAACTGCTGGCCCGTGGCGAATACGGCTGGTGCCGTGAAACCGGCGACCCCATTGGCCTGAAACGCCTGCTGCTGCGCCCCACAGCGACCCTGAGTATCGAAGCCAAAGAACGTGAAGAGCTGCGCGAACGCCATCAACGGGCGATTTGACCGGCCAACCCTGATGAGGAACACCTGATGCCCAATCGTCTCCCCGTTACCGTGTTATCCGGATTTCTCGGCGCGGGTAAAAGCACGCTGCTCAACTATGTCCTGCGCAACCGCGACAACCTGCGGGTGGCGGTGATCGTCAACGACATGAGCGAAATCAACATCGACGGCAGCGAGGTGCAGCGCGACGTCACCCTCAACCGCTCCGAAGAAAAACTGGTGGAGATGAGCAACGGCTGCATCTGCTGCACCTTGCGTGAAGACTTGCTGGAAGAAGTCGGAAAACTCGCCAAGGAAGGTCGGTTCGATTACCTGTTGATCGAATCCACCGGCATTTCCGAGCCGTTACCCGTGGCCGAAACCTTCACCTTCCGCGACGAAAACGAGCAAAGTCTGGCCGATATTGCGCGTCTGGACACTATGGTCACCGTGGTCGACGGCATGAATTTCCTGCTCGACTACCAGGCCGCGGAAAGCCTGGCCTCACGTGGTGAAACCCTGGGAGAGGAGGACGAACGCTCAATCACCGACCTGCTGATCGAGCAGATCGAATTCGCTGACGTAATCCTGATCAGCAAGATCGACCTGATCAGCAGCCGTGAGCGCGAGGAACTGATGGCGATTCTCGAACGACTCAACGCTCAGGCCGAAATTATCCCGATGGTCATGGGCGAAGTGCCGCTGAACAAAATCCTCAACACCGGTCGCTTCGACTTCGAGCGCGCCGCCCAAGCGCCAGGTTGGTTACAGGAACTGCGCGGTGAACATGTGCCGGAAACCGAAGAGTACGGCATCGCCTCCACGGCTTATCGCGCGCGCCGGCCGTTTCATCCTCAGCGTTTTTTCGACTTTATCGACCGCCCGTGGGTGAACGGCAAACTGCTGCGCTCCAAAGGCTTTTTCTGGCTGGCCAGCAAGCATCAGGATGCAGGCAGTTGGTCCCAGGCTGGCGGGCTGATGCGCCATGGTTTTGCCGGGCGCTGGTGGCGTTTTGTGCCGAAAAGCCAATGGCCGCAGGATGAAGAAAGCGTAGCGGCGATCATGGCCAACTGGCAGCTGAGTACCGGTGATTGCCGTCAGGAATTAGTGTTCATCGGGCAAAATATCGACTTCAACCAGATGCGCGCCGAACTGGACGCCTGCCTGCTCACCGATGAAGAAATGGCCGTTGGCGTCGAAGGTTGGCGCCTGCTGGCTGATCCCTTTGGCCCTTGGTTCGAGCAGGTAGCCTGATGCTGGCCCCGGTTATTCCATTGCGCCCCGTGATCCGCCAAACGTGCGGTGAAACGCCGCTGGCGCTGGCTGACATCCTGGAAGACGGGGTGAACCTGGCGGTTTGGCAACGCCAGTTGCCTCTGCATATCGCCGAGTTTGGAGCCTTGCTGGTTGCGCTGAACGAGCCGCTGGCCGACTCCTTTGTCATCGAGCTCAATGCCGAAGACGCGGTGCCGAACTTGCAGGGGTTGGCGTCCGGTTGCCGAGATCTTGAAGGCTACGAGGGCTTTATTGCTGATGTGTCTTGGTTGGTCAGCGCGTTTGCCTGTTTGCTGGGCGCCAAGCGCATTGGCGTGCGCTTGCGGCTGCTGGACAAGGCCATGTGCCCGCGTTTTCACGTTGACCATGTGCCGGTGCGACTGATCACCACCTACGCCGGCATTGGTAGCCAGTGGTTGCGCGAAGGCGTTATGGACCGCCGCAAACTGGCACAGTCGGACGCGGAACCCACCGAGCGCATCGAGCAGATCCTCTGTGGCGAAGTCGCCATGCTCAAGGGCACGCAATGGCATGGCAACGAAGCTCACGGCTTGATTCATCGCTCGCCTGCACTCAAGGCTGATGAGCGGCGGTTGATCCTGACGCTGGATTGGCTCGCATAACCGGGTAGGATCAAGCTCTCTACACGGTCTGAATGATGCCACTGATGCTGCAGAATATTCCCACCCACGTGATTGCCGGGCCGTTGGGCGCCGGCAAGACCAGCCTGATCAAACACCTGCTCGCCCAACGCCCGGCCAACGAGCGCTGGGCCGTGTTGATCAACGAGTTCGGGCAGATCGGTCTGGACGCTGCCTTGCTCACTCAGGATGACGACGGCATTGCTTTGGGCGAGGTGGCAGGCGGCTGCCTGTGTTGTGTGAATGGTGCACCGTTCCAGGTAGGCCTGGGCCGCCTGCTGCGTAAGGCCAAGCCTGATCGGCTGTTTATCGAGCCCTCCGGGCTGGGCCATCCGGCGCAGCTACTCAAACAACTGCGCCAGGCGCCGTGGCAACAGGTGCTCGCCGTTCAGCCGTGCGTGCTGGTGCTGGATGCCCAGGCGCTGGCGGCGGGTAAACCCTTGCCTGATGCGCAACGCGAGACGCTGGCCAGTGCCGGGCTATTGGTGTTGAACAAGGATGAGGCGCTGGATGCCGCGCAGCGCCAGGCCATTGAACAGCAATTACCCGACTGCCCGCTTTACTGGACGCGCCAGGCGCACGTGCCGCTCGACCTGTTGCCCGGCTTGGATGCGAAAGGCCGCACTGCTGTGGATAACGTCGAAGTGCCCCAAGGCTTAGCGCAGATACCGGCGATCTGGACCGATCCGACGCTGCCAATCTGCCTCAGCCAGGCTCAAGAAGACGGCTGGAGCATCGGCTGGCGCTGGCATCCTGGCCAGCGCTTCGACACCGTGCGCCTGCACGGCTGGCTGACAAATCTGGTGTGGCGGCGCGCCAAACTGGTTATCCACAGCCCTGAAGGATGGCTCAGCGCCAACGCGGTGGATAACGGCGCACTTCTCTGGCAACCGAGCGAATGGCGCCGTGACTCACGTATTGAATTGATCTTCGGCCAGCCACAGGACGTGGCTGTATTGCAGGACGCTTTAGCCGCCTGCCGTCAGTGACGGTTCTTGCTGGCGTGGTCCTGGCGCCATTGGCTCAGCTCGATCACTTCAGCGCTGGGCAGCGGCGTTTTGATCTCGAACGGGTAGGGCGCCAGTTCGATCTGCGCGCTGTGAGCGCCAAACTGAGTGATCGTCCCGGGATGGCGGGCTTCGCCGGTTACGGTGAACTCAAAGTTATAGATGCGCGCCAGACGCCGCCGGCCCTTGGCATCCTTCACAAAACCGATGCGTTTCAACGCCACCGCGCCATCGAGCAGCTCGATATCGAGCTTGGCGCAATGCTGCTTGACCCGCTCCAGCGCCCGCTCGCGCAGGCCGTGGTTGTGCCAGACCCAGGCGGCGCCGGTCGCCAGCAGCATCAACACAAAGATGTTTCCCAGGGTCAGCATGCCATGAACTCCAACAAAGTGAGAGCAGCTTAACTGTGTCTCTGGTCTGTCGTACAGGCCGTGTTTAGTCGCATACTGCGCGGCCAGAATTTCAATGGCTTTACGGAAATCTCCCGCATGAAACGCACACCTCATCTGCTTGCGATCCAGTCTCATGTGGTTTTTGGCCACGCCGGAAACAGCGCCGCCGTGTTCCCCATGCAGCGGGTCGGGGTGAATGTCTGGCCGCTCAACACGGTGCAGTTCTCCAATCACACTCAGTATGGACAGTGGGCGGGCGAAGTGTTGGCGCCGCAGCAAATTCCGGCGCTGGTGGAAGGGATTGCCGCAATCGGCGAGTTGGGTAACTGCGATGCCGTGCTGTCTGGCTACCTCGGCAGTGCGGCCCAGGGCCGTGCGATTTTGACGGGCGTGGCGCGCATCAAGGCCATCAACCCCAAGGCCTTGTACTTGTGCGACCCGGTGATGGGCCACCCGGAAAAGGGTTGCATCGTGCCTCAGGAAGTCAGCGATTTCCTGTTGGACGAAGCGGCAGCGATGGCGGATTTCCTTTGCCCCAACCAACTGGAGCTGGACAGCTTTGCCGGGCGCAAGCCGCAATCGCTGTTCGATTGCCTGGGCATGGCCAAGGCGCTGCTGGCGCGCGGACCCAAGGCCGTGCTGGTCAAGCACCTGGATTATCCGGGCAAGCTGCCGGATGGTTTTGAGATGCTGTTGGTGACTGCCGATGGCAGCTGGCACTTGCGTCGGCCACTGCTGGCGTTCCCGCGTCAGCCGGTGGGCGTGGGCGACCTGACGTCGGGGCTGTTCCTGGCGCGGGTGCTGCTCGGTGACAGCCTGTTGGCAGCCTTCGAATTCACGGCCGCTGCGGTGCATGAAGTGCTGCTGGAAACCCAGGCCTGCGCCAGCTACGAGCTGGAGCTGGTCCGCGCCCAAGACCGCATCGCCCATCCTCGCGTGCGCTTCGAAGCCACACCGATCGGTCTGTAACCCAACAAAACCCATGTGGCAGCGGGCTTACCCGCGATAGCGGTGGGTCAGCCAGTACATGCACTACTGACAGATCGCTATCGCGGGCAAGCCCGTTCCCACATGTTGATCGGGTTTAGAGCTGGGGTCTTACGGCCCGTCTGCCTTGATTTCCTGATAGCGCTTTTCCAGCTCCTGGCGAATCTGCCGGCGCTGCTGCGCCTGCACGAACCGGCGCTTGTCTTCGCTGTTGTGCGGCTGCAGTGGCGGCACGGCGGCGGGTTTGCGCTGGTCGTCCACGGCCACCATGGTGAAGAAGCAGCTGTTGGTATGGCGCACCGAGCGCTCGCGGATGTTCTCGGTCACCACCTTGATGCCCACTTCCATCGACGTATTGCCGGTGTAGTTGACCGAGGCAAGAAAGGTCACCAGCTCGCCGACATGGATCGGTTCGCGAAAAATCACCTGGTCCACCGACAAGGTCACCACATAGCGACCGGCATAACGGCTCGCACAGGCGTAGGCCACTTCGTCGAGGTACTTGAGCAGGGTGCCGCCGTGAACATTGCCTGAGAAGTTGGCCATGTCAGGGGTCATCAGTACCGTCATCGACAGCTGGGCGTTTCCGGGTTCCATAGCACACTCACGGGTTGTAGGCATCGGTTGGGGTGGCACCTCTGCGGGTGCTGAAATCTTTGCAGCGCCATCCCTAACGGGACGCCGGTGGGCGGCTTGCCGTCACGCCTGCACCGATCTGTTTCCATATATTGCACCGGCTTTCTGCCGGAAGTCGCGGTGTTAACCTTCAAAAGCCCGTCTCAGGGCATTTCTTACGATTAAGGCCGACTTTTCCTTCCGCATATTGCGACCGTTCATAGGTGCCGGTGGAAGTGGGAAAAGCGCCAGTACCCTCAAGGAGCCCCTCGCCATGCACGCCATCAGTTTTATTCAGGATCTGGCTGTGATCATGCTGGTGGCAGGGGTTGTCACCATCCTGTTTCACCGCCTCAAGCAACCGGTGGTGCTGGGGTATATCGTCGCCGGGTTCATTATCGGCCCCCACACGCCACCGTTTGGCCTGATCCACGACGAAGACACCATCAAGACCCTCGCCGAGCTGGGGGTGATCTTCCTGATGTTCTGCCTGGGCCTGGAGTTCAGCCTGCGCAAGCTGTTTAAGGTCGGCGCCACGGCGTTTATCGCCGCATTCCTCGAAATCATCCTGATGATCTGGATTGGCTACGAAATCGGCCGCTGGTTCGATTGGAACACCATGGACTCGCTGTTCCTCGGCGCCATCCTGGCGATCTCCTCGACCACCATCATCGTCAAGGCACTCAACGACCTGAAGATGAAAAACCAGCGCTTTGCCCAGCTGATTTTCGGCGTGCTGATCGTGGAAGACATCCTCGGTATCGGCATCATTGCCTTGCTGTCGAGCATCGCGGTCAGCGGCACGGTCAGCTCCGGCGAGGTGTTTTCCACCGTCGGCAAACTCTCGCTGTTCATGATCGTCGCGCTGGTCATCGGCATACTGCTGGTGCCGCGCCTGCTGGCCTATGTGGCCAAGTTCGACAGTAACGAGATGCTGCTGATCACTGTGCTCGGCCTGTGTTTCGGCTTCTGCCTGCTGGTGGTGAAGCTCGAATACAGCATGGTGCTGGGCGCGTTCCTGATCGGCGCGATCATGGCCGAGTCCCGTCAGTTGATTAAGATCGAACGCCTGATCGAGCCGGTTCGCGACATGTTCAGCGCGATCTTCTTTGTCGCGATTGGCTTGATGATCGACCCACAAATCCTGCTGCAATACGCTTGGCCCATCGCGGTAATCACCGTGGCGGTGGTGCTGGGCAAAATGTTGTCCTGCGGCCTGGGGGCGTTTATCGCCGGCAATGACGGCCGCACCTCTCTGCGCGTGGGCATGGGGCTGTCACAGATTGGGGAGTTTTCCTTCATCATCGCCGCATTGGGGATGACCTTGCAGGTGACCAGCGACTTCCTCTACCCGGTGGCCGTGGCGGTGTCGGCGATTACCACGCTGCTCACGCCGTACCTGATTCGCGGCGCCGACCCGTTATCGTTGAAGATTGCGGCGGTGATGCCCAAGCGCATGAGCCGGGTGTTCGGTATGTATGGCGAATGGTTGCGCAGCATCCAGCCTCAGGGCGAGGGCGCAATGCTGGCGTCGATGATTCGCAAGATCATCCTGCAAGTGGGGGTAAACCTGGCATTGGTGGTGGCGATCTTCTTCGCCGGCGGCTTTTTTGCGGCGCGCATCGGTGGGTATCTGGAAGGCTGGATCAGTGATCCAAGCTGGCAAAAGGCGTTGATCTGGGGCGGGGCGTTGTTGTTGTCGCTGCCGTTTTTGATTGCGGCGTATCGCAAGCTCAAGGCGCTGTCGATGTTGCTGGCAGAGATGAGCGTCAAGCCGGAAATGGCCGGAAGGCATACCCAGCGTGTACGACGAGTGATCGCTGAATTGATCCCCATCCTGTCGCTGCTGGTGATTTTCCTGCTGCTGGCAGCCTTGTCGGCCAGTATCTTGCCAACCAACAAGTTGCTGGTGCTGATCGCCGTGGTGGCAGCAGCGGTGGCGGCGGTGCTGTGGCGGTGGTTCATCCGCGTGCATACGCGGATGCAGGTTGCCTTGCTGGAGACCCTGGATAACCACAAGGACACGCCGGAGCACTAAGCCGAGCGGCGCATTCTTGTGGCGAGCGAGCCTGCTCGCGCTAGGCTGCGCAGCCGCCCTGAAAACAGTCACCTCGCCATCTGGAAAGCGCATCACCCTGGTTGGGGCTACTGCGCAGCCCAGCGGGGGCAAGCGCCCTCGCCACAAAAGCTTTGCGGAATCAGCTTTCCAGCCAGACGTCCCGCGCCCAGTGCCACACCGATTCCCAAGTTTCTTCGGTAACCAGTTCTTCTTCGCCGGACCACAGCACCACGGTGCCGTCTTCTTCGACGCAGTAGTAGTCGTCGCCGTCCTGGCAGATCGGGATCATGCTGCGGTCAACACCGGCATCCCACGCGTTGGCGGCCACGTCCGGCAGGTAGGTGTGGGACTGCGGGTCGGTAACCGTCACCGGCTCCAGGCTGCCATACACCACGTCGCTGACGGTGAGCAGGAATTCGCGGAAGACAAACGGGATGTCGATGAACAGTTGTTCTTCGATTTCTACAATTTGGTCTTCGTCAGGCAGTTCCAGAGGAACCGGGACCGGTTCGTTGGCTTCACGCAATTGTTCGATGATTTCTTCCACGGCCGGGATCCTCTTGCTAGTTGGCGCGGTTAATAGGGCGTTTTATACAGTAGCTCGCTATAAGTGCAACCGCGAAATAGAAAACCCCGGAACATGTCCGGGGTTTTTATTACCAAGTGCTCAAGCGTGCGGTTATCAGCCGTTCTGGCGGATACCGGCGACCAGCCAAGGCTGGTTGTCGCCTTGGGCGCGCTCCATGTTCCAGCTTTCGCTGAACACTTCGCCCTGGTCGAAACGCGAGGTCTTCGACACGCCGCTGAAGGTCAGGGTGGCGATGGTCTTGTCGGCGCGATCATCCACACCTTCCAGTTGTACGCGCAGGTCGTCGATGTAGGTCGACTGGAAACCGTCGCCCAGGTCGGCACGTTCGCGCTTGAGGAACTCCAGCAGTTGTGGGGTCACGAACTCGGAGATCTTGTCCATTTCGTTGGCGTCCCAGTGCTGTTGCAGGGACTGGAAGTGGCTGCGGGCCGCTTCGACGAAACGCTCTTCGTTGAACCAGGCCGGTGCATTAATCACCGGACGAGCGGTGGCAGGCGCTGGCGAACCACCAAAGATCGAACCTGTGGTTGGTTTTTGCTCGAAGACTTCACGCTGCATCGGCGCGCCGGCTGGAGCCATGTGCTCCTGCTGCTTGCGGCGACGGGCGGCGATGAAGCGGAAGATCAAGAAGGCGATAACCGCCATGATCAGGATGTCGAAGATCTGCATGCCCTGGAAGCCGCCGCCCATGAACATGGATGCGAGCAGGCCACCGGCGGCGATACCGGCCAGAGGGCCTAACCAGCGCGAAGCACCGCCGGCCTTGGCAGCCGCGCCAGCAGCACCGGCTGCACCGGCCGTTGCTGCAGCACCGCCGGCACCGGCGGAAGGAGCCATTTGGCTGGTCTGGTGAGTCGGTGCCGAGCCCATGCTTTTGCCGCCACCGAAGCGCTTGGCGTTGGCGTCGAGGCTCATCGTCAGGCCGATGCACAACGCCATGGCGATGCTAAGAAAACGTTTCATAAAGGGAATTCCCATTTGTGGATTGCACGCGCGCCATGTTGCACAGGTGTCGTGACAGTGGCTAGCGGCATAATGTTTCGGGCTTTTACGTAAGACCAATTCCGAAGGGTCTGTAGGACTAGTTACAGATATTGGCCCGAGCAGGCGAAAAACAAGGGAGGGGCATGATTCTTCACATTGCAGGCGCCCGGCCAGCCGGGCGCCTAACAGTGAGCATGCAGTGTTTCAGATCGCTTCGAGCTTGGCGTAGCCCATCATCAGCCACTTGCTGCCTTCGGCGAAATTCACCTGCACCCGCGCCTGGGCGCCAGCGCCTTCGAAGTTGAGGATCACGCCTTCGCCGAACACCGAATGCCTGACCTGCTGGCCAAGGCTGAACTGGGTTTCCGGAATCTCGGAACCGGCAAACAGGGTGCTGGAGCTCTGCTGCTGGCCGCCGCCGAACGGGCGGCTGACGCTGTTGGACAGGCGCACTTCCTGGATCAGTCCCTTCGGCACTTCACGTACGAAACGCGACACCTTGTTGTAGGTCTCGCTGCCGTACAGGCGTCGTGTTTCGGCGTAGGTCATCACCAGGTTCTGCATGGCACGGGTGATGCCCACGTAAGCCAGGCGGCGTTCTTCCTCAAGGCGGCCGGGCTCTTCCAGGCTCATCTTGTGCGGGAACAGGCCTTCTTCCATGCCCACCAGGAACACATACGGGAATTCCAGGCCCTTGGCGCTGTGCAAGGTCATCAGCTGGATGCTGTCTTCATGCTCATCGGCCTGGGTATCACCGGCTTCCAGCGACGCATGCCCGAGGAAGGCGGCAAGCGGCGTCAGCTCTTCATCTTCATCAGTGTTTTCGAACGCGCGGGCGGCGCTGACCAGTTCTTCAAGGTTTTCTACCCGCGCCTGGCCCTTCTCGCCTTTTTCCGCTTCGTGATAGGCGATCAGGCCCGATTGCTCAATCACGGTCTGGGTCATCAAATGCAGCGGCATTTCCGCGCATTTGGCGGCGAGGTTCTCGATCAGCTCGACGAACACACCCAAGGCACCGGCAGCGCGGCCGGTCAGGCCCTTATTGGCGATCAGCAAGCGCATGGCTTCCCACATCGACACATCGGCGTGGCGCGCGTGGTCGCGGATGGCCTCGACGGTTTTCTCGCCGATGCCACGCGCCGGAACATTGATCACCCGCTCCAGCGCCGCATCATTACCACGGCCCTCGAGCAAGCGCAGGTACGCCATCGCGTTCTTGATTTCCGCACGCTCGAAGAACCGCTGGCCGCCATAGATGCGGTACGGAATACGTTCGCGCAGCAGGGCTTCTTCCAATACCCGCGATTGGGCGTTGGAGCGGTACAAGATGGCGATATCGTTACGCGCCAGCCCGGTTTTCAACGCGCTTTCGATGGTTTCCACCACATAACGCGCTTCATCGTGCTCATTGAACGCGGCGTACAGGTTGATTGCTTCGCCTTCGCCGCCGTCGGTCCACAGCTCTTTGCCCATGCGCCCGGTGTTATTGGCGATCAGTGCGTTGGCAGCCTTGAGGATGCCGGCGGTGGAGCGGTAATTCTGCTCCAGACGGATAGTGATCGCGTCCGGGAAGTCGTCGGAGTACTGGTAGATGTTCTCGATTTTTGCGCCACGCCAGCCGTAGATCGACTGGTCGTCATCGCCCACCACCATCAGGCTGTCGCCGCCTTTGGCCAGCAAGCGCAACCAGGCGTACTGCACGGCGTTGGTGTCCTGGAACTCGTCCACCAGGATATGCCGGAAGCGCTTCTGGTAATGCGCCAGCAAGCCTGGGTTGTCGCGCCACAGGTCGAGGGCGCGCAGCAGCAGCTCGGAGAAGTCGATCACGCCGGCACGCACGCAGGCGGCCTCGTAGGCTTCATAAATGCTGCGCATGGTGGCCAGGAACAAATCGCCGCTGGCCTGAATATGTTGCGGGCGCAGGCCTTCGTCTTTCTGGCCGTTGATAAACCATTGCGCCTGGCGCGCGGGCCAGCGCTGTTCGTCCAGGCCCAGCTCGCGGATCACGCGCTTGACCAGGCGCTGCTGGTCATCACTGTCGAGGATCTGAAAGGTCTGGCTCAGTCCCGCTTCCTGCCAATGCGCCCGCAACAAGCGGTGGGCCAGGCCGTGGAAGGTGCCTACCCACATGCCGGCCGGGCTGATGCCCATCAACTGCTCGATGCGGTGGCGCATCTCGGCAGCAGCCTTGTTGGTGAAGGTCACCGACAGGATGGAATGCGGGGACGCGTTTTCAACCTGGATCAACCAGGCGATACGGTGCACCAGCACTCGGGTTTTACCGGAGCCAGCACCGGCCAGGACCAACTGACGGCCAACGGGGGCTGCTACGGCCTGGCGTTGGGCATCGTTGAGGGAGTTCAGCAAAAGGGAGAGATCATCGCGCATCGGCGCATTCTAGGGTGCCCGGGGGAGTGGGGCAAATCCCAATGCCGGGTGGTCACTCGAAAACCTCAGGAGTGTTTCGAGCCGCACAAACATTCTGGTGGGGCTGATGACCGGTCGGTCATAGGCCACAGCCCGCGCGGCATCTCGCTCAAGCTGTCTGGCCCCGAGTTTTGCGGCGGTTTATCGTGCGGTTTTTATGACTTGGAGCAGTTTGGCCCAAGCGCTTGCTTGTGTATGCTCCGTGCACGTTTCGGGCTCACCATTATAAGAACACTGCCTATGACTCTCAGTCCCGACCTGTTCGGCCCCTCGGCGGCGCCTGTGCACGTCATCCGTAAATATTACGCAACCGAGATGGCGGTCGAACGCACTCGCCTGCTCTACCAAGGTTCATTGCTGCCGACTTTATTGATGTTGGTGAACGGCCTGGTCTGCGCCTGGTTGCTGTGGAACCCCAAGCAATATCTGTTGGACAGCGTGTGGCTGGTCTGGCTGCTCGCCCTGGTGGCCTTGCGCGTCATTCAAGTGGCGGCGTTCGATTCGGCCATGCCCAGCCGCCAGGCCCAGCCGATCTGGCGGCGCATGTTCATGCTCGGCTCGGCGGTCAGTGGCCTGACGTTAGCCACCGCCGCCATTGCGCTGGTGCCGGCGGACAGCTTCATGCAGCAGGCCTGGGTGTTCGGCCTGATCGGCGCGGCAACGCTGTCGGCCAGCGTGGCTTATGCCGTGAGCCTGCCTGCGTTCCTGTCCTTTGCCGTGCCGTGTCTGGTGCCGGCCATCCTTTATCTGTTTTGGAACGGCACGGCGCAACAGCAAGGTTGGGGCGTGCTTGGCCTGATCCTGCTGGGCTCTCTGAGCCTGGTGGCGTGGCAGGTCAACCGCCTGATCCAGCGTGGCCTGCTGCGACGCTTTCAGAACCAGGCGCTGATCGAGCATTTACAGCAGGCGCAGCAGCGCAGCGAGCAGTTGAATCAGGAATTGGTGCGCGAAGTCGAGCAGCGCCGCCAGGTCGAACAGGACCTGCGCGAGGCCCAGATCGGTCTGCAAGACCGCGTGGCGCAACGCAACCAGGAACTGGACGCCGCCAGCCTGGCCCTGAACAAAAGTGAAGCGCGCCTGGCCATGGCGCTGCAGGCCAGCGAACTGGGGCTGTGGGACTGGAACCTGCAGACCGATGAAGTCCATCACACTCAGCTCAAAGAGTTGTTCGGCCTTGAGCCCGAGTACGTCACGGCAATGCTCAGCCACCTCAAGCCGCGCCTGCACCCCGACGACTTGCCGCTGCTCAAGCGCGCACTGGTGGAGCATTTGAAGGGCCGCACCGAGGATTACCAGGTTGAATACCGCGTGCGCCACGGCGACGGTCACTGGGTCTGGATCGAAGACCGCGGCCGCGCCGTGGAGCGCTCCCCCAGTGGGCGGGTAACGCGCATGCTCGGCACCCGCCGCGACATCAGCGCCGGCAAGGCCCTGGAAGAACAGCAGCGACTGGCCTCGACCGTGTTCGAGGCGGCCAGCGAAGGCATCGTGATTCTTGACCCGAACTATGCGCTGATCGCCGTCAATCAGGCTTTCAGCCGTGTCACCGGCTTTGAAATCGACGACATGCTCGGCCGCAACGTCGTGGAACTGCCCAGCAGCCGTGACGCGCGTCGCCACTTTCCGGTGATTCGCCAGGCCCTGCTCAGCCACGGTACCTGGCAGGGCGAACTGGTTGAAACGCGCAAGAATGGCGAACTGTACCCGCAATGGCTGCAGCTGAACGTGGTGCGCGATGTTCGCGGAAATGTCAGCCACATTGTGGGCTTCTTCGCCGATCTGTCGGCGCGGCGTGAGTCCGAAGAGCGCATGCGCTACCTCACGCACTATGACGAGTTGACGGGCCTGGCCAACCGTTCACTGTTCCGCGAGCGACTGCGCGAAGCCCATGCGCGTGTGCGTCAGGGCGGGCGTAGCCTGGCGTTGCTGCATATCAACCTGGACCGCTTCAAGTTGCTGAACGACAGCCTGGGCCATGAAGTCGCTGACCAGCTGTTACAGAAAGTGGCCCGTCGTCTGATCAACGCGTTGCCCGAGGCTGACACCATTGCGCGTCTGTCCGGCGATGAGTTCGCCGTGCTGTTCGACGCGTACGGCAACCTGTCGAGCCTGGCGCGAGTGGCCACGCGGCTCCTGGCGAAGCTGCGGGTGCCGGTGACGGTAGACGGGCATGAGTTGGTGGTCAGTGCCTCAATGGGTGTCAGCCTGTTGCCGGATAATGCGCGGGAAATTTCCGCGTTGGTCAGTCAGTCCAACATGGCCATGCAACATGCCAAGCACTTGGGCGGCAACAACTTCCAGTTTTACACCGACAGCCTGCAAGCCAGCACGCTTCAGCGTTTGCAGCTGGAGAACCACTTGCGCAAGGCCATCGACGAGCGCCAGCTCACGGTGTTCTATCAGCCCAAACTGTGCCTGGCCACCGGCAAGCTGAATGCCGCCGAGTCGCTGATTCGCTGGGAGCATCCGCAGTGGGGCATGGTGCCGCCGGGGGACTTTATTGGCCTGGCCGAAGAAACAGGCCTGATCGTGCCGCTGGGCGAATTCGTCTTGCGCCAGGCCTGTTGGCAAGCGTGCGAATGGCAGCGCCAGGGGTTGGCGCCGATTCGGGTGTCGGTGAACCTTTCCGTGCACCAGTTGCGCCAGGGCAAGTTGGTCAGCCTGGTGCGCCAAGTGCTCGAAGAAACCGGCCTTGACCCGCAATACCTCGAACTGGAACTGACCGAGAGCCAACTGCTCGACAGCGTCGAGCACATCATTGCCACCTTCCAGCAACTGCGCGACCTGGGCGTGAAGCTGGCCATTGACGACTTTGGCACCGGCTACTCGTCCCTCAGCTACCTCAAGCGCATCCCCGTGGATTACGTGAAGATCGATCAGACGTTCATCCGCGGCCTGGGCCAGGGCCGCGAGGACGCCGCGATTACGCGTGCAATCATTGCCATGGCCCATGGGCTGGCGCTCAAGGTGGTGGCCGAAGGTGTGGAAGATCAGCAGCAGCTGGATTTCCTGCGAGGGGAGCGCTGTGACGAAGTGCAGGGCTATCTGATCAGTCGGCCGGTGGAGGCCGAGGCGCTGGCAGATTTGTTGCGGAAAAATGCAGACTTTCCTTAAAGACGGCCAGGCCGCCTATGTGGCTACACGGCAGCTGCCCGCTGATTCAAAGGGCATCAGGGCGATTTAGTGATGCATCGGACGGGCAAAACGGCAATTCTTGTAGTATAACTACAAGCTTGCTACATCCCTGGCGCCTGCCAATAACAAGAGTCCTGCCCTTTGAACCTGTTGCAACATATCGCCCAGTCGCGCCACCTGTTACGCAAATCGGAACTCAAGGTTGCCGATCACGTGCTGCTTGACCCTGCGGCCGTGATGCACAGTTCCATGGCCGACCTGGCCCACAGCGTGGGCATCAGTGAGCCGACCATCGTACGTTTTTGCCGTGCCATTGGTTGCTCCGGGTTTCAGGACTTGAAACTCAAGCTGGCCCAGAGCCTGGCGGCGGGTGCGAGCTTTGGGCAGTTTGCGATTCACGAAGACGACTCCGTCGCCGACTACAGCCTGAAAATCTTCGACACCACCTTGCACACCCTGATGGAAGTGCGAGAAAAACTCGACCCAGTGGAATTGCAGAAGGCCGTGACCGCAATGTCCCAGGCCCAGCGCGTCGAATTTTACGGCTTCGGTGCGTCGGGCGCCGTTGCTGCCGACGCCCAGCACAAATTCTTCCGCCTGCTGCTCACTGCAGCGGCTTACAGCGATCCGCACATGCAGGCGATGTCGGCGGTCACGCTGAAGCCCACGGATGTGGCGATCTGCATCTCCCAGTCCGGTCGCTCAAAAGACCTGCTGATCACCGCCAACCTGGTGCGTGAAAGCGGCGCGACGCTGATCACGCTGTGCCCAAGCCAGACGCCATTGGCGGAACTGTCGACGGTAAACCTGGCGATCGACGTGCACGAAGACACCGAAATCTACACCCCGCTGACCTCGCGCATCGCCCATCTGGTGGTGATCGACGTGCTGGCGATGGGCGTGGCCATGGCGCGCGGCCCGAGCCTGGTCAACCACCTCAAGAGCGTGAAGCGCAGCTTGCGCAGCCTGCGTCTCTCGCCAAAATCGGTCAAAGCCCTCGACGACTGATTGAAGGTCGCACCCCGTCAAATGTGAGAGCTGGCTTGCCGGCGATAGCGTCACCTCGGTTTAACTGAAAACCCGCGGTGCCTGCATCGCAGGCAAGCCAGCTCCCACAGGCAATCTCCTTCAATTTCGGAATATTCATCGTCCTGTAACCCCCACGCCGCCAAACCGTCATCCGCCGAGCCCATCCTGAACTCCCCGTACTCGCATTGGGAGACTCAACATGGCCCGGCAATACGAAGACAGCAGCACCGTCAAAACCCGTCGTCAGCAAGAAGACCAGCGCCGCATGGCGTTTCGTCGCGCAATCGAAGACCGTTGCGAAGAGCGCCAATTGCTCCAGAGCATCACGGACTACCCGGAACTCCACTGGCAGGCACCCGCGGCTGCCCAGCGAAGCGCTCAGCCAACGCGCTGATCTGCACCCGTTCGCTGCGGATAAAGCCCAGGAACGCATGGGCCACCGGTGACAGGCGCTTGGCCTTGGCCTGCACCAGGCACCAACTGCGGTAAAGCGGCAGTTCTTCCACCGGCAGCTCCTTGAGCCCGCCGGTGGCCAGTTCCAGGTTGACCGCGTGGCGCGTCAGCAACGCCACGCCCAACCCTGCGTTCACGCACTCACGCTGCGCCTCGGCCGAAGCCACTTCCACCGTCTGGGTGAAGTGCACGCGTTTCTCCTTGAAGTACTCCTCGCAGGCCAGTCGCGTGCCGGAGCCCGGCTCGCGCACCAGCAGCGTGTACGGTTCCAGGTCCTGCAAACGCAGCGCGCCTTGCAGGCTCAAGGGATGGTCAGGCGGCGCCACGGCGACAATCGGGTTGTTCAAAAACGGCAGGAATTCCAGGCCCATGTCCTGGGGCACCATGGACATGATCACCAGGTCATCACGGTTGTCTGAAAGCCTTCGAATCACCTGGGCACGATTGACGACTGTCAGGTGCAATTGCACCTCCGGGTGCTGGCGCTTGAAGGCGGCAAACAGGTGCGGCACGAAGTACTTGGCACTCGATTCGATCGCCAGCTTCAGCTGGCCTTGCAGCGAGCCCTGCATGTCCGACAGCTGCATATCGAGGTTTTCCAGGCGCCCGAAAATATCCCGGCTGGCGCGTTGCAAGGCTTCGGCGGCCTCGGTCATGTAGAGCTTTTTGCCGACGTAATCGAACAGCGGCTGGCCGATCAGCTCTTCCAGCTGGCGAATTTGTAGGCTTACGGCTGGTTGTGTGAGAGACATTTCCTCGGCGGCACGGCTGTAGGAGCGCAAATCACAGACTTCGTTGAAAATCTGCAACTGACGTAATGTCATACGCATCAATGACTTACGCATTATTTCAATCCTCTCGCCCCAGGCCGTCCGGCCAACTATAAGTGTTTACTTATACACAACCCAATAATTATTGATTTTTGTTAATCCTCCGTTGCGCCTAGTGTGTGTCTCGCGACTGTCATGAAACATTTGGTCACGCGTCGACTCGGATCCAACCGGTCGAAGACGCAGCAAACGGCTCAAGGGAATTTCCAAGTGATAAAAAAGATCCTGATCGCCAACCGTGGTGAGATTGCCGTACGAATCGTGCGTGCCTGCGCCGAGATGGGCATTCGCTCGGTCGCGGTTTACTCGGACGCCGACCGCCACGCGTTGCACGTCAAACGTGCCGACGAAGCCCACAGCATTGGTGCCGAGCCTCTGGCCGGCTACCTGAACCCGCGCAAGCTGGTGAACCTGGCCGTGGAAACCGGCTGTGATGCGCTGCACCCCGGCTACGGTTTCCTGTCGGAAAACGCCGAGCTGGCAGACATCTGCGCCGAACGCGGGATCAAATTCATCGGTCCGTCGGCCGAGGTGATTCGCCGCATGGGCGACAAGACCGAAGCGCGCCGCAGCATGATCAAGGCCGGTGTGCCGGTGACGCCCGGCACCGAAGGCAACGTCGCCGACATCGCCGAAGCCCTCACCGAAGGCGACCGCATTGGTTACCCGGTGATGCTCAAGGCCACCTCCGGTGGTGGCGGTCGTGGTATCCGCCGCTGCAACAGCCGCGAAGAACTCGAACAAGCCTTCCCTCGCGTAATTTCCGAAGCCACCAAGGCCTTCGGTTCGGCGGAAGTGTTCCTGGAAAAATGCATCGTCAATCCCAAGCACATCGAAGCGCAAATCCTCGGTGACAGCTTTGGCAACGTGGTGCACCTGTTCGAGCGTGATTGCTCGATTCAGCGCCGCAACCAGAAGCTCATCGAAATCGCTCCAAGCCCTCAGCTCACCCCGGAACAGCGCGCCTACATCGGCGACCTGTCGGTGCGTGCCGCCAAGGCCGTGGGCTACGAGAACGCCGGCACCGTGGAGTTTCTGCTCGCCGAGGGCGAGGTGTACTTCATGGAGATGAACACCCGGGTGCAGGTTGAGCACACCATCACCGAAGAAATCACCGGCATCGACATTGTGCGTGAGCAGATCCGCATCGCCTCGGGCCTGCCGCTGTCGGTGAAACAGGAAGACATCCAGCACCGTGGTTTCGCGTTGCAGTTCCGCATCAACGCCGAAGACCCGAAGAACAACTTCCTGCCCAGCTTCGGCAAGATCACCCGTTACTACGCGCCCGGCGGTCCTGGCGTGCGCACCGACACGGCGATCTACACCGGCTACACCATCCCTCCGTTTTACGACTCCATGTGCCTGAAGCTGGTGGTGTGGGCGTTGACCTGGGAAGAAGCCATGGACCGCGGCCTGCGTGCCCTGGACGACATGCGCCTGCAAGGCGTGAAGACCACCGCCGCCTACTACCAGGAAATCCTGCGCAACCCGGAATTCCGCAGCGGCCAGTTCAACACCAGTTTCGTGGAAAGCCACCCTGAGCTGACCAACTACTCGATCAAGCGCAAACCCGAAGAGCTGGCCCTGGCCATCGCCGCCGCCATCGCCGCCTACGCAGGCCTGTGAGGAATATTCCAATGACTAAAAAGATCTTCGTAACCGACACCATCCTGCGCGACGCCCACCAATCGTTGCTGGCGACCCGCATGCGCACCGACGACATGCTGCCGATCTGCGACAAGCTCGACAAAGTCGGCTACTGGTCGCTGGAAGTCTGGGGCGGCGCGACCTTCGACGCCTGTGTACGTTTTCTCAAGGAAGACCCGTGGGAGCGCCTGCGCAAACTGCGCGCTGCGTTGCCCAACACGCGCCTGCAAATGCTGCTGCGCGGCCAGAACCTGTTGGGGTACCGCCACTACAGCGACGACGTGGTCAGAGCTTTCGTCGCCAAGGCTGCGGTGAATGGCATCGACGTGTTCCGCATCTTCGACGCCATGAACGACGTGCGTAACCTGCGCGTGGCCATCGAAGCGGTGAAAGCCGCCGGCAAGCATGCCCAGGGCACCATCGCCTACACCACCAGCCCGGTGCACACCATCGACGCGTTTGTGGCCCAGGCCAAGCAAATGGAAGCCATGGGCTGCGACTCGGTCGCCATCAAAGACATGGCCGGCCTGCTGACGCCGTACGCCACGGGCGAGCTGGTCAAGGCACTCAAAGCCGAGCAGAGCCTGCCGATCTTTATCCACTCTCACGACACGGCGGGTTTGGCCGCGATGTGCCAACTCAAGGCCATCGAAAACGGTGCCGATCACATCGACACCGCCATCTCCAGCTTCGCCTGGGGCACCAGCCACCCAGGCACCGAGTCGATGGTTGCCGCCCTCAAAGGCAGCGAATTCGACACCGGCCTCGACCTGGAACTGCTGCAGGAAATCGGCCTGTATTTCTACGCCGTGCGTAAGAAATACCACCAGTTCGAAAGCGAATTCACCGCCGTCGACACCCGCGTACAAGTCAACCAGGTGCCGGGCGGGATGATTTCCAACCTGGCCAACCAGTTGAAAGAGCAGGGCGCACTCAACCGCATGAGCGAAGTGCTGGCCGAAATCCCGCGCGTGCGTGAAGACCTCGGTTTCCCGCCGCTGGTGACTCCGACCTCGCAGATTGTCGGCACCCAGGCGTTCTTCAACGTGCTGGCCGGCGAGCGCTACAAGACCATCACCAATGAAGTGAAGCTCTACCTGCAAGGCGGCTACGGCAAAGCGCCGGGCACGGTGAATGAAAAACTGCGCCGCCAGGCCATCGGCAGCGAAGAGGTGATCGACCACCGCCCGGCCGACCTGCTCAAGCCGGAAATGACCAAGCTGCGCGGCGAAATCGGCGCGTTGGCCAAGTCCGAAGAAGACGTACTGACCTACGCGATGTTCCCGGACATCGGGCGCAAGTTCCTTGAGGAGCGTGACGCCGGCACCTTGAGCCCGGAAGTGTTGTTGCCGATTCCTGAGGCCGGCGGCGTAGCGCGTGCCGGTGGCGAAGGCGTGCCGACCGAGTTCGTGATCGATGTGCACGGCGAAAGCTACCGCGTCGACATCACCGGTGTCGGCGTCAAGGCCGAAGGCAAGCGCCACTTCTACCTGTCCATCGACGGCATGCCCGAAGAAGTGGTGTTCGAACCGCTCAACGAGTTCGTCAGCAGCGGCGGCAGCAAGCGCAAGCACGCGACCGAGCCGGGCCATGTCAGCACGGCGATGCCGGGCAATATCGTCGACGTACTGGTCAAGGAAGGCGACGTGGTCAAGGCCGGCCAGGCCGTGCTGATTACCGAAGCCATGAAGATGGAAACCGAAGTGCAGGCCGCGATTGCCGGCAAAGTTTCCGCCGTTCATGTGGCCAAGGGCGACCGGGTCAACCCTGGCGAAATCCTGATTGAAATCGAAGGCTGAGTCACAGCCTTCAAGACAACCGCTTAATCCTCGGGGGGGCAGGTGCCCCCCTTTTTTTTCGCCTGAAATAAAGCGTGGGTCAAAAGCCCATGGCCCATTGGCCCATCAACCCCTGATGGCGGCTGTTGCTGCCAACGTCAGCGGTGTAGGTCAGGCCCAACGTGTGTTGGGCCGACAGTGCAAGGTCGAGACCGGCGCGCAGGCCCAGGCTGTTGCGGTCCAGGGCGGTGCCTTTGAGGGTGAAGCCGCTGTCGAAATCATCGCGTTTATCCCACGCCGAAGATTGGCGAAGCGTACTGCTGACGTCGCCATAGAGGTGCTGCCAGTGTGTACTCAAGTGGGGGTTGAGGATCATCTGATTGCCCAGGGCATACAGGCTCGACAGGCGCAGGCCGAAGGTGCTGTTCAGGTTCTGCTGGTTTTGTTCGCCGACGTTAAGGGCTGTCACGCCACCTTTTTCGGTGAAGCTTTTGCGGTGATAGCGCTGCCAACCGAGGCCGGCAAAGGGCTCGATGCTGATTGCGGCACCGCCCAGTTGATAGCCCAACTCGGCGAATGCGTTCTGGCTTTGAGCGCTGTACTTGCCCCTGAGTTGGTCGCGCAAGTTGAGGAAGTCGACATCGACGCTGCGTTTATTTCGCCCATCGTGGTGGCTGTAAATCGCCCCCAGGCGCAGTGCCAGCGGGCCGTCCTGGCGCAAGGCATAGGCGCCCAGGTGCCAGCTTTCCAGTTCGGCCTTGAAACGTTTGGCGTTCAGGTTGCTGCCTGACTTGGCCCCCATTACGCCCAAGCGCCAGGCGGTGTCCACCGACCAGTCGGCGCCGACCATCAGGCCTTGTGTGCGCTGTTGCAAACCGGCGCTGCCGCGGTGGTCGTCGAGCTTGCCGCTGTTGCCCAGGCCGTTGAGCCATACCCGAGCGTCTTCGCGTGTCTGGCCGCTCAGTTCGCGGATCGCCGACAGCAGGTTGGCGTTCAGCTGTTTCAGGCTGTCTTGGGTGGCGGTGCCCAGGTTGGCATGCTGGCTGCCCGCCAATTGCTCAAGCACCGCGCCGACGTTGCCTGGCGCCAGGCTGCCCAGGTAACTGCCCAGGTGCTCGAGTGCGTCCTGTTCGCGCTTGCTCAACGCGCCGGACTCCAACAGTTGATCAATAGCGTAATCAAGCATGATTGCCGCCTGTTTGCCGTTATGGGTGGTGGCATGCTCGACGAGGTAAAACTCATCGGCAGGCGCGGGAGGCGCGCGGTCGTGCACGGCGGGCTGATCGCCCAGAGGGATCTCGTTAAGCCAGTCGCTGTCGTGCTCCATGTTCCTCTGCGCCTGTGCAAACGGAGCAGCTGTGACCACCAGCATGAGGGTAAGGGCTATAGCGAACTGTTTTTGTGCAAGTGACATGTAAATCCAGCCTCATGGAATAAGAGGCCGGGAATTTAGCGAGATGACGGGGCGATAACTGTCAGGCTACCGACCCCTGATTCGCGGGAGTTGTCTTTAGTGCTGAGCGATTAAAAACTCATCTGCCATTGGCCGACCAACGCGTGATTGCGGCTGTTGCTGCCGATCTCGCCGGTGTAGCCCAGGCCCAGGCTATGGCGCGCCGACAAGCCTACGTCCAGCCCGGCTTCGAGTAGCAGGCTGTTGCGGTCCAGGGCGCTGCCTTCGACATTGAACGCTGTGCCGCCGGCCAGGAAAGCCTGGCGCGTGCTGCTGTCGACATCGCCGTAAGTGTGCTTCCAGCCGGCGCTGACACGGGGCGTGAGGCTGATGCCGTTGTCCAGTTGGCTCAGGTGCGCCAGGCGCAAACCGAATGTGCTGCTGAAATTGTCCTGGGTCTGACCGTCGACATGCAGTGCGGCGGCGCCGCCTTTTTCGTTGTAGCTGTCACGCTGGTAGCGCTGGTAGCCGAGGTTGGCGAATGGCTCGGCACTCAGGTGGCCGCTGCCCATGGCGTAACCGAGTTCGGCAAAGGCCTGCTGGCTGTTGGCGTCATAGTCGCCTTTGGGGCGGTCGTTGAAACCGTTGAAGGCCACCGTGCGTTTGCTGTCGCCCTGGTGCCCGCTGTAAGCCGCGCCCAGGCGCAAGGCCAGGGGCCCACTCTGGCGCATGGCGTAGACGCCGGCGTGCCAGCTGTCGACGCTGCCGTCCACGCCGGTGGTGTCCAGGTCGGTCTTCGAATAACCGCCCAGCAAACCCACGCGCCAGTCGCTGTCGAGGGCCCAATCGGCCCCCAGCACTGTGCCTTTGGTGCGTTGGGTCAGGCCGTTGCTGCCGTGCTCGCCATCAAGCTTGCCGTAGCTGCCGATGCCCTGCAGCCACAGGCGGCCACGCGCGTTCGGGTCATTGAGGTTGCGCGCATCGCTGGGTACGCCGCTGGCGGCGAGCACTGGGGTGTCGCGCTGATCAAGCCCGACCATCAAGCCCGCGCCGCCGCCCAATTGATGCATCGCCGCAAGCATGCTGTTGCCTACTTGGGCGCTGGCGCCGAGGGTGGCGCCAGTGAGGTTGGCAGTGCTGCTGCCGGCCAATTGCTCGATGGCTGCACCGGCGGTGGCGGTGGTGGTGGAGAGCAGGGCGTTATACAGCGGATTGTGGGTGCCCAGGCCTGCCAGGCTGTTGGCCGCACTGGCGCCGTTGCCGGTAGTGGCGAACTGATTGAAAGCAATGTCGTTACGGGCGTACGTCAGGCCGACTTGGGTAGGGCTGTAATCCAGGCTTGGCGTGAGGAATGCATAGTCGCTGGTGACGGTACCGAATTGCCCCTTGATGCTGCCGGCTTGCAGCACGGTGTAATGGCTCTGCCATGGATACGTGCCGCTGGCAGGGTTGATTGCCAGGGTCGCGCCATTGAGGTTGGCCGTGCCGCCGACCTTGATTGGCGCGCTGCTGCCATCGGCATTCACGCCATAGGCCAGGGTCGAGCCGCTGCCCATGGTCAGGTCGCGGGCGATGGTGGCGGTGCCCAGCGCCGTATTGGTTTGCAGCGTGCCGTTGACCACCAGGCTGCCCACCGAGCCGCCTCCGGCGTAGATGCCGCCGGCATCGACTGTCACGTTACCGGCGATGCCGCCCTGGTTGATCAGTTTGGCACCGCTGAAAATCTCGCCGCCGTCGCTGAAATCGCCGCTGCCGGTGAGGGTCCAGGTGCCTTGCTTCACGGCCAGCCATTCAAAATTGCGGCTGTTACCGAAACTGCCGCCTGCAGCGTCATCCAGGCTCAGCCGGTCATAACCGGCGCCGCCATCCACCAGGCCGACAAAGCGGCTGCCACTGAGCAACACCAGCGTGTCATCACCACCGCCCAGATCCAGAGCCAGGCCATTGCTGCCGCTGATGGTGCCGCCGTTGATCACGGTGTCGGCAAAGTTGCCGACAAACTTCACGCCAAAGCCATTCAGACCCTGGATGACGCCGTGGTTTTCCAGGGTGGTCGCGGCAACGCCCGGGCCGTCGCTACCGTCGTCCACCAGGATCGCGTTGTTGGCGCCGCTGACCAGCGCACCCTTGGCGTTGTACACATAGCCGCCGCCCAGGGCGATGCCTTCGCTGCCGTTGGCAAAACCATTTTTGTCGACACCGCCGGCACCGATGCCCTGGATGATGCCGTAGTTTTCGATATGCGCGATTTTGTCGATGTCCACGCCATCGCCGTCGCCGTCCGGCTGCAACCCGGAGAAGGCGCCGGTGATGGTGCCGTGGTTGATCACCGTGCCATCGCCGTCGGAGCCAAAGCCCGAGCCGTTGCGGCCAATCACCGTGCCGTAGTTGGTCAGCGACGCACCCAGGTCGGTGGTGATGCCATGGCGACCGCCAGAAATCAGGCCGTAGTTGGTCACCGTCACACCGGTGGCGGAATCGATATCGACGCCGTCGAACTTGTCATCGCGCGAGAACGTGTCGCCGGTGGAGATCTCGCCATAGTTGGTAATGTTTGCGTTGGCGCCGGTCTTCATGCCGTCACTGGCATCGCCACGAATCAACCCACCGGCGCGGTTGATGATCGTGGTCGTCACGTTGGCGCTGCGGATCGCATCCAGGTCCAGCCCTTGGCCGGTGGCCGAGCGAATGGTGCCGCTGTTGTCGATCAACAAACGGCCGCTGGCAAAGTTGCTGTTGATGCGCAGCGCGTCATTGGCGCCCTGGATCACACCGCCCGCGAGGTTGTAGACGCTGTAGTTGCGCGCCCCGGTGAGCGTGCCCGAACTGTCGATTGCGCGCCCGCCGGTTGAGACCAGCTTGCCCGCGTTGGTGATCACCACGCCCGCACCGCTGGTGCCATCCTTGAGCGTGACGGCCACGCCGGAGGTGGTGATGCTGCCCGGCGCCGTGGTGGTCAACGAATCGCTGCCGGTCAGGGTTTGCCCCGCGGTGGTGGGCGTGTCGATCAGCACGGTTTTGGTCGGCGCAGGCGCCGCTTCAGCGAGGCTGCTGGCCAATAACGTGATGGCGAGTGCGAGGCGGTGGGGCGACGGGGGCATGGCGGACGACCTTGTTATGGAAACGAGTCGACCTGTATAGCGAAGGGTGATTGCAGGAATGTGTCGGGGAGATGACAGCAGTGGGCCCGCTGCAGATCAACTGTGGCGCGGGCTTGCTGTCGAAAGCGGTGTGTCAGGTATTGCCGGTGTTGACTGGTCTACCGTCTTCGCGAGCACGCACGCGCCCACATTGGTTGTGTGTTGTGGCTCAGAATCAGGCCCGGCACTCGGCCAGTGTTTTTAGTTGGCCAGAACCCTGCTGGTTTGCCTCGGACAGCCACGCTTCAAACCCTGCTCCAAGGGTTGGCCATTCCGAATCCAGGATCGAATACCACGCCGTATCGCGGTTCTGCCCCTTGACCACCATGTGCTGGCGGAACACGCCTTCAAAGCTGAAGCCCAAGCGCTGCGCCGCGTATTTGGAACGGGCATTGGCGTTGTTGCACTTCCATTCCAGGCGACGGTAGCCCTGCTCAAAAGCGTGATTGGCCAGCAGGTATACCGCTTCGGTGCTTTTGGGCGAGCGTTGCATCGGCGCGCCGAAGGTCACGTGGCCGATCTCGATGCGGCCCTGGGCCGGGACGATGGACATCAGGCTGAGGATGCCTTGTACCTCGCCGCTCTGGCGGTCGATCACGCTGAAGAAGTACGGGTCGCTGTGCTGGGCATGGTTGTTGAGCCAGGCATCGAAAGCGGCGCGCTCGGGGAAGGGGCCATAAGGCAAATAGTCCCAGAGCTTAGGATCGGCGCCAGGGCCTTCAAGGGCCTGGAACAGGCCATCGCCATGGCGCGCGGGGTCGAGTTTTTCCAGGCGGATGAAACGCCCTTCGAGCACTTGAACGGTGGGCGCGGGAACGCCTTTCCAGTCGGCGGGTGAGATAGGCATGCGGATTTCCTCAAAGACCTTTGCGAAATTGGATAAAGCCAGGACGTTCGGCAATACGTTCGTAGAGTTGAATCGCGGTGGCATTGCTCTCGTGGGTCAACCAATGGACCTTGCAGCAACCGTCGGCCTTGGCGGTGGCGTAGACAAACTCGATCAGCTTGCGACCCACGCCGCTGCCACGTTGGGCCGGCTCCACCAGCAGGTCCTGCAGGTAGCAGGAATTTTCGATGCTCCAGTTAGAGCGGTGGTAGATGAAGTTGACCATGCCCACCGCCTTGCCGTCCTGCCAGGCCAGGGCGGAATGGGTCGGCTCACTGGCATCGATCAGGCGCTGCCAGGTGCTTTGGCTGACGGCGTCGGGCAATTGGGTTTCGTAAAACTTCAAGTACGCCTGCCACAGTGGCAGCCAGGCGGCATGGTCGGCTGCGGTGACGGGGCGGATATCGATCTGGCTCATTCTGTGCCTCCTTGAGGGATAAAGCGCGCGAGCGTCTGATCGCGCACATCGATGCTGGCGGCCAAGCCCTCGCGCACGCCGTTGATATCGGCCTGGCTGCGGTTCTGGCTGAGTTTGCGTTTGCCGATCAGGCGCTCGATGGGCAGGGCGAAACCGACGATGGCCTTGAGCATGCCGTCAATGTAGTCGGCGGGAGCATCGCTGACGCTCCAGGGCTGGGCGCGGTTGCCTTCGTGGCGATCGGTCAGCGCCGTGACCACCGCCAGCAAGCGCTCGGCATCGGTAAATACCTCGGCCTTGCCGTACGCATGCACGGCGATGTAATTCCAGGTGGGCACCACTTTGCCGTGCTCGGCCTTGGCCGGGTAAAACGCCGGGCTGATGTAGGCGTCGGCGCAGGCAAAGATCACCAGGGCTTCACTGCCATTTTGCAGGTCGCGCCACTGGGGGTTGGCCTTGGCCATGTGCCCGTAAAGCGTACCGTTCGGGCCTTGATCGGGGTTGAGCAGCAACGGCAGGTGACTGGCCTGCAGGCCCTGCTCGCCAAAGGTCACCAGCTGCGCCAGGCGAGTGTGCTGGATCAGTTGCTGCAGTTCGGGCAAATCGTCGAGGGCAAAGGCGCGGGGTGTGTACATGGAAATATTCCTTGGCGAATGCCTGCATCCTAGGCAGGCTATTGGTCTGTTGTAAGAGCCAAATGGCACCAATTTCATAGGTCCAATATGTCGCCCATCACACCGCCGCTGTCATTCAACCCCGCTGGGATCGAGCTGGATCGCCGTCTGGGTTTGACGCGCCAGCTGTATGACGCCCTGCGCCAGCGCGTGTTGGACGGGCGACTGGTCAGCGGAACGCGGTTGCCCCCAACACGTGACCTGGCGGCGGCGTTGTCGATTTCCCGCAACAGTGTGGTGCGCGCCTATGACCAGCTGTATGCAGAGGGGTTTATCGAGAGCCGTGTTGGCGACGGCACCTACGTTGCCCAGTTGCCGACAGCGAAAAAATTATCCACAAAAGTATCCACAGGGTTTTCAACAGGCTTATCCCCAGCCTTATCCACAAAATGGGCGGATTTGCCGCAAGATCTGGACCATGAAGTTATCCACAGCACCAGCTTGGCGCGAGTAAAAGCCAACCATCTGTCTCAGCCTCCGTCGGGGCCGCCACGGGCATTTCGCGTGGGTGTGCCTGCCTTTGACCTGTTCCCGTTTGAGGTCTGGGCCAAGCTGAATGGGGCTTTTTGGCGCAAACCCGACCTGGAGCAGCTGTGCTACGGCGACCCGGCGGGTGACGCGCGCCTGCGCGGTCTGATTGCCGCTTATTTGCGCAGTTCAAGGGGCATGCAATGTGCGGCTGAGCAAATTGTGATCACCTGCGGCGCGCAGCAGGCGATCAGCCTTTGTGCACAGTTGCTGGTAGAGCCGGGCGATGGCGTGGCGGTAGAAAATCCGGGCTACCGCGCCGCCGGTCACGCGTTTGCCCTGGCCGGTGGGCACCTGCACGGCGTACCCGTGGACGGCGAGGGCATTGACTGCCAGGTGCTCAATACCCTGAGCGATTGTCGCGTGGCGTATGTCACCCCCTCCCACCAGTACCCGTTGGGCGTGGTCATGAGCCTGGCCCGCCGCCTTGAACTGCTGGCCTGGGCCGAGCGCACGGGTGGTTGGATCATCGAGGATGACTACGACGGCGAGTACCGTTACAGCGGCGCACCCTTGTCGCCCTTGGCCGCGCTGGATCGCACGGGGCGGGTGCTGTATGTGGGCACATTCGGCAAAGTGGCGTTTCCCGCGTTGCGTCTGGGTTACCTGGTGTTGCCGCCGGCCCTGGTGGATGCGTTTGCGCGGCGCCGTGCGGTCGACATGCGCCACTCGGAGGTCAGTACCCAGGCGGTGATGGCGGAGTTTATGGCGGCGGGGCACTTTCAGCGGCATATCCGGCGTATGCGACGCGCCGCGCTGAGCCGACGTGACGCGCTGTTGAGCGGCTGGCCCGGTCAGCTGCAGGGCGTGAGCAGCCTGCCCACTGTCGCGGCAGGCTTGCACCTCACGGTGCGAGTGGACAGCCTCGCCCGCGAACAGCAACTGGTGGCGCAGGCCCACGCCGCGGGGGTCGAGGTCAATGGCTTGAGCGCCTATTGGCTGCCGGACTCCAGCACACCTGCCGACCAGCGCGCCGGGCTGGTCTTGGGGTTTGCCGCCGTGCCGCCGGCGAGCATCGCGCAGGCGCTTGGACGGTTGTACCGCGCCTGGGGTTGCCAGCCGCCGCCTTCAGCGCCGGGGCACCGGCAAGGCGGCAGTCTTGAAGAACAGTGACCGCGCCAGCAACGGCCCGATCTCACTGCGGTACACCGCGATGTTGTCGCGGTCATCGGTCTTGGCCAGCGCTTCATACTTGCCGCCCAGGCGCCGCTGCGATTGGGTCTTGAGGTGCGCGGCGGTGTAAGCCTCCTCGGGGCTTGCCAGGTCCTTGTAGTGAAAGTGGGCGTACCACAGCGCATTCGAGTGCTTGGCGTCGAGGATTTCGTACTCTTTCAAATAGCCCTTGTGGCGCCCGGATAGCTTGCTGCGTGGGCCTGGCAGCGGTTTGATGATGATCTCGTGTTCGCGGTACAGCAGTTCGACATGGGCCGCGGTCGGTGGGCGCTGCTTGAGCATGTCGAGCCGGGTGCGCAGGCCCTCGGTGTAGAGGCGTTTGATCGCGGCATCGAGGCTGCGGTTGATCAAGGCGGCCGACGGTGAGCCGCTTTCGGTCACGTTGCTGGCGGTCAATGCCTCCTCAATGTCCTCGCCGGCCTGCGCCAGCTGCGCGGCGCGGCGGTGAAAACGCTCTTCGATCTCCACGGGCAGGCGTCTTGCCTCGCCGGCCAGGCGCTGGGTGCGCGTGATGAACTGTTCGACATCGTCGAGCAGCGCCTGGGCACTGGCGATGCTGGCGGCCACGTTTCGCGACTGTGCCCGCGCAGTGGGCCGCGCCACCGCACGCTCACGCTCAACCCATACCCCGTCCTTTTTATGAAACAGGGCAATCACCTTGCCGGTCAGTGCTTGCTTGACCTCCACCAACGGGGTCGGTTCTCCCCGTTGTGGCGGGCGTTCTTCGCCGACCACAATGCCCTGGAAGCGGGTCTTGATCACCTTTTTCTGCGGTCTGGGCACAGGCGTCGAAGGGCCGGCAATCGCCGACTCCAGCGCCTTGCGCTCGCGCAGCAGCGTGGTCATTTGCTTGATCGCCCGTTGGGCGAATTCATCGGTGAGCTGCTGCAAGGTCTGCAGGGCCGGGCGATGTACGTCCAGTGGAAAATCGGCCGGCAAATCGGCCAGGCTTTGATCCAGGCCAGTGAACTGGTCTACCAGGCTGTCGAGGACTTCGATTTGTTCATCCAGCGTGGCCAGATTGTCTGGCTGCAAAGCCTCGCACAGGCTCTGCACCGCCAGGTCGGCCCGGTCGACCATCTGCGCGATCGCCGAGCGGGCGGTGTCTGTGCTGGCCGAGGCGGCTTCATTCACGCAAAGGAAGCGCGACAGGGTGATGCGGAAGGCCTTGAGATCATCCAGGGTTATCTTGGGCAGCACCTGTTCGTGGCGCAGCACCAGTTCCGCGCCTTTGACTCCCAGGGTGCGGGCTTCCTTGAAACGTGATTGCAGGTAACCGATGCGCTCGACCATAGCCTCGGTCGACGCGTCGACGGCACGGCAGTCTTCCAGGGCCATCGGGGTGTCTGGCAAGTCCTCTTTGTCCAGGTATTCAGAAACGGTGTGCAGCCCGTCTCGAAAGCGGATCATCTGTTCGGCGGTGGCACTTCGCGCCAGGACCATCTGGTCTTGCAGGTAGCCCAGCATGGCTTCCTGATACGTCGGCACGGTATCGAGGATGTTCAGCGATTTGAGCTGAGCAATCGGTACGTCCAATTCTTCCAGGCGCCTGCTGACGTGCGTCAGGTAGGTGGTGCGGGCGTTTGCGCGATCGGCCGGTGGCGCGTGATCGATGGCCTGCTGCAACCCCATCATGTCCTGGCGTCGTCGATCGACCTGCGTGTCGAACGCCGCCAGTTGCTCACGCAGTTCGCGAATTTTCGGCGGCCTCAGGCGCTGGCCTTTCTGTCGCCGGCTGCGCATTCCGCCGCCGCGCAGGCGCAACCGGGTGTCGACAAACCACTGGCCGAGGCGGTTGCCGATCAAGGCCGGGCCTTCGCGGTTTGGGGCCTTGGGGTCGATGATCATCACGGTGTCGTTTTCATCCAGCGCCACTTCGAACCAGCGCTGCGCCACCGGGACGTACCACGCCTGGCCCTTGGGGTAGAGGTGCAGATGGGGCCCGGGCTGGGTGATTATTTCGCCCAGCCCTTCGGGTTTGGCCAGGCTGAAACTGTCCAGTGTCGCGCCCAGGCTGTTGCGGCTACGCGTGAGGGCGCCGCGGGTGTGAAGGTTGATTTCATGCTCAGTCGGCAGGTGGGCGGTGTCGAGCGTGGGGTGCTGGATGATCGACGGTTTGGCCGGTAACGGCGGTGCCGGCGGCGGGCTTTTTTCAGGCGCACGCGCCGGCGCGTGCTGCAGACTGATGTGCAGCGCCAGGGCCATGCCCAGGGTCAGAAAAAAGTCCACGGCAGCACTCACGCCCGCCGTTTGATCGCCGCTTTCTCGGGCCTCGATAACCTGCTGCAGGTCATCCATGAGCTGCCAGATCCAGGCTGCGGCGCCCGCTGTGCGGCCCATGAACGGCAGGGCCGCATTCAGAACGATCCAGCCGGCATGCTTGAAGCTTTCCCAGCGAGCCTCGGCATTGGACACCGATTGACGGTCGGCCAGTGTCACCAGGGCGCGGGCGTTGGCGGTGTACAGCACCGCCAGGCAGTCCGCGCCCAGCGCCTGGGTGCCGAATTCAATCGGGCCGCTCATTACCATCGAACTCACCGGCTCGCTGAGCAGCGTCGGCAGGACCCAGGGTGAAGGCAGGCTGCCGGGGAAGACAAACTGGGCGTAATCCGGGCGCACAGCGTCGGGCAACCAGGCCAGTACCGACTGGCGTAATGGTGTGTCCTGCTTGATGGCGTAAAGCAGGTTGGCCTGTGAGGGAAACTGCATCAAGGGTTCGTTGGACAGAGGTCGATACAACAGGCAAGGACCATTCGCAGGGTCCTGTGGCCCAATCAGGAACATATTATCGACGCTATCGGTGGCCCCGCTCGCGCGCCACTTGGGGCGCAGTGCCAGCGGCCGGATCACCACGGTGATGCCATCCACGCGGCGGTGTTGCGCGTTGCTGGCCATGACCGCGTGCGCGTAGCGATAACCCTGTTCGTCAACGTGGAACAGGCCGCGAATCTTGTACTGCAACGCCAGCAAGGGCAGTTGCAGGCGCAATTGTCCGGCGTACAAGTGTTGGCGCCGCAACGCTTGCTCGGGATTGTCCAGCAGCAGCGTGCTGACCCGCTCGGGGTAGTGCTTGCCGATGTCTGCCTGGGTGATCAGTTGCTCCAGGTAGTCTGCGGTCATCCACGCGGGTGTCGGGCTGGCGTCCTGGTAACTCACCGTCTTGTTGCCCAGCGGCAGCGCGACGAGGTTTTGCAAGGCCAGCTCGACCAGGCTCAAGGTCAGGGTTTGCGTCTGGCCCGGCAGCGCGACGGTTCCCCACACGACTTGGCTGGTGATGGTTATCGTCACGCGGTCGAGGTCCAGCCGGGAGGCCTGCGGATGATCCTTGATCAGCGCCGCGCGCAAGGCCGTGCGGGTGAAGTCGGTGAGGGTTGGCAACTCGTCCATGAAGGTCTTGCCTTTGCTTTGAAGGCTCAGCGCGGCCAGGTCCATCATGTAGCGCCCGTAGGCTGACTGGTCGGTTTCCGAGGCCTGCAGCAGCCACGCCGGCAACGCCCGTCGCGCGCTGCCAATACGCGACTGATCGAGAAGCGCCAGCTCGACCCCTTGCACGCCGACAGTGCGGGTGGGCAGTAGCGATTTGGGGTCCGCATCGGCAAGGTCGAGATCGCCCATGGCTTCGATTTGCAAGCCGATCAGGCTGAAGGCCTGGTGTTCGAAAAAGTTGCCGTCCGGCTCCAGCAAGCGCCAGTTCAGGGTTTTGCCGGGCAAGTCGGCTATATAGGGCAGCAGTGTCTGGCCGAAGGCCTCCAGGCTGGCAAATTTTGCATAGCCGGTATCGATCGAGTAGCTGAGGATGAGGGTCTGTTCACCGTGACGCGCGATCAGCACGGCCATGGCCATGACGCTGATGTGCTGGGTGCCGCTGCTGTCCTGCGCATCGATGTCCACCAGGTAGGCGCGTGTCGCATACGGGTCGTGGGGCTGGCGCTCGATGAACTCGGGGTAGTGAAACACCGCCCGCGCCACGGCGCAGTCGTCGGCGTCCCAGCCATGAACCTCTTGCACGTTCCACACCTCACGCAGCGACTGGGCAAATATCCGCCAGCGTGGGCCGCTGGTGCCTGCACTCTGGTTCCAGAAATCTATCTGTTGCTCCTGGAACGCCACGAACAGCAGCGGCGCGAGCTCATTGATCAGTCGGCCTATTGCGTCGATCCCGACGGGCAGGTGCACGTCAGGACCATTGCCTGAGGGGTACGCCAGGTAGTGTTCGCTATCAAGGTAAGTCACGGGCACGCGGGAAATTGCACTGCGTGTCAGGGCGCCGGTGAGGGTGTCCGTCGCCGGCTTGGCGGGGATGATGTCGCCGCCCAGTTCGAGCCATTGCGGGGCGTTGACGATGGCCAGGTCCGGGTTGATATCCAATTCCGGATACAGCTCGCGCAGCGCCGCACGCAAGGTGGTGCAAGCCACTTCACGCAGGGACGGGCCGGTAGCCAGCTGCGCTACTAATCCGCTGTTTTCGGTTGGAACGAGGTCTTTCATGGGCACTCCTTGGCCTTGAGAAATACGCGAGGTCGCCCGTGGGCCTCAGCGCGCAGATCCCTGGCTGTAGCGGTTTCTGGCTGATCTCGCGGCGACGATCGCGCTCACGTTAGGCGCGATGAGGAGGGACCGGGCATTACTTAGTTAGCGGCGGCGGGGTGTGGGCGTGGCCTGTGGTCGATGGGCCCAGCAATCAGGCGGGCAGGCGTGCGGTGCTGCGCAGGCGGCAGGTTCTCTTGCGAGCAGTTGGGTGGCGGACAGTCAGTCCTGTGGTCACTGACTGTCCGTTGGCGGTGGGGTGTCAGGTGCCCGACTTGATCTTGGTCCAGGCCCGCGTGCGAGCGCGCTCGGCGTCGCGCCCCAGCGGTTTCAAGGTGTAGAGCGTGGCCATGGCCGCTTCGGTCGGGTACAGGTTGGGGTTGTTGCGAATCGACGGGTCCACCTGCTCGGTCGCGTCTTTGTTGGGGTTGGGGTAGCCGACAAAATCGCTGATCGGCGCGATCACCTGCGGTTGCAGCAGGTAGTTGATAAAGGTGTACGCGTCCTGCGGGTTCTTGGCGCCTTTGGGGATGGCGAGCATGTCGAACCAGATCGGCGCACCTTCCTTGGGCAGGCGCATGTCCACGGTCACACCGTTCTTCGCCTCTTTGGCGCGGTTGGCGGCCTGGGAAAAGCTGCCGGAATATCCAACGGCCACACAGATGTCACCGTTGGCGATATCGGCCATGTACTTGGAGGAGTGAAAGTACGTGATGTAGGGGCGGATTTTCATCAGCAGCGCCTCGGCTTTTTCATAGTCCTTGGGGTTGCTGCTGTTGGGGTCAAGGCCCAGGTGTTGCAGGGCCAGCGGCAGAATCTCCGAAGGCGAGTCCAGCAGCGCGACGCCGCACTGCTTGAGCTTGCTGATGTTTTCTTCCTTGAAGATCAGGTCCCAGCTGTCCACCGGCGCGTTGTCACCCAGCGCGGCCTTGACCTTGGCCGGGTTGAAGCCGATGAGGATGGTGCCGTACATGTAGGGCACGGCGAATTTATTGCCCGGGTCGTTGGCTTCGATCAGCTTCATCAGCTTGGGATCGAGGTGGTTCCAGTTCGGCAGCTGGCTGCGGTCCAGCGGCTGGAATACGCCGGCTTCGATTTGTTTGGCCAGGAACACGTTGGACGGCACCACCACGTCATAGCCGGAGTTGCCGGTAAGCAGCTTGGCTTCCAACGCCTCGTTGGTGTCGAAAATGTCGTACACCAGCTTGATGTCGGAGTGCTGTGCCTTGAAGTCATCCAGCGCTTTGGGCGTGATGTAGTCGAACCAGTTGTAGACCCGCAGGGTTTTCTCTTCGGCATGCGCCGCGCCACTGATAACGGCGGCGCAGAGCACGAGTGACTTGAGCATGTTCATTGGGCTGCCCCTTCAAAACCTTCGAGAACGTTGACGGCGTTGATGCCGATTTCTTCCACCGCATAGCCGCCTTCCATCACAAACAGCGTGGGCTTGCCCAGCCGGGCGATACGCGCGCCCATGGCCAGGTAGTCCGGGCTGTCGAGCTTGAACTGCGAGATCGGGTCGTCCTTGAAGGTGTCCACACCCAGGGACACGACGATGATGTCGGCGCCGTAGCGTGTAATTTCCTGGCAGGCCTGCTCCAGCGCGGCGCTCCAGGTGTTCCAGCCGGAGCCGGCGGGCAGCGGATAGTTGAAGTTGAAACCTTGACCCGCGCCGTCGCCCAGCTCATCGGCATAACCCAGGAAAAACGGAAATTCCGCTTCCGGGTGGCCGTGGATCGAGGTGAACAGCACATCGCTGCGCTCATAGAAAATCGACTGGGTGCCGTTGCCGTGGTGGTAATCCACATCGAGAATCGCGACTTTTTTGTGGCCCTGATCCAAAAAGGCCTGGGCCGCGATGGCGGCGTTATTGAGGTAGCAATAGCCGCCCATCAAATCGCTGGCGGCGTGATGCCCCGGCGGGCGGCACAGGGCGAAGGCGCTGTGGGCGCCCTGTTGGATGGCGGCCTGGGCGGTGAGGGCGACTTGCGCCGCGCTGTAGGCCGCTTGCCAGGTGCCGGCGGTAATCGGTGCGCCGCCGTCGAAGCTGTAGTAACCGAGCTGCCCGTGCAGGCTGGTGGGCAACACGCGGCGCAAGGTGCGGGCGGGCCAGGTGTAGGGCAGCAGGTCGCCGTCCTGGCCAAACTCGGTCCAGCGCTCCCAGGCACCTTTGAAAAAATCCAGGTAGTCACGGCTGTGAATGCGCTGCAGCGGTGCCAGCCCAAAGTCCTGTGGCGCGTTGACCGGCCCCAGTTCACGGTCCTTGACTCGTTGCAGCACGTGGTCGGCACGCGAGGGCATCTCAAAGCAGGGCATCAGTTGCCCGTCCATCAGTTCGCAACGGCCGTGGTGCAGGTGGTGATCGTCCGAGTAGATCGTCAGCATTTGTTGTTCTCCGCAGGCTGTATCGGTGGATGCAGTCTTGCGGCGGACGCGGTTTATGAGAATGGCAGGAGCGGCCAAAAGGGGATGAATATGGCCAAATTGTCTGTCCGAAATTCGCCCCTCAATGGGGCGTCATGGTCGAAATTGGCTCGGCGCCACGCCGCTCCAGCGAACAAACGCATGCCTGAAGCTCGCGGTTTCGCTGAAGCCCAACGCCTCGGCAATCCGATAGATCGGCCATTGGTTTTCAGCCAACAGCTGCTTGGCGCGCTCAAAGCGCAGCTCGTCCAGCAGTTCCTGATAGCTGCAGCCCAGGTCGTGCAGATGCCGACGCAGGGTGCGCGCTGAACAGTTCATCTGCTCGGCCAGGCCTTCCAGGCCAGGTGCTGCGTTGAGTTGGGCGGTGAGCAGTTGGCGAATCCTGCCCAGCCAGGCCTGGCGCCCGGTGAACTCCAGGTTCTGTTTGCGGCAGCGCTCGGCCATGGCCTGGTGGGTAATCGCATCGGCCAGCGGCAGCGGCCGGTCGAGCCAGTGCTTGTCGAAGGCAAAGGCATTGGCGGTGGCCTGAAACTGCAACGGGCAAGGGAAGCGCTCGGTGTAGCGCGTGCGGTAGTCCGGGGCGTCATGTTCAAAGCGCGCGGCGAGCAGCGGCAAGGGCTGGCCGAGCAGGTCATCGCAGATCACCTTGAGCGAGGCCAGGCACAGTTCGACGTTGAACATTTCCAGCGCAGGGTTTTCGCGGTAGTCGCTGGCGGTGAACCAGATGCGATCGCCGTCCTCTTCAAGGCTCAGCTCGAAAAGTGTTCCCAACAGCGCCGGATAACGCAGGGCCAGGCGCAAAGCGTCACCGAAGGTGGCACTGGTGAGCAGGGCGTAACCGAGCATGCCGTAGGCCGAAACATGCATTTGGCGACCCAGCTCTAGGCCGACATCCTGGCGCAGGGCCACGGCATTGGCACACACGCGCATCTCCTGATTGGTGGTGATGCGCGTGTCGGAGCGGCTCAGGTCCGCCGCGCAGATGCCACTGCCGGCCAGCAGCGCCTCAAACGGCAAACCTTCGGCCTGGAAGGTGTTGAGCACCAACGAGACCGCATTGAGGGTGGTGAGGTGGGAGTGCAGCATGGGAACTTCCAGCCAGGGGATGGCTGGAAGGGGAGCAAGTTACATGCCGGTCAGCTCAGTTCGCCGCACAGGTCCAGTTCCACCAGGCGGCGGATTTCACTGGTCGCAAGCCCGGCACCAAGCAGGGCCTGCAATTTGCCGAACACCGCCTCGCGGGTCATGCCACCGCCAGACAGGACGCCTACGCCGCGCAAACGGCTGCCGGCTTCGTACACATCCAGCTCCACGCCGCCTTCATGGCATTGGGTAATTGCCACCACGACCACGTCCAGCGCCTGCGCCCGCTCAAGGCTGGCGAGGAACGCCGGGTTATCGCTCGGCCCGGTGCCGCTGCCGAAGCATTCCAGCACCAGTGCCTGAATGCCGCTGTCGATCAGCGCGTCCAGTTGGCCCGCGGCGATGCCCGGCACCAGCGGCAACACACCGACGTTGGCCAGGGCCTTGGGTTGGCGATAATCCAGGGCGGCGGGAATGGCCTGGGCCTTGGCGACGCCACCGTTACGCTGCAGCGCGGCGAAGGGATGGCGACCGAAGCTGCGGACCTTTGCGCAACGCGTCGGCGCCATCAGCGCGCCATGGAAATACAGCTGAACGCCCGGCGACAGGCCTTCGCCCAACGCGTGCAGGGCGCCACTGACGTTCTCCCAGGCATCGCTGTCGGGCACGCCGGCGGGCAGCATCGAACCGGTGAACACAACCGGCGCCGGCAGGCCGAGCAACTGGAAGCTCATGGCCGCCGCGCTGTAAGCCAGGGTGTCGGTGCCGTGCAGGATCAGTACTGCATCGCAGCCCTCGTCCACGGCTTCAATCACCGCGACGCGCAGGCGCTGCCAGTAGGCCGGGGTCATGTTGGCGCTGTCGATCAGGGGCGCCATTTCCCGGAAGCGCCAGGCAGGCAGTGGCAGGGTGGCAAGCTGTTCGCGCATGCGCGCTTCAAAACCGGATGCCGGGGCCAGGCCGTTGGCGCTGGCTTGCATGCCGATGGTGCCGCCGGTGTAGAGCACCATGATGGTGTTAGCTGTGGACATCGAGACTTCTCCTGAACGAAAAACGCCGCCGGGCCCAGAGCATGCCCAAGGCCAGGCGGCGTGTCATCTATCTAGGCTTGTGACGCTCAGCGTTGCGCTTGAGCGTTCAGTTCAGCCGAGGCTTGAGCGCCAGGCTCAGGCTTCACCGGGTTCGCAGGCCAGGCCTTGCGGTCCAGGTCCAGGTCAGGGAACTGGCTGGAGTCGAACACCGGGGTCTTGATGCCCGCCGCGCGCTGGCCGTCGTAGTCGTTCAGGATGCGCATGGCGATCTTGAACAGGAACGCCAGGGCGAACAGGTTGACGAACGCCAGCAGGGTCATGGTGATGTCGGCGAAGGCGAACACGGTGCTCAGGTTCTCGATGGAACCCCAGAAAATCAACACCAGCACCAGCGCGCGGTAGCCCATCAGCACCTTGCGGTTGTCGCCCACGATGAAGCGCAGGTTGCTCTCGCCGAGGTAGTAGTTGTACATGATCGAGGTGAACACGAACAACGCCAGGGCCACCGAGATGAACATCCGGCCCCAGTCGCCGACGACCGCCGCCAGGGAGTTCTGGGTCAGGGCAATGCCGTCGCCTTCAAAGCCTGGGGTGTAGAAACCGGAGAGCAGGATCAGCAACGCGGTGCAGGTGCAGATTACGAAGGTGTCCAGGAACACGCTGAACGCCTGCACCACACCTTGGGCGATCGGGTGTTCTACCGAGGCCACTGCCGCCACGTTAGGCGCACTGCCCAAACCGGCTTCGTTGGCGAACACGCCGCGCTTCACACCCATGATGATCGCGCTGCCCACCAGGCCACCGAAGGCCTGGTCGAGGCCGAAGGCGCTCTTGACGATGGTCGCGAGCATGGCCGGCACGTGGTCGAATTGCAGCACGATCACGTACAGGGTCACGGCGATGTAGACCAGGGTCTTGACTGGCACCAGCAGGTCGGCGATCGAGGCGATACGCTTGATCCCGCCGATGAACACCAGGCCCAGCAATACCGCCAGCGCGAGGCCGGTGTAGGTGGTGTCCAGGCCGAACGCGTTGTTCAGCGAGTGGGTCACAGCGTGGGCTTGCAGGCCGTTGAAGGCGAAACCGAAGGTCACCAGCAACAGGAACGCCATGACCATACCCAGCCAGCGCTTCTGCAGGCCGTGCTGAATGTAGTACGCCGGGCCGCCACGGTAGGTGCCTTCAGCGTCGGTGCGTTTGTACAGCTGGCCGAGGGAGCACTCGATAAAGCTCGAAGACATGCCCACCAGCGCGGTGACCCACATCCAGAACACGGCACCGGGGCCACCCAGCGTCACGGCGATACCGACGCCTGCGATGTTACCGGCACCCACACGGCCGGCCAGGCTGAGCATCAGCGCCTGAAACGAGCTGAGCTGGCCGGAGCTGCTCTTCAGGCTGTCTTTGAACACCGAGAACATGTGGAAAAAGTGGCGCAACTGAACGAAACGCGAGCGAATCGTGAAATAGCCGCCGAGCCCGACAATGAGCACGATCAGTACTTTCCCTGAGAGGAAGTCGTTGATGACTTCGAGCATGGAGTGTTCCTCGCTGATTTTTCTAATGGCAAAAACGCAGGACGGTGCGACGCATCGCTCGGCACCAGGCAGTGCACGACGCTTCGACCCCAATCCTTTTGCGGGTGTTGTTATTCATGCGGTTTCGCGCTGTCCAGGACCTCGTTACCGACGATCTCTGACGCGAAGAGGGGCGGCACTATACCTAGGAGAGCGTGATCCGTCTGCACGGGGCGATTAAAGGTTTCAGCCAAGCTGTTGCAGGCAAGGAGGGTTTGCAGGGCGATATTGGATTTTTTATGGGCGTCATTTCGCAACCTTGAGGCAAAAAAAAGGGCCTGAAGAAGGAGCCTTCAGGCCCTCAAAAGGTGAGAGGTGTCTAGTCCCTCAACCTGGTGAGCGGTGCAACAAACGTCAGGCCTTCAGTGGGACCAGACGTGGGGCAATCATGTTTTCGGGGCGCAGGATGTCGTCGAGCATGGCGTCGTCGAGCAAGCCTTCTTCGCGCACCAGTTCCAGCACGCCGCGGCCGCTTTCAAGGGCGATACGCGCAATGCGGGTGGCGTTTTCATAGCCGATGTACGGGTTCAGCGCGGTCACCAGGCCGATGGAGTGCTCCACCAGCTCGCGGCAACGGGCTTCGTTGGCGGTGATGCCGACGATGCAGTGCTCGCGCAGCATGTCCATGGCGCGTTGCAGCAGGCGGATCGAGTCGAAGATCTTGAAGGCGATCAGCGGCTCCATCACGTTCAGCTGCAGTTGGCCGCCTTCGGCTGCCATGGTCAGGGCCAAATCGTTGCCGATTACCTGGAACGCCACTTGGTTCACGGCTTCCGGGATAACCGGGTTGACCTTGCCGGGCATGATCGAGCTGCCTGGCTGGCGTGCCGGCAAGTTGATCTCGTTGATGCCTGTGCGTGGGCCGCTGGACAGCAGGCGCAGGTCGTTGCAGATTTTCGACAGCTTCACCGCGGTACGCTTGAGCATGCCGGAGAACAGCACGAACGCGCCCATGTCGGAGGTGGCTTCGATCAAGTCGGCGGCCGGTACCAGCGGCTGGCCGCTGATCAGCGCCAGGCGTTGCACGGCCAGGGCCTGGTAACGCGGGTCGGCGTTGATGCCGGTGCCGATGGCGGTGCCGCCCAGGTTTACTTCGGTCAGCAGCTCTGGCGCCAGGGTTTTCAGGCGGGCCAGGTCTTCACCGAGGGTGGTGGCGAAGGCGCGGAATTCCTGGCCGAGGGTCATCGGCACGGCGTCTTGCAATTGGGTGCGGCCCATTTTCAGCACGTGGCTGAACTCAACACCTTTGGCGGCGAACGCCTGGATCAGGCTGTCGAGGCTGGCCAGCAGCGCGTCATGGCCCAGCAGCAGACCCAAACGGATCGCGGTCGGGTAGGCGTCGTTGGTCGACTGCGCCATGTTCACGTCGTTGTTGGGGTGCAGGTACTGGTATTCGCCCTTGTTGTGGCCCATGGCCTCCAACGCGATGTTGGCGATGACTTCGTTGGCATTCATGTTTGTTGAAGTGCCAGCGCCGCCTTGAATCATGTCCACCACGAACTCTTCGTGGAAATCGCCGCGGATCAGACGGGCACAGGCTTCGCTGATGGCAGCGTGCTTGGCTTCGCTGAGCTGGCCCAGCTCGCGGTTGGCGTCAGCAGCCGCTTGCTTGACCATTGCCAGGCCGACCACCAATTTCGGGTAATGCGAAATCGGAACGCCCGAGAGGCGGAAGTTGTTCACCGCTCGCAGGGTCTGGATGCCGTAATACGCTTGAGCCGGTACTTCGAGTACGCCAAGCAGGTCTTTTTCTGTGCGGAATGATGCAGCGGAGGACATGACGGAAATCATCTCGATATGAACCCGGAACTGGCCGGAACGCTGCGAATGCTAGGCTTGTGGGAGTTTTTGGGCCAATGCTGTTAAACACTGGCCTATGCACAAACGGCATAATGTAGGTGTGACCCGGTTATCATGGCGGGCGTGTGTGCCAAAATGGTGCGTACCCGTGGGAGGAAGTGATGAACCTTGAGAGCAAATGGCTGGAAGACTTCAGCGCCTTGGCGGCGACACGCAGCTTTTCCCAGGCGGCGGAGCGGCGCTTTGTCACCCAGCCGGCATTCAGCCGGCGTATTCGCAGCCTTGAAGCCGCGCTGGGCCTGACCCTGGTCAACCGCTCGCGCACGCCAGTCGAACTGACGGCGGCGGGGCAGTTGTTTCTGGTGACCGCGCGCACGGTGGTCGAGCAGCTCGGCGAAGTGCTGCGCCATTTGCATCATCTGGAAGGCGGGCAGGGCGAGGTCATGCAAGTGGCGGCAGCGCATTCCCTGGCGCTGGGCTTCTTCCCGCGCTGGATCGCGCAACTGCGCAACGAAGGCCTGAACATCGCCACGCGGCTGGTTGCCACCAACGTGGGCGACGCGGTGCATGCACTGCGCGAAGGCGGCTGCGATTTGATGCTGGCGTTCTACGACCCTGACGCGGCCATGCAGATGGACCCGGAAATCTTCCCGTCGCTGCACCTGGGCAACACCGAAATGCTCCCGGTGTGTGCCGCCGATGCCGACGGTAAGCCGCTGTTCGACCTGGAAGGCGAGGGCAGTGTGCCGTTACTGGCTTACAGCGCCGGAGCGTTTCTGGGGCGCTCGGTAAACCTGCTGCTGCGCCAGCGCTCCCTGCGCTTTACCACCATCTACGAAACCGCCATGGCCGATAGCCTCAAAAGCATGGCGCTGGAAGGGCTGGGCATTGCCTGGGTGCCGCAACTGAGTGTGCGTGCCGAATTGGCGCGGGGCGAACTGGTGGTGTGTGGCGGGCCGCAATGGCATGTGCCGTTGGAGATCCGTTTGTATCGCTGCGCGTTGGTGCGCAAGGCCAACGTACGGTTGTTGTGGCGCAAGTTGGAAGGCGGGGCGGCGCAGTCCCCTCCAGTTGAACGTGGTTAGTGTGGGAGCTGGCTTGTCGGATCGCCGCACCGCTGCGATGCAGACGCCTCGGTACATCAGGCATATTCAGGTGATGCTATCGCAGGCAAGCCAGCTCCCACATTGATCCAGTTTCCATGGTTTATCGGCAGTGTTTTCGCTGACCTGAAAGTCAATAAAACCGCTGGTTTGCGCCACTGGACAGATGGTCATTCCAGGGGCTGTTTATCTGGATTATTACGGTATACTGCGCGGCCTTCGGCCGGTCCAACCGGCCAAATTTCGTACAACAAGCCACGCCGGATTTCCCGCGTGGCTTGTTGTTTTTTGACGCGCCTGCGGGCGCCCAGAGAGAAGAGGCACGACGATGAGTGCATTGGTTGGCGTGATCATGGGCTCCAAGTCCGATTGGTCCACCCTTAGCCACACCGCCGATATGCTGGAAAAACTCGGCATTCCGTATGAAGTGAAAGTGGTCTCTGCCCACCGCACGCCGGATTTGCTGTTCCAGTATGCCGATGAAGCAGAATCCCGTGGCATCGAGGTGATCATCGCCGGTGCCGGCGGTGCGGCGCACCTGCCAGGCATGTGTGCGGCCAAGACCCACCTGCCGGTGCTCGGTGTGCCGGTGCAGTCGTCGATGCTCTCGGGCGTGGATTCGCTGTTGTCCATCGTGCAGATGCCGGCCGGTATTCCGGTGGCCACCCTGGCGATCGGCAAGGCCGGCGCGATCAACGCCGCTTTGCTGTCTGCCAGCATCCTGGGCGCCAAGCACCCGCAGTTCCACGCGGTGCTGAAAAAATTCCGTGCTGAGCAGACAGACAGCGTGCTGGACAATCCAGACCCACGCATCGCCTGAGGTTATTGATTGATGAAAATCGGTGTAATCGGTGGCGGCCAATTGGGTCGCATGCTGGCCCTGGCGGGAACACCGCTGGGGATGAACTTCGCTTTCCTGGACCCGGCGCCGGACGCCTGCGCGGCGGCCCTCGGTGAACACCTGCGGGCTGACTACAGCGACGCGGATCACCTGCGCCAATTGGCCGATGAAGTCGACCTGGTGACCTTCGAATTCGAAAGCGTCCCAGCCGAAACCGTGGCCTTCCTGTCGCAGTTCGTACCGGTTTACCCGAGCGCCGAAGCCTTGCGCATCGCGCGTGATCGCTGGTTCGAAAAGAGCATGTTCAAGGACCTGGGCATTCCGACGCCGGCCTTCGCCGACATCCAGTCCCAGGCGGATCTGGACGCTGCCGTTGCCAGCATCGGCCTGCCGGCTGTGCTGAAAACCCGCACCCTGGGTTATGACGGCAAGGGCCAGAAAGTGCTGCGCACCGCCGCCGATGTGGTCGGCACCTTTGCCGAGCTGGGCAGCGTCGCCTGCCTGCTGGAAGGCTTCGTGCCGTTCACCGGTGAAGTTTCGCTGATCGCCGTGCGTGCCCGCGATGGCGAAACCCGCTTCTACCCGTTGGTGCACAACACCCACGACAGCGGCATCCTCAAGCTGTCCGTGGCCAGCACCGATCACCCGCTGCAGGCCCTGGCCGAAGACTATTCCAGCCGTGTGCTCAAGCAGCTGGATTATGTCGGTGTGATGGCGTTCGAGTTCTTTGAAGTCGACGGTGGCCTCAAGGCCAACGAAATCGCGCCGCGTGTGCACAACTCCGGGCACTGGACCACCGAAGGCGCCGAGTGCAGCCAGTTCGAAAACCACCTGCGCGCGGTGGCGGGCTTGCCGTTGGGCTCCACGGCCAAGGTCGGCGAAAGCGCCATGCTCAACTTCATCGGCGTTGTGCCGCCGGTTGAGCGCGTGATCGCGATCGATGATTGCCATCTGCATCACTACGGCAAGGCCTTCAAGGCCGGACGCAAGGTCGGCCACGCCAACCTGCGCTGCAAAGACCGTGCGACGCTGCAGGCCCAGATCCTCAAGGTCGAAGCGCTGATCGCCGAGCAATAACCCGAGGATCGGCGGGAACCATTGGTCACCGCCGTCTCTCTGATTGCAGGATGGCAAAGCCTGACTAGGCTTTGGCATGACTCACATTCAATCAGAGGGAAATGCCATGGGTATCATCGGAACCATCTTTATCGGCTTGATCGTCGGCCTGCTGGCGCGTTTCCTCAAGCCTGGCGACGACAGCATGGGCTGGATCATGACCATCCTGCTGGGTATCGCAGGTTCTCTGGTCGCCACTTACGGTGGTCAGGCCCTGGGCATCTACCAGGCAGGTCAAGGCGCAGGCTTTATCGGTGCGCTGATCGGCGCCATCGTGCTGCTGGTGATCTACGGCCTGCTGCGTAAAAAGTAATTAAGCGACAAAGCCCTCTGCGCTGCGCAGGCGCAGAGGGCTAGAATGCTCGCCACCTGTACTTGCCGAGCCTCACCATGCGCCGTCTTCTGTTGACTCTCCTCTTGCTGGGCTCTGGCCTGGCGCACGCCGGCGAACTGCCGGAAACCGACTGGCTTGACCTGATGCCGCTGTCGGACCAGAAAGCCCTCGAAGCCATGCCCGAGATCGACCACAACTCCCCCGAAGCCCAAGGCACGTTCACCGACAAAGGTGGCCTCAAGCAAAGCAAGGGCTTGCCGGCGGTGATGTATTCGACCAAGACCGTGGCCGCCATGAATGGCAAGAATATCCGCATCGGCGGTTACCCGGTGCCGCTGGAAACCGACGCCAAGGGCCGCAGCACGCTGTTCTTCCTGGTGCCGTACCCAGGCGCTTGCATCCACGTGCCGCCGCCGCCGCCCAACCAGTTGGTGCTGGTGCGCTATCCCAAGGGGTTGAAGCTGGATGACATCTACACGCCGTTGTGGGTTACCGGCACGTTGAAAGTCGAGAAGGTTAATAACGATTTGGCGGATGCGGCGTACGCGCTGGACGCGGGCAAGGTGCGGGCGGTCAAAGAGTCCGATCTTTAATTTGCCGCAGAACCCAATGTGGGAGCGGGCTTGCTCGCGAATGCAGGGTGTCAGTCAGCGCATATGTGGCTGACACACCGTATTCGCGAGCAAGCCCGCTCCCACATTTTTGATTGGGTTTACAAGGCGAGAGGGGTGATGCTTACGCCAAGCGTATGGCTTTCACCGGGCGCCAATGCCACCACATCATCCAGCACATTCGCCGTCTCGATGCACAGCATGCCCTGCCAGCCGTCATCGGCCATGTCGTCGAACGCCTTGGCGCGTTCGGTCCATGGGTTCCAGATCACGGTCGAGTTCGAGCCTTGGCTGGTGAGCTGGAGACGACGCTGCCAGTCTTTATCGACAATGCTCAACTGCGCCGGAGTATCCAGGTAGATGCGGTCGGTCTCGGCGATGAAGTGCAGCAGGCCGGATTGCTGTTTGTGGCTCCAGCCGTCGGCGGTGTCGATATAACCCAGCCCGTCCAGGCCTTCGACCTGCACATTGCGCACGTCGCTCACGGCGAAATAGGTGTGCAGCGCCTGGCTGAGGGTCACGGTGTCGGTGCCACGGTTGTGGCTGGTCAGGCGGATATGCAGTTGATCGTCCAGCAGCAGGCTCAGCTTCAGGTCGACCTGATGCGGCCAGCCGGGGAAGCCGCCCGCGGGCACCGGCAATACCAGATCGACGCGCAATGCATCGCCTTCGAGTTCGGTCGCGGCCAATTCCCACAGTGCCGTGCGCACAAAACCATGGGCCCCCGCGGGTTGGTCACTTTGGCGCATCGCCTTCACGCTTTGCGGGTTACGGTCGAATACGCCAAACCACGGCCAGCACACCGGCACGCCGGTACGAATGCCTTTGCCCTGTCTAAACACCGCCTCAGGGTTCGGCCAGATCACTGGCTGCTCGCCCTGGCGCTGGTAACTGAAGATGTGCGCGCCCTGTTGGGCCACCATCACTTCGGCGCCGTTGTGGCGGACGCGCCAGCAGTCCAGCTCGTCGATCTTCACGGTTTCAACGTGGGGCGTAGGCATAGCAGTGCTCTCTCATGGCAGGCAATGGGGCAATTGACCGTCAAAACCCGGCGATGTTTAACGCGCGCGCGATGGCACCGAGCGGGTACGGCCGCTGCCGTCGATGGCGACAAACACAAATACCGCCTCGGTCACCTTGCGCCATTCGCTGGACAGCGGGTCGTCGCTCCACACCTCGACCATCATCTGGATCGAGCTGCGGCCGATTTCCAGGGCCTGGGTATAGAAGGACAATTGCGCGCCGACCGCCACCGGCACCAGGAACGCCATGCGATCGATCGCCACCGTGGCGACACGTCCGCCGGCCACTTTGCTGGCCATGGCGGTGCCGGCCAGGTCCATCTGCGCGACCAGCCAGCCGCCGAAGATGTCGCCAAAACCGTTGGTTTCACGCGGGAGTGCGGTGATTTGCAGGGCGAGATCGCCTTGCGGGATAGGATCTTCTTGTTCGAGTTCGATCATGCCGAGGGTGCCTCTGACCCGTGACGCTTCATGGGTATTTCAAGTGGATAGCCGTCTCTGGAAAAACGTTTCAGCACCAACATACACCGCTCGATGCGTTTCTCGTAAGGCGTACTAAAGGGAAACTCTGCCAAATCGGCTGGATGGCACCCAACGACGTTTTGGCACAGCAGCCCCTCAAGACAGCGGGTTTGGCGCTTGCACGGGCCGAGTATATCGAGACGCTGGCGCCACGACGACCTCCCAGCGCTCATTTGGTCGGCAAATCCCGGCTGTAACGCGGCTTTTTCCTGCAACTGTGCTTCTGATGGCTAATAAAGGGAAGAAACGGGGAATAACGCGCGCCTGCGAACTGTTATTCGGTGGACGCTGTGCTTTTTCAAACGATTTGCTATCTTGCCAGACCCGCCGCAAGTCCCGGGCTTGCCGTCATTACTATAAGAGAACCCTCCCCATGTCCTCCGTGCCCGCAAGCAGCGCGCAACCGTCGCGCCCGCTGACCCGCAACGACTACAAAACCCTGTCGCTGTCTGCCTTGGGCGGGGCGCTGGAATTTTACGACTTCATCATTTTCGTGTTTTTCGCCACCGTGGTCGGAAAACTGTTCTTCCCCCTTGATATGCCGGAATGGCTGCGCATGATGCAGACCTTCGGCATCTTCGCCGCCGGCTACCTGGCTCGTCCATTGGGCGGCATCATCATGGCGCACTTTGGCGACCTGCTCGGCCGCAAGAAAATGTTCACGTTGAGCATCTTCATGATGGCCGTGCCGACCTTGATCATGGGCCTGCTGCCGACCTACGCGCAGATCGGCCTGTGGGCGCCGCTTCTGCTGCTGTTGATGCGCGTCATCCAGGGCGCGGCCATCGGCGGCGAAGTACCGGGCGCCTGGGTGTTCGTCTCCGAGCACGTACCGCCGCGCCACATCGGCTATGCCTGCGGCACCCTGACCAGCGGCCTCACCGCCGGCATCCTGTTGGGGTCGCTGGTGGCCACCGCCATCAACTCGCTCTACAGCCCGGAACAAGTGTCCGACTACGCCTGGCGTATCCCGTTCCTGCTGGGCGGCGTGTTTGGCCTGCTCTCGGTGTACCTGCGCCGCTGGCTGCATGAGACGCCGATCTTCGCCGAGATGCAGCAACGCAAAACCTTGGCCGCCGAGCTGCCATTGCGCGCGGTGTTGCGCGACCACCGTGGCGCCATCGTGCTGTCGATGCTGTTGACCTGGTTGCTGTCGGCCGGTGTTGTCGTGGTCATCCTGATGACCCCGACCGTGCTGCAAACCGTCTACCACTTCAGCCCGACCATCGCACTGCAAGCCAACAGCCTGGCCATCGTGACCCTGAGCCTGGGCTGCATCGCTTCCGGCGCCCTGGCTGATCGTTTTGGCGCTGGCCGTGTGCTGGTCATCGGTTGCCTGTTGTTGTTGGCAACATCGTGGACGCTGTACCACAGCCTGATCGATCACCCGAACTGGCTCTTCCCGCTGTATACCCTGACCGGCCTGTTTGTCGGGGTGATCGGCGTGGTGCCTTACGTGATGGTGAAAGCCTTCCCGCCAGTGGTGCGTTTCAGCGGGTTGTCGTTCTCCTACAACGTCGCCTACGCCGTGTTTGGTGGTTTGACGCCGCTGGCGGTGTCGCTGCTGATGAAGGAAAGCCCGATGGGCCCTGCCTACTATGTCGCCGTGCTGTGCGTAATGGGGATGCTGGTGGGTGGCTATCTGTGGAAGCGGAGGCGCTAGAACCTTGTGATGACGCTGTGGCGAGGGCACTCGCTCGCCACAGGGTTTATGGTTGGCCAACGATTACAGAGTGTTTCTGAAACACCGCTTCATGCGCTTCAACCTCCTCGCAAGTCCCGGATTTACTGATCTTTCCCCTTCCTGTCAGGTTTTTCACAAATGCTGGCCTTTCATCTAATTGTCACATTGCGGACATAGAGTGTTCACACGGCCTACCGATACTTGGCCCCGATCCAACTATCCCTATCTGCTAGGAGCAAGGCATGAAACTGAAACGTTTGATGGCGGCAATGACTTTTGTCGCTGCTGGCGTTGCGACCGCTAACGCGGTAGCCGCTGGTGTTGACCCGGCAATTCCGGCTTACGCCAAGACCACCGGTGTATCGGGCAACCTGTCCAGCGTTGGTTCCGACACCCTGGCTAACCTGATGACCCTGTGGGCTGAGTCCTATAAAAAGGAATACCCGAACGTCAACATCCAGATTCAGGCTGCCGGCTCCGCCACTGCTCCTCCTGCGCTGACTGAAGGCACCTCCAACCTGGGCCCGATGAGCCGCAAGATGAAGGACACCGAACTGGCGGCCTTCGAGCAGAAGTACGGCTACAAGCCAACCGCTATCCCGGTGGCTGTGGATGCCCTGGCCGTGTTCGTGCACAAGGACAACCCGATCCAGCACCTGACCATGGAACAAGTCGACGCGATCTTCTCCTCGACGCGTCTGTGCGGTGCCAAAGCTGACGTTAAAACCTGGGGCGACCTGGGTGTGACCGGCGACCTGGCCAACAAGCCGGTGCAACTGTTCGGTCGTAACTCGGTATCCGGCACCTACGGCTACTTCAAAGAAGAAGCCCTGTGCAAAGGCGACTACAAGCCAAACGTGAACGAACAACCAGGTTCGGCGTCGGTTGTGCAGTCGATCAGCTCCTCGCTGAACGGCATCGGTTACTCGGGCATCGGTTACAAAACCGCCAGCGTGAAGACCGTGGCCCTGGCCAAGAAAGGCAGCACTGACTTCATCGAAGACAGCGAAGAAAACGCCCTGAACGGCAAATACCCGCTGTCGCGCTTCCTCTACGTGTACGTCAACAAAGCCCCGAACAAGCCTCTGGCGCCGCTGGAAGCTGAGTTCGTGAAGCTGGTTCTGTCCAAACAGGGCCAGGAAGTTGTCGTCAAAGACGGCTACATCCCGCTGCCAGCCAAAGTGGCCGCCAAAGCCCTGGCTGACCTGGGTTTGAAAGAAGGCAACTAAGCCTGCGATACCTGGTGTAGATGCATGCTTTTTTGTGGAGCGGGCCCTGCCCGCGATGCTGGCGACACGGTGTAGCGTTGAAACCGTATTGATGCCATCGCGGGCAAGCCCGCTCCCACATTAACCGTCTACACCCCTAATTTTTTAGTCCGCTGCCAGCTCTGCTCCGCGGCGGATTTCTTGCGTCACTGCATTGTCATCTTTCTGTCATACAGGATCGCTAGGGTGTGCGCATGAATGATCTGGCCAATTCCACCATGACGACGACTTCTCCCCCCAAGCGCATTGATTTCAATACGCCTGAGCTGCAACGCAAGCGCCGCATTCGCGCGCTCAAAGATCGCCTGACCCGTTGGTACGTGTTGATCGGCGGCCTCGCCGTCCTCGGCGCCATCACCCTGATTTTCTTCTTTCTTGCCTACGTCGTCGCGCCACTGTTCCAGGGCGCCTCGCTGACCAAGGAAGATGCGCTGACGCCCGCCTGGATGCAGGACGCCGGCAAGCCGTTGATGATCTCCCTCGAAGAGCAGAACCAGGTCGCCATGCGGGTTTCCGACAAGGGCCAGGCGCTGTTCTTTGATGTGGGCACCGGCGCCGAGCTCAAGCGTGTCGATTTACCGCTGCCCGCCGGTGCCAGTGTTGCGTCCATTGGTGAAGACCAGCCGGGCAGCCCGCTGGTGATCCTGGGTTTGTCGAATGGCCAGTCCCTGGTGTTCCGCCACACCTATAAGGTGTCCTACCCGGATGGCAAGAAAACCATCACCCCGGCGATTGAATACCCTTACGGCGAAACGCCGATCGTGCTCGACGAGCAGGGTCGCCCGCTGGAGCACGTCGCACTTAACGCCACCGATTCCTCGCTGGTCGTTGCCGGTTCCGCAGGTTCCTACTTGAACGTGCTGAGCCTGAGCCGCGAAGAAAACATGATGACTGGCGAAGTCACCAGCGAGCAGAAGCGTATCGAGCTGCCGCAAATGACCGAGCCGGTAAAGGCGATCTTCATCGACCCACGCCAGCAGTGGCTGTACGTGATCAACGGTCGTGCCCTTGCCGACGTCTTCAGCCTGCGCGACAAGAGCCTCAATGGTCGCTACAAACTGCTCGAAGACGGTAATGCCGAGATCACCGCCAGCACTCAGCTGGTGGGCGGTATCTCGCTGATCCTGGGTAACTCCAAAGGCGGCCTGGCCCAGTGGTTCATGGCCCGTGACCCGGACGGCGAGCAACGCCTGAAGCAGATCCGTACCTTCCAGATGGGCACCGCGCCCATCGTGGAAATCACCGCTGAAGAACGTCGCAAAGGCTTCACCGCCCTCGACGCGTCCGGCAAGTTCGGCGTGTTCCACAGCACCGCGCACCGCACGCTGCTGGTCGACCCGGTGGTCGATGGCCAAGGCGTGTTCGGCCTGTCGCCACGCGCCAACCGCGTCATCGTCGAAGCCGGCGGCAAGCTGCAACCGCTGCTGCTGGACAACCCGCACCCGGAAGTGTCCTGGAGCGCGTTGTGGAGCAAGGTCTGGTACGAAAACTACGACGAGCCTAAATACGTCTGGCAATCGACGGCCGCCAACACTGATTTCGAACCCAAGATGAGCCTGGCGCCGCTGACCTTCGGTACCTTGAAGGCCGCGTTCTACGCCATGCTGCTGGCTGCACCGCTGGCCGTTGCTGCGGCGATCTACACCGCCTACTTCATGGCCCCGAGCCTGCGCCGCAAGGTCAAGCCGGTGATCGAACTGATGGAAGCGATGCCGACGGTGATCCTCGGCTTCTTCGCCGGCCTGTTCCTGGCGCCGTATGTCGAAGGGCACTTGCCGGGGATTTTCAGCCTGCTGATGTTGTTGCCGATTGGCATTCTGGTCGCCGGCTTCGTGTTCAGCCGCTTGCCTGAGTCGATCCGCCTGCGCGTTCCGGATGGCTGGGAAAGCGCGATCCTGATCCCGGTGATCCTGTTTGTGGGCTGGCTCTCGCTGTACATGAGCCCGTACCTGGAAACCTGGTTCTTCGGCGGCGACATGCGCATGTGGATCTCCCACGACCTGGGCATCACCTACGACCAGCGCAACGCACTGGTGGTCGGCCTGGCCATGGGTTTCGCGGTGATCCCGAACATCTACTCCATCGCCGAAGACGCCGTGTTCAGCGTGCCGCGCGGCCTGACCCTGGGCTCCCTGGCCCTGGGCGCCACGCCATGGCAGACCATGACCCGCGTCGTCATCCTGACCGCCAGCCCGGGTATCTTCTCGGCGCTGATGATCGGCATGGGCCGTGCGGTCGGTGAAACCATGATCGTGTTGATGGCCACCGGTAATACGCCGGTGATGGAGATGAACCTGTTCGAAGGCCTGCGCACACTGGCGGCCAACGTCGCGGTGGAAATGCCCGAGTCGGAAGTCGGCGGCAGCCACTACCGCGTGCTGTTCCTCTCGGCGCTGGTGCTGCTGTTGTTCACCTTCATCATGAACACCCTCGCCGAGCTGATTCGTCAGCGTCTGCGCAAGAAATACTCGTCGCTTTAAGAAAGGTAGAAGTCTGTGAAACAGAACTCCCTGAATGGATGGTTCAAGAGCGGCGCCCCCGGCGTCTGGATCAGCGGTGGCGCGGTGTCCATCGCGGTCATCATGACCATTGGTTTGCTGGCCGTGATCGCCGTGCGTGGCTTGGGCCACTTCTGGCCGGCTGACCTTATCCAAGCCAACTACAACGTGCCGGGCCAGGAAAACCACATCGTCATCGGCGAAGTGGTGCAGAAAGAAGAAGTGCCGCGCGAGCGCCTGAAAAGCGCTGGCCTGCCGGTGCCCGACCAAGGCCCGGAATTCATGACCCGCGAGCTGATCAAGGTCGGCAACCGCGACCTGAACGGCAACGACTTCACCTGGATCGTCGGCGAGTGGCTCAAGGACCAGACCAAGCCGGCCAACCTGATGGCCATCGAACGCCGTGAATGGGGCAACTTCTACGGCACTCTGGTCAACGTCAAACAGGACGGCAAGGTCATCGCCGAAGGCGCGGCCGCGTGGCCGGAGCTGCAGGCCCGCGTTGACCGCGTGAACAAGCTGGCGGCGCAACTCAAGAGTCTGGAAAAAACCGACATCGGCGCGATCAACGCCGGGCTGGAGCGTATCCGCCTGCACGGTCGCAAGCTGGAGCTGGAAGGCAAGCTCGACGCTACCGCCCAAGCTGATATGGACTCGGACCGCGCAGAACTGAACAACCGCTACAAGGACATCGAAGCGCGCCTGGCGGACCTGCACACGCAGTTCAACCGCGACAGCCTGACGGCGCGCGACGCTAACGGCAAAGAAGTGGAAATCGGCATCGGCAAGGTGGTGCACGCCTACCAGCCGAACGCCATGGGCACGATGACCAAAATCGGCTTCTATTTCAGCAAGGTCTGGGAATTCCTCAGCGATGACCCACGGGAAGCCAACACCGAAGGCGGGATCTTCCCGGCGATTTTCGGCACCGTGATGATGACCCTGATCATGGCGATGATCGTGACGCCGTTCGGCGTACTGGCGGCGGTGTACCTGCGCGAATATGCCAAGCAGAACACCCTGACGCGGATTATCCGCATTGCGGTGAACAACCTGGCGGGCGTACCGGCCATCGTCTACGGCGTGTTCGGCCTGGGCTTCTTCGTGTATGTGCTGGGTGGCTCGGTTGACCGTCTGTTCTTCGCCGAAGCCCTGCCGGCACCCACGTTCGGTACGCCGGGCCTGCTCTGGGCCTCGCTGACCCTGGCGCTGCTGGCGGTGCCGGTAGTGATCGTGGCCACCGAAGAAGGCCTGGCGCGGATTCCCCGCACCGTGCGCGAGGGTTCGTTGGCACTGGGCGCGACCAAGGCAGAAACGCTGTGGAAGATCGTGCTGCCGATGGCCAGCCCGGCGATGATGACCGGCATGATTCTCGCCGTGGCCCGCGCCGCCGGTGAAGTGGCGCCGCTGATGCTGGTGGGTGTGGTGAAACTGGCGCCGTCGCTGCCGGTGGACGGCAACTACCCGTACCTGCACCTGGACCAGAAGATCATGCACCTGGGCTTCCATATCTATGACGTCGGCTTCCAGAGCCCCAACGTCGAAGCTGCGCGGCCGTTGGTCTACGCCACCGCCTTGCTGCTGGTGCTGGTGATCGCCACGCTCAACTTGTCGGCGGTGTGGATCCGTAACCACCTGCGCGAAAAATACAAGGCGCTGGACAGCTAATTGAAGTGAACGCGTACTAAATGTGGGAGCGGGCTTGCTCGCGAATGCGGTGTATCAGAAACACTTGGGCTGGCTGACAGACCGCATTCGCGAGCAAGCCCGCTCCCACACTGAACCGCGCCGGACACAGATTTGAGATAAACCGCCAGGCCCAATCATGGGGCCATCGGTTCAACGAAACGAATTGGTAGCACAGGGAGCATCCCATGCAACACGAAACCCACACCCACGGCATTAACATGTCGGCCCTGGGTCGCGACAAGCAGAGCCTGAGCCTGGCCCAGGAAACCGTGGCCATCGAAGTGCCGGGCCTGAGCCTGTACTACGGTGAGAAGCAGGCGCTGTTCGACGTCAGCATGAACATCCCCAAGCAGCGCGTGACCGCCTTCATCGGCCCGTCCGGCTGCGGCAAGTCGACGTTGCTGCGCACCTTCAACCGCATGAACGACCTGGTCGACGGTTGCCGTGTAGAAGGCGCGATCAACCTCTACGGCACCAACATCTACCGTAAGGGCGAGGACGTGGCCGAGCTGCGCCGCCGGGTGGGCATGGTGTTCCAGAAGCCCAACCCGTTTCCCAAGACCATCTACGAAAACGTGGTCTACGGCCTGCGCATTCAGGGCATCAACAAAAAACGCATCCTCGACGAGGCCGTTGAATGGGCGCTTAAAGGCGCGGCACTGTGGGATGAGGTCAAGGACCGCCTGCACGAGTCGGCCCTCGGTTTGTCCGGCGGCCAGCAGCAACGTCTGGTGATCGCCCGCACCATCGCCGTGGAGCCGGAAGTGCTGCTGCTCGACGAACCCTGCTCGGCACTCGACCCGATCTCCACATTGAAAGTCGAAGAGCTGATCTACGAACTGAAATCCAAGTTCACCATCGTCATCGTGACCCACAACATGCAACAGGCGGCGCGGGTTTCCGACTACACCGCGTTCATGTACATGGGCAAGCTGGTGGAATTTGGCGACACCGATACCCTGTTCACCAACCCGGCGAAGAAGCAGACCGAAGACTACATCACCGGTCGCTATGGCTAGCCCCAGCTGCACGCCGCACGTTTCAAGCGGCAAGTAAAAGCAGTTTGATCAACGACACACATCAGCTTGCAGCTTGTAGCCTGCGGCTTACAGCTTTTGCGGAGCAAACCCATGATTAGCAAAGAAGGCCTTACCCATCACATCTCCGCGCAGTTCAACGCCGAGCTTGAGGAGGTGCGCAGCCACCTCCTGGCGATGGGCGGGCTGGTGGAGAAGCAAGTCAACGACGCCGTCACCGCGCTGATCGAGGCCGACTCGGGCCTGGCCCAGCAAGTGCGTGAAATCGATGACCAGATCAACCAGATGGAACGCAACATCGACGAAGAATGCCTGCGCATTCTGGCGCGGCGCCAGCCGGCGGCGTCTGACCTGCGTTTGATCATCAGCATCTCCAAGTCGGTGATCGACCTGGAGCGCATCGGTGACGAAGCCACCAAGATCGCCCGTCGCGCCATCCAGTTGTGCGAAGAAGGCGAAGCGCCGCGCGGTTACGTGGAAGTGCGCCACATCGGCGACCAGGTGCGCAACATGGTGCGCGATGCCCTCGACGCTTTTGCCCGCTTCGACGCCGAGCTGGCATTGTCGGTAGCGCAGTACGACAAGACCATCGACCGCGAATACAAGACCGCACTGCGCGAGCTGGCGACCTACATGATGGAAGACCCGCGCTCTATCTCGCGGGTCTTGAACATCATCTGGGTGCTGCGTTCGCTGGAGCGTATCGGCGACCACGCGCGCAATATCTCGGAACTGGTGATTTACCTGGTACGCGGAACCGACGTGCGGCACATGGGCCTCAAGCGCATGAAAGCCGAAGTTGAAGGCACAGCCGATCAAATCCCTAATGTTCCGGGCGAATCTGACGATAAGTAAGGTTGCCCGAGAAATTAACGCCCGGCCTTTGGTCGGGCGTTTTCGTTTGCGGCATCTGAATTTTTTGCGCGGCAGGAACAATAAAGTCCTTCTGTGATCCGCGAGTTTTGGCAAAATGCCATCAGTCAGGCGTTTTGCGTGCCGAAGTTTTTATAGGATGAAGGGTCGATGAGTAAAGTCAGTGTATTGGTGGTGGACGATGCCTCGTTTATCCGCGACCTGGTGAAGAAGTGCCTGCGCAACTACTTTCCGGGGATCAAGATCGAAGATGCGGTGAACGGCAAAAAGGCGCAATCCATCCTGATGCGCGAGACCTTCGACCTGGTGCTGTGCGACTGGGAAATGCCCGAGATGTCAGGCTTGGAGTTGCTGACCTGGTGCCGCGAGCAGGCCCATCTCAAAGCCATGCCGTTCGTGATGGTGACCAGCCGTGGCGACAAGGAAAACGTGGTGCAGGCCATTCAGGCCGGCGTCTCCGGCTACGTCAGCAAGCCGTTCACCAACGAGCAATTGCTGAACAAGGTCAAGCAGGCCCTGCACAAGATCGGTCGCCTCGACGCGCTGATCGCCAGTGCGCCGACCAAAATGAATTCGGCTTTTGGCAACGACTCCCTGAGCGCCCTGACCGGCGGCAAGCCTGAAGCCGTGAAACCGGCGCCGGTGGCTGCGCCAAGCAAAGGCCTGCTCAACAGCCCGCCGGTGCAAACGCCAGCGGCATCGCCGGCCGGCGGCCGTGGCCAAGGCCAGCTGCGCCTGTCCAGCGGCACCCAGCAATGCGTGATCAAAGCACTAAGCATCAAGGAAGCGCTGCTGGTGGTGCGCCGTGGTGAAGTCCTGCCGCAGGTACTGGAAAGCGCGGTGCTCGACCTTGAGCAAGGCGACAACGCCGAAGTGGCACGCCTCAACGGCTACCTGCACGCCGTCGTCGCCTACGAGCCCAAGCCCGACAGCGACTGGCTGCAGCTGACCTTCCGGTTTATCGACCAGGACGCGCAGAAACTCGACTACATCTCCCGCCTGATCGCACGCGGCACGGCGCAGAAGCACTTCGTGCCGGGTGCGTGATCACAGCGCAGACGCTGTCGATAAACATCACACACTAAATGTGGGAGCGGGCTTGCTCGCGAATGCGGACTCTCAGTCATTGAATGCATCGACTGAACCAGCGCTTTCGCGAGCAAGCCCGCTCCCACAGGTTGATTTTCATTGTTTGGCCGAAGGTGCACGGCCATCACCTTTGCAGATCAATCCAGCAACAGCACCTTGGCCAGCACGATCTTGGGCCCTTTCATCTTCTTGATGATGATGCGCAAGCCTTCAACCTCCAGCACTTCTTCCTCTTCCGGCACGCGTTTGAGGGTGTCGTAGATCAGCCCGGCGAGGGTTTCGGCTTCGATGTGGTCCAGGTCGACGCCCAGCAGGCGTTCCACCTTGAACAGCGGCGTGTCGCCACGCACCAGCAGTTTGCCCGGTTGGTAGGCGAGAATGCCGCGTTCGGCCTTGCGGTGTTCGTCCTGGATATCGCCGACCAGCACTTCCAGCACGTCTTCCATGGTCAGGTAGCCGATGATCTTGCCGTCGGCTTCCTCTACCAGAGCAAAGTGCGCGCCGCCTTTGCGGAACTGCTCCAGTAACTGCGACAACGGCATATGGCGCGATACGCGCTCCAGCGGGCGGGTCAGCTCGGCCAGGTTGAACGACTCGGGGATGTGGTCCAGAGCCGCCAGTTCCAGCAGCAAGTCTTTGATGTGCAGCAGGCCGACAAACTCGTTGCGCACCGCGTCATACACCGGGTAGCGGCTGAACTTGTGGCGGCGGAACAGCGCGAGGATTTCCTTGAGCGGGGCGTTGAAGTCGAGGGTGACCAGGTCTTCGCGAGAGTTGGCCCAGTCCACCACTTCCAGTTCGCCCATTTCCACGGCGGAGGCGAGTACACGCATGCCTTGGTCGCTCGGGTCCTGGCCACGGCTGGAATGCAGGATCAGCTTGAGTTCTTCACGGCTGTAATGGTGCTCATGGTGCGGGCCAGGCTCGCCTTGGCCGGCAATACGCAAGATGGCGTTTGCGCTGGCGTTGAGCAGGTAAATCGCCGGGTACATCGCCCAGTAGAACAGGTACAACGGCACCGCGGTCCACAGCGACAGCAACTCGGGTTTGCGGATGGCCCAGGATTTAGGCGCCAATTCACCCACCACGATGTGCAGGTATGAGATCACAAAGAAGGCGGCAAAGAACGACACGCCCTTGATCACTTCCGGCGACTCTACGCCCACCGCGCCCAGCAACGGCTCGAGGATATGCGCAAAAGCCGGCTCACCGACCCAGCCCAGGCCCAGGGAGGCCAGGGTGATACCCAGCTGGCAGGCCGACAGGTAGGCGTCGAGCTGGCTGTGCACGGTGCGCAGGATCTGCCCGCGCCAGCCATTCTTGTGGGCGATGGCCTCGACCCGGGTGGCGCGCAGTTTGACCATGGCGAATTCCGCCGCAACGAAGAAACCGTTGAGCAGTACCAGGATCAGTGCAAAAAGAATCATGCCGAAGTCGGCGAAGAGTGTGGCGAGGGTGATACCAGGGGAAGGGTCCATGATGGGGTTTTGCAGGTTCCGTGTGTTCAATAAGGAGTGACAGAAGGGCCTGAAAGGCAGGCGCAAGTCGGCCAATGTAGCGGCTGACGGGGCGCTTGCCTAGTGCCCGCTGCCGGGCGGGGCAAGGAATGCGTTCCTGGAAACGATGCAAGTCCAGTATGGGAGCTGGCTTGCCTGCGATAGCGGACTGTCAGTTGGCGTATTTTCAGCTGACCCACCGTCATCGCAGGCAAGCCAGCTCCCACACTTAACCCAGCGTCGCTTTCGGGTTATTCATCTGTGCCGATCATCCGCGAACGCGTCACCTGCGTCGGCGGAAAGTGGCAGGTAAACGTGCTGCCATGCCCCAGCACACTGCTGATTTCCAGCCGTGCGCGATGGCGCAACAGCACATGCTTGACGATGGCCAGGCCCAGCCCGGTGCCGCCGGTGTTGGAGTTGCGGCTGGAGTCGACGCGGTAGAAGCGCTCGGTCAGGCGCGGCAAGTGTTTGGCGTCGATGCCGATGCCGGAGTCCTGCACGCTCAGGTGTGCGCCGTGTTCATCGGCCCACCAGCGAATGCGGATATTGCCCTTGTTCTGGGTGTACTTCACGGCGTTGAACACCAGGTTGGAAAACGCGCTGCGCAACTCGCCCTCGCTGCCTTTGAGCAGCACCAGCGGGTCGGCGTCCAGGCTGATCTGCTGCCCGCGCTCGCCGGATAGCGCCTGGGCGTCATTCTTGATGGTCTGCAATAGGCTCTGCACAGCGACGGGATGGTTGTCCGACGGGTAATCGGTGGCCTCAAGCTTGGCCAGCAACAGCAGGTCGTTGAGCAGGGTCTGCATGCGCGAGCCCTGTTGCTGCATTTGCTGCAGGGCGCGGCTCCAGCGCGGGTTGATCTCGTCGACGTTGTCCAGCAGCGTCTCCAGGTAGCCGCAGATCACCGTCAACGGCGTGCGCAGTTCGTGGGAGACGTTGGCGACGAAGTCTTTGCGCATCTGTTCCAGCTGGTGGATGCGGGTCACGTCGCGCACCAGCATCAGGTGCTCGTTGTTGCCGTAGCGCGTCAGGTACAGCTGGATGCGCACGCGGTCATTGGTGGGCGAGGGGATTTCCAGGGCCTCTTCGTAATTGTCCTGCTCGAAGTATTCCTTGAAGCGCGGGTGGCGCACCAGGTTGGTCACCGGCTGGCCGCTGTCCTGGGGCGTCTTGAGGCCCAGCAGGGTTTCGGCGGCGCGGTTCCACCATTCCAGGTTGCCGTCGCTGTCGAGCATGATCACCGCGTCCTTGAGTGCGGCGGTGGATTCCTGCACCCGGTCGATCACCGCCTGCAGGCGCCCGCGAACCCGTTGGTCACGACGTTGCAAGTGGTAGATGCTGTCGAACACCTCGCCCCACAGGCCGTAGCCGTCAGGCGGTGCTTCGTCGGGTTTGTGCTGGCGCAGCCATTCATGCAGGCGCAGCAGCTGTTTGAGGGTCCAGCCCAGGTACAGACCGATGCCGACGGCCAGGCTCCAGCCGTATTGGCCGCTGACCAGGCCGACCACCAGGCAGCCGGTGATCAATAACAGCATGTGGCGGATCAGGGTGCCATGCCAGTTCTGGTTCACAATCGGTCCTTCGGACAGTGAAAATTTTCAGGCTGCAAGCTTCAAGTCAGAGCGGATGGGCTTCAACTCCGCTTGTAGCTAACTGCTTTTAGCTGCTTTCAACCTTTGGTTGAAAACCGATAGCCGGTGCCGCGCACGGTTTGTACCAGATTCTCGTAGGCGTCGCCCAAGGCTTTGCGCAGGCGGCGGATGTGCACGTCGACGGTGCGCTCTTCCACGTACACATTGCCGCCCCACACCTGGTCCAACAGTTGGCCACGGGTGTAGGCGCGTTCCTGGTGGGTCATGAAAAATTGCAGCAGACGGTATTCGGTCGGGCCCATCTCGGCTGGCTTGCCATCGATGGTCACGCGGTGGCTGATCGGGTCCAGGATCAGGCCGTCGACTTCGATCGGCGCTTCGCCATCGGTAGGGCCAGCACGGCGCAGCACGGCCTTCAGGCGGGCAACCAGCTCGCGTGGGGAAAATGGCTTGGTGATGTAGTCATCGGCGCCGACTTCCAGGCCCTGGATCTTGTTGTCCTCTTCGCCTTTGGCCGTGAGCATGATGATCGGGATGTCCCCGGTCAGCTCGTCACGCTTGAGGCGGCGTGCCAGCTCGATGCCGGAAGTGCCGGGCAGCATCCAGTCCAGCAGGATCAGGTCCGGCTTGCGGTCGACGATAATGGCATGGGCCTGCTGGGAGTTCTCCGCCTCCAGGCAGTCATAGCCGGCCATTTCCAACGCAACGGCGATCATCTCGCGAATGGGCGCTTCGTCGTCAACGATCAGAATGCTCCTGCCAACCATGCCTAAATCCTCTTGTCATTTAACTGTCTTGCGCCGCATTAGATAACGGAATTATTGCAGTCGTGTGACAGTAATTTAGTCGCTTGGGCAATTCTCGGCACTCTGGACTACCCTTTGGGTCCGAATCCTGACAACCACAAAAGGAAGGTTCCGATGACTCACAGTACTTTTTCCTGGAAAGCCCTGCTGGTAACGGCCGCGTTGACGCTGCCGACACTGGCGTTTGCGGCGGAGCCGGCGATGACCAAAGACGGCATGCTGGTGGACCACAAGGGCATGACGCTCTACACCTTTGCCAAGGACTCGGGTGACAAGTCCATGTGCAACGACAAGTGCGCCACCAACTGGCCGCCGTTGATGGCCGAATCCACCGACAAGCCGATGGGCAAGTGGACCGTCATCACCCGTGATGATCAAAAAAGCCAATGGGCCTACAGCGGCAAGCCGCTTTACACCTTCGTGATGGACAAGAAGGCCGGTGACATGACCGGTGACGGCAAAATGGACGGTGCCTGGAAGGTCGCCAAGCCCTGACCACCTAACGGCCAGCGAGCTGGTTGTGGCGAGCAGGCCGGTTAAAGCAACGGGCTTGTCGTGGGGTGAGGGCCTGTCGTGGCGAGCGGACTTGCCCCGCGTTGGGCTGCGAAGCAGCCCTGAAACCTGACGCCTCGGTCTCTGTGACAAAACACAGTGGCCCTGAGAGGGGCCGCTACGCGGCCCAACGCGGGGCAAGCCCGCTCGCCACAACAAGCCGGCTCGCCACAGGGTCAACGAAACGCGTAATCCGCCACGATCCCGACAAAAATTGCCAAGCCGGCCCAGTGGTTGTGCAAAAACGCCTTGAAGCATTTCAGCCTGTCCTTGTCGCGGGTGTACCAGAACTCCCAGACAAAGCAGCCTGCCGCCGCCAGCAATCCCAGGTGGAACCAGCCGCCCAGCTCGAACCGCATACCCGCCAGCACCAGGCAGACCAGCGACAAACCTTGCAACGTGAGGATGATCACGCGGTCGGCATCGCCGAACAGAATGGCAGTGGATTTCACGCCGATCTTCAAGTCGTCGTCGCGGTCGGTCATCGCGTAATACGTGTCATAGCCCACCGTCCACAACAGGTTGGCGATGTACAGCAGCCACGCCGTGGCAGGCAGGTGACCGGTCTCAGCGGTGAACGCCATCGGCATGCCCCACGAAAATGCCGCGCCCAGTACCACTTGCGGGTAATAGGTGTAGCGCTTCATGAACGGGTAGCTCGCCGCCAACGCCAGGCCGCCGAGTGACAGCAGGATGGTGGTGGCGTTGGTCAGCAACACCAGCAGGAAGCTGATGCCCATCAGCACCGCAAAAAACACCAGCGCCTCTTTGGAACTGATCTTGCCGCTCACCAGTGGGCGTTGTTCGGTGCGTTTCACGTGGCCGTCGACCTTGCGATCGGCCCAGTCATTGATCACACAGCCACCGGCGCGGGTCAGCACCACGCCGAGCACGAAAATCACGATATTGAGCAAGGACGGCGAGCCCTTGCCGGCAATCCACAGCGCCCACAGCGTCGGCCACAACAGCAGGTAAATGCCGATAGGCTTGTCCATGCGGGTCAACTGAATGAAATCCCAGGCCCTGGGGTTCAGGTGGTTCAGGGATTTGAGCAGACGTTGATACATCAGCAGTTCTCCGCACGGTCATGCAACGCCTGCCAGAAGCCCGGCAGGAAAATTTCCGCCACCAGCACGCTCAGCGACCCGCGATCAAAGCGCGAGCGGCGTCCCCACAACCCGTCGGCCTGATCCGCAGTCGGCAGCCATTGCCGTGGGTAGTGACACACCTCGATGGCCTGGCGGGTGAAAGCGTGGTCGCAAAACAGCAACTCGCCCAGCGAACGGCTGCCCAGTTCGTCCATGTGCAGCCCGTCGCCTTGCAAGGCACTGCGCGCCGCCACGCTGCGCGCGAACACCCACGGCTGACCATGGCCGCGCAGATACACCTCGCGCACCCAACCGACAGTGGCCGGGGCCAGGTTCAGCGCCGCGCATTCATCGTCGCGCAGCGGTTGCCAACCTTCGAACAGCGGCGTCACGCTGAAGCCATCGTCGGACAGCCCCGTCAGCCGGCGCGTCAGCGAGCCTTCGTCGAACAGCCAGTCAAGGGTCAAGGGCGCGGGCAGTGGGCTCAGGAGGCTCTGGGTCAGCCATTGGCAAGCATCGGGACGGGCGATTGAGTGCGGCACGGTGAGTCAGTATTGGCAGCAAAAGAGGCGGCGAGCTTACCATGGCATCCTGAGCTTTTGCCGGGCTGAACCGGCCGTTTGCGCCGAACATGCTTGCATCTGCCGGCTCCGATCAGTACAAAACGCCCTGAGCCGCACGGCAACGTTGGTCTATCGACCGTCGGCCAAGATGCCTGGACCCTGAGGAAGCAAGTAATGAAGAAGTGGCAATGTGTAGTCTGCGGCCTGATCTATGACGAAAAAGATGGCTGGCCGGATGACGGTATCGCGCCGGGCACCCTGTGGCAGGACGTTCCGGAAGACTGGCTGTGCCCGGACTGCGGCGTGGGCAAAATGGATTTCGAAATGATCGAAATCGGTTAATCATCGATTTTTGAAATGTACTTCAAGGAGAAAGGAATGAACGCACCTGTCGTGATCATCGGCACAGGATTGGCCGGTTACAACGTGGCCCGGGAGTTTCGCAAGCTCGACAGCGAGACCCCGTTGCTGCTGATCACCGCAGATGACGGGCGCTCCTACTCCAAGCCCATGCTCTCCACCGGCTTTGGCAAGAACAAGGAAGCCGACGGCCTGAGCATGGCCGAACCGGGCGCCATGGCCGAGCAACTCAAGGCCGAAGTGCGCACCCACACCCGCATCAGCGGCATCGACCCGGGCCACAAACGCCTGTGGATCGGCGAGGAAGCGGTGATCTACCGCGACCTGATCCTGGCCTGGGGCGCAGAAACCGTGCGTGTCCCGGTCGAAGGCGACGCGGCTGAGCTGATTTTCCCCATCAACGACCTCGAAGATTACGCACGCTTTCGTGCCGCCGCCGCCGGCAAACGCCGGGTGCTGCTGCTCGGCGCCGGGCTGATCGGCTGTGAGTTCGCCAACGACCTGATCCTTGGCGGCTACGAAATCGACCTGGTGGCGCCGTGCGAGCAGGTCATGCCGACCCTGCTGCACCCGGCGGCAGCCGCTGCCGTGCAGGCCGGGCTGGAAGGCCTTGGCGCGCGTTTCCACCTGGGCCCGGTGCTCAACCGCCTGCAGCGCACGGCTGACGGCCTGGAGGCGCACCTGTCCGACGGTGAAGTGATTCACTGCGACCTGGTGGTTTCGGCTATCGGCCTGCGCCCACGGGTGGACCTCGCCGCCGCCGCCGGCCTGCAAATCAACCGTGGAATCATGGTCGACCGCCACCTCAAGACTTCCCACGCCAACATCTACGCGTTGGGCGACTGCGCCGAGGTCGATGGCCTGAACCTGCTCTATGTGATGCCGCTGATGAGCTGCGCCCGCGCCCTGGCCCAGACCCTGGCCGGCAACGCCACGGCCGTGAGCTACGGGCCGATGCCGATCACCGTGAAAACCCCGATCTGCCCACTGGTGGTTTCGCCACCGCCACGCGGCACCGAAGGCGTGTGGAGCGTCGAAGGGCAGGGCGCCGACATCAAGGCCTTGTGCCGCGACGCCAGCGGCCGCCTGCTCGGCTACGCGCTGACCGGCAGCGCCGTGATGGAAAAACTGGCCTTGAACAAAGAACTTCCGCCGTTACTGGCGTAAATACCGGTCGTTCTGTCGGAATCAGCACGTTCTTACCTCTATAAAGGTCGCCACGAGACTGGCGGAGCGTGCGAGGGCATGCCATCCTCACTCCCGTCTGCCGCAGAGTAGAGCCTGCGGCGCCTTGGGCGCTGCTCCATAAGAGAGCAGCACGGACATAACAACAAAAAACCGTCAAAGAGGCTTCACTTATGCGTAAACCAGAACTCGCAGCCGCCATCGCTGAAAAAGCGGATCTCACCAAAGAACAGGCCAACCGCGTACTCAACGCCGTTCTCGAAGAAATCACCGGCGCCCTGCACCGCAAGGACAGCGTCACACTGGTTGGCTTCGGCACCTTCCTGCAACGCCACCGCGGCGCCCGCACCGGCAAAAACCCGCAAACCGGTGAGCCGGTGAAGATCAAGGCGAGCAACACCGTTGCGTTCAAGCCGGGCAAGTCGCTCAAAGACAGCGTCAACCCGTAAGAGCGGTACCGTCTGAAGGGAGGCGGGTTGGAAAAAAATGGGCACGCCGACTGGGTTGGGTGCTCATTTTTTGTGGGGACGAGCAATCAATGCTTCTTTTTATTTTCATCCAGATAGAAATTCAAATGTTTCTTTGGTCTTTCTTGAAAGGCGCGTGCCTTACCGAATTTATAAGCTTCATCAAAGTATTTATACGCCTCGGCACTTCTTCCCAGTTCGAGAGATACCATCCCCACATTAATTAATGGACCAGTATCTATATCCGACTCTGCCCTCAAGAGTCTTTTGAGCCCATGGCTCGGCTGCGTTGAACTCGCCATTTTCGAAGTGAAGGTTGAAGAGGGAGCCAGTGACCCAAGACGATAAGGGGGTCCACTCAGGCTTTGGTTCCGGCAGTAAACTCCATGCCTTTTGGTGTAGGGCGTGCGCTTCAGTTTTAAGGTTTTGTTCATCGAGATCGTTACCTGCCGCCATAGTGACCATGATCTCATCTGTCAGTGTTGGATTCTCGTCCGCCAATAATCCTTAATAATATTTAGGCTTTTCTGCGGGGCCGATAAAGTCACCGGGGTCTTTGTACCTGTCAGTCAGCAGCGCGCCTTTGGATCGGTTGTGGGAATAATTCCAGCTCGTAGTTATCAGGGTCACGCATCCAACCCCTTACTTCTTTTGTTGTACAACCGCAGCCCATCCCACATGAACGTGGTTTCACCCAACGGATACCCATCGCTTCCATGCTCGGTTTTTTCAACCCGTCGCCCCAGCGGGTCGTAGACCATCCTGACCATGCTGCCGCTTTCATTACGCACTTCAACCAACCGGCTTTCGGCGTCATACACAAACCGCTGCACGCCGCGTTTGGCGCTGCGTTTTTCGATCATCCGTCCAAACGCATCGTAGCGATAACGCTTGTCCTGATAGGTCAGCAGCTTGTTATGCACCACCAACCCGGCGCCCGTCTGCGGGCCGTCGAGCAGGTTGTCGGCGGGGTCGTATTCGAACTGCTTTTGCGTCGCCGCAGGCATCAGCGATGGCTGGCTGTTAAGGCGGCGTTGGCGTGAGCGCAGGCGGCCGCTGCGGTCGCGTTCGAAATCGCTGATCACCTGGCCGTCGAGGTTGATCTGGTGCAGGTGGCCGCCGGCACTCGCTCGGCGAGCAACTGACCGTGGACTTCGTAGGCGAAGCGCAGGGCTTGGGAATTGCCAAAGGGTAGGGATTTATTTGATTGTAAATTTAGATGTTTCCCACTTAACTGCTCATCAGCAAGCTTGGGTGATGGTATGGAAGGTCTTTTTATCTTCATCAAAAAAAAGGTAAGCCTGTGCGCTGTCGTGGCTCAATTCGCTAATGTCGAGCTGCCCCACGAAAACCATCGGCTTTCCACTTTCTATTGGCCATTCGGGGCTTTGAAGCCATTTTGGCTGTGTTTTCAAACACCGGAAATCAGTTTTTATTTTTTCCTTCAACCACGACTGCAAATCTTTCGGACTCAGACTTTTTTGCTCTTCGATTAGGTTCGATAGATAGTCGGATGATAGGGACAGCCACTTTGGTTGAACTTTTAGCGTCAGGTTAAATAGATTTTCGTACTTTTTTTCCACCGTGTGAGTAATGCCATGCTTGCTCAGAACACCCGACAGAAGCGTTTGAACATTGTAAATGCACTCAAAATTTCCAAAGTCCTGACTGATTGCATAGGTATAGAGATCAGGTTCACTGACGTACGCTGGCAAGTTTTTCTCAGCTTTCAGCAACGCTTCGACAGTTGCATCTGCGTAGACTTTTTCTTCGAATTCCTTGGGTGAAATAGAGCCTTCGACGAATTTTTTAATGATGTCTATAGCGGTCATTACTTGCTTCCTAACTGTCTGAATTCATCCAGTGCTGCGTGCTGCTCGCGAGTGACCTCACGCAGGTTTCGAGGATTGTTCACATCCCTACCACCGTTTCTTTGAGGGTTGTGGTGATGCAATTCCATTGAGTTGCCGTTGGCGTCCAGGGGTGCCGAACCACGCTTCATACGGCTCATGTTAGACGGACTGAATTCGCCAGATGTTTTTGAAGCTTCATAGCGGTTTTTCCAATACCGATTTCTTACCACATCCCAAGCCGGAGCTTTGCCGTTAGGCAACGGTTTGTCTATGGCTTGGCCGCGTTTCCAGCGTTTGAACTGAACGCAACTCCAACCCCAAGGATCGATCCAGCCGACGGGATTTGGGCTGTATTGATAGAGGTTCAGTCCTCCCGCCAACCCAATCGGATCCGGCGTCGTAAACCGCCCCACATCCGGATCATAAAACCTGAACGTATTGAAATGCAGCCCCGTCTCCCGGTCCAGATACTGGCCCTGAAACCTTAGATTTTGCTCCTCGATGTAATAAGGCTCGCGCACCTCTTCCAGCGTGTTGCCCCACACCCGATAAGTCGCCTGCCAGACGCTGTGTCCGTCAGCTTCGGTCAGTTGCTCCGGCAACCCGTTCAGGTCGTTGTGGTAGTAACGAATTTTCTGCAGTGGGCCGTCACCGTCGACGCGGGCCAACGGTTGATAGCCGCCGTCGTCTTCATACACATAAAGACTGGTTTGACTGTGCTTGTGCTCCTGCAACAACCGCAGCCCATCCCACATGAACCGGGTTTCCCCCAACGGATACCCATCGCTGCCGTGCTCGGTTTTTTCAACCCGCCGCCCCAGCGGGTCGTAGACCATCCTGACCACGCTGCCGCTTTCATTACGCACTTCAACCAACCGGCTTTCTGCGTCATACACAAACCGCTGCACGCCGCGTTTGGCGCTGCGTTTTTCGATCATCCGTCCAAACGCATCGTAGCGATAACGCTTGTCCTGATAGGTCAGCAGCTTGTTATGCACCACTAAGCCGGCGCCCGTCTGCGGGCCGTCGAGCAGGTTGGCGGCGGTGTCGTAGGCGAAGGTTTCGCGCTGGCCGTGCAGGTTGTCCTGGCTTGCGATGATGCGGCCGGTGGCGTCGTAGTGCAGCAGTTGACGATGTTGCGCGGCGGGTTGCTGGTCGAGTTTGCCGATCAGGTTGTCGGCGGGGTCGTATTCGAACTGCTTTTGCATCGCCGCAGGCATCAGCGATGGCTGGCTGTTAAGGCGGCGTTGGCGTGAGCGCAGGCGGCCGCTGCGGTCGTATTCGCTGCGGGTGCTGAGCTGGCCTTGGGTGCGCAGCACTTCGCGGTGCAGGCGGTCGCGTTCGAAGTCGCTGATGACCTGGCCGTCGAGGTTGATCTGGTGCAGGTGGCCGCTGCCGTAGTACAGGCGATTGAGCCAGCGCCCGTCCGGCAGTTGGGTCTGGATCAGGTTGCCGAGTTCGTCGTAGTGATGTTGCAGCTTGCCGCCGGCACTTTGTTCGGCAAGCAACTGGCCGACAGCGTCGTAGGCGAAACCCAACGCCTGGGCATTGCCTTGCAGATCAGTGAAGGTGACCGCCGTGAGCTGATCCACCGCATCGTAGCTGTACTCAGTGCGGCCATCGTCGGTGGTCTTGGCGACCAGTCGGCCGACCGCATCACGCTCCAGCCGATGAACGATGGGCGCTGGCGGCGTTTCGGGGACCACCGCCAAGCCATTGCCATATGGCGCCGGAACGGCAGTCACCGCTGTGATGTTGTCCAGCCGGTCGTAGTCGTAGCGCTTGGCGCTGCCGTCGAGGTCTTGCTGTTCAGCCAGCCGATCGCCGGCATCCCACGCAAACCGATAGCTTTCACCGTTCTCATTGACCAACGCTTGCAGCCGCCCGTAGCTGTCGTAGCCGAACTGCACCTGGCGACCATGGGCGTCGGTGCGCTGGCGCACCTGGCCACGCCGGTTATGTTGATAGAGCGTGGTGTGCCCGGCGGGATCGGTATAGCCCACCAACTGCCCGCTGGCATCGCGCTGGAAATGTTCGGTGCGGCCGTCCGGCAGTTGGCTGCTGAGCAATCGGCCCTGGGCGTCGTAGCTGAATTGGGTACGTTCACCGAGGGCATCGGTGATGAGCTGCAAATAACCGCGCTCGTCGTAGCTGAAGCGCGTTGGGTAGCCCGAGCAATCAATATGCTCGACCAGTTGCCCGAACGGGTTCCAGCGCAGTTGTTTGCTTTTGCCGGTGGCGTCGATGATTTCCACGACCTGGCCGTGGGCGTCATAACGATAGCGGGTGATGTAACCCAGCGGATCGGTCTCGGCGATGCAGTTGCCGCGCGGGTCATAGCGATACTTCCAACTGTTGTCGGCGGCGTCGGTTTCCACCAGCGGTAACGCCCAATGTTCCAGCCACAAGGTGGAGTCGCTGCGCCCGAGCGGGTCGGTTTCGCCGATCAGGTTGCCGCTCTCATCGTAGCTGTACTCATAGCGGCCGCCTTGCGGGTCGGTGGCGCTGAGTAACTGGCGTTCGTCGTTCCATTCGAACAGCCAGGTCTGGCCGAGATTGCCGCTGTATTGAATGATCTGGTACTGAGCGTTCCAGTGCCGAGTGCTGACGCGTTGCAAACCGTCGGTGATGCGGGTCAGGCCCGCCTGCAAGTCGTAGTCGAACTGGTAGGCGTCGCCCTCATCGGTCCAGTGCCGGACCACGCGCCATTCCAGGCCTTCAATCAACGCCCACTCATAGAAGCAGCGCAACCCGGTGGGCAATTGATGCTCAACCATACGCCGCCCGGCATCGTAGGCGAAGCGTCGCTGCACCTGGCCGGTGGCGTCGCGCACCTGCGCCAGATTGCCCTCGGCGTCATAGCCGTAGCTCACGAGCACTTCGCGACGTTGATCCGGGTAGAGGCGCTCAATATGAGCCACATGACCCTGATCACGGATCAGCTCAACCTGAACCAGATCGAATGTATCGCGCAGTCGCACCAAGTGGCCGGTTTCGTCATAGTCGAGGTAGATGCGGTTGTCGTTACGGTCACCCAGTTGGGTCAGACGCAGTCGCGACGGGTCTGCTGGAGCAGCTTCGAACAAACGGTACATGCCGTCGTCGCTTTCGATCAGCAATTGCCCGTTGAGGTGTCGCCGCACCGCAAGCCCTTCACCGGCACTGAATACTGCGCCGCCCAACGGAATCGAGCCCATGTCGATGGGCCGGCCCTGCTCGTCGGTATACACGAGCGTTTCGCCACCCTCGGGATGCGGCTGAATGTCGACGCACACTTCGTAGGCCACGCTCCAGCCGACGCCAAACAGGCTGCCCTGGCGTTCATCACGGCTGTTGTAAAAGCGCTGCCAGTCAATCGGGAGGATACCCGGCAGCACGAAATCCAGTTCCTCGACATCGCCGAGTATCTTCGCGCCCGTTGCAGCATGCACCGGGTTCGACGAGCCCATCGCGGCGTTGGCCGCGGCCCCCATCGCGCTGCTGATGGCCATCGAGGTCGCCCCGCTGACCAACATGCACGGCAGCTTGCTGAAGAACTTGCCCTTGCCACCCTTGAGCATCAACAGCGCCGTGACCGCCAGCCCGACACCCGGCGTCTTGCCGCTGCGAATTTCACGCACCACCACCGAACCGCCACCGATGGCCACGTTGGATGAGATCAAGCCGGACGACACTACCGTCGCATCGCAGGTGCTGCGATCACCACTGCGCACGGCGGGTTGGCCGTTGATCGTGACCTTTTCCGAACCTTCGGCAAGAAACTGCGGCGGCATTGGCGGGTGCTTCATGCACACGACCAGGTCCAGCGGCTTCGGCACGGCGCCCGGCGCGGGCGTCGCGACGGTGGGGCGCCACATCTGCGAGAAGAAACCTTCGGCCATGTCCAGGTAGCTGGGTTCTGGTTCAGGCTTGGACGCTTCCAGCTCGGTGCCGGCCGGTGTGACATGGGAGCTGATCGCCCCGGCCGCGCGGGCGGCAGGCATGTTATTGGTGAGGGTATCGGTGGAACCAGTGAGAATGTTCGCCTGCACCGAGGGAGGAAACAGGGCGTTGCTAAAGGCATCGCATATCTTGGTCAGGCCTTTGTCCGCGCCACTCTTGCTCATGGCGAGGCCGACAATCGTGCCCACTACCGCGCCCAGCAGGAAGCAGCCGAGGCCGCCGGTGACCACGGTAATGCCGGTGGCAGCCACCACGGCAGCCGTCGCCACCGCAGTGATCGCGATATTGGCCGCCACTTCCAACACACCACCGAGGATGTCCGCCATCATCGAGGTGTGGGACAGCGCATCGCCCATTCGGGCCGCCCATAACGCGTCAGACATGCAGGCTGCTCATCAAGAAATAGCGTCGAACGACAGCGAATTTTTTATCAATGCCCAGTGCGCCGCCTCGGCATCCCCAAGCGTGTCCGCCTTCACATAACTCAAGGCGAGCATCTTGCGCGTACCCGGCAGCACCAGCGCCAGCTGGTACTGGAACACCTTGTCATTGCCCTTGTTGAACTGGCTGCGCAGCTCAATGCCTTCCACCTCTTGTGCGGCGCCCAAACGCACGGTCACGCTCGGTTGGCAGCGCAAATCCTGCACCTGTTTTTCCAGGCGCTTGAGCTGGTCATCGAAGTTGCTGTGCAGGGTCTCGCCTTCGGCGAGAAAGCTGCGGCTGATGATCAATGAAGTGCCCAGTTCGGGAAACTTGAGGATATTGATCGACGCGTCCTGCAGCTCGCCGGCAGGCAGTTGGAACTGGAATTCGTTGATTCGGTACGTCATGGCAAACGGGTCTCGTCAGGAGCTTTTAGGCGCGGGGAAGACGGCTTCAATATTGGCGTCGATGCTTTTTTTGATGCCCTGGCCATCGGGCGTGGCGCCGGGGCCGTGGTCGTTGTTCAGATGCAGTACGCCGCCGGTGTTGAACTCGGCATCGCCGCTGGCATAAAAGCTGATATTCACGCCGGTGAGGTTGATCTGCCCACTGGCGTTCAGCTCCAGGATGCTTTTGCCGCAGACCAGGCGCAGGTTTTCACCCACTTCGATGATGTAGCTCTGGCTGATGCTGTCGGTCTTCCTCTGACCGACCAAGAGGACGTCCTGCTGCTTGACGATGCGCGTACGGTTATTCCCGATAGTCACCGTCTCGTTATGCCCGATGCTCTTGTTGCGGTCATGCCCGACGGAGTGGCTTTCATCCACCTCCACCACGATGTCCTGATTGCGCTCGGCATGGATGTACAACTGCTCCAGACCCTTCTTGTCCTCCATGCGGATTTCATTGAAGTTGGCCGGCGTGCCGCCCTTGCTCGAACGGCTTTTCATGCCGCTCTGTGTGGCGTTTTCCGGCAGGTCGTAAGGTACCGTTTGCTCGGCGTTGTACACCCGGCCGGTGATGATCGGGCGGTCCGGGTCACCCTCCAGAAAGCTCACGATCACTTCCTGGCCGATCCGCGGGATCTGCATCGAGCCCCAGTTTTTACCGGCCCAAGATTGCGAGACACGAATCCAGCACGAGCTGTTTTCGTTGGATTGGTCGTGGCGGTCCCAGTAGAAGTGCACCTTCACGCGGCCGTATTGGTCGGTCCAGATTTCTTCGCCTTTGGGGCCGACCACCAAGGCGGTCTGCGGGCCTTTGACGATGGGTCTGTGTGTGTTTGCCAGCGGTCGGAAGCTTTGCTGGGCGTCGATGCACGTGAGGCTGCTTTCGAATTGCGCCGAACCCGAGCCGCCGCCGCTTTCCAGGCTTTCCTGAACGATGTAATAGCGACAGCCGACGATCAGGTATTCGCGGTTCTGGTCCTGGCGGCTGAAGCCGGTGAGGCTGAACAGGTGGCCTGAGCCGAGGCCACGCGCGTTGCCGCTGAACTCGATCTGTTCATGCAGGGTTTGCAAGGCTTCGATGCGAGTACGCGCATAGTGCTCGCCGTCTTCGCTTTGCACATAGGTGCCGGGGTAGTCGTACAGCGGATAGTCGCCGGCGGTGTGCGGGCGCGGCATCGCCGAGCGTACGTCGATGCTGGCGCTGGGGCGCTGGAAGTCATAGTCATTGAGCTCCAGCGAGCCCGGTTGCACTTCGTGCGCCAGGTGCCAGTTGTGCATGTGGTCGCGTTCGCGCTGCTGCTCGTCCTTGGGGTAATACGGAATCGACGCGTAGCCCGGCACCGTGGTGTGGGCGCCATAGGCGTCGGCCAGCACCAGCACATGGCGGTCCGGTTCATGGCGGAAGAAGTAGTAGATGCCTTCCTGCTCCATCAAGCGGCTGACGAAATCGAAGCTGGTCTCGCGGTACTGCACGCAGTATTCCCACTCGCGGTACGGCCGGCTGAGGGCGTCTTCGAAGTCGGAAAAACCCAGGTCGCGAAACACCTGCTTGATGATCTGCGGGATGCTCTGGTTCTGGAAAATCCGGCAGTCCGATGTGCGGCTCAGCAGCCAGAACCACGGGCGCAGCGTCACCTGATAACTGGCGAACTGGCCTTGGTCGATGTTCTGACTGCACCGTGCGACGATGCCGTGGAAGTGCCGCTCGCCACCGTCCGCCAGTTGCAGGCCGACGCTCATCGGCTTGCCCAGCAACTGGTTGAGGTCGATATTGGCGTCCAGCGAGGTCAGTTGCAGCTCATAGTTGAACAGCCGCCCCAGCTCTTCGCCGCCGCCCATTTCATTGAGCAGCAGCACATCCGGCCCGAGAGGGCTGGTGACTTTGGCCAGGCGTGAGGCTTGGTTGAATAGCATCGGTTAACCCGTAAATTGCGTAATAACTGTAGGAACCGGCTCCAACTGTGGGAGCGGGCTTGCTCGCGAACGCGGTGAATCAGTCACCGGATGCATCAACTGATACGCCGTCTTCGCGAGCAAGCCCGCTCCCACAGTTTTGATCGCATTCCGTCAGGTCAATCGTTGAAGTCGTAGTGCAATTCGTTATCCCGCGTGCTGATCCGCACGCCCGCCAGCGCCTTGCCTTCGAGCATGCGGGTGAGGAACTCGCGGCTCATGTCCGGCAGCAGGCTGTTGGTGAGGATGGTGTCGATCATCCGCCCACCGCTTTCGGTTTCGGTGCAGCGGGACACGATGAGGTCGACGACTTCGTCGTCGTAATCGAAGGCGACTTTGTGGGTGTTCTCCACACGCTTTTTGATGCGGTTGAGTTGCAGGCGGGTAATTGCCTTGAGCATCTCGTCGCTCAGCGGGTAGTAAGGAATCGTCACCAAACGGCCGAGCAGCGCCGGCGGGAAAATTTCCAGCAATGGCTGGCGCAACGCCTTGGCGATTTCTTCCGGCTCGGGAATATTCGCCGGGTCTTTGCACACCTGCGAAATCAACTCAGTGCCAGCGTTGGTGGTCAGCAGGATCAGGGTGTTCTTGAAGTCGATCACGCGGCCTTCGCCGTCTTCCATCACGCCCTTGTCGAACACCTGGAAGAAGATCTCGTGCACGTCCGGGTGGGCTTTTTCCACCTCGTCCAGCAGCACCACACTGTAGGGTTTGCGCCGCACCGCTTCGGTCAGCACGCCGCCTTCGCCGTAGCCGATATAGCCCGGTGGCGCGCCCTTGAGCGTCGACACGGTGTGGGCTTCCTGGAACTCGCTCATGTTGATGGTGATGACGTTCTGCTCACCGCCGTACATGGCTTCAGCCAGCGCCAGCGCGGTCTCGGTCTTGCCCACACCCGAGGTGCCGGCCAGCATGAACACGCCAATCGGCTTGCTTGGGTTGTCGAGACCGGCGCGAGAGGTCTGGATGCGCTTGGCGATCATCTGCAGGGCGTGGTCCTGGCCGATGATGCGTTTTTTCAGGTGCTGGTCGAGGTTGAGCACCGTCTCCAGTTCGTTGCGCGCCATGCGGCCCACCGGGATGCCGGTCCAGTCGGCGACCACCGAGGCCACGGCCTGGTAATCCACGGTCGGCAGGATCAGCGGGGTTTCGCCTTGCAGGGCGGTGAGGCGTTGTTGCAGGTCCACAAGCTGTGCGCGCAACTCATCGTTGCCGCTGTCCACAACACCGGCTTTCTCGCGCAAGGTTGCACGGGTGGCGAGCAGCTCATCGACCAGGGTTTTCTCTTCGGCCCAGCGGCTTTCCAGGGTTGCCAGGCGTTCACGTTCAGCGCTCAGCAAGGTTTCGCTGTTGCTCTGGCGTGCGCCGATGGCGATGCCGATGGCATGCTCGCGGGCGATGATTTGTAGCTCGGTTTCCAGCGCTTCGATGCGACGGCGGCTGTCGTCGACTTCGGCCGGCACGGCATGCAGGCTGATGGCGACGCGAGCGCAGGCGGTGTCCAGCAGGCTCACGGATTTATCCGGCAGCTGGCGCGCCGGAATGTAGCGGTGCGACAGCTTCACCGAAGCTTCCAGGGCTTCATCGAGGATCTGCACCTGGTGGTGCTTTTCCATGGTCGAGGCCACGCCGCGCATCATCAACAGCGCCTTGTCTTCCGACGGCTCGGCCACTTGCACGACCTGGAAGCGGCGAGTCAGCGCCGGGTCTTTTTCGATGTGTTTTTTGTACTCGGCCCACGTCGTCGCGGCCACAGTACGCAAGGTGCCGCGGGCGAGGGCGGGCTTGAGCAGGTTGGCGGCGTCACCGGTCCCGGCAGCGCCACCGGCACCCACCAGCGTGTGGGCTTCGTCGATGAACAGGATGATCGGCTTGGGCGAGGCCTGGACGTCTTCGATGACTTGGCGCAGGCGCTGTTCGAACTCGCCTTTCATGCTGGCGCCGGCTTGCAGCAGGCCCACGTCGAGGCTGCGCAGCTCCACGTCCTTGAGTGCGGGCGGCACGTCACCGGCGACGATGCGCAGGGCGAAGCCTTCGACCACGGCGGTCTTGCCCACACCGGCCTCGCCAGTGAGGATCGGGTTGTTCTGGCGCCGACGCATGAGGATATCCACCAGTTGGCGGATCTCTTCATCACGCCCGACGATAGGGTCGAGCTTGCCGCTGCGCGCTTGTTCGGTCAGGTCCACGGTAAAGCGCTTGAGCGCCTCCTGCTTGCCCATCGCGCTCGGTGCGATGGCGCCGCTGGCTTCGCCGGGTACAGCGCCGGCATTGAAGCCGTCGCTGGCACTCAATGCATTTTCGGGCGAGTCGCCGACGTATTCGTCGAAGCGTTCGCTCAGTGCTTCAGCTTTGATTTTGTCGAACTCGGACGACAAGCCCAGCAGTGCGTGGCGCAGGCTTGGGGTCTTCAAAATGCCGAGCACCAGGTAACCGGTGCGCACCTGGCTTTCGCCGAACATCAGGCTGCCGTAGACCCAACCGCGTTCCACCGCTTCTTCCACGTGAGACGACAGGTCGGTGATCGACGTCGAGCCGCGTGGCAGGCGGTCCAGTGCTTCGGTCAGGTCACGGGCCAGGCGGGCGGGCTCGACGTTGAACTGGCGAATGATACGGTGCAGGTCGGAGTCCTGCAGTTGCAACAACTGGTGAAACCAGTGGGCCAGTTCCACGTACGGGTTGCCCCGCAGTTTGCAGAACACAGTGGCGGCTTCGATGGCCTTGTAGGCCACGCTGTTGAGTTTGCCGAACAGTGCGGCGCGACTGATTTCACCCATGCTCTGGATTCCTTGAGGTGGTGGCGTGGTCGGCGTAATGCCGAGCCAGGATTAGGTCGTTGGCGTCATGCTCGGGTCGGCCGAGCCAGGTGTTGAAGCCCAGGCGGAACTGGCTATTGAGCTGCAGCGCCGGTACTTCGGGTTGTTGCAAAACCAGGTTCAGGTCCCAGTCCAGTTCATGGCCCAGGTACTCGGCCACCCACGCCACCAGCTCGTTGAACGGCTGGCTGCCGGGCAGCATGCCCATGTAGTCATCCAGCGTGAGCGGGCCGAGGCGGATGCGGAATTTATGCTGGCGGTCCCACACGTGGCTGCCGAGGCAAAAATCCACTCCCAACTGGTTAGCGCTGACGCTGACGCGGCTGCGCTCGGGCAGTTCCAGCCATTGGCCGACGTATTCTTCAATCTCAACCGGCAGGCCGAAATACTCGCTCAGAATCGCCTTCAGCCCATCCGGGTAGCGGGTTTGCGCTGACAGGTGGCCGCTGTAATGCAGCTTCGCCGTGTCGGGAATCAGCCCCTGATTCAGCAGGCTCGGCATTCCTCGGCCGCTCAGTGCTGCCAGGCGTGCCGACCAGTAATCGTCATTCGGGCGGTCGTGGCTGACCGTTGGCCGCGCCTCAGCCCAGGCCCGGTAAAACAGGCTGAGCAGGCGATGGTGGAACACGTCCAAAAACTGTTTGCTGGTGCTGTCGGCGTTGTTGCGCTGGCGCTCGCGCACGTACTCGGTGATGTGCAGCGGCAACGGGCCGTTGGGGCCGCCGAGGCCGAAGAAGAACTGCTCAAGCCGCGCTGGTTTGCCCTCGCCACCGGGATCGACCGAGGCCAAAGTGGCCGGGGCGAAGGTGCAATCGGCCTGTTGCCCTAGGCGCAACGGGTCATCCGCCAGGCGCAGGGAATGGCCCAGGCGCGGCAGCTGCGGCGATTCGCACTCGATACGCCGCAGCGCCTGGAAGAAATCGTATTCCCAGGGCTCCTGATGCATCGCATCCAGTGTGTTCACAGGGTCGGACGCCGCCCGGGCTTGGCTTTCCATCGCATGATCTCGCCGCGTTCGGTGGTACGGATCACCGTCTCGGTAAAACTGTTGATCGACACGTAGCGTGCCAGGAAGCGCTCCAGCACCGCACCGAGCAGAAACACGCCGGTGCCGCGAAACGCGTTTTCATCGAATTCCAGGGTAATTTCCAACCCACGGCCAAACACGATCGGGCCAGGCATCGGCAGGCGCCGGGTCACGGCTTTGCTGCTGACTTCGCGCAGGCCTTCGATTTGCAGTTGCAGCGCCGCGTCGTTGCTGTCGCCATACAGGCGCAGCAGTTCACGCAAAGCGCCGGCGCCCTGGCCCTGTTCGCTCAGCGACAGGTAGTTGAGCGACAACTGGCTGATCAGGCGCCAGGCCTTGGCGTCATGCGCGTGGCTGGCGCGTGGGCGGCTCGGGCCGGCGACGCAGCGCACCGACAACACGGGCGCGCTGTCGGCCAAAGTAAAGTCGGTCTTGCCGTTGCCCACGCTCATGAACAACGGCAGATCGCGGTTGGTGCACAGCGCGGTCACGCCGAGTTGGCGCAGGTCGTGGCGGTAGGGCGCTTGCTGGCTGTCGACCAGGCTGACAAAGGTTTCGCTGCCCACGTAGGTAGAGCGCGGGCCGTTGCGGCGTTGGTCGCTGGACAACACGCGCGGCTCGCGGCGCAGCGTGTAGTAAGCCTGATCGCGCCCATAACGTGACGGGTCGCGCACCGCGTAGAACGGCAGGAACGGCTGCTCCGGCCCGGTGCCGTGGCCGGTGATGCCGCTCAGCGAGTGAATCTCGAAATCCATTGGCCGCGTGCGGTCGGCAATCACGTGGTGTTCGTTAACGCGGTCAGACAAATGAATACGGTCCACGCGTTTGGGGAACAGGTTGATCGCCGGCGTGCAGAACGGCATGAACTGCGCCGGGCCGACACTGCCTTCCAGGCTCGGCTCGTGGCGGTCGAACAGCACGATCAGTTCCAGCTCCTGACCGTCGCAGCGTTTGACCGCGCGGCTCAGTTCAGCAAATTCGACGAACAGGAAGCGGTGGGGCAGGGCGAAATATTCCTGCAACAGGCGATAGCCCTGGAATGCCCGGGCCACCACCGGCATGGCCGCATCAGCGTCGTCAAAGCCGCGCGAACGCAACGCGTCGTGCGGCAGGCGTTCGACCCAATCACCGCCGGGTTTGCGCGCAAACACCGCGCAGGCGTTGCCCAGCAATTGTTCGTAGAGGCGAAACGGCTGCTCGTCGGCGCCGCTGAGGTACAGCGGCAGGTTGTCGAGGCCGAGGCTGTTGAACGGCAATTCGGCGCCGGTGCGCAGGGTCAGGCGCAAACCGGCCTTGGCCTTCGGCTCGCTGGCGGCCAGGCGGCCGAGCACGGCGGCAGGGTTGCCGAAGTACTCGGCGCCGCTGACCTGCAACGGCCACAGCGTCACCGGGTGCGCGGTGCGGTACTCGCAGCAGGTCTGGGTTTCGCGGCCCAGCGCGGCACGCAGCACGGTGTCGCGCGGCAACGGAAAACCGCTGGCCAGCGAGCCTTCGTCCGGGTCGGTCTGCAATTGCACCACGGTCATCGACGGCGTCGGCGCCAGGTAGTGCGGGTAGGCGATTTCCAGCAGGTTGTGGGTGAAGGTCGGGTACTCGGCGTCGAGCTTGAGTTGCACGCGGGCGGTGAGGTAGGCAAAGCCTTCGAGCAGGCGTTCGACGTACGGGTCGGCGCAGTCCATACCGGACAGGGTCAGCCGACTGGCGATCTTCGGGTATTCCTTGGCGAACTCGGCGGCGCTTTCGCGCACGTGGTGCAGTTCCTGGTTGTACAGCTCCAGCAGGCGCGGGTTCATGGGCGCCTCCGCTGGTCGGCGTTCACCACGCGCACATGGCCGGATTCCAGGTCGAGGTCGGTTTGCAGCAGCAAGCGCAATGGCACCGGCTGCGCCCACAGGTCGCCTTCGATCTCGAAGCTCAGCGCGTTGTGGTTCATTTCGCCGTGGCCGACACGGGCCTTGACGCGCAGGGTGTGGCGCAAAATACGCGGTTCAAAGGTGGCGATGGCCTGGTAGATCAGGGCTTCCAGGGCTTTGATATCGACACTGGAAACGCTGTTGCCCGCCAGTGCCGGCAAACCGTAATTGACCACCGACGTACCGGCCGGGGTGTGCAGCGTGGCATCGGCGTCCAGCAACGACGTGGTGTTGAGCAGCCACGCCAGGTCGCGCAGCACCGAGGCTTTCAATTGGGTCAGGGAGAGCACGCGTTTGTCGGCGCTTTCCTTGGGATTGGTTGGGTCGTCGTCGGTCAACCGGTCCAGCAGGGACGGTTGCAGACGGTCGCGGGAAGCGATTTCAGTTACCACCAAAGCAGCTCCACGGACGGGTTGTGAGAGGGACGGTTTCTGCGAGGGGCCGATGCCTGGGGCCGTGGCGGCGAGCCACGGCCACCGGGTTTATCAGCGCTTGGTGTTGGAACGGATGTTCCAGCCAAACTTGATCGCGCCGCCGTCTTTGGTGCCGTCGGCTTTCTGCGGCTGGTAGTCGACCATCACTTGGGCGAAGTTCAGGGTGACGTTTTCGGTCAGGCGATCATCGGTGCCCGAGCCGCCGGTGCTCAGGGACGTGACCAGCACTTCTTCCAGGTTGATCACCATGTACTCGACCTGGCTTTCGCCACCGGCCTTGCGCACGGTCAGCTTGACCTTGTCGATGTGCTTGCCGCTGGCGCAGTGCATCATCAGGTTTGGCGAAGCCTTGTCGACGTACTTGGTCAGCGACAGGTCCTGGATATTCACCTTGCCCGCACCGCCGCCACCGCCAACGTGCATGTTGCCGGACTGAGCCATGCCCCAGCTCCAGTTCAGCACGTCGATTTCGTCCTTGTGGGCCTTGTCCATGGACTCGCCCTTGATGTCGCCGATCTTGATGAAAATATCAACAGCCATGTTTTCTCCCTGTGTGGACTCAGCCACGATATTTGTTTAAGCCCAATGGGCAGTGCTTTCTGTGGGAGCTGGCTTGCCTGCGATTGCATCAACGCGGTCTGACTGGCAGACCGTGTCGCCTGCATCGCGGGCAAGCCCGGCTCCCACAGAAGAGCCGGCTCATTCGTGGTTACGCGCTTTTCGCCGAAGGCAGCTTCGATACCAGACGCAACGACACGGTCAGCCCTTCAAGCTGATAGTGCGGGCGCAGGTAGAACTTGGAGTTGTAGTAACCCGGGTTGCCTTCGACGTCTTCCACGATCACTTCGGCGGCAGCCAATGGGTGCTGGGCCTTGGTGGTTTCGGTGGAGTGCGCCGGGTCGCCGTCGACGTAGTTGAGGATCCAGTCCTGCAACCAGCGCTGCATCTCGTCCTTCTCTTTGAAGGAACCGATCTTGTCGCGCACGATGCACTTCAAGTAGTGCGCGAAACGGCAGGTGGCGAACAGGTACGGCAGGCGCGCGGCCAGGTTGGCGTTGGCGGTGGCGTCCGGGTCGTCGTATTCAGCCGGTTTCTGCAACGACTGGGCACCGATGAAGGCGGCAAAGTCGGTGTTTTTCTTGTGCAGCAGCGGCATGAAACCGTTCTTCGCCAGTTCCGCTTCACGGCGGTCGCTGATAGCGATTTCGGTCGGGCACTTCATGTCCACGCCACCGTCATCGGTCGGGAACGTGTGGGCTGGCAGGTTTTCCACTTCACCGCCGGACTCTACGCCACGGATGCGCGAGCACCAGCCATAGTGTTTGAACGAGCGGTTGATGTTCACCGCCATCGCGTAGGCGGCGTTGGCCCAGGTGTACTTGGAGCTGTCGGCGCCGTCGGTGTTTTCTTCGAAGGCGAAGGCTTCCACCGGATCGGTCTTGGCGCCATACGGCAGGCGCGCCAGGAAGCGCGGCATGGTCAGGCCGATGTAGCGCGAATCTTCCGATTCACGCAGCGAGCGCCAGCCGGCGTATTCCGGCGTGGTGAAGATTTTGGTCAGGTCGCGCGGGTTCGACAGTTCCTGCCACGAGCCCATGCCCATCACGGTCGGCGACGCCGCAGCGATGAACGGGGAGTGCATGGCGGCGCAGACTTTCGACAGCTCGCCTAGCAGCTCCACATCGGGTGGCGACTGGTCGAAGTAGTAGTCGCCGACCAGGCAGCCGTACGGTTCGCCGCCAAACTGGCCGTATTCTTCTTCGTACATCTTCTTGAAGATCGGGCTCTGGTCCCACGCGGTGCCCTTGAATTTCTTCAGGGTCTTGTGCAGGTCCGGCTTGGAGATGTTGAGCACGCGAATCTTCAGTTGCTCGTCGCTCTCGGTGTTGTTGACCAGGTAGTGCAGGCCACGCCAGGCGCTTTCCAGCTGTTGGAAGTCCGGGTGATGGATGATCTGGTTGACCTGAGCGGTGAGCTTGGCGTCGATGGCGGCGATGATCGACTCAATCGACTTGATCGCGTCGTTGGACACCAGGTCCGTCTGTGCCAAGGCCTGTTCGGCCAGGGTGCGCACAGCGGTTTCCACGGCTTCGCGGGCACGCTCGGTCTTGGGTTTGAATTCTTGCAGCAGCAGGTTGGCGAACTCGCTGGCTTCTTCGGTGGCACCCAGGATCTGGGAGCCTTCGCGGGCGGTATTGTCAGTCATGATTACTGGTCCCCTGCAGGCTTAGGCGCGCTGGCAAGTGCCTGAAGCAGTGCCGGGTCCTTGATCGCCTTCATGATGATTTCTTCAGCGCCAGTCTTGCCGTCCATGTAGGTCAGCAGGTTGGCCAGCTGGGTGCGGGCTTCGAGCAGTTGCTTGAGCGAATCGACCTTGCGGGCCACGGCGGCCGGGCTGAAGTCGTCCATGCTTTCGAAAGTGATGTCCAGGCTCAGGTTGCCTTCGCCGGTCAGCTCGTTCGGTACGTGGAACGCTACGCGTGGCTGCATGGCCTTGAGGCGCGAGTCGAAGTTGTCGACGTCCACCTCAAGGAACTTGCGGTCGGCCACGGGTGCGAGCGGTTCGGCAGGCTTGCCGGCGAGGTCGGCCATCACACCCATCACGAAGGGCAGCTGGACCTTTTTCTCGGCGCCGTAAAGCTCGACGTCGTACTCGATCTGCACTCGAGGCGCACGGTTGCGCGCGATGAATTTCTGAGAACTTTGCTTCGCCACGTTGCTGCTCCTGGTCGCTTGAGCGACGGTGTTGTTACTGCACAGCCGGGCGGCTTACTCGCCGTCCGGGCCGCGCAGGTTTTCAAATTGGGACATGCCGTCGGGAATCAGATTGCGCACGATGGCCGCGAAGTCGGCGTGCACCAGATTCTTCGCCCGGTTCAACAGCACCGGCAGCGGGCTCGAAGGCTCGTGACGGGTGTAGTACGCAAGGATCTTGTCGAGGCTGCGCAGCACGTCATCGCGGCTGGCGATGTCGCCAGTGGGGCGCGGTGCGGCGGGGGCAGCGGCGAAATCGACCGAGGGGGCATTGTCGTCACTGACGGCCTCGGGTTCGCTGCTGGTATCACTGTTCGGTACGAATTGGTTGAGGACTTGCAGCGCCTGCTTGAGCGGTTGCTTCAACAGGCTGAGGTCCACGCCCTGGGCCGAACCGACCTGGTCGCTGACCTGTTGTTCGATGGCTTCGCAGGCGGCGCGCGCGGCGCTCAAGGCATCGCGCGTGGCTTGCAGTTGTTCGGGATCGCTGTCCAGAAATGCCGCGTTGAGTTGCTGGGCACCGAGCTGTTCATCGGGGAAGCTCATCAGGCCGCTGGCGTTCAGCGCGGCACGCAGGCTCACCGGCCCGAACGTGCGCGAGCGCGTGAGGATGCTTTCGCGCAGTAGACGAATGGTTGCGTCGCTGGTCAGGCCGGATAAGGCATTGATGCGTACGGTGGGGTCGTTATCGTCGTCGGCATCCAGGCGCGGGTGCAGGTCGGCCCAGTACTCGCGCAGCAGCGCGTTGATCAGCGTGAGGACTTCGGCCAGCCCGGCCACACCCTGAAGGGCGAGGGAGCTTTGCAACAGAAAGTGGGTGATGCGCAGGTCTTTGCTGCGCTGCAACAAGTCGAGGCTTTGCTGCTGGATGCTGCGCCATTCCGGTGGCTCCGCGGGCAGGATAGAGTCGCCCATGCTGCGCTCGGGTTGGCCCTTGGCGTCACGCTCCAGTTGGAGAAATTGCGCGTCATATTCCATGTCTTCGCCACATGGCGAAGTCGCGGAAACGGCGGCGAGCAGCAACGGCACATCCACTTGATTCGATCTCCCTATCAGCCCGTTAGATGCCGGGCAATGCATGCATTAGTTGCGCGATGAACTTTGCATGTTTTCTTGATCATACAGTCAGAGTGCCACTACCGTGCCACCACTGATGTTCAAGAAGTTGTGCATTTTTGGTGTAGTAGTTACGCCTTGTCAAGGTAAGCTATTCGCCCTCTGTGACAGATGTGCGGTGCTTAACACCCTGCGCGACTGGCGGGTCGAACTGCGCACCGGGACAGGATTTTTGTCATAGAGGCCAGTTAAGATCAGCGATCATGCTGGTAAAAGCATATTTTTACGGTCGTTAACGCGACTGGCGGTATCTCTCGGGAAGTCTGGTTCCTTCAGGTAGACCCTTGGATAGACCGCGCGCGATGTATCAGCAAGGAGGCAAGATGTCGCTGTGTTTGACTATCACTAGTTATCACAAGATCACCCCTGGGCAATGCCCTGAAAAGTCCATGAATCAGGGCGTGATGGCTATTGGCCGCAGTTCTGATAATGACTGGGTATTGCCTGATCCAGAGCGCCTTGTCTCCTCGCAACACTGCGTTATTCAATACAAAGATGGCCGTTACTATTTAACCGATAACAGCACCAACGGCGTTGAATTGGTTAACGCCGGTATTCGTATGCGCCGAGGGAACAGCGAACCGTTGCAAGACGGTGAATTGATCCGCATCGGCGACTACGAAATCCAGGCGCGTATCGACTTCAACGTGCAAACCATCGATAGCCAGCCGTTTGCCGGCGATTCGCCGAACAGCTTCGAGGCGTTGATGGGCGCGGTGGTGAACGCGCCCGCGCCGACGCCGGTGATCGCGCCGCAGTTTCATGGCGCCTCGTCGATGGACACGCTACCGGACCTGTTCGATTTCCTCACGCCCACCGCCGTGCCACCACCGACCGTGGCGGACCATGTGCCGTCCGAGCAACACGACTTTCGCCCGCCGACCCCCGTTGCCGTGCCGGTGGTGGAGAAGCCGGCGGTGTCTGGTTCGGTGATTCCCGAAGACTGGGACGTGTTTGGCGACACACCCATGCCTGTGGCCAGTACCCCGACGCCCGTTGCACCGCCACCCGCGCCGTCGGTCATCCAGTCGCCACCCGCGCCGCCAGTCATCCAGTCGCCGCCCGTGCTCGAGCCCGCGCTCCCCGTGGCGGACAGCCAACAGCCCGACCTGTTGCAAGCCTTCCTGCGCGGCGCCGGCCTCGACCAGCTGCGCCTGGACAAGGCTGACGCCTGCGCGCAGATGGAGAGCATCGGGCGCAGCTACCGGTTGATGGTCGAAGGCCTGATCGACGTATTGCGCGCCCGCGCCAGCCTCAAGGGCGAGTTCCGTATGCAGCAGACGATGATCCGGCCCGCCGAAAACAATCCGTTGAAGTTCGCGCCCAATGCCGACGAAGCCTTATTGCTGCTGCTTCGGCATGGAAACCAAGCGTTTATGGCGCCGGATATCGCTGTGCGCGACAGTTTCGACGACCTGCGCGCCCATCAACTGGCGGTGATGGCCGGTGTAGAAGCAGCCATCAAGCACTTGCTCGCGCGCTTTGAACCGGCGCAACTCGAAGAGCGCATGGGCAAGCCCGGCGGGCTGTCGAGCATTTTCAACGGCTCGCGCCAGGCCCAGTACTGGCAGCAGTTCACCGAGCTTTACAGCAATATTTCGCGCGAAGCCCAGGAAGATTTCCAGGACCTGTTCGGTCGCGAATTCAGCCGAGCCTACGAAGAACACAGCGCACGACAGCGTCGCTAAACCGCAACGCAGTAATGGATAAAACGGATAGCTAAGTACGTCATTGAGGACGCAGGATGATTCCCAGGTTTTTACTCGCAGCCGCCACGGCGCTGCTGCTGACGGCGTGTGCCAAGGATGCCGCCAAGCCCGAGGCGGCCACTGAAGCCGAAGCGGACACCGCCGCCATCGAACTGCATTTTCACGCCATTGCCGGGCTCAACCCCGGCGCCAACGGCCAGGCCGCGCCGGTTCGCGTACGCATTTTTGAACTGAAAAACGCCGCCACCTTCAGCCGCTCCGATTACTTCGCGCTGGCTGATCGCGCGCAATCCACGCTCGGCCTCGATCTGCTGGATCAGGACGAAGTGATGGTGCAACCCGGCCAGCAACTGAGTATCCAGCGCAACCTCGACCCGTCCACGCGCCAGATCGGCCTGCTGGTGGGCTATCGCGAGTTGGACCGCGCGCAATGGCGCACGGTGCTTACCGTCCCGGCACGCCAATACACCGAATACCAGATCAGCCTCGATGTGCGTGCCGTACGCGCCGACGTCGTGGTTCCCCCATCCAGCCCTGCCCAATAAGAAGCAAACGGAGCTCCCATGTCCTGGAACAATCGCGTGGTCTGGTCGGAAGGCATGTTCATCGGAACGCAGCACTTCCAGCAGCATGACCGTTACCTGGAAAACCTGATTGACGCCCGCAGCCGCCCGTTGTCCGCCGGTGCCTGGGGTTTCTCCGAATTGCTCATCGACCAGGGGCTGCTGGCCCAGGGCAAGCTGGCGATTGTGTCGGCACGTGGCCTGTTGCCGGATGGCACGCCGTTCAATATTCCCCAGGATGACCTGGCGCCGAGCCCTTTGAATATCGACGACAACCTGCGCGATGGCCTGGTGTACCTGGCCTTGCCGCTCAAGCGTGCAGGCGCGCGTGACACCGTCGATGACGGCGAAGACCTCGGCGCTGCGCGTTACGTCAGCCAGGTGCGCGAAGTGCGAGATGACAACGCCCCGTTCGAAAACCGCGCGCCCGTGGCCGTGGGTTCCCGTGCGTTGCGCCTGCTGACTGCGCAGGATGGCATCAGCGACTACGCCGCCATCGGCTTGGTGCGCATCAAGGAAAAACGCGCCGACCGCGCGCTGGTGCTGGATGACACCTACATCCCGCCCGTGCTGGACGTGGCCGCAAGCAAACCGCTGACGGCCTTTCGCAGCGAATTGCTGGGCCTGCTGCACCAGCGCGGCGAAGCCCTGGCCGGCCGCGTGGTCGCCTCGGGCGCCGGTGGTGCGTCAGAGATTGCCGACTTCATGCTGCTGCAACTGGTCAACCGCGCGCAGCCGCTGCTCCAGCATTTCAGCCAGTTGAGCCCGCTGCACCCGGAGCGTTTTTTCAGCGAACTGGTGAGCCTGGCCGGTGAGTTTTCCACCTTCTCGACGTCGGGCCGTCGCCCCCAGGAATACCCGCAATACCAGCACGACGACCTGGCCCTGAGCTTCACTCCGGTGATGGCAGCGTTGCGTGAGGCGCTGTCGATGCTGATCGACAGCAAAGCCACACCGATCCCGATTGTGGAAAAAGCCTACGGCATCCACGTGGCGATGCTCGCCGACAAAACCCTGCTCGACAGCGCCAGTTTCATCCTCGTGGTGCGCGCCGATGTGCCCGGCGAAACCTTGCGCGCGCGTTTCGGCCAGCAGAGCAAAGTCGGCTCGGTGGAGCACATCCGCGACATGGTCAACCTGCAACTGCCGGGCATCGGCCTGCTGCCGTTGCCGGTGGCGCCACGCCAGATTCCGTACCACGCAGGCAGTACCTATTACGAGCTGGACCGTGGCAGCGAGCATTGGCAACAACTGAATAACTCCGGCGGCTTTGCCTTCCACATCGCCGGGCAATTCCCGGGTTTGAACCTGGCCTTCTGGGCGATCCGAGGATAATCCGCGATGCATCCCAATGATGATGACCGCACCCAGTTCATGCCGCGCCCGGGTGGCCGTGCGCCGGAACCTGCGCGTGCAGAGCCGGCGCCGCTGTCGGTGCCGGCCGCGCCGATCCTGACCGGCAAAAGCCAGGGCCTCAACCCGCTGGAAAGCGCCGCCGGCCCACTGTTGGCGCTGTTGACGCGCCTGCGCAACACCATCGCGCACCCGGCACCGGCCAGCCTGCGTGCGCAGTTGCTGGCTTACCTGCGCCAGTTCGAAGAGCGCGCCGAAGCCGCTGGCGTTGCGCGCAACGAAGTGCTGCTGGCACGTTACGCGCTGTGCACCGCACTCGATGAGGCGGTGCTCAGTACGCCGTGGGGCAGCACCAGCGACTGGGGCAAGCAGAGCCTGTTGATCACGGTGCACAACGAAGCCTGGGGCGGCGAAAAGGTCTTCCAGTTGCTCGACCATTGTCTGCAAAGCCCGCGCGAGCGCCTGTACCTGCTGGAGCTGTTGTACCTGTGCATGTGCCTGGGTTTCGAGGGCCGTTACCGCGTGATGAACGACGGTCGCAGCCAGCTCGAAGCCTTGCGTGAACGCACCGCCGCCGCCATTCGCAGTGCGCGTGGCGAGCACGAGCGCGAGCTGTCGCCGCACTGGCGCGGCGTGACCGTGGCGCGTGATCGCCTGGCGCAATTCATGCCGCCGTGGATCGCGGTGGCCATCGGCCTGGCGCTGCTGCTGGCGTTGCTGTTCGGCTTGCGCATGAAACTGGCGTCGGATGCCGAGCCGGTGTTCAAGAATATTCATGCGCTGGGCGAGATCCCGGTGCAGGCCATCGACCGTCCGGTGGCGCAGCCCAAAGTCATTGAGCGGCCACGCTTGGCCGGTTTCCTGGCGGAAGACATCAAGGCTGGCCGCGTGGCGGTGGAAGACAAGGTCGACCGCTCCGTGGTGACGATCCGGGGCGATGAGTTGTTCGCCTCGGCCAGCTCCAGCATCGTCGATGACTATCAGCCGCTGATGCTGCGCATTGCCGACGCCATCCGCAAGGTCAAGGGGCAGGTGCGCGTCACCGGGCACAGCGATAACCGCCCGATTGCCACGCTGCGCTTCCCGTCCAACTGGGCGCTGTCCGAAGCCCGCGCCAAGTCGGTGCTGGAGATCCTGGCAGCCAAGACCGGCCAGGCGGATCGCTTCAGCGCCGAAGGCAGAAGTGACACCGAGCCTGTGGCGACCAACGCCACCGCAGAAGGCCGTGCCCGCAATCGTCGGGTTGAAATCACCGTATTGGCGGAGGGCGTCGAGTGAAGGCGTTTTTCAGTTTCATGATTCGCTGGGTGATTCCCGTGCTGGGCCTGATCGCCCTGAGCCTGATCATCTGGTTTGTGGGGCCGCTGCTCGATGTGCTGGTGCCGGAAGGGCGGCGCTGGGCGCTGATCATTCTGGTGTTTGCGGTGTGGATTGCGTATCGCGTGTTCCGCATTATCCAGGCCCGCCGCCAGGCCGCCGAAGTGATGCGCAGCCTGGCCGCGGAAACCCCGGTCGACCCCAACAGTGTCGCCACCGCCGAAGAACTCAGCACCCTGCGCCAGCGCATGGACGAGGCCCTGGCGCTGCTGAAAAAGGCCAAGCTCGGTGGCGATGAACGCCGCAACCTCTACGAGCTGCCGTGGTACGTGATCATCGGCCCACCGGGGTCGGGCAAGACCACGGCGCTGGTCAATTCCGGTCTGCATTTTCCACTGGCTGCGCAATTGGGCGCGGGTGCGGTGCGGGGCGTCGGTGGCACGCGCAACTGCGATTGGTGGTTTACCGACCAAGCCGTTTTGCTCGACACCGCGGGCCGCTACACCACCCAGGACAGCAACTCGACGGTGGACAAGGCGGCATGGCTGGGCTTTCTCGACCTGCTGAAAAAGCAGCGCTCGCGCCGCCCGATTGATGGTGCGTTTATCGCCATCAGCCTCTCGGATTTGCTGCTTGGCACAGACGCCGAACGGGCTGCCCATGCGGCGGCGATTCGCTTGCGTATTCAGGAGCTGTACACCCAGTTGGGCGTGCGTTTCCCGATTTACCTGATGCTGACCAAGCTCGACCTGGTGCCGGGCTTCATGGAGTTCTTCGACAACCTGAGCAAGGAAGAGCGCGCTCAGGTGTGGGGCATGACCTTTGCGCTCGATGACGGCAAGCATAGCGACAGCCCATTGGCGACGCTGCAAAGCGAGTTCGCCGGCCTTGAGCAGCGCCTCAACGAACGGTTGGTGGAGCGCCTGCAACAGGAGCGCGACCCGGCGCGGCGCGACCTGATCTACGGCTTCCCGCAGCAGTTCGGCGCGTTGAAAGATTGCCTGCAAAGCTTTCTCGAAGGCGTGTTCAAACCCAATGCCTTTGAAGAGCGCGTGCTGCTGCGCGGCGTGTACTTCACCAGCGGCACCCAGGAAGGCAGCCCGATTGATCGCCTGATCGGTGCCATGGCCCAAAGCATGAACCTGGACCGCCAGCACCTGGCGCGCCAGAGCGGCACCGGGCGCAGCTACTTCATCGAAAAGCTCTTCACCGCCGTGGCCTTCGCCGAGCGCGGCCTGGTGGGCGTGAACCCCAAGGTCGAGCGTCGGCGCAAGTGGATCGCACGCGGCGTGTTGGCGGCCACCGTCGCTTTGGTGGTAGTGGTCAGTGGTTTGTGGTGGGTGAGTTATCGCGCCAACCAGGCGTATATCGCCCAGGTAGATCAGAAGGTCGCGCCGTTGGGCCAGGCCGTACAGAACCTCAGCCCGGCGCAACGCGAAGTGCTCGCCGTGCTGCCGTTGCTCAATGCGGTGAAGAGCCTCGCGGGTGATTCGCCAAGCTGGTCCGAAGGGCTGGGCCTGTACCAGGGCGACATGCTCGAAGCCGAATCTGCCAGCGTCTACCGCAAGCTGTTGATCGCCGTGTTTGCGCCTCGCCTGGTGACGCGCATCGAAGAGCAACTGCACGGTGGCGGCAATTCCGATTTCCTGTACGAAGGCCTCAAGGCCTACCTGATGCTCGCCGACGCCGAGCACTACGACCCGGACTTCATCAAGGCCTGGATCGCTCTCGATTGGGACCGCAACCTGCCGCGCGACCTGCCGGCCGATCAGCGTCAGGCGCTGACCGGGCACTTGCAGGCGTTGTTCGAGCGCCACCCGCCGAATGCACGCCTCGACCCACGCCTGATCGACGACCTGCGTCGCCAGTTGCAACAACTGCCGGTGGCGCAACGCGTCTACGACCGGGTCAAGCGCCAGAAGCTGCCCGACGGCATCCCGGACTTTCGCATCAACGAAGCCGCTGGCCGCGATGCTGCGCTGGTGTTCAGCCGCAAAAGTGGCAAGCCGCTGGGTGAGCCGCTGAGTGGGTTCTTCACCGCCAAGGGGTATCGCCAGGCGTTCTTGCTGAGCAGCCTGAACCAGACCGGCACCCTCGCCGAAGAGCAATGGGTGCTGGGCCGTGAACAGGCCGACCAGCAGAACGTGGTCAGCCTCGCTGCGGACGTGCGCCGCTTGTACTTCCAGGACTACCAGCGCCAATGGGACGCCTTGCTCGCCGACATCGACTTTGTGCCGATCACCAGCGTGGCCCAGGCGGCCGATGTACTGCGGGTGATTTCCGGCCCGACCTCGCCGCTGAAAAAACTGCTGGTGGCCGTGTCCAAGGAAACCGATCTGCAAGCCGAAGAGCGCCAATTGGCCGCTAAAGGCGTGCCGGTGGAAGGCGGCGTCGACAAACTCAAGGAGCGCCTCGGCAGCCTGCTCGGCCAGGAACAACCGACCGCCAACGCGCCGGCTGCTGCGGATGACCCGGTCACCGCGCACTTCGCCGAACTCAACAGCATCGTCAGCAAGAATGAAGGCGAACCGGCTGCCATCGACGGCCTGCTGGCAGACATGAACGCGCTGTACGTGCAGGTCAGTGCCATGGTCGGCGCCAGTGGCGATGCTTTGCTTGGCGAGGCCAAGAACCAGGCGGCGGCTGCGGCCACGCGGGTCAGCCTGAATGCCGAACGCCAGCCGCCGCTCGTACAGGGCATGGTCAAGTCGGTGGTCAATTCCACCACCAACAGCATGATGGGCGGCGTGCGTAACCAACTGAACGCGGCGTGGGTCAGCGAAGTGGTCAACGTCTACCGCCAGTCGCTGGCCGGGCGTTATCCGATGTCGCCGGGCAGCGCTCGCGACGCCACGCTGGATGACTTCGGTCAGTTCTTCGGCGTGGGCGGGGTGATGGACAACTATTTCCGCAAGTACCTGCAGCCTTACGTGGACACCTCCGCGCAGACCTGGCGCTGGCAACCGGGCGCCGCGCAGAAGCTCGGGATTGCGCCAGGCGTGTTGCAGACGTTCCAGCGTGCGGCAGCGATTCGTGATGCGTTCTTCCGCGCCGGTGGTACGCAGCCCATCGTGCGTTTCGAACTCAAACCAGTGTCGATGGACCCGACCATCACCCAGTTCCTGCTTGATCTGGACGGCCAGCAATTGAGCTACGACCACGGCCCAAGCCGCCCGGTCGCCATGCAATGGCCGAACCCCGGCAGCATCGGCGTGGTGCGTATTTCGATCATGCCGCCATCGGCCAGCGGCCGTTCGGGCGTCACCCTGGACGGCCCGTGGGCCTGGTTCCGCTTGCTGGAACAGTCGGACCTCACCGCCGGCAATTCGCCGGACCGTTTCAACCTGCGCCTGCGGGTGGACGGGGCGAGCATCGCCTACGAGTTGCGCGCCAACAGCGCCTTCAACCCGTTCAAGAGCCGCGTACTCAGTGGCTTCAGCCTGCCGGAGCGGTTATGACGACGCTGGGTTTCTACGGCAAGTTGGCCAGCCGCGGTGACTTTGTCAGCCGCGCCTTGCCCCAGAGTTTTATCGGCCCCTGGGACAGCTGGCTGGCGGCAGGACTGCTCGCCAGCCAGAACAGCCTGGGTGGCGACTGGCTCAATGTGTACCTGGTCAGCCCGTTGTGGCGCTTTGTGCTGGCGCCGGGTGTGTGCGGGCCGGACGCGGCGGCGGGTGTGGTCATGCCCAGCATTGACCGTGTCGGCCGGTATTTTCCGTTGGCGGTGGTGGCGTTGCTCGATCACGACACCAACCCCGCATCGCTGGTGGGCGGGCCGGACACCTGGTTTGAGCAGGCCGAAGAGCTGCTGCTCAGCACGCTGGATGCCGGCGCGACCTTTGAAGGCTTCAACGATGGCGTCGACAAACTCGGCATCCCGGCCAGTGAGCAACGCGCCGTGGACAGCCGCTTTGCCGGGCTGCAACGCGTTGCCGCCACCGTGCCCCACAGCCGCATGACCGCGCTCGCCGAACAGGCCTGCGAGGGCGCGAGCCTGTGGTGGGGGCGTGGCTCGCAGGTGATTTCCCCAGGTTTATTGCGGTGTCAGGGTTTGCCTGCCGCCGGCGATTTTGCGCAGTTTTTGCTCGGACAAGAAGGTGTGGTGTAGATGGGGGCGACGTTCAAATCCGCGAGCAAAAGCCATGTGGGCATGGTCCGTCAGGTCAATGAAGACGCCTGCCTGGACCTGCCGGAAAACCGTCTGTGGGTGGTGGCCGACGGCATGGGCGGGCATGCGGCGGGCGACTACGTCAGCAGCCTGATCGTCGACAGCCTGCGCGCTGTGCCGGTGGGGCGTTCCCTCGACGAATATTCGGCGGCCCTGCGCAATGACCTGATCCGCATCAACGCAACCGTGCGCGAAGAAACCGCCAACCGTGGCGTGACCATGATGGGCAGCACCGTGGTGGTCCTGGCCGCACGCGGCTTGCGTGGTGTGTGTTTGTGGGCCGGCGACAGCCGCCTGTACCGCCTGCGCGACGGCGTGTTGGAAGGCATTTCCCGCGACCACAGCTACGTGCAGGACCTGCAAGACAGCGGCTTGCTCAGTGAAGCCGATGCCCGTGTGCACCCTCGCGCCAATATCGTCACCCGTGCGATTGGCGTGGAGGCGCAGTTGGAGGTGGCGGTGGTCGACCTGCTGATCGCTCCCGGTGACAGCTACCTGCTGTGCAGCGACGGCCTGAACAAGACCGTCGAGGATCATGAAATCCGCGAAGTGCTGGGCCACGACGCGCCGGATGAAATCGTGCGCAGCCTGGTGCACCTGGGCCTCAACCGGGGCGCGCCGGACAACATCACCGCCATTGTCGTGAAGGTTTCGCCATGAACATCGTGATTCCGGGTTATGACATCGAAGGCGAGATCGGCGAAGGTGCCATGGCCAGCGTGTACCTGGCGACCCAGCGTTCGCTGGAGCGCAAGGTGGCGTTAAAAGTGATGGCGGCGGCGCTGGCGGCGGACCCGAGTTTTTGCGAGCGTTTCCTGCGCGAGGGCAAGACCCTGGCGCGCCTGTCGCACCCGCACACGGTGACCATCCATGACATCGGTAACGTCGGTGAGCTGTATTACATGGCCATGGAATACCTGCCCAACGGCACGCTCAAAGAGCGCATTGCCGCCGGCCTGACACCGGAGCAGGGCGTGACGTTGATCCGCCAGATCGCCTCGGCGCTGGGCTATGCGCATGCCCAGGGCCTGGTCCACCGTGACGTCAAGCCGGCGAACATTCTGTTCCGCGCTGACGGCACCGCCGTGCTGTCGGACTTCGGCATCGCCAAGTCGCTGGATGACCGTACCCAGTTCACTCAAGCCGGGTTTGCCGTGGGCACGCCGAGCTATATGAGCCCGGAGCAGGCGCGGGGCCAGGAGATTGATGGCCGCGCTGACCTCTACGCACTCGGCGTGGTGCTCTATGAAATCCTCGTCGGCGAGTTGCCTTACACCGGCACCGATGCACTGTCCACGGCGCTGGCGCACCTGACCGAACCGCTGCCGGAACTGCCGGTGCACCACGGCCGTTATCAGGAGGTGCTGCGCAAGCTGTTGGCCAAGGACCCGGCGGAGCGTTTCCCGGACGCGGCGGCGTTACTGCGCGCGCTGGACCAACTGCCGGCGGACTCGCCGGAAGCCACGCTGGTGCGGCCGCTGCCGATTCCGCTGAGCTTCGACCTGGCGGGCATGACGCCGGTGTCTATCGACATTCCGACCGACAAACCCCAGCCGCAGCCGGTGCGCCAACCGGTGGTGACGCCGACCCAACACAGCAATGTGTCCGAGCAGCGTCGCGGGCCGGTATTGGCCTTAGCTGCAGTCGCCGTGGCTGTCGCCCTTGCCATCGGTGGCGCGAGCTACTGGTGGTTGAGCCGCGGCGATACAGCCGCGACGCCGCCCGCTGCGGTGGTGCCGAAAACGCCCGCGCCTCCTGAAGCAAAAACGGTTGTGGCCGATGCGGACGGCGGCCAGCGTCCCTTGCTGATGGCGGGCAAGAAGACCCTGTTCCAGCGTGTGCTGAGCAAGCCGGGCGCCAAACTGTCCCACGATGCCGGCGGCGCCTCCGACGAGGGGCTGCCGGCGTTTTCCGTGCTCTACGTTTACCAGCGCAAAGACGTCGATGGCAGCCCGTGGCTGCGTGTCGGTGCCGCCACCGATGGGCGCAGCGACGGCTGGTTGCCGGCCGCCCAGGTCAGCGACTGGAAACAAAGCCTGGTGCTCAAATTCACCGAGCGCTCTGGCCGGGCGCCAGTGATGTTTCTGCGCCAATCCAGCGAAGTGGAAAAACTGCTGGCCGATCCTGCGGCCGCCAAAGGCGTTCTGGCCAAGGCGCAGAAGAACAGCGAAGACAATCAACAGGTGTTGGCGCTGGAGCCGACGGCCAGTGCGGTGCCGCAGGACCAGTTCTACCTGCTGCCGATTTTCGACTCCAAAGAGAGCTTCGACGAAAACGGCCAGCCGGTGCAGTTGCTCAATGTGGCCTCTATCGACCCCGGCAGCAGCGCGGCTGCCAAGCCGGCCGCCCGAGCGATCAACACCAACGCCGACGCCTTCCGCACCGCCGTGGTGCTGGTGGTGGACACCACGGTGTCGATGCAGCCTTACATCGACCAGGTCCGCGACGTGGTGCACGAGCTGCAAACCCGCATCGCCGAGCGTGGTGAGCTGGACAGCGTCAGCTTCGGCCTGGTGGGTTTTCGCAACAGCATCAAGAAAACCCCAGGGCTTGAGTACGTCGCCAAGACGCTGATCAGCCTCGACCAGGGCCGCGACCCAGAGCGCTTCCTCGACATGGCGCGGCAGGTCAAAGCCTCCACCGTGTCCAGCCACTCGTTCAACGAAGACGCGTTTGCCGGGGTGATGCAGGCCGTGGATGGCATGGACTGGTCCGGCTACGGTGGGCGCATCATCCTGCTGGTCACCGACGCCGGCGCACTGCGCAAGAACGACCCGTTTGCCGCCACCCAGATGAACGAAGCCGAGGTGCGCCAGGCCGCGCTGGGCAAGCAGATCAAGATCTACGCCCTGCACCTGCGCACCGACGCCGGCAAGAAAACCCATGCCGGTGCCGAAACCCAGTACCGCGTGCTCACCGCTGACGCCAACCCGCAGATCGGCGACCTCTACACGCCGGTGCCAGGGGGGGATGTGCGCAAGCTGGGTGAGCGTGTCGATGAGATCGGCAGTGTGTTCGCCAACCTCGTGCACCACGTGCGCAGCAACACGCCGCAGCCGGTGCCGCTGCTGAGTGCCGCGCCGACCTTGGCCGACAAGTCCGCGGCCGTCGGCTACGCCATGCACATGGATTTCCTCGGCCGCAAAACCGCGAGCCAGGCGCCGCAACTGGTCAGCGCCTGGACCGCCGACCGCGACCTGACCAACCCGGCGCTGCCGGCGTTCCAGGTGTGCGTGATGCTGACCAAATTGCAGCTCAACGACCTGCAGCAGTCGCTGAAACTGATCGTCGATGCGGCGCGCAAGACCCAGACCTCGCCCAAGGATTTTTTCCAGGAAATCGCCAGCGCCTCGGCCTACATGAGCCGCGACCCACAGGCGCTGCGCAAGGGCGGCAACCTGGCCGAAGGCGGCATCCTCGGCGAATACCTGGAAGGCCTGCCGTACCGCAGCAAGTCGCTGAACATGACCCAGGACTTGTGGTTGTCGTTGAGCGTGGCCGAGCAGGAAGACTTTATCGACGAGCTGGATTCGAAAATCCGCCTCTACGAAACCTTTCACAATGATGTGGCCAACTGGGTCCGTTTCGGCGATGCCGAGCCGGGCGATGCGTTGTACCGCGTGCCCTTGTCGACGCTGCCGTGATGCTGAACTTGAGCGCAGTGCACAAAAGCCGCGGCGTTGGCAGCCAGCGCTACAGCCTGGTGATTCCGGCGCTGGCGCTGCGCGCGGGTGAGCAGTTGGCAATCGTCGGGCCGAGCGGCTGTGGCAAAAGCACCTTGCTCGATCTGCTGGCGCTGGTGTTGGCGCCGGATCAGGTTGGCCGTTTTGAATTTGATCAGGTCGATGTCGGCGCTCTGTGGCGTGCCGATCAGCAGTCGACGTTGGCCGCGTTGCGCAGCACGCACTTGGGCTACGTGCTGCAAACCGGCGGCCTGCTGGGCTTTCTCGATGTGCGCAGCAATATCGCCTTGTCCCGCCAGCTGCTGGGGCTCAAGGACGACGGCAGCGTCGCGCGTCTGGCCGAACAGTTGGAGATCAGCGATCAGTTGGGCAAAAAACCGACTGCGCTGTCGGTGGGCCAACGCCAACGCGTGAGCTGCGCCCGTGCACTGGCCCACGCGCCGCAACTGGTGCTGGCGGATGAGCCGACGGCGTCGCTTGACCCGCTGAACGCCGAACGTGTGATGCAGGCGCTGCTGGCCCAGGCCCGCGAACATCGCGCAGCCTGCGTGATCGCCACCCATGACGAGCCGCTGGCCCGCGCCAGTGGTTTGCAGGTGCGGCGCATCAGTTGCCGCCGTGACACCGACGGCGGCGTCACGGCCACCCTCGGGGAGGCGTGCTGATGCGCATCGGTCTGGTGGCGTCCCTGGCCTGGCAGGATTACCGCAACGACGCCTGGCTGTCGGCCTGTTCGGTGCTGGCATTGGTGGCCGTGATCGCGCCGTTGCTGGTGTTATTCGGCCTGAAATTTGGACTGGTTAGCAGTTTGACCGAACGCCTGGAGACCGACCCCGCAACCCGTGAAATTATTCCGTTGGGCGGCGGTCGATTCAACGCAGCGTTTATCGAGCAACTTGCCCAGCGTGGTGATGTGGCCTTTGCCGTGCCGCGTACCCGCCAGATTGCGGCGACCGCGCAGGTGGGCACGCTGACCCTGGAAATGCTGCCGACTGCAGCGGGTGATCCGCTGCTCGTGGGGTTGCCGATGCCTCGGGGTCTGGACCAGATCGTGTTGAGCCACACCGCCGCGGAAAAACTCGCGGCGCGGCCTGGCGATTGGCTGGAGACCAGCTTTGCGCGGCAAGTGGCAGGGCGTGTCGAAGCCCAACGCACGCGGTTGCAGGTGCTGGCGGTGCTGCCGCTGGAAGCGTTTGCGCGGGACGGTTTGTTTGCCGATTTGCGCCTGCTGGAAGCGGCGGAAGATTACCGCGACGGCCGCGCGGTGCCGGCGTTGAGTTGGGACGGTGACGCGGTCGGCGCGACTGAGCAGCGGGTTTATCCGGCGTTTCGCCTGTATGCCCGCCACCTCGCCGATGTGGAGCGGTTGCGGGTGTTTTTCGCCGGGCAGAACCTGTTGGTGTCGACCCAGGCGAACGCCATTGCCCAGGTGCAGTCGTTGAGTCGCAACCTGTCGATCGTGTTCTGGATCATTGCCGGGTTGGCCTTGGCGGGCGCATTTGCGGCGATCTTCGCCGGCGTGTTGGCCGCCGTGGCGCGCAAGCGTCGGGAATTGTCGGTGTTGCGCCTGCTGGGGTTTTCCACTGCCGGGCTGTTGCTGTTTGTGGTGGTGCAGGCGCTGTACAGCGCAGGGTTTGCCGCCGTGCTCAGTGCCGGGTTGTATGGCCTGGCCGAGGCGGGTTTGAATAAATTATTCGTGCAGGTGCCGGGCGAATACGCCAGTCACCTGTTGGCGCCTCATTACGGCCTGGCCCTGGCTGCAGTCCTCGGCGTCAGCGCCGTGGCGGCGGCCTGTGGCGGTTGGCGAGTGGCGCGTATCCAGGCTTCTGAAGGAATCAGAGATGTATAAGTTACTGGGCGCCGCCATGGCGCTGAGCTTGGCTTCAATGGCGTGGGCGGATGAGGCGAGCGACAAACTCGACAACCCCAAACCGTTGCCCGATGACGTGAGCCTGCCGCTGCCATGCGAAGGCAACATGGTGTTCCGCTACGCCTATGTGCTGGCCCAAGGCACCCTGGATGACCGCGAGATCAGCCTCGGTTACCCCTTTGCCGAGGGTGAGGCGGGTTATCAGCAGTCGTTTATTTCCGGCTACCGGCGCGACTTTATCAACGGCCAGTTCACGCTCAAGGATTTGCCCAAGGACTGGAACGCGGTTATTGCGCCCTTGATGCCGAAGACCGACGCCAAAACCCCGCTCAAGCCGATGCTGTACTTCATCGGCAAGTACGAAGTCACCGCACGCCAGTATGCCCAAGTGATGTCCCAGGCACAGTCGCTCGCCAGTGGTGAGCCGGCGCCAGCGTGCGATGCGCCTACCGGCATGGCTGCACGCTTGCCCAAGGTGAAACTCTCGCGCTTTGAAGCCGAGCGCTTCTCGGCGGTGTACAGCGCCTGGTTGATGAAATACCACCGCGACGTGCTGCCGGTCAGTGGTCGTGGGTCTTCGGCCGAAGACGGTGGCCTCGGTTTTGTGCGCTTGCCCACCGAAGTGGAATGGGAATTCGCCGCGCGTGGTGGCCAGGCAGTGAGCCGGCAGGACCTCGAGGGGCGGCTGTTTCCGCGTCGTGTCGAAGGCAGTGAAAGCGACGGGCCGCTGGGTGATTACGCGGTGTTCAACCAAGTCGCCGGCGGTACAGGCCAGGCGGCACGCCTGATGCCCATCGGCACCAAATTGCCCAACCCGATCGGCATGTTCGATGTGATTGGCAATGCGGCGGAAATGGTCCAGGAGTCGTTCCAACTGGTGCACGCCGGGCGCCGCCAGGGCACCTACGGCGGCTTTGTGGTCAAGGGCGGCAACTACCTGGAAGGCGAGGGCACGCTGTTCACGGGCATGCGCCGCGAGTACCCGCTGTTTGCCGCCGACGGCACCGAGCAGAGCAACGAGACCACCGGTTTTCGCGTGGCGATAGGTGCGTTGTCTGCGCCGCGTTCGCGCTACAAGGAGCTGTTCGCGCAGTGGCAGAAAGAAGGCCGCCTGGCCTCGCTGACCGACGCCATCGACGACGCCCAGGACCCGACCAAGCGCCTGGACAGCATCATCGCCGCCAGCGTCGATCCCAAGCTGCAAGCCGAACTGGGCCTGGTCAACGAAGAACTCAAGCGCAACGTTTCGCTGATCGCCCAGCAACGCGAAGAGGCGGCGGGCAACCTGATTCAATCGGCCGCGCTGGTGGCCGAGACCATCAGCAACTACAACATCCGCCTGATGAACTTGCAGAAGAGTCGCCAGCAGGCACTGGACAACAAGGACGCGGCCAGCGCGCAGCTGTTTGCCACGGCCATCGACAATGGCCGCAGCGCGCTCGACGGCGCGGTGGCGATCTACATCGACAACCTGGCCACCGGCACGCGCTACACCGACGCGGTGATCCAGGCGCAGTTTCAACGAATCAAGGAAGAGTTGGATCGCAAGCCAGTGCTCGGCAAGAGCCTGGTGACGCGCGCGACACTGTTCGTTCGCCATGTCGGCAACTACCGCAAACAACAGCGGGCCGACCCGGCAACGATTTTGAAGGAATTGCTCGCAGCGAGCGGTCAGCGGTCTTGATCGCTGGTTGTATGGCGAGCTTGGAAGGGACTCAGGCGGCGGTGGGCCGTGCTGGGCAAGTCAAACTTAACAGAGAACACACCTATGCTTTTTTCCCGTAAGGCGGTTTCCAAGCGTCACTTGCTGCTGATCGCGGCTGGTTTCAGCACCGTGTTGACTGGCTGCGCCACGTCGCCGGCGTCCAAGGTCGCGTCGAGCACCAAGGTCGAGTACTACCCGAACTGCTACGAGCCGGTGCAGCACTTGCGCGCGACCGACTCGGACATGACCAAGTCGGTTGTCACCGGTGCGGCCATCGGCGCTGCCGGCGGTGCTCTGCTGGGCGCGCTGACCGGCGACTCCGACAAGCGCGGCCGTAACGCTGCCATCGGTGCCGCGGGCGGCGCCCTGGCGGGTGGCGCGGCGGGTTACTACACCGAGCGTCAGAAGCAGATCAGCGATGACAACCAGCGCATTGCGTCCTACGCGGCTGACGTCAACAAAAGCGCTTCCGACATCGACCGCAGCACCGCATACGCCAAAGCGTCCCAGCAGTGCTACCAGAGCGCATTCACCAAGCTGGTGGCTGACCGTAAAGCCAAGACCGTCAACGACACCGAAGGCCGCAAGCGCCTGGCGGAAATCGTTTCCGGCCTCAAGGAGTCCAATGACCTGATCGTCGCGGTCAACGGCAAAGCCAGCGAAGACCTGAACAACTACACCCAGGCGTACGAGCAAGACCTGCAACAAGTGGGTGTGCAGCGTGCCGACGTCGTGACCGTGGCCACCGCTGATACCACGCCGGTGGTGACGCCGGCCAAAGGCAAAAAAGCCGTCAAGCCGGCGAAAAAAGCAGCGCTGCCGACCGTGCCGAAAGAAGCGGTCGCCACCGAAAAAACCATCCAGACCGCGCAGACCAAGCAAGCTGAAAGCAAGCAGGTCGCCAGCGCTGGCAAGGCGCAGATCGAAGGCACTTGCCGCGATCCAAACCTGGCCGACTGGGCGCCGGTGCCTTGCCCTAACGTTTAAGTAACATGTTGCTATAAGCGTTAAACGCCAGCCGATCTCCCGCTAAAGCGCGAGATCGGTGGCGTTCCTCAAACAAATCGTTACACTGCTGCGGCCACTTAATAATGATACCGAGGCCGTGTGCATGAAATTTCGTCTTCTGCTGTGGGTGCTTGGCCTGATGATGGGCAAGGCCAGCCGCACCAATCCTGCTTTCCAGCAACAGCTGGGTGACAAAGACCTGGCGTTCCAGTTGCAGACCCTCGACGGCAAGGTTGCCCGTCACTTCATCGTCAAAGACCAGCGCATCACCAGCCGCTCAGGGGTTCACCCGCAACCTGCGTTTGCTATCGCCTTCAAAGATGCCGCCTACGGCTTCGCCACGATGCAGGCGAAGAACAAGCAACTGGCGTTCATGACAGGGATTCAGGACAAGTCGATCCAGATCAAGGGCAACCCGGCGCTGGTGATCTGGTTCCAGGGGCTGACCAAGTATTTGAAGCCGAAGAAAAAGAAGAAGGCCTGAAGGGTTTCTTCAGGGGTACCGAGTTGAATTCATCGCAGGCAAGCCAGCTCCCACAGTTGACTGCATTCCAGGGTTGAAACTCGGTCAACTGTGGGAGCTGGCTTGCCTGCGATAGCGGTTTATCAGGCGACAGCGTCAGCCCTGGCTGAACTGGGATGCCAGTTCACGCAACAGCACCTCGGCATCCAGTACTTTGCCGACCACTTCCTCGGCCTTGTCACGGCTCAAGCCCAAACGCTCAAGCAGTGCATCCGGAATCGCCTCATCCGGCCCGGAGCCAATGCCACGGCTGCGCAACAAGCGCACCGCCAGGCACACCAGGTTCGGGTATTCGGCATATTGCCCGTCGTAGGTCGGGTCGTGCTGGAAGCGCAGGGCGGTGGACAGTTCGTCCGGCATGTCCCAGTAGCGCATCAGCCAGGCACCGATCTGCTCGCGGCTGATGCCCAGCAAGTGTTGTTCGACATAGCTGTGGCACAGGTGCGGGTTGACCTCCAAGTGACGGCAGATCAGCGAGAAGTGCGGCGGAAACACGTGGGCCAGCAGCAGATAACCGAAGTTATGCAGCAGGCCGGCGAGGTAGGTCAGGCCGGCTTCCGGGCGCTGGGCGCGTGGCATGGCGCGGGTCAGGCCTTCGATCACAGCGGCGGTGTAGATCGACTGGTGCCAGTACGGCGTGGACTGATGCGGGTGGTCTTTGGGCAGGCTCAAGGTTTTACCCAGGGCCAGGCCCAACGCCAGGTTGATCACCAGATCAAAGCCCAGTACGCGCACGATGGCGTCTTCAACTGAACGAATCTTGCCTGGCGAGGCGTAGTACGGCGACGCGGCCCAGCTCACCACTTGGGCGGCCAGGGCGGGGTCGGTTTCCACTACGCCAGTGATGTCATCGATGGTGGCGTTGGGGTCGACGCGCAGCTTGATGATCTTTTGCGCGGTATCGGCCAGCGGTGGAATTTCGATGGTCGCTTCCAGGCGTTGCTGGATGCGGCGGGCGGTGAACGCCTGCATCGCCTGGGTGATTTCCTCGCGGTCATCATTGGGGCGGTCGAGGTTCGGGCGAATGTTGCTCAACGGCTCGCCGAACTGCCCGGCGCTGGCTTTGGTGAGCATGGTCTTGAAGTCGCTGCTGGCAATTTCCAGCAGCAGCCCGGCTTCGCCTGAATGCACCAGCAGGCTCGGTTCGCTCAGCAGGCTGCCTTCGTACAGGCAGGGCGAACTGGTCAGGGCCGGCAGGCCTGGCAGCAGGCTCAACTCGTGCTTGGCCAACATGCGCTCGATGCGATCCGGCGATACCGCGGTAAGGCGGCGACCGGTGAGTTCGGCGAGTCGGTTGAGGTCGAGCAACTGGCTCTGCGGGAACAGCACCATGAGGGCGCCAACGGCATCTTCCAGCAAAACCGCCTGGACCTTTTGCGCGGGATTCAGGCCAGCCTGTTCGGCGACTTCCGTATAAGGAATGGCGAGCTTTGCGAGCAGAGCCCGAATGACCGGCGGGGCGGTCAGTGGGGCTGTGGCGAGGGCTACTTCTGACATGGCCTGATCCAATTTCTTACAGTCACCGAAGTATAACCAGCTTGATACAACTGTTGGTTGGATAAGTGAGTCAGGCGTCACACTTGGCCGTATTGCTGCCCATGCCGTAGCCAGCGATCGAGCAACGGGCTGACGTGATCCGGCCAGCGTTCGAGCAGCGCTTGCGCCGCATCACGCACGGCCGGCAGCAGGTCAGCGTCGCGCATCAGGTCGGCGACCTTGAATTGCAGCAGGCCAGTCTGGCGGGTGCCGAGCATTTCACCGGGACCGCGCAGCTCGAGGTCTTTTTCGGCGATGACAAAGCCGTCGTTGGTTTCGCGCATGATGCCCAGGCGCTGACGACCGATCTGCGACAACGGTGGATGGTAGAGCAGCACGCAATGGCTGGCAGCGCTGCCCCGGCCGACGCGACCACGTAATTGGTGCAATTGGGCCAGGCCCAGGCGCTCGGGGTTTTCGATGATCATCAAGCTGGCATTGGGCACGTCCACACCCACTTCGATCACCGTGGTGGCCACCAGCAATTGGAGGTTGCCCGCTTTGAACTCAGCCATCACCGCAGCTTTTTCCGCAGGCTTCATGCGGCCGTGGATCAGCCCGACCTTGAGTTCGCCCAAGGCACTGGTGAGGTCTTCATAGGTGGTTTCGGCGGCCTGGCACGTCAGCTCCTCGGACTCTTCGATCAGCGTGCACACCCAGTACGCCTGACGGCCTTCGGCGCAGGCACCGCGCACGCGCTCGATCACTTCCACGCGGCGGGTGTCGGTGACCAGCACGGTGTTGACCGGAGTACGGCCGGGCGGCAGTTCGTCGAGGATCGAGGTGTCGAGGTCGGCGTAGGCGCTCATGGCCAGGGTGCGTGGGATCGGTGTCGCGGTCATGATCAACTGGTGCGGGCTCATGCGCCCGCCCACGCCTTTTTGGCGCAGGGCCAGGCGCTGCTGCACGCCGAAGCGGTGCTGTTCGTCGATGATCACCAGCGCGAGGTTCTTGAATTTCACTTCGTCCTGGAACAGCGCATGGGTACCCACCACCATCGGTGCGCCATTGGCGATCTGTTCCAGCGCCGCCGCGCGCACCTTGCCCTTGAGTTTGCCGGCCAGCCACGCCACTTCCAGGCCCAGTGGTTCGAGCCAGCGCTTGAAGGTGATGAAGTGCTGCTCGGCGAGAATCTCGGTGGGCGCCATCAGCGCCACTTGGTAACCGGCTTCCAGTGCCTGCAAGGCGGCGAGGGCGGCGACCACGGTCTTGCCAGCGCCCACGTCACCCTGGATCAGGCGCAGCATTGGTTCTTTCTGGCTGAGGTCGTAGGCGATTTCATTGCCAACCCGTTGCTGGGCGCCGGTTGGCGCGAAGCCCAGGTTCGCCAGGTATTGCGCAGGCAGGCGCGTGGCCTTGGGCATTGCGGGCGCGCGCAGGGAGCGCATGCTTTCGCGCAGGCGCTGCTGGGACAACTGGTGAGTCAGCAGCTCTTCAAAGGCCAGGCGATGTTGCGCCCAGTGATGACCCAGGGCCAGTTCGTCGACATCGGCATCGGCGGGCGGGTGGTGCAGATAGCGGATGGCATCGTCCAGCGGCGCCAGTTGGTAGTCGCGGGCCAGTTCCACCGGCAGCCAGTCGGGCAGGCTTTTGGGGCCGAGCATCGTCAGGGTCTGCATGCACAGTTGGCGCAGGCGTTGTTGGGTCAGGCCTTCGGTCAGCGGGTAGATCGGCGTGAGGGTGGTATCCACCGGCGGCGGCTCGTCGCCGGTAATGGCGCGGTATTCGGGGTGGTAGATTTCCAGGCCCGACGCGCCAGGTCGTGCCTCGCCGTAGCAGCGCACGCGGGTGCCGCGCTTGAGGCCTTCCTTCTGGGCGTTGCTGAAATGGTAGAAGCGCAGGCTGAGGCCACCGGTGCCGTCCTGCAGGCGTACGACCAGACTGCGGCGCTTGCCCATCACCACATCCGCGCCACTGACGGTGCCTTCGACCACCGCGTCCTGTCCTGGGCGCAAATGGCCGATGGGCACGACGCGCGTGCGGTCCTGATAGCGCAGGGGCAAGTGGAACAGCACGTCCTGGAGGTTCTCCAGGCCGACCTTGGCCAACTTCTCGGCCATGGCTTCACCAACACCCTTGAGTGCGGTGACCGACACGTGCGACAGCTCAGTCATACCCTTGCTTAGCTCGCAGCAGGCGGCTTGGCCACCGAGCACAAACGGATCGAGTCGGCGAGGATCTCAATGGCTTTCGGGCGTGGGAAGCTGGCGCGCCAGGCGATCGCCACGGTCCGGAATGGCACCGGCGGCGTGAGCGGGCGCACTTCGATTACGCCGGGGGCGTAGTGATGACTGTCCACTGCCGACAGCGGCAAGATCGAAATACCCAGGCCGGACGCGACCATATGGCGGATGGTTTCCAGCGAGCTGGATTCCACGGTGGTGTGCTTGGCGCCGTCGTTGCCCTTGGTCAGGGTCGGGCAGGCTTCGAGTACCTGGTCGCGGAAGCAGTGGCCTTCGCCGAGCAGCAACAGGCTCTTGTCGTTGAGCAGGCCGGCGTCGATGGTGTCTTTTTGCGTCCACGGGTGGGAGGCCGGCATCAACACGTAGAACGGCTCGTCGTAGAGCGGCAAGGTCAACACGTCCGCTTCGTTGAACGGCAGGGCGATGATGATCGCGTCCAGTTCACCGTTGCGCAGTTTGTCGCGCAGCACGTGGGTGAAGTTTTCTTCGATATACAGCGGCATCTGCGGCGCGACGCGGTGCAGTTGCGGAATCAAATGCGGGAACAGGTACGGGCCAACGGTGTAGATGGCGCCGACTTTGAGCGGTGCAGTCAGCTGGTTCTTGCCGGCCTGGGCCAGCTCGCGAATGCTTTGGGCTTGTTCCAGCACCTTTTGGGCCTGGGCGACAATGCCTTCGCCCACTGGCGTGAGGCGCACGGCGCTCTTGCTGCGCTCGAAAATCAGCACACCGAGTTCGTCTTCAAGCTTTTTCACGCCCACCGACAGCGTCGGCTGGCTGACATGGCAACGCTCGGCCGCGTGGCCGAAGTGCTGCTCTTGGGCGAGGGTCACGATGTAGCGTAATTCTGTAAGAGTCATAGCGGGCGTCCATGAGGTTGCGAGCCAAGCATACCGGCTGCAATCGATAGACGCACGTTATCAGAACTTTGCTGGGGATTGAGCGGGGAGTGGCTCGGATTTAACTGAAAAATGGATTTTTAGCTTCAACAAACAAAATGTGGGAGCGCACTGGCTCGTGAATGCGCGGTGTCAGTTAAGAATGTATCGACTGACACTGCGCTTTCGCGAGCAAGCTCGCTCCCGCATTGGCCTGCTTGGCAATCCTTAGCGGCGACGCTTCTCGATGTTGTAAACAAACGGCGCGACGATCTCGACGCTGCCGCCTTTCAACATGTCGGCCGGCGGCTTGGGCAATGGCTGGGCACGACGAATCATGTCCAGGGTCGCGCGGTCCAGGTCGGCGTTGCCGGAGCGGCCCACCAACTCGTAGGACAGCACATTGCCTTCGGCATCGACCACGAAGCGCAGGCGGTTAAGCCCCTCTTTGCCACGCTGTTGAGCGCCTGGCGGGTACTTCTTGTACTTCTGCAAGTGCGCCAGCAGGGTGCCTTCCCAGGACGCTTTCGCTGCTACCTGGGCTGGCGAAGGGCCGGGCACGGGTTGAGCGGATTTTTCAGCCGGCGCATTCGTCGGTGGGGTTTCGCTCGGCGGCTCTTCGGAAGGTTTCTCCTTGGGCGGCTCGGGCTTTTTCTCCACTGGCTTGGGCGGCTGGGGTTTGGGCTTGGGCTTGACCGGCTTGGGCACCTGGATCGTTGGCTTGGGCGCCTCGGCCAGTTTCGGCAAAGGCAGCTCTTCCACCGGCGCCGGCGGCTGTGGCGGCGTGACCACCTTGGGCGGCGCGGGAGGCGGTGGTGCCGGCATCGGCGCCAGGTCGATGACCATGGCGGCCGGTGGCAGCGTCACCGGATGCGGCGCGGACCATTGAAGCGCGATGATGATCGCGACGGCATGCACGCCCAGCACGACGGCGAGGCTGGTGCCATAACGCGTCAGTTTGTGGCGCGTCGTGATCATTTCTTGGCTGCCGTCTCAAGTCCGACCAGGCCGACCTTGAGGTAGCCGGCTGCCCGCAGGGCATCCATCACGCTCATCAGGTCGCCGTAGTCCACGCCCTTGTCGGCCTGGAAGAAGATCGTCGTGTCTTTCTTGCCTTGGGTCTTGGCGTCGAGCACCGGGCCCAGGGTTTCAGCTTTGACTTCTTCTTCACCCAGGAACAGGCGTTGGTCCGCCTTGACGCTGAGGAAGATCGGCTTCTCTGGACGCGGCGCAGGCTTGGCGCTGGAGGCCGGCAGATCGACCTTGATGTCCACGGTGGCCAACGGTGCCGCCACCATGAAGATGATCAGCAGCACCAGCATCACGTCAATAAACGGCGTGACGTTGATTTCGTGGTTCTCGACGAGTTCATCGTCGCCTTGATTCAAATGCAGGCCCATGGCCGATTACCCCACTTTCACCATGTGCGGTTGCGAGCTGCGCTCGGTAGGGGCGTGATCGAGGTCGCGGCTGACCAGCAGCAGGACTTCTGCCGACGCGTCCGATACCTGAGCCTTGTAGCCGGCAATGGAGCGGGCGAAGACGTTGTAGATCACCACCGCAGGAATCGCGGCAACCAGGCCCAGTGCGGTTGCCAGCAGGGCTTCGGCGATGCCTGGGGCAACGACAGCGAGGTTGGTGGTTTGGGTTTTGGCGATGCCGATGAAGCTGTTCATGATGCCCCACACGGTACCGAACAGACCCACGAACGGTGCGGTGGAACCGATAGTGGCGAGCACGCCGGTGCCGCTGCTCATGTTACGACCGCAGGCCGCCACCAGGCGCTCGAGGCGGAAGCTGACGCGTTCCTTGATGCCTTCTTTTTCGCGGGTGTTGACCGACAAGCGCATTTCTTCGAGCGCGTCGTGGACCAGCAGGTTGGCCAGGGTGCCCTTCTTGGTAGCGGTGTCGCTGGCTTCCTTGAGGGTGGTGGCTTTTTTCAGGTGGACGATTTCAGTGCGCAGGCGACGCTTGGCGCCCAGCAGCTCGAAGCCCTTGGCGATCCAGATGGTCCAGGTAATGATCGAGGCGATGGCCAGGCCGATCATGACGGCTTTTACCACCACGTCAGCGTTCTGGTACATGCCCCACGGGGACAGGTCATGGGCCATGCCCAGGCTGTTGTCTTCTTCCAGGACAACACCGGAGTCGTCGGCAGGCGCAGGGGCTGCGGCCTGGGCTGGGTCGGTGGCCACAGGTGCTGCGGCAGGGGCTGGCGGCGTGGTTGCGTTCTGCTGGGCCGCGGCCGGAGTGGCTGGGGCGGTTGCGTCAGCGAAAGCGGCGGTCGGTGCCAGCAGAACGCTGAACAGCAGCGCAGCAATCGCACGCCAGGCGCGAGATGGGCTGAGAGGCTTGGTTGGCGAAGCGGGGTTTGTATTACGTGTCATGCTGGCCGGACCTGAGAGAAAAAATGAGTGATCGTCCTGCCAGACCCTGATGGGTCGAGGACAAATGGGCGGTTATTATTGCAAGTAATTCTTGTTAACAAAAGTAATACAGTTACTTAATTTGTCGTTTTGCTGGCCGCTGGTCATCTTCGGCGGCTAATCTGCGCCTTTAAGAATGGAGTTTTGTGATGTCTGCGCCTTCTGTTGTGATTGCCGGTTGCGGCGATGTGGGTAGTCGGCTGGCTAGCCAATTGCTGGCCTCGGAATGGGAGGTTCATGGCCTGCGACGTGATATTTCACGCCTGCCAGAGGGTGTCATCGGCATCGCCGGTGACCTGTTCAAAAAGGATTGCCCTGACACTTGGCCGATCGGCGCAGTGGATTATCTGGTGTATTGCGCCGCTGCGACCGACCACGATGAGGCCGGCTATCGTGCGGCCTACGTGCAAGGGCTGCAGCATGTGTTGGAGTGGCTGAACGACTACGGCCAGGAGCCCAAGCATTTGCTGTTTGTGTCGAGCAGCAGTGTGTACGGCCAGCAGAAGGGTGAGTGGGTCGACGAAACGTCCGACACTCAAGCGAAAGGGTATTCCGGCCAGGTAATGCTGGAAGCTGAGCAAGTGGCGCTCAATAGCGGTATTCCTGCGAGCATCGTGCGGTTGACCGGTATCTATGGGCCCGGCCGTGAATGGCTGCTGACCCAAGTGCGCCAAGGCTATCGCGTGGCGGTTGATCCCCCTTTATATGGCAACCGGATTCACGCGGATGACGCTGCCGGATTGCTGGCCTTCCTGCTGCGGCATGTGGAGCAGGGCGGTTCGCTGGACAGCATTTACATCGGCGTTGACGATGCGCCCGCGCCCTTGGCAGAAGTGGTGAGTTGGTTGCGCGACTACCTGGGCGTGACCGAATGGGCTGATGACGCCAGTGTGCGCCGCGCTGGCAGCAAACAATGCAGCAACGCCCGAGCCAAGGCGTTGGGCTGGGTGCCGACCTACCCGACTTATCGCGAAGGGTACGCGGCGATCCTTGAAGGTAAGTGCTAGATGTGAAGAAGGAGCCGTGAGGCTCCTTTTTTGTTACTGCTTTTCCAGCAGCCATTGGCGTGGCCCGGGGCTGAGCTGGGGGATTTCATCTGGCTGGGAAAGGTTGATCGCCTGCAGAATTTCCAACTGTTTGCCGTAGCGCACGAAAATCCAGCCGTCGCCGACCGCTCCTTTGCCCAGATAGACGACGTCATTGCCGGCACCTTGAGTGGCGCAGTCGCCTCCCAGGCACAGTTCATAGCGGTCATTGTTGCCCAGGCCGGACAGGCTGCCATCGGCGCTGAACCTCACAAGGTTGCCTGTGCCTTGGCCTTCAATAATTTTCCACTGACCGCCCATGTAGGCTGAGTTCAGGGCTTGCCTGAACGCCGTGCCCCACTTGGCACCTGCGGCAGCGGGTTGAATGGGGCGGCTAAACGTTTGCCCTGCGTAAATCTTGCCGGTCTGTTGGACCAGTTGCTCGCCGTTCAATTGCAATTCGTCGCTGCCATGGCCGTTGTAATCCACCGACCAAATGCCAGGCGCCTTCTGCAGCAGTTGGCCTTCACCCTCCTCGAACGCAGTGCTGAATTGCGCTTTGCCGGTACGGGTGTCGATGTTCCATTCCAGGTTCATGCCGTTGGCGTCCAGGGCTTTAAGCAGCGGCCGCCCCTGGGCGGCGGTATCGATAGCGGCCTGGTTGATCCATAGCCCGCTGATGTCCGCGGTTTGCTGCTGCAGGTGTGTGCAGCCGCCCAGCAGGATCAAGCTGATGAGGAGTAGCGTGTGCATGGAGTGGTCCGTCTGCTGGTGAAAAAACCATGGCGCAGACTAAAGAAAAAGGAGCCGGTAGGCTCCTTTGTTCTGTATCACTGTTTTTCCAACAACCACTGCCGTGGCCCCGGCGTAAACGAAGGCACTTCATCCGCCTGCGCAGTGTTCACGGCCTGGAAGATTTCCAGCTGCTTGCCTTTGCGCGCGAAGATCCACGGGTTGCCCTGGCCGTTGAGTTGCAGCCAGATACTGTCGTAGCCGCCGCTCATTGAGGCGCAGTCACCCGCCAGGCACAGCGAGTACCGATCGACACCGGGCAAACCGGCGACTTTGCCGTCGGCCTGGAACTGCACCGTGGCGCCGTCGCCGTTCCCGTCGGTGATCTTCCAGTCGCCACCCATATAGGCGGCATACAGGGCGCGCTCGAAGTTGGCGCCCAGTGGCGCGCCTTCGGGGGCTGGGTCATTGGCACGGGCGAACAGCTGCTCAGGCTCATTGTCGTTGGCCACTTGCAGCAGTTGTTTGCCTTTGCGCTTGAGTTCGGTGGCGGAGCTGCCGTAGAAATCGACGCTCCAGGCGCCGGGTTTCTCACTGAGCAGCTTGCCTTCGGCGACTTCAAAACCGTTGTAGTAACGCGCCTGCGAAGCCTTGGTGTTGACCTCCCATTCGAGGTTCGGACCATAGGTTTGCAGCGCTTCACGCAAAGGGCCGCCCTTGGCTGCCGCGTTGATGGCGGCCTGGTTGATCCAGGTGCCGCTCACATCCAGGTCGGCGGGGTTGCTGGCGCAGCCGCCGAGCAACAAGGCGAGCAACGAAGAGGCTACAAGCGCTTTGCGCATCACGAAATCCTTCTGAAACGAAGTCGGCGCGGCCTGTGGAGGCTGCGCCGGGTGTTTTACTCGATGACCAGAATCGCGTCCATCTCGACCTGTGCGCCCTTTGGCAGGGCGGCAACGCCGATAGCGGCGCGGGCTGGGTACGGCTGTTCGAAGTACTTGCCCATGATCTCGTTGACCTTGGCGAAGTGGCTCAGGTCAGTGAGGAAGATGTTCAGCTTGACGATGTCTTTGAACGAGCCGCCAGCGGCTTCGGCCACCGACTTGAGGTTTTCGAAGACCTGGACGGTTTGTGCTTCAAAGCCTTCAACCAGCTCCATGGTCTTTGGGTCCAGTGGAATCTGGCCGGACATGTAGACGGTGTTGCCCGCCTTGATCGCCTGGGAGTAAGTGCCGATGGCGGCAGGGGCTTTGTCGCTGGTGATAACAGTCTTGGTCATGAGTGACTCCTTGTAAGAGATCGGCTATGCGCGCATGCGGGTGATGCGAATCACCCCGGTCAGGGCGCGCAGTTTCTTGATCACGCGGGCCAGGTGCACGCGGTCGTGCACGCTGACCACCAGCTGGACCACGCTGATGCGGCCATCGCGCTCATCCATGCTGATTTTCTCGATATTGCCGTCGGCCGCGTTGACGCTGCTGGCCAGCAGGGCGATCAGGCCGCGCTGGTGCTCCAGCTCAACGCGCAGCTCGACGTTGAATTCGCCGGTGACGTCCTTGGCCCACGAGAGCTGGATGCATTTCTCGGGGTTGTGACGGATTTCAGTGATGTTGCGGCAGTTGTCCAAGTGCACGACCATGCCTTTACCAGCCGACAAGTGGCCGACAATCGGGTCGCCCGGGATCGGCGTGCAACATTTGGCGTAGCTGAGCACCAGGCCTTCCGTGCCGCGAATCGCCAGCGGGCCTTCGGGGCTTGGCAGCTGTTCGCCTTCGCCGAGCAGGCGACGGGCGACCACATACGCCATGCGGTTGCCCAGGCCGATGTCTTCCAGCAGGTCTTCGATGGTTTCCTGACGATACTCGTGGAGCATCGCTTGCACGCGCTCGGCCGGGATCTTCTCCAGGGCGCTGTCGAAACCATTGAGCACCTTGTTCAGCAGGCGTTCGCCGAGGCTGATGGATTCGGAGCGGCGTTGCAATTTGAGCGCGTGGCGAATGTGTGTGCGCGCTTTTCCGGTGACCACGAAGTTGAGCCAGGCCGGGTTCGGGCGCGCGCCGGGTGCGCTGACGATCTCGACCGTGGAGCCGCTTTGCAGCGGCTCGGACAGCGGCGCGAGGCGTCGATTGATCCGGCAGGCAATACAGCTGTTGCCCACGTCGGTGTGTACCGCGTAGGCAAAGTCGACCGCTGTGGAGCCTTTGGGCAGCTCCATGATCCGGCCTTTGGGCGTGAAGACGTAGACCTCGTCCGGGAACAGGTCGATCTTCACACTTTCGATAAATTCCAGGGAGTTGCCGGCCCGTTGCTGCATTTCCAGCACGCCTTTGACCCACTGGCGGGCGCGGGCATGCGTGCCTTTAGGCTGTTCGTCGCCGCTGGACTTGTACAGCCAATGCGCGGCGATGCCGTTGTTGGCCATCTCTTCCATTTCACGGGTACGGATCTGGATCTCGATCGGTACCCCGTGCATACCAAACAACGTGGTGTGCAGCGACTGATAGCCGTTTGCCTTGGGAATCGCGATGTAATCCTTGAAGCGGCCTGGCAGGGGTTTATACAAATTATGTACAGCACCCAGCACGCGGTAGCAGGTATCGACCTTGTCGACGATGATCCGGAACGCGTACACGTCCATGATCTCGTTGAAGGCCCGACGCTTGCCGCGCATTTTTTTGTAGATGCCGTAGATGTGTTTCTGCCGGCCGCTGACTTCGCCTTCAATTTCGTCGATCGCCAGGCAATGGCTCAGCGACTCTTCGATCTTGTTGACGATTTCCTTGCGGTTGCCCCGGGCGCGCTTGACGGCCTGATAAATGCGCGCGGAACGCATCGGGTGCATGGCTTTGAAGCCGAGGTCTTCGAATTCGATACGAATGGCATGCATGCCCAGCCGGTTGGCGATGGGCGCATAGATTTCCAGGGTTTCCTTGGCGATGCGCCGGCGTTTTTCGCCGGACAGCACTTCCAGCGTGCGCATGTTGTGCAGCCGGTCGGCCAGCTTCACCAGGATTACCCGAATGTCTCGGGCCATGGCCATGGCCATCTTCTGGAAGTTTTCCGCCTGGGCTTCGGCCTTGGTTTCGAAGTTCATCTGGGTCAGTTTGCTGACCCCATCGACCAGTTCGGCAACGGTCTCGCCAAATTGCGCACTGAGCGCTTCCTTGGCGATGCCGGTGTCTTCGATCACGTCATGCAGCATCGCAGCCATCAGGCTCTGATGGTCCATGTGCATGTCGGCAAGAATATTGGCCACGGCAAGAGGATGCGTGACATACGCCTCACCACTGCGGCGGCGTTGGCCGTCGTGGGCTTGTTCGGCGTAGAAATACGCTCGGCGGACCAGGTTGACCTGGTCTGGGCCGAGGTAGGTCGATAAGCGATCGGCGAGGGCGTCTATGCTCGGCAAAGTATTAACTCCTGCCGTTGGCTGTGACCCCGCGCCGTGCTACGTCGACCAGGCATAGGCTTAGACGGCCTCGTTGGACTCGTCCTCGAACGCTGCAAACAGCGGTTCGTCTTCAACGATTTCGGCGTTGGCGATGAACTCGTAGCTCATCAGGCCTTCAGCGATTTCACGCAGGGCTACAACGGTAGGCTTGTCGTTTTCCCACTGGACCAGGGGCTCTTTGCCGCCAGTGGCCAGTTGACGGGCACGCTTGGTAGAGAGCATGACCAGCTCAAAGCGGTTATCCACGTGTTCTAGGCAGTCTTCAACGGTTACGCGGGCCATGGTATTCCTCGGAGCGAATGCAAGATGCGCGCTGCCCGGTTGGGCGAGCGGACTGAACAGTTTAAAAAATCACCAGCGTTTAGGGAAGCGCTGATTTTTCCCGCGGCCTCGCAAAACGGCTACAAGTGCCAATGTAAAGCCCTTGCAGCGGTTTTGGGAAGAGCCAATCAGCCAAGCAGTTCGGCGAGTAATTTGCCGAAACGCTGCTGTTGGCGTTTCTGCTGGAGCTGATTGGCGCGGAAAATTGCCTTCAAATCGTCCAGGGCGCTGGCGAAATCGTCATTGATGATCAGGTAGTCGTAGTCGACGTAGTGGCTCATTTCGCTGACGGCTTCACGCATGCGGCCTTCGATGATCTCGTCACTGTCCTGGCCACGGTTGGTCAGGCGCTGGTGCAAGGCTTCGAGCGACGGCGGCAGGATAAAGATCGAACGCGCCTTCGGCATCAGTTGGCGCACTTGCTCGGCACCCTGCCAGTCGATTTCAAGGATCAGGTCGTGGCCTTCGTCCAGGGTCTGCTGCAGGTGGCTTTGCGAGGTGCCGTAGAGGTTGCCGAACACTTCGGCGCGCTCCAGGAAGTCGCCGTGCTCGATCATCTTGACGAACTCGGTGCGCTCGACGAAGTGGTAGTGCACGCCGTTCACTTCACCCGGACGCATGGCGCGGGTGGTGTGCGAGACCGAGATGCGGATCTGCTCGTCAGCGTCGGTCAAGGCCTTGACCAGGCTGCTCTTGCCCGCGCCCGAAGGGGCGGAAATGATGTAAAGGGTGCCGGTGCTGTGGGTCATGGAAGTTGCCTTACTCAATATTCTGTACTTGTTCGCGCATCTGCTCGATCAACACTTTGAGGTTGACCGCAGCTTGGGTGCTGCGCGGATCAAACGCTTTGGAGCCCAGTGTATTGGCTTCGCGGTTGAGTTCCTGCATCAGGAAGTCCAGGCGCCGACCAGCGGCACCGGCAGACTTGAGCACGCGGCGCACCTCGAGGATGTGGGTGCTCAGGCGGTCGAGCTCTTCGGCCACGTCACTTTTCTGCGCCAGCAGCACCATTTCCTGTTCCAGGCGCGTCGGGTCGAGGTCGGCCTTCATGTCGGTGAAACGGTCCAGAACCTTCTGGCGCTGGGTGGCGAGCATCTGCGGCACCAGTTCGCGCAGGGTCACCACGTCCTCTTCGATGGAGGTCAGGCGGTCGCTGATCAGGCGCGCCAGTTCGGCGCCCTCACGCTCGCGGCCGGCTTTAAGCTCCTTCAAGCCCTGATTGAACAGGGCGAGGGCTTCGGCATTGAGGGCCTGCGGGTCGGTGGCGTCGGCCACCAGTACGCCGGGCCAGGCCAGCACTTCCAGCGGGTTCAGCGCGGCGGGTTGCTTGATCAGGCCGGCGATGGTTTCAGCGGCAGCGACCAGTTGCGCGGCGCGGTCGCGGTCGATCTGCAGCGGCTTGCCGGTAGTTACTTCGGTAAAACGCAGGGTGCATTCCAGCTTGCCGCGGGAAATACCCTGGCGCAGCGCTTCACGCACGGCGCCTTCGAGGTCGCGCAAGGATTCCGGCAGACGCAGGTGCGGCTCCAGGTAACGGCTGTTGACCGAGCGCAGTTCCCAGCTCAGGGTGCCTTGGGCGCCGGCTTTTTCGACGCGGGCGAAGGCGGTCATGCTGTGCACCATGGAGGTACCTCGCGATGCAGTCCCGCAAATACGGGCTGATGGGTAAATTGAAGCCGACAGGCTGCGAAGGCGCAGGATTGTAGCGCAGTGAGGCGAACGCGCCCAAACAATGGGCGCCAGGCCAACCATTCGTAACCGAATTTTTTAGAAGTGCCCCGAATCGGCTGGCGGCTCTATAATGCTCGGCAGTTTTTCGTCCTCCGTACAGGTATCCCCTATGAAACGTCCAAGTGGTCGCGCTGCCGATCAGCCCCGCTCGATCCGCATCACCCGCAACTACACCAAACACGCCGAGGGATCTGTACTGGTCGAGTTTGGCGATACCAAGGTGATCTGCACCGTCAGCGTCGAAAACGGCGTGCCGCGCTTCCTCAAGGGCCAGGGCCAGGGTTGGTTGACCGCCGAGTACGGCATGCTGCCGCGCGCCACCGGCGAGCGTAACCAGCGTGAAGCCAGCCGTGGCAAGCAAGGCGGCCGCACCCTTGAAATCCAGCGCCTGATCGGCCGTTCGCTGCGCGCAGCCCTGGACATGTCCAAGCTGGGCGACGTGACCCTGTACGTCGATTGCGACGTGATCCAGGCCGACGGCGGCACCCGCACTGCCTCCATCACCGGCGCCATGGTGGCCTTGGTTGATGCGCTGAAAGTGATCAAGAAGCGTGGCGGCCTGAAAGCCGGCGACCCGCTCAAGCAGATGATCGCTGCCGTATCGGTGGGCATGTACCAGGGCGAGCCAGTGCTGGATCTCGACTACCTGGAAGACTCGGCTGCCGAGACTGACCTGAACGTGGTAATGACCAGCAGCGGTGGTTTCATCGAAGTGCAGGGCACCGCCGAAGGCGCGCCATTCCAGCCGGCCGACCTGAACGCCATGCTGGCCCTGGCCCAGAAAGGCATGACCGAAATCTTCGAACTGCAGAACGCCGCACTGGCTGACTGAAACGGCCGCAAGGAGCAACGCCATGAGTGACCACCAACTGCCTGTACCCACGCCTCCTTACGAAGCGCGTCAGGGAGCAATGTTGTGTCACCTCTCGGCGTTCCTGGGGTTTGTGTTTCCCTTCGGCAGTGTCGTCGGGCCGCTGATCCTGTGGCAGATGAAGAAGGAAGTGGACCCGTTCATTGATGATCAAGGCAAGGAGGCCTTGAACTTCCAGATCACCGTGGCCATTGCCTGGCTGGTTTGCATCGTGCTGGCGTTTGCGGTGATTGGTTTTTTCCTGATGACTGCCCTGGCGATCGCCACGGTGGTGCTGACGATCATCGGCGCAATCAAAGCCAGCAAGGGGATTGCCTATCGCTATCCCTTTACCTGGCGATTGGTCAAATAATGAGCGCCCACAAAAAAACCGACAGCGATGTCGGTTTTTTTGTGCCTGGAAAAAGACTTTAAATGGTCAATGTCCAGTCGTAGTCCACTATCAGCGGCGCGTGCTGCGAGAAGCGTGGCTGACGCGGCAGGCGTGCGCTGCGAACAAAGCGGCGAAGCCCCGGGGTCAGCAGTTGGTAGTCGAAACGCCAGCCCAGGTTAAGCATCTCGGCCTGTTCGTTATCCGGCCACCAGCTGTACTGGTCGCCTTCGCGGCTGACTTCGCGCAGGGCGTCAACATAGCCCATGTTGCCGACAATCTCGTCCATCCAGGCACGTTCCGGCGCCAGGAAGCCCGGGGATTGTTGGCTGTCGCGCCAGTTCTTGATATCCAGCTTCTGTTGCGCCACGTACAGCGAGCCACAGTAAATGTACTCGCGACGTTTGCGTCGCTGTTTATCCAGATAACGGGCGAAATCGTCCATTAGCTTGAACTTCTGGTTCAAGTCTTCATCGCCGTTCTGCCCCGAAGGGAGCAGCAAGGTCGCGATGCTGACCTTGTCGAAATCGGCCTGCAGGTAGCGCCCGTAGCGGTCGGCTGTCTCGAAGCCGAGGCCGCTGATGACCGCCTTGGGTTGCAACCGCGAGTACAAAGCCACGCCACCTTGGGTGGGCACTTCGGCATCGCAGGCATAAAGGAAGTAGCCATCCAGTTGGAAGGCTGGGTCGTCCAGTTCAAAGGCGGAGGCGCGGGTGTCCTGCAGGCAGATGACGTCGGCATTCTGTGCTTGCAGCCAACTGAGCAAACCACGCTCGACTGCAGCCTGAATACCATTGACGTTCACACTGATGATCCGCATAAATGGCCCCAAAAATCGCGTGCGTGTATGATACACGCCGTCTACCTAATTAGCTAAATCCGTGGTATCTGAGGCTTTTTTTCATGCAGGCGTATCAACGCGATTTCATTCGTTTTGCCATCGATCGCGGCGTTTTACGCTTCGGTGAGTTCACTTTGAAGTCCGGGCGCACCAGCCCGTACTTCTTCAATGCAGGCTTGTTCAACTCGGGTTCGGCCCTGGCTCAGCTGGGTCGTTTCTACGCGGCAGCCATCGTTGAAAGCGGCATTTCCTTCGACGTTTTGTTTGGCCCAGCCTACAAGGGCATCCCGCTGGCGGCCGCGACTGCCGTGGCGTTGGCTGAACATCACGGGCTGGATCTGCCGTGGTGCTTCAACCGCAAAGAGGCCAAGGCACATGGCGAAGGCGGTAGCCTGGTTGGGGCTCCGCTCAAGGGCGACGTGCTGATCATCGATGACGTGATCACCGCCGGTACCGCCATCCGTGAGGTGATGCAGATCATCGCATCCCAAGATGGCGCCAAGGCCGCCGGCGTGCTGATCGCGCTGAATCGTCAGGAGCGCGGCAACGGTGAGTTGTCGGCAATTCAGGAAGTGGAACGTGATTTCGGCATTCCGGTGGTGAGCATTGTGTCGCTGAACCAGGTGTTGCAGTTCCTGGAAGACGATCCGCAGCTCAAGCAGCACTTGCCGGCGGTGCGTGCGTACCGCGAGCAGTTCGGCGTCTGAGGCGATCCAAAGGCGTCGCAAACCCCTTGTGGGAGCGGGCTTGCTCGCGAATGTAGTCAGTCATTCAGCAGAAGTATTGACTGACGCTCCGCATTCGCGAGCAAGCCCGCTCCCACATTGGATTGCATTCCACCTTGAAGACCTCATAAAAAAGGCCCCGCTCAATGTCATTGAGCGGGGCCTTTTGTTTTCTGAAGCTTAAGGACGCTTGCGATTACTGATCAGCGTGCCCACACCGGTATCGGTGAAGATTTCCAGCAGGATTGCATTAGGCACGCGGCCATCCAGAATCAGCGAGCTACCCACGCCGCCTTGTACGGCTTCCAGCGCGCAACGGATCTTCGGCAGCATGCCGCCGTAGATGGTGCCGTCGGCGATCAGCTCGTCCACCTGCTGGGTGGTCAAACCCGTCAGCACCTTGCCTTCCTTGTCCATCAGGCCGGCAATGTTGGTCAGCAGCATCAGCTTTTCAGCCTTCAGCGCTTCGGCCACTTTACCGGCTACCAGGTCGGCGTTGATGTTGTAGGACTCACCGTTGGCGCCCACGCCGATTGGCGCGATCACCGGAATGAAGTCACCTTTGACCAGCAGGTTCAGCAGGTCGGTGTTGATGCCGATCACTTCACCGACCTGGCCGATGTCGATAATTTCCGGCTGGGTCATCTCTGGCGTCTGACGGGTAACTGTCAGTTTTTTCGCGCGGATCAGCTCCGCGTCCTTGCCGGTCAGGCCGATGGCGCTGCCACCATGTCGGTTGATCAGGTTGACGATGTCTTTGTTGACCTGGCCACCAAGGACCATCTCCACCACGTCCATGGTCTGCGCGTCTGTGACGCGCATGCCATCAATGAAGTGACTCTCGATCGACAAGCGCTTGAGCAGATCGCCGATTTGCGGGCCGCCACCGTGCACCACCACCGGGTTGATCCCGACAGCTTTCATCAACACGATGTCGCGGGCAAAGCCGGTTTTCAGCTCGTCGCTTTCCATGGCATTGCCGCCGTACTTGATCACCAGCGTCTTGCCGACGTAGCGTCGAATGTAAGGCAACGCTTCGGACAGGACCTTGGCAGTATTGGCAGCGGCTTCGCGTTCGAGGGTCATTCAGGGCTCCGGTAAAAAATCAGAACGGTAATTGGAGATCAGGGGCAACACGTTTCAACTGGGCGTGGAACACGTCCTTGATGCGCTGCAACTCAGCCTCGGTATCCGCCTCGAAACGCAGGACCAGCACCGGTGTGGTGTTGGACGCACGAACCAGGCCCCAGCCTTTGGCGTAATCGACGCGCACACCATCAATGGTGGTCAGGTTGGCGCCTTCGCCCCATTGCGCATCGTGCAGTGCGTCAATGATGCTGAATTTGCTCTCCTCGGTCACATGGATATTGATCTCTGGCGTAGAAATATCATTCGGGAAGGTCTGAAACAGCTCCTGCGCCGTGGATTTTTCCTTGCTGAGGATCTCCAGCAGACGGGCGGCGCTGTAAATGCCGTCGTCGAACCCGAACCAGCGCTCTTTGAAGAACACGTGGCCGCTCATTTCGCCGGCCAACAGCGCGCCGGTTTCCTTCATTTTCTTTTTGATCAACGAGTGGCCGGTCTTCCACATTAGTGGGCGACCGCCGTATTCCTTGATCAGCGGGGTGAGTCGGCGGGTGCACTTCACGTCGAAGATGATTTCGGCGTTGGGGTTACGGGCCACCACGTCGCGGGCAAACAACATCAGCAGGCGGTCGGCGAACACGTTCTCGCCGGTGTTGGTCACCACGCCGACGCGGTCGCCGTCACCGTCGAACGCCAGGCCCACGTCGGCGCCGGTTTCCTTGACCTTGGCGATCAGGTCCACCAGGTTTTCAGGCTTGCCCGGGTCCGGGTGGTGGTTAGGGAAGTTGCCGTCGACGTCGCAGAACAACGGGATCACTTCGCAGTTCAGGGCTTCGAGCAGTTGCGGGGCAATCACGCCGGCCGCGCCGTTGCCGCAGTCCACCACCACTTTCAGGCGGCGGGCGAGTTTGACGTCGCCAGTGATCTGGTCAGAGTAGCGTTGAAGAATATCGACTTTGGTGATGCTGCCGGTGCCGGTGGTCAGATCGTTGGTCTTCAGGCGCTCGTGCAGCGCCTGAATCTGTTCGTTGGCGAGGGTGTCACCGGCGATGACGATCTTGAAGCCGTTGTAGTCCGAGGGATTATGGCTGCCGGTGAGCATAACGCCTGACTTGCCAGCCAGTACGTTGGCTGCGTAGTACAACGCAGGGGTCGGCACCAGGCCCACATCGCTGACGTGGCAGCCGCTGTCGGCCAGGCCCTGGATCAGTCGTTCCACCAGATCCGGGCCGGACAAGCGGCCATCGCGGCCTACCGATACATTGGGTTCGCCCTGGGCCAGGCTTTGGGAGCCGATGGCACGGCCGATCCAATAGGCGGTTTCGGCGGTCAGGGTCTTGGGCACGACGCCACGGATGTCATAGGCGCGAAAGATGCTGTCGGGAAATGTCGGGGCTACTCGGGCTGCGGTACTCATTGCGGGGGGAAACTCCATCTGAAGGGGGAAAAGCTGGCTTTAAAGTGGCTGACCGGCAGGCTCAAACTGAAGGGTATGACGGCGTTTTCGGCAGAGAGTTCGTGGTGCAAAAGTGCCATCGGAGCTGGCACTCAGTGCTTATGGCTGCGTAATGCATTGATTTCAATGATGAAATCTCGCTGATTAATTCCGCGCATTCTTCGTCCTGAAAAGCCTTGCGGTGGCATCGGGCCGGACAAAAGCGTCCGGCCTGATTCAGCTTAGTCAGTGGCTGCCGGAATGCCCAAAACCGCCTGCGCCGCGTTGAGTCTCATCAAACTCCTGAACCAGTTCGAAGTGCGCTTGCACCACCGGCACCAGCACCAGTTGCGCGATACGCTCGCCAACAGCAATGTTGAAGGCGGACTGGCCGCGGTTCCAGCACGACACCATTAGCTCGCCCTGGTAGTCGGAGTCGATCAGGCCGACCAGGTTGCCCAGCACGATGCCGTGTTTGTGGCCCAGGCCGGAGCGCGGCAGGATCAGTGCCGCCAGGCCCGGATTGCCAACATAAATCGACAGGCCGGTAGGGATCAGGAGGGTCTGGCCCGGTTCAAGAACGGTGTCTTGCTTGAGCATGGCGCGCAGGTCCAACCCGGCGGAGCCTGGGGTGGCATAGGCCGGCAGTGGGAATTCGTTGCCGATGCGTGGGTCGAGAATCTTGGCTTGCAAAGCGTGCATGTCAATTAAACCTGGTTCAGCCGTTGGGCGATAAATGAGATCAGTTGGCGGGCAATCTTGCCTTTGCTGGTCTGGGCGAAAACGGTGGCGTGCAACTCGCGGTCGATCACGCTGATGGCATTTTCCTCGCTGTTGAAGCCGATGCTCGGGTTGGCGACATCATTGGCAACGATCAGATCGAGGTTTTTGTCTTTCAATTTGCGTGCCGCGTAGTCCAGCAGGTGCTCGGTTTCGGCGGCAAAGCCGACGCTGAAAGGGCGGTCCGCGCGCGTGGCGATGGTTGCCAGGATGTCGGGGTTGCGCACCATTTGCAGGAGCAGGCCGTCGCCGCTTGTAGGGTCTTTCTTAAGCTTTTGCGGGGCTACGACTTCCGGGCGGTAGTCTGCAACCGCCGCCGAGGCGATAAACAGGTCGCAGGGAATGGCTGCCTCGCAAGCCGCCAGCATGTCCCGGGCGCTGACTACGTCGATTCGCGTGACCCGATCAGGCGTCGGCAAATGCACCGGGCCGGTGATCAAGGTGACACGTGCGCCTGCCTCAACCGCCGCTTCGGCCAATGCAAAGCCCATTTTTCCTGAGCTATGGTTGGTGATGTAGCGCACCGGGTCGATGTTTTCCTGAGTCGGGCCGGCGGTGATCAGCACGTGTTTGCCGGTAAGGGCCAGGTGCTGGAAACACTCGGCGGCGCACAGCGCCAGGTCGGTGGCTTCGAGCATGCGGCCCATGCCGACGTCGCCGCAGGCCTGGCTGCCGGACGCCGGGCCGAACACCTTGAGGCCTCGGCTTTGCAGGAGCTGGGTGTTGGCCTGGGTCGCCGGGTCGCGCCACATGGCCTGGTTCATGGCCGGGGCGATGGCGACGGTGGCGTCGGTGGCCAGCACCAGCGTGGTCAGCAGGTCATCGGCGATGCCTTGGGCCAGGCGGGCGATCAAGTCGGCGGTTGCCGGGGCGATCAGTACCAGATCGGCCCATTTGGCCAGCTCGATATGGCCCATCGCGGCTTCGGCCGCCGGGTCCAGCAGGTCCAGATGAACCGGGTGGCCGGACAAAGCTTGCATGGTGAGCGGGGTGATGAACTCGCTGCCGCCGCGGGTCATGACTACGCGCACTTCGGCGCCCTGGTCCAGGAGCCTGCGAACCAGCTCTGCGCTCTTGTAGGCGGCAATGCCGCCGCCGACGCCGAGAACGATGCGTTTCCGATACAGACGCTGCATTGGTTTGCCTTTCCAGTTCAGTGATGCCAGTTCAATGACGCCTGCGATGCCCCCTCCCCAGGAGAAATCGCACGCAAAAAAGAGGGCTTAAGATAACACAGCGTCCGCCGGGCAACAGCGGCGCACATGCACACGGAGGTGGGATGAGTATTCGCGATTGGCCTGTGGCGGAACGTCCGCGGGAGAAACTTTTGGAATGGGGCGCGGCAACGCTGTCGGATGCCGAACTGCTGGCAATCTTCCTGCGCACCGGGGTGTCGGGCAGAAGCGCGGTCGACCTGGCGCGCCATTTACTGGCGCAATTTGGCGGCCTTCGCCCGCTGTTGGAGGCCAACCAGACGCTGTTCAGCCAGCATTTGGGGTTAGGGCCGGCAAAGTTTGCCCAGTTGCAGGCTGTGCTGGAGATGTCCCGACGGCACATGGCCGAACGCCTGCGCGCGGACTCGGTGCTGGAAAGCCCGCTGGCAGTGCGTGACTACCTCAAGGCGCTGCTGCGTCATGAGCCTCACGAGATCTTTGGCTGCCTGTTTCTCGACTCAAAGCACCGCGTTCTGGGCTTTGAGGCGCTGTCCCAGGGCACCATCGACACTGCCATTGTTTACCCGCGGCAAGTGGTCAAGCGTGCGTTGGCGTATAACGCGGCAGCATTGATTCTGTGTCACAACCATCCTTCCGGGAGTGTCGAGCCGAGTGCGGCTGATCGAAAATTGACCAAGTTGCTGCAAAAGGCGTTGGAGGTGGTGGATGTGCGGGTGCTGGATCACATCATCGTCGGTGATGGTGATCCGTTGTCGATGGCGGAATACGGGTGGATGTAGCCCCGCCCGCAAGGGCGGGGCAGGTCATCAGGGCTTGACGCTGACTTTCGAGAAGTCCTGGCGCCCGAACGGGCTCACCTGATAGCCCTCGACATTCTTGCGTGTCAGGGCAAACGCGGTCGGATGCGCCAGCGGCAGCCACAACGCCTGCTGCTGGATCTGCGCCTGGGCCTGTTGATACAACTTGGTGCGTACGCCTTGCTCGCTGGTGGTCTTGCCAGCGCTGATCAGTTTGTCCAGCGCGGGGTCGCAGTAGCGGGCAAAGTTGGTGCCGGATTTCACCGCCGCGCAAGAGAACTGCGGGGTGAGGAAGTTATCCGGGTCGCCGTTATCGCCGGCCCAGCCCATGAACAGCAGGTCATGTTCACCAGCCTTGGCGCGGCGAATCAGTTCGCCCCATTCGATCACGCGGATCTCTGCCTGGATGCCGATCTTGGCCAGGTCTGCCTGCAACAGTTGTGCACCCAGGTTGGGGTTGGGGTTCAGCAAGCTGCCGGTTGGTCGTGTCCAAATGGTGGTCTTGAAACCGTCCTTGAGCCCCGCGCGGTCGAGCAGCGTCTTGGCCTTGGCGATGTCCTGTGGATAACCCGGCAGGTCTTTGGCATAGCTCCAGGTATTGGGTGGATAAATGCCATTGGCCGCCTCGGCGGTGCCTTCAAACACGGCCTTGAGGTAGCTGTTCTTGTCGAACGCCAGATTGATTGCCTGGCGCACTTCCGGCTTGTCCAGCGGCGGATGCTGGCTGTTGATGGCCACGAATGCAGTCATGAAGGCGGCGGTTTTCTCCACCTTCAATGCCGGGTCTTTTTCGGCCTCGCCCACATCCAGCGGCTTGGGCGAGAGGGCGATCTGGCATTCGTCGCGATGCAATTTCTGCAGGCGCACGTTGGCGTCCGGGGTAATGGCGAACAGCAAGTTATCCACAGCCGGTTTGCCGGCGAAATAGTCCGGGTTGGCTTTGTAGCGAACCACGGCATCTTTCTGGAACCGGACGAAAACAAACGGGCCGGTGCCGATAGGTTGGCTATTGAGCTTCTCCGGAGTGCCGGCCTTGAGCAGCTTGTCGGCGTATTCGGCCGGGTAGATCGAGGCAAAGCCCATGCTCAACGCGGCGAGGAAGGTCGAGTCGGCATGATCGAGCGTGAAGCGCACGGTCAGCGGGTCGAGGGCGTCGATCTTCTTGACCAGCGTCGGCAACTGTAGCGACTGGGCATGCGGGAAGCCGCTTTGGGCGATCTTGTGCCATGGGTTGGCCGGGTCGAGCATGCGCTCGAAACTGAAGCGCACATCTTCGGCGGTGAGGGTGCGGCTTGGGGTGAAGTATTCGGTGCGGTGGAAATTCACATCCGGGTGCAGCTTGAAGGTGTACGTCAGGCCATCTGGCGAAACGTCCCAACTGTCTGCGAGGCTCGGCACCAGCTTGCCGCTGGCGGCGTCGTAGTCCACCAGGCGGTTCATCAGGACGTCGGCCGAGGCATTTGTAGTGGTGAGCGAGTTGTATTGCACCACATCGAACCCTTCAGGGCTGGCTTCGGTACACACGCTTAAACTGGTAGCAGCCAGGGCCGCCGGCGCAATAAATAGAGGGGCTAGCAATAGCGGTAGGGCAGCGAGGCGCATGTTCGGTTTCCTTTGCAGATCGAAGGCCCATCTGCGAGTGCAGTCTGGAAAAAGCCTACCGTAGTGGTCTGATTGATAAATGACTAGTCCATTTTTGCCTGTGCTTTTGGCGCAAATGCTGTTTTGATGGCGCCTCAGCGCGTTTCGCCGTGCACTTCATCGTGCGTGCGAGCGCTGTAAATCATTCTGTGCGACGAGCGGTCGGCTGTTACAGCGGCCACTCCTGGCAACGGTTCAGGCGTCTGTCGCCAAGATTTACGCCGGTAAAAACACACGGGCTGTTGTTGCACCTTGGTCTTTCTGGTATAAAGCAGCGCTCTTTTCTAGGGGCCCGGTTCCTTCACTGTAGGTGTAGCCGGTAAGACCCTTAAAGAAACGCGGCGCCTGGCGCCAAATGACTGAGAGATTAAGCGGCCAACCCATGCCGGGTTGGGCATGTGGTTTTAGAGGGCTGAGGCATGTCGAGAGTCTGTCAAGTTACCGGTAAGGGTCCGGTGACTGGGAATAACATTTCCCACGCAAATAACAAAACCCGTCGTCGTTTCCTGCCGAACCTGCAGCATCACCGCTTCTGGGTTGAAGAAGAGAAACGTTTTGTTCGCCTGCGTGTATCTGCCAAAGGCATGCGTATCATCGACAAGCGCGGCATCACTGTCGTGCTGGCCGAAATCCGCGCCGCTGGCAAGATCTAAGGAGCTTTATCATGCGTGAATTGATTCGAATGATCTCTAGCGCCGGTACTGGTCACTTCTACACTACCGACAAGAACAAGCGTACTACCCCGGACAAGCTCGAAAAGAAAATGTTCGACCCGCGCGTTCGCAAGCACGTGATCTACAAAGAAGGCAAAATCAAGTAATTGATTTTCTTCCTTGTGAAAAAAAGCCCGTCTCTCACGAGTCGGGCTTTTTTTTGCCTGTGATTTGCTGATCAGGCTTTCTGTTCAAACACCACGTAGATCTTGCGGCACGGTTCCAGCACTTCCCAGGTGCCGCTGAACCCGGCGGGGATCACGAAGCGGTCGCCCGCACGCAAGGTCTTGGCGTTACCGTCGGCATCGCGCAGCACCGAAACGCCCTGCACGATCTCGCAATATTCATGCTCGCTGTAGTTGACCTTCCATTGCCCGACTTCACCTTCCCAGACCCCGGCGCTCATCTGGCCGCACGGGCTGTTGTAGTGGTTGTAGAGGGTTTGCTCGGGATCGCCCTTGAGGACTTTTTCGGCGGCCGGCCGGTAGCGTTCGGGGGCGGTATTGGCTTGGCTGAAGTCGACGATGTCCTGGATGCTCATGTGCGTGTCCCGTCTGGCCTGCGGTTGGAGAGTCCAAAGTCTATGTTTATTAAAATGAACATCGCAAGGGCGTTTACCGGCGTTGTGTCAAATATATTGAAACACCCCCAGCCGCTGGTTTAGGGTGGCAGCTGCCTTGAGCCGAACAGCAGGCTGGCCGGGCAAGAATTCTTTGAGGCTGCCGGGGGACATCACCTGGCCCTTGTATTCAATAAGAGGAGGACACTCGCATGACCACCCTGACCCGTGCCGACTGGGAACAACGCGCCAAGGATCTGAAGATCGAAGGCCGCGCCTACATCAATGGCGAATACACCGCCGCTGTTTCCGGTGACACGTTCGAATGCATCAGCCCGGTCGATGGCCGCCTGCTGGCAACTGTCGCCAGCTGCGACGTCGCCGACGCCCAGCGCGCTGTAGAAAACGCCCGCGCCACCTTTAATTCCGGCGTCTGGTCACGTCTGGCACCGGCCAAGCGCAAGTCCGCCATGATCCGTTTCGCCGCGCTGCTCAAGGCCAATGCCGAAGAGCTGGCCCTGCTCGAAACCCTGGACATGGGCAAGCCGATCAGCGACTCCCTGGGCATTGACGTGCCTGGCGCAGCCAACGCGCTGAGCTGGAGCGGCGAGGCCATCGACAAGATCTACGACGAAGTTGCCGCTACTCCGCACGATCAATTGGGCCTGGTGACCCGCGAGCCGGTCGGCGTTGTCGGCGCGATCGTACCGTGGAACTTCCCGCTGATGATGGCCTGCTGGAAACTCGGCCCGGCGCTGTCTACCGGTAACTCGGTGATCCTCAAGCCGTCCGAAAAATCCCCGCTGACCGCCATCCGCATCGCGGCCCTGGCCGTTGAAGCCGGTATTCCAAAAGGGGTGTTCAACGTGCTGCCGGGCTACGGCCACACCGTGGGCAATGCCTTGGCGCTGCACATGGACGTCGACACCCTGGTGTTCACCGGTTCCACCAAAATCGCCAAGCAGCTGTTGATTCGCTCCGGCGAGTCCAACATGAAGCGCGTGTGGCTGGAAGCGGGCGGCAAGAGCCCGAACATCGTGTTCGCCGATGCCCCGGACCTGCAAGCGGCGGCCGAATCCGCCGCTGGCGCCATCGCCTTCAACCAGGGCGAAGTCTGCACCGCCGGTTCGCGTCTGCTGGTGGAGCGCTCCATCAAGGATAAATTCCTGCCGCTGGTGATCGAGGCCCTCAAAGGCTGGAAGCCAGGCAACCCGCTGGACCCGGCGACCAACGTCGGTGCGCTGGTGGACACCCAGCAGATGAACACCGTGCTGTCGTACATCGAAGCTGGCCACGCCGACGGCGCCAAGCTGGTTGCGGGCGGCAAGCGCACCCTGGAAGAAACCGGTGGCACTTACGTTGAACCGACGATTTTCGACGGCGTGACCAACGCCATGAAGATTGCCCAGGAAGAAATCTTTGGCCCGGTTCTGTCGGTGATCACCTTCGACAGCGCCGAAGAAGCCATCGCCATCGCCAACGACACCCAATACGGCCTGGCCGCAGCGGTGTGGACGGCGGATATCTCCAAGGCGCACCTGACGGCCAAGGCCTTGCGCGCCGGTAGCGTGTGGGTCAACCAGTACGATGGCGGTGACATGACCGCACCGTTTGGTGGCTTCAAGCAGTCCGGTAACGGTCGCGACAAGTCGCTGCACGCGTTCGACAAGTACACCGAACTGAAGGCAACCTGGATCAAGCTGTAACCCTGTAGGAAACACCGCAGGCCAAATGTGGGAGCTGGCTTTTGTGGGAGCTGACTTGCCTGCGATAGCATCACCGAGGTGTGACTGACACACCAAGGTGCTTGCATCGCAGGCAAGCCCGGCTCCCACATAGGCTCGCTCCTACAGTTCGTTTGAAACCCTGAAAATTATCCACAGGAGCGTGGACATGCGTTGGGCGACTTACTTCGCCGTCCTGGCCTCGGTACTCAGCGTCGGTCTGGCCCTCGGGGTCAGCATGCCGCTGGTGTCCCTGCGCCTTGAAGGCTGGGGCTATGGCAGTTTCGCTATCGGCGTAATGGCGGCCATGCCGGCCTTCGGCGTACTGCTGGGCGCCAAGGTCTCCAGCCGCATGGCTTCATGGCTGGGCACCGCCAACCTGATGCGCCTGTGCCTGTGGGCCGGTGCAGTGTCCATCGGCCTGCTGGCAATCCTGCCCAGCTATCCGGTCTGGCTGGTGCTGCGGCTGATGATCGGGGTGATCCTGACCATCGTGTTTATCCTCGGTGAAAGCTGGATCAACCAGTTGGTGGTGGAGCAGTGGCGGGGCCGCTTGGTGGCGCTGTATGGCTGCAGTTACGCCTTGAGCCAACTGTCGGGGCCGCTGCTGCTGGGTGTGATTGGCACCGACCATGATTACGGCTTCTGGGTGGGCGTAGGCCTGCTGATGGTCGCGCCACTGCTGTTGCTGGGGCGCTCCGGCGCGCCGACGGCTGAGTCCTTCAGTGTCACCTTTGGCGACTTATGGCGTTTTTGCTTGAGCCTGCCGGCGATTGCCTGGGCGGTGGCTTTATTCGCGGCGTTCGAAGCGATGATTCTGACGCTGCTGCCGGTGTATTGCCTGCAACAGGATTTTACGGCCGAGGTCGCCTTGGCCATGGTCAGCACGGTGGTGGTGGGTGATGCGCTGTTGCAATTGCCTATCGGCGCATTGGCTGACTACCTGCCGCGTCGCACGCTGTTCTTGAGCTGTGCGGTGCTGTTGCTGATCTCGAGCCTGGCGATTCCACTGCTGATGCACACCCCGCTCATCTGGCCGGTGTGGGTGGTCTTCGGCGCCAGTGCCGGCGGGTTGTTCACCTTGTCGCTGATCCTGATCGGCGAGCGTTACCGCGACGATGCGCTGGTGCGCGCGAATGCTCACGTGGCGCAGTTGTGGGGCATCGGTTGCTTGATAGGGCCATTGGTGGCCGGGGCGGGCAGCCAGTGGATCAGCGGGCATGCGTTGCCGTTGCTGATGGCCGCCGGCGCGTTGGGGCTGGTGGTGCTGTTGTTGCGTCAGGGTGCATTTGGCGTCGCACAGCCCGCCTGATTTGAAACGGGAGCGAATGTGGGAGCGGGCTTGCTCGCGAATACGGTGTGTCAGTTAACGGCAATATTGACTGATCCACCGCATTCGCGAGCAAGCCCGCTCCCACACTGGATCTTCATAGTTCCTACAGCATCCGCTCCAGACCGACTGAAGTGGCAAACCAGGCATTAAACCTGCGCCACCAATTGCCGGGTTCCTCGGTCAGCGTATGCAGTTGGCCGTTATCCTCAGTGACCCATACCACCTGGCCATCCTGCAATTTCGCCTGGTAGCTCAACGCCGGCGCCATACCTTGCAGCGCCAGGTTGCGCACGTGTTCCGCCAGCTCGGGGCTGTCCACCAGCACGCCGACTTCGGTGTTCCACAGCACCGAGCGCGGGTCAAAATTGAACGAGCCGATAAACGACTTTTCCCGATCAAAGATCATCGCCTTGCTGTGCAGGCTGGAATCCGAGCCGTGCAACGAGCCCCGGCGAAACAGGTGCGGGCCGCTGCCTGCACTGGGGTCACCGGGTTGGCGGCGCAACTCGTAGAGTTTTACGCCGTGCTCTAGCAGGGCCTTGCGGTATGGCGCATAGCCGCCATGTACCGCCGGTACATCGGTGGCTTCGAGCGAATTGGTTAGCAGGCTCACCGACACCCCTGCGTCGGCTCGGCCGGTCAGGTACACGAGCCCAGGCTGGCCGGGGACGAAATACGCCGAAATCATGATCAGCTCATGGTTGACGCCTTCAAGCTCCGGCGCCAGTTGGGTGGTGAGCAGCAACTGCGGGTCCGGGTCGGCCTTGGCCAGCACCTTGCTCGGCGCATCCCACAGTGCCTGGTTCCAGGCCCAGATCAACTCGCGGCGCCAGATGTCCATGCGGGGTTGGGTCTGGTAGGTGCGCAAGCGGTTGTACAGCGCATGGTTTTGCTGGCGGGACTCGGCGAGCGAATCTTGCAGGCGCACGCGGGCGGCGGCCAGGTCACGTTTGGAGGGGCTGTTGGAGACGAAATCATCAATCGGTTTGCTCAGTGCGCTGTTCCAGTACTGATCAAAACTGTGCCCGAGTTGCTCGGCCACCGGGCCCACGCTGAGCATATCGATATCGGTGAAATTCAAGTTGGGCTCGGCGTCGAAATACTCGTCGCCCAGGTTGCGCCCGCCGACGATGGCGACACTGTTGTCCGCCAGCCACAACTTGTTGTGCATGCGCCGATGTTGCAGCGACAAGTTGAACAGCCGCCCCATGGCCCGAGTGACGCCGGTGCTGCGGCCCAGGTGCAGCGGGTTGAACAGGCGAATTTCGATCTGCGGGTGGGCGGCGAGGGTGGCGATGACCTGGTCGAGACCGTCGCTGGTGGTGTCATCCAGCAGGATGCGCACGCGCACGCCGCGGTCGGCTGCCTTGAGCAATTCGTCCACAAGCATGCGCGTGCTGATGCCGTCGTGGACGATGTAGTACTGCAGGTCGAGGCTGCTCTGGGCGTTGCGGATCAGTTCGGCGCGGGCCATGAAGGCTTCACTGCTGTTGGGCAGCAAACGAAAACCCGAGCGGCCTTGATGCGGCGCCGCTTGCGCCTGGATCGAACGGCCGAATGAGGATTGCGCGGCGGGCAGGGCGTCGCTGGGGATGCGCGGCGTGTCGACTGTTGCGCAGCCGCCCAGCGCCAGGGCGCCCAGCAGGAAAAACGGTAAAAGCCGTTGGATCATCAAGGGCGCTGCTTCCAGGTCAGGGCGATTGTGGGCATATGACGGCTAATTCCGGCGAAAGGTCAGTCTGGCGTCTCGGCGAGCATCTTGATCGCGGCGGCGCCGACTTTGCGTACGGCGTCTTCAATTTGCGGGGTCGGTTTGGCAGCGTAGTTCATGCGCAGGCAGTTCCGGTATTTGCCCGAAGCGGAAAAGATACTGCCTACCGCCACCTGTACGCCTTGCTCCACCAACACGCGGTTGAGCTTGAGCGTATCGAAGCCTTCCGGCAGCTCTACCCACAACATGAAGCTGCCTTGAGGCCGGCTGGCCCGTGTGCCGGTCGGGAAATAGCGGCTGACCCAGTCGAGTATCAGGTCGCGATTGCGCTGGTATTGAGTGCGCATCCGCCGCAAATGCGGTTCGAAATGGCCATTTTTCAAGAACTCCGCAATCGCGATCTGTGGTTGGGTCGCGGTGGAACCGGTGCTGATGTATTTCATGTGCAGCACCCGCTCCAGGTAGCGACCGGGCGCTACCCAGCCAATGCGCAAACCGGGCGCCAGGGTTTTCGAGAACGAGCTGCACAGCAGCACGCGGCCGTCTTCATCGAAGGATTTGATCGTGCGCGGGCGAGGGTAGCTGTAGGCCAATTCGCCATACACATCGTCTTCAATGATCGCCACGTCAAAGCGCTGGGCCAGGGTCAGCAACGCACGTTTGCGTGCCTCCGGCATGATGTAGCCCAAGGGGTTGTTGCAGTTGGGCGTTAGCTGGATGACCTTGATCGGCCACTGTTCCAGCGCCAGTTCCAGCGCTTCAAGGCTGATGCCGGTGATTGGGTCCGTGGGGATTTCCAGGGCCTTCATGCCCAGGCCTTTCAGGGTCTGCATGGCACCGTGAAAGCTTGGCGAGTCCACCGCGACGATATCGCCCGGCTCACAGATCGCGTGAATGCTGGCGGACAGCGCCTCATGGCAACCGGTGGTGATCACAATGTCTTCGGCCGTCAGCTGGCAGCCGGAATCCAATGACAGGCGTGCAATTTGCTCACGCAATTCCATACAGCCGAGGATGTTGTCGTAATACAGCCCCGGCAGATCCTGACGGCGACTCACACGCGCCAGGCTGCGCAGCAAGGGTTTCAGGGTCGGCGACAATACATCCGGCATGCCTCGGCCCATCTGTATGACATCTTTGCGTGGCACCGCGCGAATCAGTTCCAGCACCTGGTCCCACTGTGAAATTTCCACCGGCCGCTGGGCCGGGCGGCCTACCTCGGGCAGCGCCGGCAGCTCGCGCCCAACCGGTACAAAGTAGCCGGACTTGGGTTTTGGCATCGCCAGGCCGTTGTCTTCCAGCAACCGGTAGGCCTGTTGCACGGTGCTCAGACTAACCCCATGTTCAACGCTCAACGCGCGCACAGACGGCAAGCGATCGCCGGGACGATAGAAGCCCTGTTCGATGCGAGTGCCCAGTAATTCGGCAAGGTTGACGTAAAGGGTCATGGCGGTCGCTCCCGAGGACCAGTACAGATAGGCGGAAAATACAGGATTCAGGCGATCATGGGCAGTATCTGTATGGATTTAATAAAGGTGCGTTGAGTCTGTCATGGTTTTGCCGTTGCGCTCAGGCTAGTCACTCATGGCAACAAGCAACTGAGGGGCAGCAAAATGAGCGGCATGAGCGATGTGCGTCTGATGTTACACAGTCAGGAACTGCAGGCAGGGCAAGAGCGCGCGGCGGCGCCACGGGAGATCAGCCGCTGGCGTTTGTTCTGGCACCGCCGTCACACGCGCAAAGCCTTGCTGCACCTGACTCGCGAGCAACTGCGCGACGTCGGGCTGACCGCCGAACAAGCGCGCCAGGAAGGCCTGAAGCCGTTCTGGCGTGATTGATCAGACCAGCTCTTTGAGGCGGTGCCAGAGCATCCCCAGCGCCAGCAACGGCGAGCGCAAGTGTTGGCCGCCGGGGAAGGTGATGTGCGGTACTTGGGCGAACAGATCGAAGCGACCCTGCTGCTGGCCACTGATTGCCTCGGCCAGCAGCTTACCCGCCAGGTGCGTGGCATTCAGGCCGTGCCCCGAGTAGGCCTGGGCGTAATACACGTTGGGTTGATCCACCAACCGGCCGATCTGCGGCAACCGGTTGGCGCCAATGCCGATCATGCCGCCCCACTGGTAGTCGATCTTCACGTCGGCCAGTTGGGGGAACACTTTGAGCATTTTTGGGCGCATATAGGCGCCGATGTCTTGCGGATCACGTCCGGAATAGTGACAGGCGCCACCGAACAACAGGCGGCGGTCGGCGGACAGCCGGAAGTAATCCACCGTTACCCGTTGATCACAGACGGCCATGTTCTGGGGCAGCAGGTGGGCAGCTTGGGCTTCGCTCAACGGCTCGGTGGCGATGATGTAGCTGCCGGCGGGCAGCACTTTGCCGCTCAGGTAGGGGTTGAGGCCATTGAGGTAGGCGTTGCACGCCAACACCAGGGTCTTGGCGCGCACATTGCCAAGGGCGGTGTGCACGTTCACTTCAGGGCCGTAGTCGATGCGTGTCACTTCGGACTGCTCGAACAGCTTCACGCCCAGCTTCTGCGCGGCGGCGGCTTCGCCGAGGGCCAGATTCAGCGGGTGCAAATGGCCGGAGCCCATGTCGATCATGCCGCCCACGTAGCGGTCGGAACCGATCACACTGCTCATCTCGTTGGCTTGCAGCAGGCGTACTTCATGGCGATAGCCGAGGCTGCGCAGTTCTTCGGCATCTTCGGCCAGGTCGTGCAGGTGCTGAGGTTTGTTCGCCAGGTCGCAGTAACCCCAGGTCAGGTCGCAGGGGATTTGATAGCGCTCGACGCGCTCGCGCACGATCTCCACGGCTTCCAGGCCCATCAACTTCATCTGGCGCACGCCGTCGGTGCCGATCACGTTGGCAAACTGGTCCAGGCCATGGCCGACGCCGCGAATCAGCTGGCCGCCGTTACGACCACTGGCGCCCCAGCCAATCCTGCGCGCCTCCAGCAGCACCACGCTGTAACCGCGTTCGGCCAGTTCCAGGGCGGTGTTGAGCCCGGAGTAACCGCCGCCAATTACGCACACATCGGCGCTGACTTCGCCCGTCAACGCCGGGTAATCGGGTTGTGGGACGCTGCTGGCGGCGTAGTAGGAATCGGTGTGCCGGGCGCTGGCGGTCATGGGGAGCATCCCTGTTTGGAAAATTTGACGCAGGATACAGCGGTCGGACGAAGCTGTCTGCGCAGGGCGTTTTGCGTCAGAATCCACGCCTATTCGCCGTCCGGTATGTGTTTCGATGAGTTGCAACAGTCAGAAAATCAGCGCGCTGCGTAGGCAGATTCCTTCGTTCGAGTGTGTTCCGGGTTGCCACGACTGCTGTGGGCCGGTGACGACCTCGCCCGAGGAAATGTCGCGCCTGCCGCGTAAGACCGCAGCCGAGCAGGATGCCGCCATGGACGAGCTGAACTGCGTGCACCTTGGGCCCAATGGCTGCACGGTGTACGACGAACGCCCGCTGATCTGCCGGTTGTTTGGTACCACTAAGACCTTGCCATGCCCCAACGGGCGGGGCCCGGTGGAGTTGATTCATCCGCGGGTTGAGAAGCAAATCCACGAATACATGGCCAGCACCCGGCAAGTCTTGGTCTAGTGAATTTACCTACTCTAAATGTGGGAACGGGCTTGCTCGCGAATGCAGCGGGTCAGTGAAAAATGCGCGGGCTGATACACAGAATTCGCGCGCAAGCCTGCTCCCACAATTGACCGCATTGTGGCAGTTCAATCCGGGATCGGCAGGTTCAAGCTCTCCTTCACCTCTTCCATCACGATATAGCTCTTTGATTCGCGCACATGGGGCAACTTGAGCAAGATGTCGCCGAGCAATTTGCGGTACGAGGCCATCTCGGAAATCCGTGCCTTCACCAGGTAGTCGAAGTCACCCGACACCAAATGGCACTCCAGCACATGGGGCAGTTTGAGCACGGCGCGGCGGAATTCTTCAAAGGTGTCGCCGGACTTGTAATCGAGGCTGATCTCGACAAATACCAGCAAACTACCCTTCAAATGCTGCGGATTGAGCCGCGCGTTGTAGCCCATGATGATGCCTTCGCGTTCCAGTCGGCGTACGCGCTCGGTGCACGGCGTGGTCGACAGCCCGACTTTTTCCCCCAGTTCCGTGAACGAAATGCGCCCGTCGGTTTGCAGGATGCGCAGGATATTGCGGTCGATCTTGTCCAGCTCCCGCTTGGTCTGGGTGTTGGTACGCATAGGGGATACGCCTCTGTCAAAAGGGTTTTTACCGAGAATTGTCGCCAAATATAGGCATTTATATAGTGAAATGCACTGGCAATTGCTTTTTATACTGCGCTCATCATTGCTCGAATAACACACGTCAGCGGCCAAGCCCGCGATGAGGATATAAAAATGCGCGTTCTGGTCTTGGGTAGCGGCGTCATTGGTGTGACCAGTGCGTACTATTTGGCGCGGGCCGGCTTTGAAGTCGTCGTGGTCGACCGTCAGCCAGCCGCTGCCATGGAAACCAGTTTCGCCAACGCCGGCCAGGTGTCGCCTGGTTATGCCTCACCCTGGGCCGCCCCAGGCGTTCCGCTCAAGGCGATCAAGTGGCTGCTGCAGCGCCACGCGCCGCTGGCGATCAAGGCCACCGCCGATATCGACCAATACCTGTGGATGGCGCAGATGCTGCGCAACTGCACCGCCAGCCGCTATGCAGTGAACAAAGAGCGCATGGTGCGTCTGTCCGAGTACAGCCGCGACTGCCTCGACGAACTGCGTGCTGAAACCGGCATTGCCTACGAAGGCCGCAGCCTCGGCACGACGCAATTGTTCCGCACCCAGGCGCAACTGGACGGCGCGGCCAAAGACATCGCCGTGCTCAAAGAGTCTGGCGTACCGTTCGAGCTGCTCGACCGCGCCGGTATTGCCCGCGTCGAGCCGGCCCTGGCCAGCGTCACGGATATTCTTGCTGGCGCGCTGCGCCTGCCGAACGATCAGACGGGCGACTGCCAGATGTTCACCACGCGCCTGGTCGACATGTGCAAGCAGCTGGGCGTTGAGTTCCGCTTCGACCAGGACATCCAGCGCCTCGACTCCGCAGGCGACCGCATCAATGGCGTGTGGATCGACGGCAAGCTGGAAACCGCGGACCGTTATGTACTGGCCCTCGGCAGCTACTCGCCAAAACTGCTCAAACCGCTGGGGATCAAGGCACCGGTGTACCCGCTCAAGGGTTACTCGCTGACCGTGCCGATCACCAACCCGGCGATGGCACCGACTTCGACCATTCTGGACGAGACCTACAAGGTTGCGATCACCCGTTTCGACAATCGCATCCGCGTCGGCGGTATGGCTGAAATCGCCGGTTTTGACCTGTCGCTGAACCCGCGCCGGCGTGAAACCCTGGAGATGATCGTCAACGACCTTTATCCTCAGGGCGGCGATTTGACCGAAGCCACGTTCTGGACCGGCCTGCGCCCGACCACGCCCGACGGCACGCCGATTGTCGGCGCCACGCCTTTCAAGAATCTGTTCCTCAATACCGGGCACGGCACACTTGGCTGGACCATGGCCTGTGGCTCTGGTCGTTTGCTGGCCGACCTGATGGCGAAGAAAACCCCGCAGATCAGCGCCGAAGGCCTCGATATTTCCCGTTACGGCAACCACCAGGAGTCCGCAAAACATGTCAATCCAGCGCCAGCTCACCAATGAGCGCATGAGCCAGATCGTTGTTCACAGCGGTACCGTGTATCTGGCAGGGCAAGTCGGCGACGACATGAGTGCCGGGATTGAAAAGCAGACCCGTGAAACCCTGGCCAATATCGAGCGTTTGCTGGACTTGGCCGGCACCGACAAATCCAAGCTGCTGTCGGTGACGATCTACTTGAAAGACATCGACGCCGATTTCGCCGGCATGAACGCGGTGTGGGACAAGTGGCTGCCTAAAGGTGTCGCCCCGGCCCGCGCCACGGTTGAAGCCAAGTTGTGCGAACCGGAAATCCTGGTAGAGCTGTCCGTCGTGGCCGCGCTGCCCTAAACAACGATCCCTCTCCCGGTGCCGACGCTGTTGGTCGGTGCCGGTTTTTTCTTCACTCTGCCGCCTAGAAGCCTGCCGCCATGCGTCCTGCCCGTGCCCTGATCGACCTCCAAGCCCTGCGCCACAATTACCAACTGGCCCGTGAAGTCACGGGGGCCAAGGCCCTCGCCGTGGTCAAGGCCGATGCCTATGGCCATGGCGCCGTGCGCGTGGCCCAGGCGCTGGAAGCCGAGGCCGACGGGTTTGCCGTGGCCTGCATCGAAGAGGCACTGGAGCTGCGGGCCGCCGGGATTCGCGCGCCGGTATTGCTGCTGGAAGGCTTTTTTGAAGCTGACGAACTGCCGCTGATCATCGAGCACGATATGTGGTGCGTGGTGCATTCGCTGTGGCAGTTGGACGCGATTGAGCAGGCCCGGTTGAGCAAGCCGCTGACCATCTGGCTCAAATTGGATTCGGGCATGCATCGTGTCGGCCTGCATCCCAAGGATTACCACGAGGCTTATCAGCGCCTGCTGGCCAGCGGTAAAGTGGCGAAAATCGTATTGATGAGCCACTTCGCCCGTGCCGACGAGCTCGACTGTGTACGCAGCAATGAACAAGTGGCGGTGTTTGAAGCGGCGCGCCAAGGTTTGTCGGCCGAAGTCAGCCTGCGCAACTCGCCTTCCGTGATGGGCTGGCCGAACGTGTCCAGCGACTGGGTGCGCCCAGGCATCATGCTCTATGGCGCCACGCCGTTTGGTGAAGATCAGGCCATCGCCGCGCGCTTGCAGCCGGTGATGACGCTGGAATCCAAGGTCATCTGCGTGCGCGAACTGCCGGCCGGCGAGCCGGTGGGCTACGGCGCCAAATTCATCACACCCAAACCGATGCGGATCGGCGTGGTCGCCATGGGCTATGCCGATGGCTACCCACGGCACGCGCCAACCGGCACACCGGTGTTGGTGGCGGGCCAGCGCAGCCAGTTGCTGGGCCGCGTATCCATGGACATGCTGTGTGTCGACCTCACCGACGTCCCGCAGGCCGGGCTCGGTTCCACCGTGGAGCTGTGGGGCAAAACTATTCTCGCCAGCGACGTCGCGACTGCTGCCGAGACCATTCCCTACCAGATCTTCTGCAACCTGCGCCGCGTGCCAAGGCTCTATTGCGGGGCCTAAGCGCTGCCTACGAGTGAAGCCGGCCGGGATTTAGGCCCAAGTGTTGTAAATACTGAACGCTGTCGCCATGATAACGCTCAATTACAACAAAGCCTGAATCCTAGGAGGCTCCTGCATTGGACGTCGGCGAACGACTGCAATCCATCCGTAAACTGAAGGGTCTTTCCCAGCGCGAGCTCGCCAAGCGCGCGGGTGTCACCAACAGCACCATTTCGATGATCGAAAAAAACAGTGTCAGCCCCTCGATCAGCTCCTTGCGCAAGGTGCTGGGCGGCATTCCCATGTCGATGGTCGAATTCTTTTCCGAGGAGATCCTCCAGGAAAAACCGACCCAGGTCGTCTATAAAGCCAATGAGCTGATCGACATATCGGACGGCGCCGTCACCATGAAACTCGTGGGCCGCGCACACCCGAGCCGGGCGATTGCGTTTCTTAACGAGATTTACCCGCCGGGCGCCGACACTGGCGAAGAAATGCTCACCCACGAAGGCGAGGAAACCGGGATTCTGGTGGAAGGTCGCCTGGAATTGGTGGTCGGTCTTGAAACTTTTGTGCTCGAAGCCGGCGATAGCTACTACTTTGAAAGCACCAAGCCGCATCGTTTTCGCAACCCGTTCGATGTGCCGGCGCGACTAATCAGCGCAGCCACACCCGCGAACTTTTGACACAAGAGGCGTGCTGCCAGCGTTGCAGACACACCCGTAGCTGTATTCCGCAGGGCTGAATCTCCCTTTATTTAATAGGGTTGTTTCGGCCGGACGGGCTAACCGTTATACTTTCGCCGCCTGCGAAACCGTGGCCGCAGGCGTGAATAGCCACCATTGAGGGTGAACGCGTGAACCTAATTATGAAAATGCTGGCTGCACCAGCAACCGTACTGGCCCTATGGGCTGTCAGCGCTCAAGCTGCGACCAATGATGAAATTGCCAAGCGCCTGGAGCCTGTCGGCCAAGTCTGTGTTCAGGGCCAGGAATGCAAAGGCATGGAAGTGGCGGTGGCAGCCGGTGGCGGCGGCGGTGCAAAAACACCGGATGACGTGATCGCCAAGCACTGCAACGCCTGCCACGGCACCGGCCTGTTGGGCGCACCGAAAATTGGTGACACCGCGGCGTGGAAAGACCGTGCCGACCACCAAGGCGGCCTCGATGGCCTGCTGGCCAAGGCGATTACCGGCTTGAACGCCATGCCGCCCAAAGGCACCTGTGCCGATTGCTCGGATGCCGAGCTTAAAGGTGCGATCGAGAAGATGTCGGGTTTGAAGTAGACCGATCTTCGCCAAAAAAGCCGCTGCCCAGCGGCTTTTTTGTGCCTGGGATTTGTACTTCGAGACTGTTCATTGCAGCAAAGACCCGGCAAGCTCGGTCCAACCCCTAATCATGGAATGTCAGGAGGGTCGGATGGTGCAGTTGTGTTCAATCGAGCAAGCAGTTGACGACGTATTGGCGCGCTTGCCCGCGCATATCCACATGGGCATGCCGCTGGGCCTGGGCAAGCCCAACCTGTTCGTCAATGCGCTGTACCGGCGTATCGCCAAGTTGCCGGAGCGCGCGCTGACAATCTACACCGCGCTGGCCCTGGGTCGTCCGACCTTGGGCGACGGTTTGCAGAAGCGCTTTCTCGAGCCCTTCATCGAACGCGTCTTTGGCGATTACCCCGAGCTGGACTTTCTTGCCGACCTGCAAAAGGACAGCCTGCCCGCGAACATCCGCGTCCAGCAGTTCTTCATGCAGCCTGGCAGTCTGCTCCACAGCGCATCGGCGCAACAGGATTACGTCAGCAGCAATTACAGTCACGCGGCGCGCGACATCAACGCCGCCGGCCTGAATCTGGTGGCGCAACTGGTGGCCAGCAGCACTGAGCATCCGGATCGCCTGAGCTTGAGCTGCAACCCCGACATCACACTCGACCTGCTGCCGATGATCGAGAAGCGTCGCGATGCTGGCGAAACCGTCCTGATCGTTGGCCAAGTGCATTCCGATCTGCCCTACATGCCGGGCGATGCTGAACTGGGCATGGACGCGTTCGATTACCTGATCGACGCAAAGGACAGCACCACGCTGTTCTCCACGCCGAACATGCCGGTGGGTTTTCAGGACCACTTTATCGGCCTGCATGCCAGCACCCTGGTGCGCGATGGCGGCACGTTGCAGATCGGTATCGGCTCCATGGGCGATGCGCTGACCGCCGCCTTACTGGCGCGCCAGGCGGATAACGAGGCTTATCGACTGCTGCTCACCGACCTTGATGTGTATCAGTGGGCGCCCCTGATCAGCCGCGAAGGCGGTGTGTCGCCCTTTGCCCGTGGCCTGTATGGCTGCAGCGAAATGTTCGTCAACGGCCTGCTGGTACTGGCTGACGCCGGCATTATCCGGCGCAAGGTTTACCCGGATGTGACGACCCAGGCGCAAGCCAATGCCGGCATGCTGGATGACGCGGCGCAACCTGACGGCGTGTCGATCCATGGCGGTTTCTTCCTCGGGCCGCGCAGTTTTTACCAGCGCTTGCAGGAAATGACTCACGCCAAGCGCCTCGAATTCAACATGACTCGCATCAGCTACATCAACGAGCTGTATGGCCAGGAAGAGCTCAAGCGCCTGCAACGCCTGGACGCGCGGTTTATCAACAGCGCAATCATGGTGACCTTGCTCGGCGCAGGTGTGGCCGATCAGCTGGAAGATGGCCGCGTGCTCAGCGGCGTCGGCGGGCAGTACAACTTTGTTGCCCAGGGCCATGCACTAGAAGGCGCGCGTTCGATCCTGATCCTGCGCAGCTGGCGCGAGTCGGCCGGGGAGGTCAGTTCCAATATCGTCTGGGAGTACGGCCACTGCACCATTCCCCGGCACCTGCGCGATATCGTCATCACCGAGTACGGGATTGCCGATTTGCGTGGGCAGACAGATGCGAAGGTGATCGAGGCGCTGCTGAATATCACCGACTCGCGCTTTCAAAACGACTTGATCGAACAGGCGCAAAAGGCCGGCAAGCTGCCCAAGGATTTCGAGCTGGACCCACGCTTTGCCGACAATACGCCGGAGCGGCTCAAGGGTATTCAGGCGCGGCATCACCGGCTGTTTCCGGAGTATCCGCTGGGCACTGACTTCACGGATGAGGAGAAGGATCTGCTGCGCGCGCTGAATTGGCTCAAGAGCAAATTCAAGCTGACCGAGATTCTGGAGTTGGGCAAGGCGGCGCTGGATGCACCGGAGCCGGAGGCGTTTCCCAAGCATCTGGAGCGGATGCGGTTGGATCAGCCGGAGGGGTTGAAAGAGGATCTGTACCAGCGTTTGCTGCTCGCCGGTCTACAGGCCACCGCACACTAAAAACCACCTCGAAACCAACTGTGGGAGGGGGCTTGCCCCCGATTGCGTGTATCAGTCACCCAATGTGTTGGCTGACCCACTGCTATCGGGGGCAAGCCCCCTCCCACATTTTGAGTTGCGCCCACCCCAAATATTTGGGGTGTTATCGATTACTCGATGAAAGTAACCACACCACCGGCCAACGACTTCACCCGCGCCAGCGACTCAACCCGATAACCCTGCGCATCCAGCTCGGCACGGCCACCCTGGAACGACTTCTCGATCACAATCCCCAGGCCTGCGACGGTCGCGCCAGCTTGTTTGATGATCGAGATCAGCGCCTGGGACGCCTTGCCGTTGGCCAGGAAGTCATCGATCACCAGCACGCGGTCGCTGCTGGTCAGGTGGCGCGGCGAGATTGCCACGGTGCTTTCGACCTTCTTGGTGAACGAGTACACCGTTGCCGACAGCAGGTTCTCGGTCAGGGTCAGGGACTGCTGCTTACGCGCGAAAATCACCGGCACGCCCAGGTTCAGGCCGGTCATGATCGCCGGCGCAATGCCCGAGGCTTCGATGGTGACGATCTTGGTGATGCCCGAGTCCTTGAAGCGCTCGGCGAATTCGTCGCCGATCAGTTTCATCAGCGCCGGGTCGATCTGGTGGTTCAGAAAGGCGTCGACCTTGAGTACCTGATCGGAAAGCACGATGCCTTCTTCGCGAATTTTCTTGTGCAGTGCTTCCACGGAAAGCTTCCTCTAATGGCGCGGTGTGCGCCGAAAGTAGATTAAAAAGTAGTCGATTCTAGCGCTTTAACATCGCGCGTATATCCGCCAAGGCGGTATTGCCGCGAACGGCCTTCACCTCGGTCGGGGTGTCGTCATTGCCTTCCCAGGCCAGATCGTCCGGCGGTAGCTCGTCGAGGAACCGGCTGGGGGCACAGTCGATGATTTCGCCGTATTGCTTACGCTTGGCGGCGAAGGTGAAGGCCAGCGTCTGACGCGCGCGGGTAATGCCCACGTAGGCCAGGCGCCGTTCTTCTTCGATCGTGTCGGCTTCGATGCTGGAGCGGTGCGGGAGGATTTCCTCTTCCATGCCCATGATGAACACGTAGGGGAATTCCAGGCCCTTGGAGGCATGCAAGGTCATCATCTGCACGCCTTCGGCGCCGTCTTCCTCTTCCTGCTGGCGCTCGAGCATGTCGCGCAGCACCAGCTTGCCGATGGCGTCTTCGACGGTCATTTCGCCGTCTTCGTCTTTTTCCAGGGTGTTTTTCAGCGCTTCGATCAAGAACCAGACGTTGCCCATGCGGTAATCCGCGGCCTTGTCGCTGGAACTGTTGGTGCGCAGCCAGTTTTCATAGTCGATGTCCATGACCATGCTGCGCAGCGCGCTGATCGGGTCTTCGCCGGCGCACTGCTCGCGCACCTTGTCCATGAAGCGCTTGAAGCGCGCCAGGCGGTCGGTGAACCGAGTGTCCAGGTGCTCGCCCAGGCCGATTTCGTCGGTGGCGGCGTACATCGAGATTTTGCGTTCCGTGGCGTAGTTGCCGAGCTTTTCCAGCGTAGTCGAACCGATTTCCCGGCGTGGGACGTTGATCACGCGCAGGAAGGCGTTATCGTCGTCCGGGTTCACGATCAGGCGGAAGTAAGCCATCAGGTCTTTCACTTCTTGGCGTCCGAAAAAGCTGTTGCCGCCCGACAGGCGATACGGCACCTGGTGGTGCTGCAATTTCAGTTCGATCAGCTTGGCCTGGTAGTTGCCGCGGTACAGGATCGCAAAGTCGCTGTAGGGGCGGTCGGTGCGCAAGTGCAGGCTGAGGATTTCCACGGCCACGCGCTCGGCTTCGGCGTCTTCATTGCGGCAGCGGATCACGCGGATTTCGTCGCCGTGGCCCATCTCGCTCCACAGTTGTTTTTCAAACTCGTGGGGGTTGTTGGAGATGAGCACGTTGGCGCAACGCAGGATACGGCTGGTGGAGCGGTAGTTCTGCTCCAGCATCACCACTTTCAGGGACGGGTAGTCGTCCTTGAGCAGCATCAGGTTTTCCGGGCGCGCACCGCGCCAGGCATAGATCGACTGGTCGTCGTCGCCCACCACGGTGAACTGGTTGCGCGTGCCGATCAGCATTTTTACCAGCAAGTACTGGCTGGCGTTGGTGTCCTGGTATTCATCCACCAGCAGGTAGCGGACCTTGTTCTGCCATTTTTCGAGGATGTCGGCGTGTTCCTCGAACAGCTTTACCGGCAGCAGGATCAGGTCGTCAAAGTCCACCGCGTTGAACGCCTTGAGCGTGCGCTGGTAGTGGGTGTAGACGATGGCGGCGGTCTGTTCCTTGGGGTTGCGCGCGTTTTCCAGGGCCTGGGGCGGCAGGATCAGGTCGTTTTTCCAGGCGCCGATCATGTTCTTGATCTCATCCACGCCGTCGTCGCCTGCGTATTCCTTTTGCATGATGTCGGTCATCAGCGACTTCACATCGGTTTCGTCGAAAATCGAGAAACCGGGCTTGTAGCCCAGCCGCGCATGCTCCTTGCGGATGATGTTCAGGCCCAGGTTGTGGAAGGTACACACGGTGAGACCACGGCCTTCGCCGCCCTTGAGCAGCGTGCCGACACGCTCTTTCATTTCGCGCGCCGCCTTGTTGGTAAAGGTCATGGCGACGATGTACTGGGCGCGGATGCCACAGTTCTGGATCAGGTGCGCGATCTTGCGGGTAATCACGCTGGTCTTGCCGGAGCCTGCGCCGGCGAGCACCAATAGAGGGCCGCCGACGTAGTTCACGGCTTCTTGCTGCCGGGGATTGAGTCGGGACATACAGAATTCAGGGAGTCGTTGTTCAAAAGGGCGGGCATTTTAACAGGCTCGCAGGATTCTGCTCTCACAGAACGACAGTGTGACGTACCACTCGATCTAAATTTGCCGGTTTTGATACTTTGCCGCAGGATGTGGGGGCCTTCTGTCCTTGAAGATCGGGACGAATGCTTACAGCCAGCGTATTTGATAACCCTTATCATTGGTGATTATCAGGCCGCGCGTCATAATGCCCGCCGCCAACGAAATTTTGCAGAGTCTAGGGAGCTAGCTTGTCTACGCCTGTCGAACCCTTGCGTTTGCTGCTACTGGCCGATGAGCCAGCGTGGGCAGCGTTGTTGCGCGAGTGCCTGGCGCCGATGGGCGATGGGGCTGTGCTGATCAGTGCGCCCAACTGGGACTCGGTGAGTCGTCTGTTCGATGACGACCACACGGCCGTGTTATTGACCACGCCCAGCCTGCAACCCGGCCCCGGCCGTTGCAACTTGCCGTGCGTATTACTGCTGGAGCAGGAACCGCTGGTTTCCCCGCTGGGTGTCAGCGATTGGTTGATCCGTGAGGTGTTGGATGCCGATACATTGCGCCGCTGCCTGCGCCATGTCCGCGAGCGCGGCGTGCTGGAGACCACCCTGCAGCGTCTGGCCGAACAGGACCCGCTCACCGGGATCGCCAATCGCCAGGGTTTCCAAACCCTGCTGGCGGCGCGGCTGGTTGAAAACGAAGGCCGTGGCCTGGCGCTCGGCCACCTTGACCTCGATAACTTTCGCCATGCCAACGACGCTTTAGGCCACCAGGCCGGCGACCGGTTGATCCTGCAAGTGGTTTCGCGCCTCAAGAGCCAGCTCGAAGCCGGGGACCAGTTGGCGCGCCTGGGCAGCGATGAGTTCGCCCTGCTGATCGATACGCGCCGCGCGCCCCAGCGTGCCGAATGGATGGCCGAACGCATCACCGAAGCCATGGCCGAACCCTATTGGGTGGATGGCGAAAGCTTGTTGATCGGCTGCAGCCTGGGCGTGGCGCATGCCCGCGCGCGTGCTGGCGCCGACCCACTGATGTGGCACGCGCACATCGCCATGCAGCAAGCCAAAAGTACGCAAGGCTGCACCTTTCATATCTTCAACGAACGCATCAACCGCAACGCGCGCAGCCTGGCCGACCTGGAAAGTGAACTGCGCCGCGCATTGCGCCGCGACGAGCTGGAACTGCACTACCAGCCGCGCCTGGACCTGGACGACGGGCATATTGTCGGCCTGGAAGCCTTGGTGCGCTGGCGCCATGGCGAACGCGGCCTGTTGCCACCCAGCGAGTTCGTGCCACTGGCCGAACAGAGCGGCCTGATTGTGCCGCTGGGCTACTGGGTGATCTCCCGTGCCCTGCGCGACATGCAAGACCTGCGCGAACGAGGCCTGCCGCCGCTGCACATGGCGGTCAACCTGTCGTTTCGCCAGTTCCAGGACAGCCAACTGCTCTCGACTCTCAGCCGGCTGATTGCCGAGCGTGGTGTGGAAGCGCAGTGGCTGGAGTTCGAATTGACCGAAACCGCCGTCATGCGCCGCAGTGACTTGGTCAAACAAACCATGGACGCCCTCGGCCGCCTGGGCGTGCGGTTTTCCCTGGATGACTTTGGCACTGGATTCTCGTCGTTCGTGCACCTCAACAGCCTGCCGATTGCCCTGTTGAAGATCGACAAGAGCTTTGTCGGCGGCATGGAAGAGCGCGAAGAGAATCGCAAGCTGGTGCACGCCATGATCAACCTGGCGCACAACCTCAACCTGGAAGTGGTGGCTGAAGGTGTGGAAACGCCCGAGCAGTTGGCGCTGTTGCGCTTGTTCGGTTGCGACCAGGCGCAGGGTTATTTGATCAGCAAGCCGTTGCCGTTGCCGGAATTGGTGGAGTATTTGACGTTTGGCAAGAGCCAGCAGGCTTTGCTGGGTTGAAGTGCGAACCCAATCAACTGTAGGAGCTGGCTTGTGTGGGAGCTGGCTTGCCTGCGATGCAGACACCTCGGTGTGTCATGCATAACCAGGTGATGCCATCGCAGGCAAGCCAGCTCCCACATTGAACGAGTACAGTCTCTAGTCGGGTTGCATGGCCTGAAACTCAGCACGAATTTCCGGCTCCCGCCTAATCATGCGCTTCATCTTCGCCTCAAACGCCCAGGTCAAACTGACGGCCGCGCAGGCCAGGCCCAACGCCAGACCCCACCACACACCGGTCGGCCCCCAGCCGAGGGTGAATGCCATCAACCACGCCGCCGGCGCGCCGATCAGCCAGTAGCAACCCAAGCCCACCAGAAAGGTCGTCTTGGCGTCCTTCAACCCACGGATGCAGCCCATGGCGATGGTCTGCACACCGTCGAACAATTCGAACCAGGCCGCCACGGCCAGCAGGCTGACGGCCAGGACGATTACGTCATGGAAAGCCGGGTCGTTATGGTCGAGGAACAGCCCGATAAGCGCATCGGAAAACAGCCACAGCACTGCGGCAAATCCCAACATCACTGCCGCACCGAATCCGATGCCGACACGCCCGGCCATGCGCGCCTGCAGCAACTGTCCGGCGCCGTAATGCTGGCCGATGCGCATGGTGATCGCGTATGACATTCCCGCTGGCACCATGAACGCTACCGAGACGATTTGCAGGGCAATCTGATGCGCCGCCAGTTGCGTACTGCCCATGGTGCCCATGCACAGCGCCGCGAAGGCAAACAAGCCGACCTCCACCGCATAGGTGCCACCAATCGGCAAGCCCAGGCGCCACAGCTCGCGCAGATACAGGGTGTTGAGGCGCAGCAGGCCTGAACTCAGCGGGTAGGCAGCGTAAGCCCGGTTACTGCGGATGTACCACATCAGCGCCAAAGCCATGCTGTTGGCGACAATCGCAGTGACCAGGCCAATACCCATCAATCCCAGTTTCGGCAGGCCGAACATGCCTTCTATCAAGGCGTGGTTGAGGCAGTAGTTGAGCACCGTACCGCCCAGGCTGATCACCATCACTGGCGTGGCTTTGCCGATAGCGCTGGTAAAGCCGCGCAAGGCCATGAAGCTCAGGTAGCCGGGCAGGGCGAACGGCAGGATGGTCAGAAATTGCCCCGCCGCATGCACGTTGGTTTCGGTCTGGCCAAACATCAGCAATACGGGCTTGAGGTTCCACAGCAGCAAGCCGGCCACCAATGCCATCAGCCAGGCAAGCCACAGCCCGGCCTGGGTCAGGCGGGTGGCGCCTTCGATGTCGCCCGCGCCTTGGCGAATGGCCACAAGCGTGCCGACTGCAGCAATCACGCCGATGCAGAAAATCGCCACGAACGAATAGCTCGCTGCGCCCAGGCCGCCACCGGCGAGGGCTTCGGGGCTCAGGCGGGCCATCATCAGGGTGTCGGTCAGTACCATCAACATGTGCGCCAACTGTGAGGCAATCAACGGCCCCGACAGCCGCAGAATGGCCCAGAGTTCAGTACGCACCGGATGCTGCATGATCATCACGCTCAAAAAGTCAGAGGGTTGGGGAGGGGTTGATTCTCGGCGCTCCCAACGCATTACACAAAAGGATAAAAGCGATCGTTCGCATGATTAAAACTCATGGTAGGGTTTGGTCTTGCTCTGTCGGAGGTTCCCTATGCCACGTCGTCTTCCTCCGTTGTACGCCTTGCGCGCGTTTGAGGCCGCTTCACGGCACAACTCCTTTACCCGCGCGGCAGAGGAGCTGTCGATCACGCAAAGTGCCGTCAGCCGGCATATCCGCACACTCGAAGAGCATTTTGCCTGCCGCCTGTTCCAGCGCAGCGGCCGCAACCTGCAGCTCACCGAAGCGGCGCGCTTGCTGCTGCCCGGCGTGCGCGAGGGTTTTGCTGCGCTGGAGCGGGCCTGTCACACCCTGAATGCCGAAGACGACATCCTGCGCATGAAAGCGCCGTCGACCCTGACCATGCGCTGGTTGCTGGCGCGGCTCAGCCGCTTCCGGGCGTTGCAGCCGGGCAACGAGGTGCAACTGACCAGTGCGTGGATGAGCGTGGACGAAGTGGACTTCAACCAGGAGCCGTTCGACTGCGCGGTGTTGCTGAGTTATGGGCATTTTCCGGCGGACTGGGAAGCCAGTTACCTGTTCCCCGAACTGCTGATCCCCGTGGGCGCCCCCAACCTGCTGGCAGACGGGCCGTGGGACGTAACGCGTCTGGCGTGCGCTGAGCTGCTGCACCCCACGCCCGACCGCCGCGACTGGCGCAATTGGCTGCAGCGCATGGGGCTTGCATCTCAGGTCTCGCTCAAGGGCGGGCAGGTGTTCGACACGCTTGAGCTGGGCATGATCGCCGCAGCACGGGGTTACGGGGTGTCGATGGGCGATTTGCTGATGGTCGCCGAGGACGTGGCCCAGGGACGATTGAGCCTGCCGTGGCCGACCGCCGTGGCCAGTGGCGAAAATTACTACCTGGTGTGGCCGAGAACCCGCCCTGGTGGCGAGCGTTTAAGGCGTCTGGCGGAATTTCTTCAAGGTGAGGTCAAGGCCATGGAGTTGCCCCAGGTCGAGCGCCTTGACTGAAGCGTTACTGGCCTTTTATGCAATCGTATGCGCGATACCCCTGTGAATCGCTCAAGTATTCCCCGCGCCCGCCGAATAAGGTGTGTTGGAACTACCGTGCACCAACGTTTCCCACTAGATAATTTGCCGAGTAGCGCTATGAGATCAGGATGATCCTGGCCTCGGCCAGGAGCTGTCATGTCTCAACCTCGCGCTCGGATTGCCTCCCAGTTAGGCCTCGCATTAGCCGTGATACTGGCTGTCGTCATTAGCGGCAGTACGGTTTTCGCCTTGCGGTCGCTCGACTCCGCCAACCTCGACACCCGCGAGGAACACCTGGCCAGCGAAGCGCGTTTGCTCGCCGACCAACTCAATACCTTCCACAGCACCTTGCGCGAAAGTACCCAGCGTTTGAGCGGGCTGTTTGAAAAGCGCTTTGGTGCGGGGTTGAGTGTACGCGGCGAGCAGCAGGTCGCAGTGGCGGGTGTACAAACCCCGAGCCTGTTCATGGGCAACGACCTGTTGAACAACGATTTCGATGAGGTCGATGAATTCAAGGACACCTCCGGCGGCGTGGCCACCGTGTTTGTGCGCAGCGGCGAAGACTTTGTCCGCATCAGCACGTCCCTGACCAAACAAGACGGCAGTCGCGCCATCGGTACGGCGCTGGACCACCAGCATCCGGCGTATCAACGCCTGCTTGCCGGGCAAAGTTACGTCGGCCGCGCCGTGCTGTTCGACCGCTCCTACATGACCCAATACACACCGGTGCGCGATGCCGGCGGCAAAGTGATTGCGGTGCTGTTTGTCGGTTTCGACTACACCGATGCCCAGAACGCCCAGTTTGAAAACCTCAAGCGCTTCCGTATCGGCCAGACGGGTTCCCTTGCGCTGCTAGACGAACAGAAGCACTGGCTGGTGCCACCCGCCGGCGTGCAGGCACTGGACCAGGCGGTACCGGTGGTGCTCGACCTGGCCAAAAAACCGGGCGAGGGGCGTTTCTGGAGTGACAAAAACGAAGATTTCTACAGCGTCTCAGTGCCGTTTGAAGGCGGCCCGTGGTCGGTGGTGGCGAGCATGCCGAAATCCGAAATTCGCGAAGTGACCTGGGCCGTTGGTATTCGCCTGGTGATTGGCAGCGTGTTGGCAATGTTGTTCGCGGTGGGCGCGGCGGTCTGGCTGTTGCGCAGTAAGTTGCAACCCTTGAGTGACCTCGTGCGTCAAGCCGAAGCCCTCGGCGCGGGTGACTTGAGTGCGCGCCTCAATGTGTCCAGTAATGACGAAATCGGCCAATTGGCGCGCAGCTTCAACCAGATGGGTGAAGCGCTGTCGACCATGGTCTCGCATATCCGCAAGGCCGCCGAAGAGGTCAACAGCCGTGCCCAGGCATTGTCCGGTTTGTCGGGTGGCGCCTATGAAGGCATGGAGCAGCAGTCCGGCGAAATCACCAGCATGGCCGGCGCGGTAGAAGAGTTCAGCGCAACGTCGCTGAACATCGCCGACAACATGGGCAACACCGAGCGGTTGGCCCAGGAAAACGCCCAGCAAACGCGCATCGGCCGCACCTCGATGCAGGAGGCCTCGTCGTCGCTGGAACATATCGCCACCGCGCTGAACAGCACGGCCACGGTGATCAATACCTTGGGCCAGCGCTCCCAGGAAATCGGCGGGATCGTGGGTGTGATCACCTCGATTGCCGAACAGACCAACCTGTTGGCGCTCAACGCGGCCATCGAAGCCGCCCGCGCCGGTGAGCAAGGCCGTGGTTTTGCCGTGGTCGCCGACGAGGTGCGCAACCTGGCCTCGCGCACCCGCCAGGCTACTGATGAAATCTCCGGGATGATCCAGAGCATTCAGCAGGAAACCGGTAATGCCATCAGCACCATGGAACACGGCAATACGTTGATGCAGGAAGGCCTGTCGCGCAACGCCGACGTGGCTTCAGCCCTGGCGCGTATCGACGAGCAAAGCCGCTCGGCCGGTCAGCAATTTGCGGCAATTACCACGGCAACCCAAGAGCAGAGCAGCACCGCGACCTTGCTCAGCAGCAACCTGCAAAGCATTGCGCTGGCCAACAGCGAGCAGCGTGAAGTGGTGTCGAACCTGGCCGTTACCGCCAAGGAGCTGGAAACCCTGGCGGCGGGTTTGCGGCATGAGGTTGATCGGTTTCGTTGAGGCTTAGCGCTCGCCCAGGCCCGGGTCTACGCGTTTGCCGATGTCTTTGAGGCGCGCCAGTTGATCGACCATGCCGGGCGCCTCGTCCAGGCTGCTGACGAAGGTCCACAGGTAGGTCATCACTGCGTACACGTGGCCGGCCTTCACCGCCGGCGACAACGCCAACTGGCTGATGGCGACCACAAACAGCAGGGCTGCCAGCGTACCGATAAACAGGAACGCGGCGGCCTCGCGGTCTGACAGCCAGATGCGCAGGCGCGACAGCACTTGATAGTGGCGCTGCAAGGTGTGCGCACCGACCTTTTCCACCAGGCCGATTTCCTTCTCCAGGCGGTCATTCAGGCGTTCATGCAACTGCTGATTGCGCCGCGCAAACCGTGGCAGCAAGGTGGTGCACAACAGCAATGCACTCAGGCACGCCAGGCCGATCCACGGCTCGATCACCAGCAACATCACCGCCGCGCCGACGATGGAAACCAGCGCCGTGGCGATGATCGGCACGTGTTTTTCGAAGAAGTCCACAAAGTCCCGCGCCAATACCACCCGCGCCGCCGCACGTGAGGTGCTGTGGTTTTGCAGGCGCTGGTTGAGAATCACCGGTACCGCGAGGTCGGCGTAGATCCGCGTGAAGGTGCGCGTGTCCAGCGCACGGCGTGCCGCCCCGACCACCCAGAACGCCAAAACCACCGCGGCGTAAAACAGCGCGCTGGCGGCATCGCCACGGATGATCGAATCCACCGCGAACCCGGCAAACAGCGGGTAGGCCAGCAGCAGCGCATTTTCCAACGCGACCAGTGACAGTGTGCAAAAGAGCTTTCCGGGATATGCGCGGGCGATTGCCTTGAGCGTCTGGCTGGCGGACTGTTGGCCGATTTTCTTGCTTTCTTCAATCAGGATTTGTGGGGTGACGGATGACATGGGTGCACCAAAGGAGTGATAGACGCTATTATTGAGCGACTGCTCAAGTATCCTTGAGCGATCGCTCAAAAAGCAAGCGCCACTCATCATCCGACGCCTGAGGGAAATGCCGAATGTCGCGTATCGACCGTAAAGACCAGATCATCGCCGCCGCCCTGGAGCTGTTTCGCAACAAAGGGTTTGCCGATGTGTCCACCCGCGACCTGGCCGAACATGCCGGCCTGTCGCGCAGCCACGTTTACCACTACTTCAGCGATTGGAATGAACTGCGCCGGGAAGCCTTTGTGCGCTTTGCCAATGAACAGTTGGAGCAAGTGCGTGCGCCGCTGGTGGGCGTGGCACCGCTTGAGGCGCTGGTGGGTTTCTTGCGCGACTGCCTGCCGTGCACGGCCGACGCGGGCTGGGCACTGTGGCTGGATGCCTGGGACGAAGCGATGCACGACCCGCAGATGGCCCAGGCGTACTTGGTGATCAACGCGCAGTGGCAGGGCATGCTTGCCGAGGTGATCGAGCGCGGCGTCGCTGCCAACGTTTTCCGCTGTGATGCGCCCCATCGTGCTGCCCGGCAGATCTTCGCCATGGCGATGGGGTATGCCGATGACCTGATGCTGAATCCTTCTACCGAGTCGGCAGAAGCGGTGCTGGATGAAGTCATGGAAGTGGCGAGGCTGTTGCTGGATTTCACCGCTTAGGCCTCCGCGCACTTTTGGCGGCCACCACATTCCTGCGTGGCGAGCGGGCGTGCCCCGCGTTGGAGTGCGAAGCGCTCCCAGTCCGGCTGCCATGCTTTAACTGTTAGACCGCGTCGCCAATTTCTGGGGCTGCTGCGCAGCCCAACGCGGGGCAAGCCCGCTCACTACAAGAAGCCCGTTTACTGCAAGGGATGATGCTGGCCTCAGGCTAACCGACCGCCGCAGGCCGATATTGCAGTGCCTCGGCCAAGTGATGCCGAGCAATATTCTCAACCCGCTCAAGGTCTGCCAGCGTGCGCGCCACCTTGAGCAAGCGATGTGCCGCGCGCAGCGACAGCGTCAGCCGCTCGCAGGCGCTTTCCAGCCAGCCTTCATCGGCTTTCGCCAATTGGCAGTGTTTGCGTAACCCTGGCAAATCCAGAAAGGCATTGGCGCAACCCTGGCGTTTGAGTTGGCGCTCGCGGGCGTCGGCCACCTGTGCCGAGGCCTTCGCCGTGTTATCGCCAGGCGGCTGGGTCGGGTTTAGTGCTGTGGTTTCCCGGGCGACGGTAAGGTGCAAGTCGATCCGGTCCAGCAGGGGACCGGAAAGTTTGTTGCGATAGCGCTGAATCTGCTCCGGCGTACACCGACAGCGCCCACTCGGTTCGCCCATATACCCGCAAGGGCAGGGGTTCATGGCCGCCACCAGTTGAAAGCGTGCCGGGAAACTCACTCGGTCGCGCGCACGGGAAATGACGATGTGTCCCGATTCAAGCGGTTCGCGCAGCACCTCCAGGACCTTGCGATCAAACTCCGGCAACTCATCCAGAAACAATACGCCGTGGTGGGCGAGGGTGATTTCCCCCGGTTGCGGTTTTGACCCGCCGCCCACCAGCGCCGGCCCCGAGGCCGAGTGGTGTGGCTGACGGAACGGCCGGTGCGGCCAATGGCTCAGTGGTGCGAGGCTGACCACCGACTGGATCGCCGCCACTTCCAGCGCTTCCTGCTCGCTCAACGGTGGCAGTAACCCCGGCAGCCGGCTGGCCAGCAAGGTCTTGCCGGTGCCGGGCGGCCCGCTGAACAGCAGGTTATGCGCGCCCGCCGCAGCGATCAGCAGCGCGCGCTTGGCCGCCAGTTGGCCTTGTACTTCGCTCAGGTCTGGATAGGGTTTGTTCAAGTACTGCAAGCCATCGGACTTATAGGGCTCGATCGGCACCTGCCCATTCAGGTGCGCCACCACTTGCAGTAAGTGATCCACCGCAATCACCTTCAACCCAGAGGCCAGGCACGCCTCCTCGGCATTCGCCCGCGGCACTATCACGGTGCGTCCGGCCTTGCGGGCTGCCAGTGCTGCCGGCAACACGCCTTTGACTGCGCGTACTTCGCCGGACAGTGCCAATTCGCCCAGGCATTCCACGTCATCCAGCATCAACGACGGCACCTGCAGGCTTGCAGCCAGGATGCCCAAGGCAATCGCCAAGTCAAAACGCCCGCCGTCCTTGGGCAGGTCGGCGGGCGCGAGGTTGAGGGTGATGCGCCGGGCTGGGTATTGCAGCGCGCAGTTCAGGATGGCGCTGCGCACGCGGTCCTTGCTTTCCTTGACGGCGGTTTCCGGCAGACCCACCAGTGTCAGGGATGGCAGACCATTGGCCATGTGCACTTCAACCGTGACGGCAGGGGCTTCGACGCCAATCTGGGCGCGGCTGTGGACGATGGCGAGGGACATGCTCGTTCCTTGAGTGGAGGGCCGCTTCCTGCGGGTTTTTCAAGGGTAGACGAGGTGGCGAAGAGCGAGGCGGGGGAGGTTTTACAGAACGTATCCAGAGCGCAACGTAGAGCAAATGTGGGAGCTGGCTTGCCTGCGATGCGGGCGCCTCGGTGTATCAGTTACACCGAGTCGATGCCATCGCAGGCAAGCCAGTTCCCACACTGAGCGTGTTTATTCAGCAGCAGGTGGCGTCAGCCGCGCTTCCAACTCCGCGACTTTCGCCTCGAGGCTCTCCAGCCGTGCACGCGTGCGGGCCAGCACCACCATTTGGCTGTCAAATTCTTCACGGCTCACCAGGTCGAGCTTGCTGAAGCCGCTTTGCAGCAGCGCCTTGAACTGGCTTTCGATTTCGTTGCGAGGCAGCGGGGTTTCGCCGCTGAACAGGCGAGAGGCGTGGCCGCTCAGGGCGTCTAGGAGATCTTTGGGCGCGAGCATGGGAAACATTCCGGAAAAACGGTTGGCGGGCAGTGTATCACGCAGCGTCTATAGTCTTTTTCACCGCCTGGAGCGCACGCTTTTCGCGCAGTGCCCCGGGCGGCTGCGCACTGTTTTTGTGCGCATTGGCGTCGCCAAAACGCCCCGCAGGTGGGCATAAGTGGGCAAAGGACTGATTTCAGTGATTTTTACGGAGCTGGCAAGCTTTCTGCTTAGACGATCATGACCCATGCACTGATGCAGTCGCTGTGACGAATGCAGTGCGCCGACGGATCAGGGGTACAGGTTTCGTCACCAGTGGTTCGCTGGCGTCGCAACGGTAAATGCCGAGGCGACGACGCGTTACAAAGCCAGGCACTGCGCTTAGACTTGAGACGGGTTTGTTTTCCTGGGGCAAGTCCACCAATTCGGGAGAGAGTTTTCATGAAGCTAGTCACTGCCATCATCAAGCCGTTCAAGTTGGACGATGTACGCGAGTCGCTGTCCGAGATCGGCGTGCAGGGCATTACCGTTACTGAGGTCAAAGGCTTCGGTCGGCAGAAGGGTCACACCGAGCTGTATCGCGGCGCGGAATACGTGGTCGATTTTCTGCCAAAGGTGAAGATTGATGTCGCCATTGACGACAAGGATCTTGACCGGGTTATCGAGGCGATAACCAAGGCGGCCAACACCGGCAAGATCGGTGACGGCAAGATCTTCGTGGTCAATCTGGAACAGGCTATTCGCATCCGTACCGGCGAAACCGATACCGACGCAATCTAAGCCGCCAAACCCCCAACGCCCCAGGAGAAAACAATATGACTCTGCGTAAATTCGCAGGGCTAGGAGCCCTGTTGTCCCTCGTAATGCCGGCCCTGGCATTGGCGGCGGACCCAGCCCCCGCTCCAGTCCTCAATTCCGGCGACACGGCGTGGATGCTCACATCCACCGCGCTGGTGCTGTTCATGACCATTCCAGGCCTGGCGCTGTTCTATGGCGGCATGGTTCGCTCCAAAAACATTCTTTCCGTGATGATGCAGTGCTTCGCCATCACCGGCTTGATCACCATTTTGTGGTTCGTTTACGGCTACAGCATGGCGTTCGACACTACCGGTATGGAAGCAGGCGTCGTCAACCTCAACTCGTTCGTGGGCGGCCTGTCCAAACTGTTCCTGTCGGGTGTCACCCCGGCGAGCATCACCGGCCCTGCGGCGCTGTTCCCTGAGGCGGTGTTCGTCACTTTCCAGATGACGTTCGCCATCATTACGCCTGCGCTGATCGTCGGTGCCTTCGCCGAGCGTATGAAGTTCTCCGCGATGCTGATCTTCATGGGCGTCTGGTTCACCCTGGTCTACGCACCGATTGCGCACATGGTGTGGGGCGGTCCGGGTTCGTTGCTGGGCGATTGGGGCGTGCTGGACTTCGCCGGCGGCACTGTGGTGCACATCAACGCCGGTGTGGCTGGCCTGGTGGCGTGCCTGGTACTCGGCAAGCGTAAAGGCTTCCCAACCACGCCGATGGCGCCTCACAACCTGGGTTACACCCTGGTCGGTGCTGCCATGCTGTGGGTCGGTTGGTTTGGCTTCAACGCCGGCTCTGCGGCTGCGGCCAACGGCACTGCCGGTATGGCGATGCTGGTCACTCAGATTGCGACCGCTGCTGCCGCGCTGGGCTGGATGTTTGCCGAGTGGGTCACTCACGGTAAGCCAAGCGCACTGGGCATCGCTTCGGGTGTGGTGGCAGGTTTGGTTGCAATCACCCCTGCTGCGGGCACCGTGGGCCCAATGGGCGCCCTGGTGATTGGTCTGGCGGCGGGCGTGGTGTGCTTCTTCTGCGCCACTACCCTGAAACGCAAACTGGGCTACGACGACTCCCTGGACGCCTTCGGCGTGCACGGTATCGGCGGTATCCTCGGCGCGATCCTGACCGGCGTGTTCGCGGCTCCGTCTCTGGGCGGCTTCAACGCGGCGACCACTGACATCGCAGCGCAAGTCTGGATCCAGTGCAAAGGCGTCGGCTTCACCGTGATCTACACGGCTATCGTGACCTTCATCATCCTCAAGGTGCTGGACATGGTCATGGGCCTGCGGGTTACCGACGAAGAAGAGGCCGTGGGCCTCGATCTGGCACAACACAACGAGCGCGGCTACAACTTGTAAGTACGCGAAAAAAAGATGCCCGGCTTGCCGGGCATTTTTTTGTCTGGGGTTTGTCTGTGGCTAAAGGTGTACGGGTTTATGCCGACTTTGTGATGGGAACCACACGGCACTTTTAAGGGTGTGAATGTCTTACAGGCATGTAGGTGTATTCGGTACTTTGTTTTTTTCCAGAGCGCGCTAGAATGCGCGCCGATAGGCGGAGAACTGTATGTGGCAACAGACCCTGATAACCCTGCGGGCCAAGCCCCGGGGCTTTCACTTGGTGACGGATGAGTTGCTCGCCGGCCTGCCTGAATTGAAGGCGTGCCGTGTGGGCCTGTTGCATTTGTGGTTGCAGCACACCTCGGCTTCGTTGACGGTCAACGAAAATGCCGACCCGGCGGTTCGCCGTGACTTCGAGCGTTTTTTCAACTCGCTGGTGCCGCAAGGGCGTGCAGGGTTCGAACACAACGACGAAGGTCCGGATGATCTGCCGGCGCACTTCAAGGCCAGTCTTCTGGGCTGCCAGCTGAGTTTGCCGGTCAAGGCCGGCCGCTTGGCGATGGGGACCTGGCAAGGTGTTTATCTGGGCGAGCACCGTGATCATGGCGGTGCTCGTAAAGTCCTCGCCACCTTGCACGGTGATGGGGCATAAGCCACTGGCAATCCAGTGGATGTTGATTTTTTTCCGGCGACCTCGACAGAGGGTGAAGCTGGGCTATAACTAATCTGCTTTTCGCAAGTCATGAGGTAGAACATGAGCGACGATGATCTGGAAAACGACGAACTCGAAGTCGGTGACGACGACGAGGCCGAAGAAGGTCTTGAGGCGGCAGCTGAGGACGTTGCTGACGACGACGGTGGCGACGATGCACCTGTCCCGGCAGCCAAAGGCAAAGCCAAGGCCGCTGTTTCGGTAGATGAACTGCCAAGCGTTGAAGCCAAGAACAAAGAGCGCGATGCGCTGGCCCGTGCGATGGAAGAATTCCTCGCCAAAGGCGGCAAAGTGCAGGAAGTCGAGGCCAACGTGGTAGCAGATCCACCGAAGAAGCCGGATAACAAGTACGGTAGCCGTCCTATCTGAGGTCAGCCGCTCGCTTGCATGAAAAAGCCCGCCGTCGCTGCGGGCTTTTTCATGGATGTAATAAATCCTAAGGGTCACCACCCATCAAATGTAGGAGCGGGCGTGCTCGCGAAAGCGCTCTGTCAGTTGCTGATGTGCTGACTGATACACCGCCTTCGCGAGCAAGCCCGCTCCCACATTTTGGTTTTTAGTGTTGCCGCGATAGCGTTACTGCCAACTGCGAAGCAACGGCGGCAGTTCTTTCAAGCTGCGAATTTCCGCATCCGGGCGTTTATCCGCTTCCCATGCTTTGCCCGTCGGGTTGAACCACACCGCCCGCAGCCCCGCCTGCTGCGCCCCGGCGATGTCATCGCCGGGGTGATCGCCAATATGCACGGCCTGACTGGCGTCCACGCCGGCGCGTTGCAGCGCTTCCTGAAACAGTCGCGCATCCGGCTTGGCGATGCCGATATCTTCGGCGCGCAGCGCAAAGTGGAAATAATCTGCCAGGCCCACGCGCTGCACGTCGGCGTTGCCGTTGGTGATCACGCCCAGGAGGAAATGCTGGCGCAATGCTTGAAGCATCGGCTCGGCTTCGGGAAATGGCGTGAGCTGGTGCCGGGCATGAATGAACGCCTCATAGCACACGTCTGCCATTTGCGTGGCCTCGGGCTGTGGATAACCCGCCTCTTCAAACGCGTGCATCAGTACGCGGTGGCGCAGGAGGCTGATGCGGTACTTGAGCTCGGGATGGCGCTCCAGCACCTGTTGGCGAAGGCTGGCGAAATGCTCAAGAGGCAAATCGCCGACCTTGGAGGCATGGGTCGCCAGCCATTCGCGCATCGACGCTTCGGCGCCGATGATGACGGGTATGTTGTCCCAGAGTGTGTCGTCCAGGTCGAAGGTGATCAGCTTGATACTCATGAGTCGCCGCCCTTGATGCGTTTGGCCCGTGGATGGGCGCTGTCGTACACCGTAGCCAGGTGCTGGAAGTCGAGGTGGGTGTAGATCTGCGTGGTCTTGATGTCGGCGTGGCCGAGCAGCTCCTGCACCGCGCGCAGGTCCTGGGACGATTCCAGCAGATGGCTGGCAAAAGAATGGCGCAGCATGTGCGGGTGCAGGTTCTGCCCCAGCTCGCGTTCACCGGCGAGCTTGACCCGCACCTGGATCGCCCGTGGCCCCAGGCGTCGGCCTTGCTGGCTGACAAACACCGCGTCGTCCGCGGGGTTGGTCAACAGACGCAGCGGCAACCATAGCTGCAAGGCTTCCCGAGCCTTGCGGCCGACCGGCAGCACGCGGGTCTTGCTGCCTTTGCCGAGCACTTGCACCAGGCCGTCCGCCAGGTCCAGTTGATCGAGGTTCAGGCCGGTCAGCTCTGACAAACGCAGGCCCGAGGAATAGAACAGCTCAAGGATGGCCTGGTCGCGGTGGGCGAGGAAGTCGTCTTCGACGGCACCGTCCAGCAATTGCAGGGCACGATCAGTGTCGAGGGTCTTGGGCAGGCGCCGTTCGCCCTTGGGCGGGGCCAGGCCATTGGCCGGGTCGTGATCGCACAGGCCTTCACGGTTGAGGTAGTGATACAGGCCGCGCACCGCCGAAAGCAGGCGCGACAGGCTGCGTGAAGACTGGCCTTGCTGGTGCAGACGCGCGATGAGGCTGCGCAGGCTCTGGATATCCAGGGCTTTCCAGCTGGCGATCTGTTGTTTTTCGCAGTACGCCAGAACCTTGTTCAAGTCCCGTCGATAGGCTTCCAGGGTATGGGGCGACACCTGGCGCTCGTTGCGCAGGTGAGCGCAATAAGCGTCCAGTTGCCGTTCCATGACTAGCGCACCGCGCGCAGGACGGTGGTGAAGCGCGGCAGTACCCGGCCCAGCACTTCAGCGATGTAGGTCAAAAACAGCGTGCCTACAGAGCTTTTGTAATGCTGCGGGTCACGGCTGGCGATCGCCAGTACGCCGTGCAGGCCTTGATGGCTGAGGGCGACCACGGCGGTGGAGCCGATCTGTTTGCGCTGTTCGGCGCCAAACAGAAAATCCAGCTCATGCTCACGCAAGGTGCCGCTGATGGTCTTGCCTTCAGAGAGCAAGCCGCCAATCGCGGTTTGCGCTTCACCACCGCTGACCCAGCGACCCACCGGCATCGGGTTGTCGCTGAACAGGATCAGGCTCACAAACGGCACCTGGAAGTCCTGGCGCAGGCTGTCTTCCACGGCAATCACCGTTTCTTCCAGGCTGGTGGCGTCCATCAGGGTAAGAATCAGGCGACGGGTCTTGTCGAAAAGGCGGTCGTTGTCGCGGGCCACGTCCATCAACTGCGAGAGCCGATGGCGCATTTCGATATTGCGCTCGCGCAGGATCTTCATCTGCCGCTCCACCAGCGACACGGTATCGCCGCGCTGGTGGGGGATGCGCAGGGCGGGCAACAGCTCTTCGTGTTCGACGAAGAAGTCCGGATTAGCCTCAAGGTACGCCGCGACAGCAGCGGCCTCCAGACTTTCGCTCGGGGATGCTTGGGCGGGTACTTGAGGCGTGTCGGTCATTAGCTTTGCTCACTCATAGGCGGACCTGTCCTTCGTATACGCGCGAGGCCGGCCCGGTCATCATCACCGGGTGGCCAGGGCCTGCCCATTCGATGGACAAACGTCCGCCGGGCAGGTCGATCAACAGCGGCGAATCCATCCACCCCTGGCTGATCGCGGCCACGGCCGCAGCGCAAGCGCCGGTGCCGCAGGCCTGGGTTTCGCCGGCGCCGCGTTCCCACACACGCAATTGCGCGCGGGAACGGTCGATCACCTGCAGGAAGCCCACATTGACCCGTGCCGGAAAGCGCGGGTGATGTTCGATTTTCGGCCCCAATTCATGCACCGGGGCGTTATTGATGTCGTTGACCCGCAGCACGGCGTGCGGGTTGCCCATCGACACTGCGGCGATATCCACGTACTTGCCATCGACGTCGAGCGCATAGCTGGTCGACTGCTCGGTGGCCTGAAACGGAATATCCGCCGGCACCAGGCGTGGCGCGCCCATGTTGACGCTGATCTGGCCGTCGCTGCGAACATCCAGTTCGATCACGCCGCTTTTAGTTTCGACGCGAATCTGGCGCTTGGCGGTCAAGCGCTTGTCCAGCACAAAACGCGCAAAGCAACGCGCACCGTTGCCGCACTGTTCCACTTCGGAACCGTCGGAGTTGAAGATCCGGTAACGGAAATCGACTTCCGGGTTGCTCGGCGCCTCGACGATCAGCAATTGATCAAAGCCAATGCCGGTGTGACGGTCGCCCCATTGTTTAGCGTGCTTGGGCAGGATGTGCGCGTGCTGGCTGACCAGGTCGAGGACCATGAAGTCGTTGCCCAGCCCGTGCATTTTGGTAAAACGCAGCAGCATGGCTTACTCCGGCAGCAGGCTTTCGCCAGCATACAACTCGGCTACCGTCTCGCGGCGACGCACTTCAAACGCTTGATCACCGTCCACCAGCACCTCGGCGGCACGGCCGCGGGTGTTGTAGTTGGAACTCATGACAAACCCATAGGCACCGGCCGAATGCACGGCCAGTAGATCGCCTTCTTCCAGGGCCAGTTGACGCTCCTTGGCCAGGAAGTCACCGGTCTCGCAGATCGGGCCGACGATGTCGTAGCTGCGGCCAACGCCAGCACGTGGCTTGACGGCTGTCACATTCATCCAGGCCTGGTACAGCGCCGGGCGGATCAGGTCGTTCATCGCCGCGTCGACGATGGCGAAATCCTTGTGCTCGGTGTGCTTGAGGTACTCGACTTGCGTCAGCAGCAGGCCGGCGTTGGCGACGATGTAGCGGCCCGGCTCGAACATCAGGGTCAGGCCGCGGCCTTCAGTGCGCTCGCGCACAGCCTGGATGTAGTCGGCGATCTGCGGCGGCTCTTCATCGCGATAACGCACACCCACGCCACCACCCAGATCGATGTGTTGCAGGTAAATGCCGCACTCGCCCAGGCGATCGATCAACGCCAGCAGGCGGTCGACCGCATCCAGAAACGGTGGCAGGCTGGTCAGTTGCGAGCCGATATGGCAGTCGACACCCAGCACTTCCAGGTTCGGCAACTGCGCGGCGCGGATGTACACGTCCTCGGCGTCACCAATGGCGATGCCGAACTTGTTCTCTTTGAGACCGGTGGAAATGTAGGGGTGAGTGCCGGCGTCGACATCCGGGTTGACGCGCAGCGAGATCGGCGCACGAACGCCCATCTCGGCGGCGACGACTTGCAGGCGCTCCAGCTCGTCGGTGGACTCGACGTTGAAGCAATGCACGCCGACTTCCAGAGCACGGCGCATGTCTTCTCGGCTCTTGCCGACGCCGGAGAAGACGATTTTGTCAGCCTTGCCGCCGGCCGCCAGCACACGCTCCAGCTCGCCACGGGAGACGATGTCGAAACCGGCGCCCAGACGCGCCAGGACATTGAGTACACCCAGGTTGGAGTTGGCCTTGACCGCGTAGCACACCAGGTGTGGAACGCCGTTCAGTGGGTCGGTAAAGGAGCGGTATTGGGCTTCGATGTGCGCACGCGAGTACACATAGGTCGGGGTGCCAAAGCGCTCGGCAATCGCGGACAACGCCACGCCTTCCGCGAACAGCTCGCCGTCCCGGTAGTTAAAAGCGTCCATGGGTTTCCCTTATTGATAGGTGTCGTGCTTGTGCGCTTTTGACGGCTTTTGTGACGACTGCGCCTGGTCATTTGGGTCTTTGCTGTCATCGGGCAGGTAGAGCGGGCCTTTTTGACCACAGGCACTAACGAGGCAAGCGACCGCGACGAGCGCAGCAAGGGAAGAGATCAGGCGCTTCATGGCGAAATCCTTGAATATGCATTAATTGCGCCCGAGTATACCGACCACCCGCCAGCTTGCCTATGCGCCGAAATACCCGTCCGGCGGGGGTTTGCCGACTTGAGCGCGAAGCAGGCTACGCTGGCCGGGGATATTTCATAGCTCCATCGGTAATGAACTCGGTATCCTTTGCAATCAGCGGGGCTCGCCCGTATCGTGCGGCGCTTGAGCAGAACCAGACACTTTTGAGGTTGCCACAATGAGTTTGACCGAAGCCCGTTTTCACGACCTGGTGGATGCGACCCAGCAGGCGCTGGAAGATATTTTCGACGACAGCGGCCTGGACGTGGACCTGGAAAACTCGGCCGGCGTGCTGACCGTCAAGTTTGAAAACGGCACCCAACTGATCTTCAGTCGCCAGGAGCCGTTGCGTCAGCTATGGCTGGCGGCCCGTACCGGTGGTTTTCACTTCGACTATGACGAGGAAGAAAACCGTTGGGCGCACGACACCACCGAGGAGCTGCTGAGCGAAATGCTTGCGCGCCTCACGAAGGAACAGTCCGGCGCCGACCTGGACTTCGACGAGATCTGATCGTGACCCAGCCTGCACCCGTACGCCCGCCCAAGCCGCTGTTCAGCAATGTCAGCCCGGCGGTGCCGTCACCTTGTATCAGTTTGTGTCGCCTGGACGAGCAGAAAGTCTGCCTCGGCTGCTTCCGCCATGTGGAAGACATTCGTGAATGGCGCTCCGCTGACGATAACCGGCGCCGGGTGATCTGCGCCGAGGCCGAGCAACGCAGGGAGCGTGCCTGAGGTCGTCTTGTTTATTTGTGTCGCTGTGGTAGTGTCCGGGTACACCTCAACTCATCGAGGTCCGTGAGAACCCCGCCTTTTTCTGGCGGGGTTTTGCTTTTTTGTGCAGAAAAAAGGAGTCTGCCTGAATCATGACCGCACCTTCCATCATACTTACCCGCCTCGACGTACAGCGTCTTGAGCAATTGATCGACCGTGTAGGCGAGGACTCGCCGGGCGTCGAAGCCCTGCAACACGAACTCGACCGCGCTGAAGAAGTGGTTGGCCACGAGGAAGTGCCTGCAAGTGTCGTGACGATGAACTCCAGCGTGCATTGCCGTGAGCAAGGCAGCGGCAAGGACTATCACCTGACCCTGGTTTACCCAAAGGATGCCAACGCAGACGAGGGCAAGATCTCGATCCTCGCGCCGGTAGGCAGTGCATTACTCGGCCTGAAGGTGGGCCAGCATATCGACTGGCCGGCACCCGGCGGCAAAACCCTCAAGCTTGAGCTGCTCAGCGTTGACGGCCAGCCCAAAGACGGTGGCGCGTTCTCTCTGTAACAAGAGCCGCTTTAAACCTGCTTCAGTGCGTTGTTGAGCGACAGCTCCAGCTCGGCCTTGTAACGCAGGTACAGGTTGCTTGGGCTTTGCACATCACCGAGCAGGCCGGACAGGTCCAGGTCGGTGATGTAGCAGCGGTAACGTTCGGTTTCTCGACGTTGCCCGACGATTTCCTGGGCGACCACGGCAAACAGCTGGTCGCCAAACTCCAGTTCGCAAAACTCCCGCTGGTTGCAGTACAGGGTGATGCCCACTTGTCCGGGCGCCGCCTTGCCGATAATCGCCTGCACGTCATAAAACGGCTTATTGGCCGGGTTCTGCGGCGCGGGGCGCGGCTCGATGCCGCGTGCGCGATTGCTGCCTGATGGCAACAGTTGGTAATACAAGATTTGCACTTCGCCCAACGGCTGCTGCGTATCCAGCGGCGCCAGCGCTTCGCGGCGATAGATGATCGATTGCAGAAAACGCTGCAACGGCGCCAGCAGGCTCTGCTCATCATGAAACGGCAGGCGTTGCTGCCAGAGCGCGTTGAACTCATCCAGCACATACAACTCGGCAACGCCTTCATTGACCCGGTAGAACACCTGCACGCAATCGGCCAAGCCCATCGGCAGCAGCAGCGCCAGGTCGTGGTCTTCCAGGGCCATGGCGTCCAGGTGCAACGGGCTGTAGCTGGCCAGTTCTTCGCTGAGGTAGGCAATCAGCGCGTCTTGGGTCGGCAGCGACACATGGGTGGCCTGGCCCGGCATCAGCTCCATCACGTGGTAGTGCTGCTGCACCTGCAACAGGTAGCGGTGATTGGACTGGCTAAGCTGCAGGTTTTGCGCGGTGTCGAAAATTTCTTCTACACGCTGGGCAATGAACTGCGCACGGTTGTGACAGAAGCAGCGCACTTGCAGGCGTGGCAGGTGATCCGACGGCAGTTGATTGAGGTAGTCACGCAGGCAGTCGAGCAGTGCGTGGGGGCCGTCGTAGCGGCTGACCATGACCTCGTTCCAGCTATTGAGCGTGACCTGATCCAGGGTCAGCACCAGGTTGTCGCGTACGCCGGCATAGCTCAGGGAGTCGGTGCGCTCGGTGGTCATCAGGATGTTCAAGTCGCGATGATGTTTGAGCGGGTCGACACCGACGTTGATCAACAACAGCACTTCTTCCGGTACCGCCGAGCGCAACAGGTGATCCTCATCGACGCTGGCCAGGGGCAGGGCGATGGTGTGTTGCAGGCTGCCCAGCAGGTTGAACAGCTCGAATTCGGTCATGTCGCTGACGCCCGGGTGCAGCGCCAGACGGGTGCTGCTGTCGATCACGCCGTTGCGATGGCACCAGGTGAGCATTTCCAAGAGGTCGCGGCTGCGCTTGATCGGCGCGAAGTGCTCCCATTCCAGCGCCGTGAGGTTACCGTTGTACAGGCCCCAGTGATGCTGGCCCGGCTCCTTGCGATTGGGGGACTGCACCAGCGTGAGCGTGTCTTCGGCCAAGTCAGGCGCGATGCCGGGGTTGATGAACTCGACCTTGCCGGCCTTGCGTTCGAACGCTGCATACAAGCGCCGGCCCAGCACGTTCAAATCACGCTTGTTGATCAGGCTGGCGGTTTGCTCGGTGCGGGCGAACTGGGTGAGGAAGCGGTAGCTGTAATTCAGTTCGTTGACCAGCGCGCGGCGCTCGGAGGCGACCTGGCGCACTTTCCACTGGCTGCGGCTGTCCAGCAGAGCCAGTTGGCGCTGGTCCCAACCCCATTCATTGGCCAGGCGCTCCAGCAAGCGTCGTTGCCAACCAGTGCTGCGTTGGCCGACGCTGAGCTTGCGATTGACCTTCAGGTAGAGCGCGCGCCGCACCAGTTCAAGGCGCTCCGGCTCATTGCGCGCCTTGAGGTATTCCTCGATGCGGCGGTAAACCACGATGTACGGGTCTAGCTCGTCCAGGTCCATCTGATTGGCGAACACGGCGCGCTTGAAGCGCAGGCTCAGGCAGTGCACGTTCGGGTGCTCGCTGGCGTAGACCTCGGTCAGCAGCAGCTTGAGCACTGATTTGTAGGGCGACTCGATGCCCTTGAACAACTGCCACAGCCCGGCGCCGATGAATTCGCCCGGAGGGATGTGGGCCAGGTGCCCAAGGTCCAGGGTTTCGTCGGCGCGGATGAAGCGCTTAGAGATCAGCGCATGGGTGAACTCGGCGTAGCGGCTTTCCTCGTACACCGGCACCAGCCACCAGATCGGCGTACGCCCGGCCAGCCAGATGGCGGTGCGGTAGAACTCATCCAGCAGCAGGTAATGCTGGGTGGTGCCGCAGTCGTCGGAGCTCAGTTGCGTGTCGCGCTCACCCAATACAAAGCGCGTCGGTTCGATCAGAAAAAAATGCGCCTCGGCGCCCATGGTCAGGGCCCAGGCTTCCAGCAACTGGCACTTTTTGCGCAGCTCGGCCAGTTCGGCTTCGCCAAGTTCGGGCGAGTGGCAGACCCACACGTCCATATCGCTCTGGTCCGCTTGAGCCAGGGTGCCAAGGCTGCCCATCAGGTACAGGCCAAGGATAGGCCGTGGCGGATTGCCATGGCGTGGCTTGTAGGAGAACGATCGGGTCAGGCGCTGAGCTTCAGTAAGCGCCTGGGCGTCCGGTTCGAAATTGGACAGCCCGGCCGGCGTGCTGCCCGAGACATAACCGGGCAGCAGGGGGTGGTTGACGTGGAAAAACAGCGGCAACAGCGTCAACACGCTTTGCTGGCGCGGGGTCAGACCTTCGACGGCCCGGGCCATGCGCCCTTCGTTGAGGGCCATGAAACGCGCGCGCAATTGGGCCAGCACCTTGCGGTCGATGCCTTCGTCCAGGTCGGGGCGGATTTCATGGGTGCGGGTCATGTCGAACTCGTTGGCTCGCAGGGCCCGACGTGGGCGGCCGTGTAGGAGTTTACAGACAGAAGCGTAGGAGGTTTAGAGGGAAATGGTTTCTGGCGTCAGAATTTTGTGCCATCCACATCAGTGCCCTCGGAATCCGCAGAAAGCGGACTCCATGGGCGGTATCAGGGATCAGGCAGCTTCTTTGGTGGTAGCGGTCGTCAGAATGGTCAGCAGGGTTTGGGCCTGCTCTGCAGCGTCCCGGCCAAGGCTGGTCAGGTAGCCCCCGTCTGGCTGGTCGATAAGGCCTTTCGCATGGAGGCGCTTGGCCGCGGCGATGGCAGCGGGAGCAGCGGTCTGGTGGACTTTCAGACCTTCCTTGGTGCTGTCCAAGGGGAAGAGTACAAGGATTTCCAGTTCGGCAACCAACTCAGGGGTATACGACATAAGGACTCCAGACTTTCTAAAATTTATTAGAGGCTAGCAGGGCATAAGGTGAACGCACTTTGCCGGGCTGTCCAGTGTGAAAGTCATGGGTCTTGATATGGCGCAGGTTTGTGGCGAGGAAGCAGGCTTCCCGGCCACGAAAGTGCTCGATTCAGTCGTTTTCCGGGGGTAATTCCGGCAATGCGCGCAGCGCGGTTTCATACCATTGGGTATCGAAGGCGCGGTCTTCTTCAAGCATCTTGTCGATTTCAACAGCCAGCACGTGGGCCATGAGATTCAGAATGTCTTCGCGCTCGTAGCCCACCAGGGTCAGCTTGTTGAAGGTGGCCTTGGCGGCAGGCGGGTTGTCGCTTTCGATCTGGTTTTCGATGGCCTGGGTCAGCGTGCTTTCGGTGAATTCTTCTTCGTCGTTGTCGATATCGGTCGGCTCGCTCATGGCGGGGCTCCTCAAGGAAAGGGCGCCAGTCTACCCCCATTCAGGCAGGTGATGCTGCTGGTCAGGTCGGGCCGCACGCTCTATAACTTCTGCAGCCAACCCCACACCCGGCCTGGAGGCATTCGCGATGCTCAAGCTTTACGGATTTTCGGTCAGCAACTACTACAACATGGTCAAACTGGCGCTGCTGGAGAAAGGCCTGCCGTTTGAAGAAGTGCCATTTTATGCAGGCCAGACGCCTGAAGCGCTTGCGGTAAGCCCGCGAGGCAAAGTGCCGGTGCTGGGCGTCAAGCAAGGCTTTATCAATGAAACCAGCGTGATTCTGGAGTACATCGAACACACTCAGGAAGGCCCTTCGTTGCTGCCGGCCGAGCCTTTTCAGCGGGCTCAGGTGCTGGCGCTGTGCAGGGAAATCGAGCTGTACATCGAGTTGCCCGCCCGCGCGTGTTTCGCCGAGGCGTTCTTCGGTATGCCGGTGCCGGAGGCGATCAAGGAAAAATCCAGGGCTGAGTTGCTGTTGGGGATCAGTGCTCTAGGTCGACACGGCAAGTTTGCGCCGTACGTGGCGGGGGAGAGCTTCACGCTTGCCGATCTGTATTTCATGTACAGCGTGAACCTCGCCTGTGCCGTGGGCGAGAAGCTGTTTGGCCTGGATTTGCTGGCTGAGTTGCCGAAGGCGAAAGCGCTGCTGGAGCGACTGCACGCGATGCCCAACGCGCAGAAAGTGGCGGCGGACAGGGAGGCAGCGATGCCGGCCTTTATGGCGATGATTGCGGCCAAGAAGTAATCAGCCGTGCACACATCAAATGTGGGAGCGGGTTTGCTCGCGAAAGCGGTGTGTCAGTCAATACATATAGAGACTGGTCTACCGTATTCGCGAGCAAGCCCGCTCCCACACTTTGAGTGGTGAACCATTCAAAGGTGGGAGCTGGCTTGCCTGCGATGCTTTTAGCGGCTGGCGAGCAATTCCTTGCCACGCACGACCGCGGCCTTGACCTGCGCCGGTGCAGTCCCGCCTACGTGATTACGCGCATTCACCGAGCCTTCCAGGGTCAGCACGGCAAACACGTCCTGCTCGATCTGGTCGCTGAATTGGCGCAACTCTTCCAGGCTCATTTCCGCCAGGTCCTTGCCGGTGTCCACGCCGTATTTCACGGCATGGCCGACGATTTCGTGGCAGTCACGGAACGGCAGGCCACGGCGCACCAGGTAGTCCGCCAGGTCGGTTGCCGTGGAGAACCCGCGCAAGGCCGCTTCACGCATGATCGCGTGCTTGGGCTTGATCGCCGGGATCATGTCGGCAAATGCACGCAGCGAATCGCGCAGCGTGTCGGCGGCGTCGAACAGCGGCTCTTTGTCTTCCTGGTTGTCTTTGTTGTAGGCCAATGGCTGGCCCTTCATCAAGGTCAGCAAGCCCATCAGCGCGCCGAATACACGGCCGCTTTTGCCACGCACCAGCTCAGGCACGTCAGGGTTTTTCTTTTGCGGCATGATCGAGCTGCCGGTGCAGAAGCGGTCCGGCAGGTCGATGAACTGGAATTGCGCACTGGTCCACAGCACCAGTTCTTCGGAGAAGCGCGACAAGTGCATCATCGCGATGCTGGCGGCAGCGCAGAATTCGATGGCGAAGTCACGGTCCGACACGCCGTCCAGGGAGTTGCCGCCAACCGCGTCAAAACCCAGCAGTTGTGCGGTGTATTCGCGGTCGATCGGGTAAGTGGTGCCGGCCAGTGCGGCGCTGCCCAGAGGCATGCGGTTGGCGCGCTTGCGGCAATCCACCAGGCGCTCGTAGTCGCGGCTGAGCATTTCGAACCAGGCCAGCAAGTGGTGGCCGAAGGTCACCGGTTGCGCAGTTTGCAGGTGGGTGAAGCCGGGCATGATAGTGCCGGATTCACGCTCGGCCTGCTCGAGCAAACCTTTTTGCAGGCGGGTGATTTCGCCCAGGATCAGGTCGATTTCGTCACGCAGCCACAGGCGAATATCGGTAGCCACCTGGTCGTTACGGCTGCGACCGGTGTGCAGTTTCTTGCCGGTCACACCGATGCGATCGGTGAGACGGGCTTCGATGTTCATGTGCACGTCTTCCAGGTCGACGCGCCAGTCGAACGTGCCGGCCTCGATTTCCCCGCGAATGGTGGTCAGGCCATCGATGATGCTGTCGCGCTCGGCGTCGGTCAGCACGCCGACCTTGGCCAGCATCGTGGCGTGGGCGATCGAGCCCATGATGTCGTGGCGGTACAGGCGCTGGTCGAAAGTGACGGAGGCGGTGAAGCGCGCGACGAAGGCGTCGACGGGTTCACTGAAGCGGCCGCCCCAGGACTGGTTGGTCTTGTCGGTGCTCATGGATTCGCTCGTGATCTGCTTAAAAGAGGCGTTGAGGTGTGCCGCCGATAATAACAGGGTTGCACTTGGAGGCGGTGCTGCGGGTGGTCGGCATTTTTATTTGTGCCAAGGGTGGCTAAGTGCCTTGCCGCCGAACGCTTCCGGGAAGAGACTGGAACAGGCCTTTATTGAAACGATATTTGACGATTGAGCAATATCGTCTCAGCGAGCGTCTACAGTTGCACTGATAGAGCGTGAATGCACCAAAGTCGGGTGATGCGGTCATAGCCTGACTATCCATTAAAAAAGGGGGTATTCGGATTGTGTATCAGCAAACCCTACGACGATGCCCGAAGGCAGCAGGTCTTGGGCGCAATTGAACCGGTCCGGGTAAATATGGGTGCCGCTGCCGGGGCACTTTTTGCCGCTCGCGCTAGTCTTAGCGTGGATCGCTGTGACGCAAGTCACCGCACCTGTCTACGCTATCCTTGTGCGAGACTCACGCAGGAATCCAGCGCAATATGAATGTCCTGATCGTTGATGACGAACCCCAAGCCCGCGAGCGACTGAGCCGTTTGGTCAGTGAACTCGAGGGTTATACAGTCCTTGAACCGAGCGCCACCAACGGCGAAGAGGCGTTGACGCTGATCGACAGTCTCAAGCCGGATGTGGTGTTGCTCGATATTCGCCTGCCGGGCCTTGATGGCTTGCAAGTGGCCGCCCGCTTGAGCGAGCGAGAATCGCCGCCTGCCGTGGTGTTGTGTGCAGCTCAAGAAGAGTTTTCTGCGCAAACCCTGGAAGACAGCGGTGTCAGCTTTCTTGCCAAGCCGGTGACCCCTGAGGCGCTGCTCAAGGCCCTGAAAAAGGCCGAGCGTCCCAACCGCGTCCAGCTTGCCGCTTTGACCCAGCCAGCAGCTCAGAGTGGTAACGGGCCACGCAGCCATATCAGTGCACGGACCCGTAAAGGTATCGAGCTGATTCCGCTGAACCAGGTGGTCTACTTTATCGCCGACCACAAGTACGTGACCTTGCGTCACGAGACGGGTGAAGTGTTGCTCGATGAGCCGCTCAAGGCCCTTGAGGACGAATTCGGCGACCGCTTTGTGCGCATCCACCGCAACGCGCTGGTGGCCCGTGAGCGAATAGAACGCCTGCAGCGCACGCCTCTGGGGCACTTTCAGTTGTTCCTCAAAGGGCTTAACGGCGATGCCTTGATCGTCAGCCGACGCCACGTCGCCGGTGTGCGCAAGATGATGCAGCAGCTTTAGCCAGGGGCTTTGGCGAGGTCTGCATGCTGTATCCCGGTGCGACGCGGCCAGGGAGGCCCCGCACTTGCTGATTCAAATCAAAGCGTGTTTGCCTGAGCTGTTATTATCTGCCGTATCTATTCAGTACGGATTGATCCATGTCCTCTCGCGAAATCCGCATCGCCACCCGTAAAAGTGCCCTGGCCTTGTGGCAGGCCGAATACGTCAAAGCACGCCTTGAGCAAGCCCATCCAGGGCTGAAAGTGTCTCTGGTGCCCATGGTCAGTCGCGGCGACAAGCTGCTCGACTCGCCATTGTCGAAGATTGGCGGCAAGGGCTTGTTCGTCAAGGAACTGGAAACCGCACTGCTGGAAAACGAAGCCGACATCGCCGTGCATTCGATGAAAGACGTGCCGATGGACTTCCCTGAAGGTCTTGGCCTGTATTGCATCTGCGAGCGCGAAGACCCGCGTGACGCGTTTGTATCCAACACTTACGCGTCGCTGGATGAGCTGCCCTTGGGCAGTGTCGTCGGCACCTCAAGCCTGCGTCGCCAGGCGCAGTTGCTGACTCGCCGGCCGGACCTGCAAATTCGTTTTCTGCGCGGCAACGTCAATACCCGTCTGGCCAAGTTGGATGCGGGCGAATATGACGCGATTATTCTTGCAGCGGCTGGCCTGGTTCGCCTGGGCTTCGAAGACCGCATCACCTCGGCCATCAGCGTGGAAGACAGCTTGCCCGCGGGCGGACAAGGCGCTGTGGGTATCGAATGCCGCACCGCGGACAGTGAAATTCACGCCCTGCTCAAACCCCTTGATCATCAAGACACCGAAGTGCGTGTCACGGCCGAGCGCGCGCTGAACAAACGCCTCAACGGCGGCTGCCAGGTACCGATCGCCTGTTACGCCGTGCTCGAGGGTGAAAACCTGTGGCTGCGTGGCCTGGTAGGCGACCCCGCAGGCGGCACGCTGCTCACCGCCGAGGTTCGCGGGCCGCAGCGTGATGCTACCGCGCTGGGAATTCAGGTGGCAGAAGAGCTGCTGGAAAAAGGCGCCGGTGTCATTCTGCAAAAAATCTATGGCGAGGCTGGTCCGCAGTGACCGACTGGCGTCTGTTGCTGACGCGGCCTGTCGAGGAAGCCATGGCCCTGGCCGCGACGTTGTCCGAGGCCGGCATTTTCAGCAGCAGCCTGCCATTGTTGGCGATCCAGGCCTTGCCGGTGACGGCTGAGCAACAAGCGGTCTTTTGTGATCTGGGCCGTTATAGCGCGGTCATCGTGGTCAGCAAGCCTGCCGCGCGCCTGGCCTTGCAACAGCTGGATCGGCATTGGCCGCAACTGCCCTGGTTCAGCGTCGGCGCGGCCACCGCGCAAGTACTGGCCGATCACAACCTCACTGTTCATTACCCGCAAACCGGCGATGACAGCGAGGCCTTGCTTGCACTGCCCGCCTTGCGCGAGGCTATCGCACACCCCGATGCGCAGGTGTTGATCCTGCGTGGCGAAGGCGGGCGGGAGCTGCTGGCTGAGCGTTTACGCGAGCAAGGTGCTAGTGTCGATTATCTGGAGTTGTATCGTCGCTCCCTTCCGGCGTATGACGCCGGGGAGCTGATGCAACGCATACAGTTGGAACGCTTGAACGGCGTGGTGGTCAGCAGTGGGCAGGGTTTTTTGCACCTGCAAGCGTTGGCTGGCCCCGATTGGCCGCAGGTGGCACGGCTGCCATTGTTCGTGCCCAGCCCTCGCGTCTATGAAATGGCGCGGGCCGCTGGCGCAGAAAAAGTTGTGGATTGTCGCGGTGCGAGTGCCGCGGCTTTGTTAGTGGCGTTGCGCAGCGCTGCCTTGTGAGGCAAGCCGCGCCCACTCTCTGATACGCAAAGGACGGATACGTGAGCGAAACAGCCTTGCCTAAAGATGAAACCCAGCCCGCACTCGATGCGCCGGTTGAGTCACCGGTCGCCGCGCCACGCCGTGGCAATGGCCTGGCAATCGTGGCCTTGTTGCTCGGCGCCGCAGGTGTCGCCGCTGGCGGATGGGGCATTTGGCAGGTCCGCGCCCTGCAAGCCGGCAGTCAACAACAGTCGAGCCAGGTGCAGGCACTCGACGAGCAATCCCAATCCCTCAAGCAGAGCCAGCAACAGCTGACTACCCGACTGGCGCAATTGCCCGGTGCAGATGAGCTGGAAGAGCGCCGCCGTCTGGTAGCCCAGTTGCAGGGCGATCAGCAGCGTTTGAGCCAGCGCCTGGAAACCGTGCTGGGTGCCAGTCGCCAGGACTGGCGTCTGGCTGAAGCCGAGCATTTGATCCGTCTGGCCAGCTTGCGTTTGTCTGCCCTGCAGGACATCAACAGCGCGCAGTCACTGGTCCAGGGGGCGGACGAAATTCTGCGTGAGCAAAGTGATCCGGGCTCCTACGCCGCACGCGAGCAACTGGCCAAGAGCCTTGCCGCGTTGCGCAGTACCGAGCAGCCGGACCGCACCGGGCTTTATCTGCAACTCGCCGCGCTGCGCGATCAGGTTGTACAACTGGCGGCTATTGCCCCGGAATATCAGCTCAGCGAGCCGGGCTCTCAAGGTCGTCCGACCAGCGATACGCAAGGTCGCCTGAGCCAATGGTGGGAGGAGATTTCCCGCTACTTCCGCATCGACTTCAACCCGGACGACAACATTCGACCGTTGCTCGCCGGTCAAGGCCTGAATCAGGTACGCCTGGCGTTGAGCCTGGCTCTTGAGCAGGCGCAATGGGCTGCGCTCAATGGTGAAACGGCGGTGTACAGCCGTTCCCTGGGCGAGGCGCGCAGTGTCCTGCAAGATAACTTCAACCAGGACAACCCGCAGAGCAAAGCGATGCTTGCGCGTATCGCCGAGCTTGAGCCCAAGGCCGTTTCCGTGGTCACGCCTGACCTGGCGGCCAGCCTGGCCGCCGTGCAGGCCTACCTCGAACGTCGTCATCTGTCTGCCGATGAAGCTAAGGCGTCGGCGGGCACGCCGGCGACCCAGGAGTAGAGCCGATGAAGCGTTTCTATGTGATCCTGGTCCTGGCGATAGCAATCGCCCTGGCGCTGGGCGTGGGCATTTCCAAGCACGCCGGCTACGTGCTGATTACCTATCCCCATCTGCTGCATTACGAGTCGAGCCTGTGGGCGACGCTGGTGGCCGTGTTTGCCGTCGGCCTGGCGATCTATCTGATCCGTGTGTTGCTGAGCCTGCTCAGCACCTCCGGTGGTGTGGTCAACCCATGGTCGCGACGTAACCGCAGTCGCCGGGTACAAATTGCGATTGAGCAGGGCCAGCTGGACCTCGCCGAAGGTCGCTGGGCCAGTGCCGAACGCCACCTGCACCGCGCCGCCGAAGCGGAGCGCCAGCCACTGCTGTACTACCTTGGCGCGGCACGTGCGGCCAATGAGCAGGGCCGTTATGAAGAATCCGACGGTTTGCTGGAGCGCGCTCTGGAGCGCCAGCCCCAGGCTGAGCTGGCGGTTGCCTTGAGCCATGCGCAATTGCAGATGGACCGTGGCGATACAGAAGGCGCCTTGGTGACCTTGCAGGCGATGCACGAGCGCCATCCGCACAATCCGCAGGTGTTGCGACAGTTGCAGCGTCTGCATCAGCAGCGGGGCGATTGGTCATCAGTGATTCGCTTGTTGCCGGAGCTGCGAAAAGACAAAGTCCTTCCCGCCAGCGAGCTGGCCGAGCTGGAGCGTCGCGCCTGGGGTGAAAACCTCGGGCTGGCGGCCCAGCGTGAAGAGCAGGGTGAAGCAGGCTTGCAGTCTCTTGATCGGGCGTGGGAGCAACTCACATCCGCCCAGCGCCATGAGCCGCAGCTGGTTCTGGCATACGCCGAGCAACTGCGCCGGCTGGGGGCCGACGCCAAGGCTGAGGACGTGCTGCGCAGCGCCATCAAGCGCGGCTATGACAGCCACTTGATCCGGCTTTATGGTTTGTTGCGGGGCGCTGATTCGGCCCGGCAATTGAAGTTTGCCGAAGGCTGGCTCAAGGATCACCCGGGTGACGCCAGCTTGCTGCTGACCCTGGGTCGCTTGTGCCTGCAAAACAGCTTGTGGGGCAAGGCGCGGGATTACCTTGAAAGCAGCCTGCAGGTTCAACGCAACCCTGAGGCTTGCGCTGAGCTGGCACGGCTGTTGGCCCAATTGGGTGACACCGAGCGCAGCAATCAGCTGTTCCAGGAGGGTCTGGGGCTGCTGGACAGTCGCTTGCTGGCATCACCCTTGCCCATGCCCGCGCGGGTTTGAAGTAGGAAAGTTGGCGAAGGTTGGCTCGGACGTTTCTGAGAGCCAACCCTTCGTTAGCCTGTAAATACTGGGTCTAAAGCGCTACGTAGTAAATTCCTACTGATAGCTGCTTAAAGTCATCCAGGGTCTGACGAGATATCCCTATGCTCTCGCGGAATTGTCTGCTCTAACGAGTATTGAAAGGGGTCAGGCCTTTCCTCTACCGTGACGGCCTATCTCTTGCGGTACGGATAACAATGTCTTTGGCCCCTTCACGCTCCTTGTTTTTCCTGGCGTTCATGGCTGGTGTGCTGACGTTGGGCGCGTCGTTTTATCTTGAGTACGGCGCGTTGCTACGCCCGTGTTTCCTTTGCCAGCTGCAACGTATCTTTCTGGCAGCCTTCACGCTGATCAATCTGATCGCGGCGATTCATAATCCAAAGCGCTCTGCGGTTTACCTCTACGGGTTTGCCAGCATGGGCTGCGCATTGCTCGGCGCTATCACTGCCGTACGCCAGGTGCTGCTACAAAATGCCGCACCGGGGCAGACCACCGATTGTTGGCCAAGCCTGCACTACATGATTGAAAACCTGTCGCTGTGGCAAGCACTGCAGTTGACCGTCAAAGGCACTGTCGATTGCGTTGAGATCAACTGGACACTGCTCGATCTCAGCGTTCCCGAATGGAGCTTACTGTTCTTCCTGGCCATGCTGATGCTGGGCATCCTGCAGTTTTCGCGGTTGTTTTTAAGTCGCCGATGGGGTCTCGCAAGGCCTTGAAAGTGTGTCGCGGGTCGTAGGACGGGATTAAACACTTGTATGAACTTTCTCTCCTGCGTACCTTGAAGCCATAGTCATGCGGGCATAATCTGGCCCGCACGCATTATCGAAACCGTTTGCCAAATGCGGCCTTGTCCGGCTGCTGCTTTTATCCTTGAGTGTTGCGCGGGCACAGGCGGCAGCGCCCCCTATAGGGAAGAGAGATCATCATGCTGGAAAGTTGTCAGAATGCTCAGGAACGCTGGGGTGGGGTGCACAAGCTGATCGACAGCTGGTTGAAGGCACGTCACGAACTGGTTCGGGCCTTTGATGCTCTTGGCGCCAAGCCCGAAGCATTGGGTGAGAATCGCGAGCCGCTGCAAGACTTTTGCGTTGTGTTGGTGGACTACGTGTCTGCCGGACATTTCGGCGTCTACGAACAACTGACCAAAGAGGCGGAAGCCTTTGATGATCAGCGTGGTCTGGACTTGGCCGAGACCATCTACCCGCGCATCGATGTCATCACGGAAAAACTGCTGGTGTTCACCGAATTGTGCGATGCCGGCAAATGTGTTGCCGAAAAATTCAAAGAGCTTGGCGGGTTACTGCACGAACGTTTCGAGCTGGAAGATTGCCTGATCGAAGTGTTGCACAACGCTCACAAAGAAGAGGCCGCCACCCAGGCCTGAGCCTTGGCGGCGAGACAAAAAACGGTGCGCATGGCGCACCGTTTTTTATTGGGTCAATGGCGAGTGCCGAGCAGTTCGATCTCGAACACCAGCGGCGTATAAGCAGGGATCAACTCGCCAGCACCGTCGGCGCCATAGGCTTGGGCGGAAGGGATCACCAGACGCCATTTCGCGCCTACCGGCATCTGTTGCAGCGCGCTGCTCCAGCCGCTGATCACACTGTCCAGGCGAAACCATTGCGGTTGTGTGCTCTGATCGAAGACAGTCCCATCGGGCAACCGCCCTACGTATTTCACTTGCACCTCATCACTGGCCAACGGCTTGCTGCCGGTACCCGGCGTCAGCTCCGTCAGCAGGATGCCATTCGATAACTCACGCACGCCGGCTGTTGCTTTTTCCTTGGATAAAAATTGCTGTTCGGCAGCGAGTGCTTTTTCGCTTTGCGGTGCCTCAGCCTCGGCCGCGCTCTGTGCTTCGTGCTCGGCGAGGATCTGCTCGATCCGTGCATTGTCCAGCGCCAGTGGTTTGCCTTGATAGGCTTGTTTAAGGCCATCGATCAACGCCTGGATCTGCAGGTCGGGCACTTCCTGGCGCAGTCGTTCGCCGAGGCTGGCGCCCAAGCTGTAAGCAAGGTCGTGCGGGTCTTGGGCTGTAGTTTTTGACGGCGATTGTTCTGCCGCATGGGTCATGGAAACCACCAAGCCAAGCATTAAAAAAAGGTAACGCGACATGGTTATTCTCCCGCCGAAAGTGCGACGGATTATGCCAGTGTGAGTGCGTAAAAAGTGCCGTGGTTTTTCGTTATATCGATAAGAATTTTCCTACGGTGCAACGCAAGGCAAACGATACTGTCAACATGCCCTAGCGGCGGTAAGAGCAGAGGGCTAGTATGAGCCGCACCCACGTCAGCCAGGAGGTAAACCATGTCGGCCAAACAGAAGCCTGTAAATACCCCGTTGCATTTACTCCAACAACTTTCGGGCAGCTTGCTCGAACATCTGGAAAGCGCGTGTTCCCAAGCCTTGGCTGATGCAGAAAAACTGCTCGCCAAATTGGAAAAACAACGCGGTAAAGCGCAAGAAAAGCTGCACAAATCCCGTACCAAACTGCAAGACGCCGCCACCGCCGGCAAGGCCAAGGCACAAGCCAAAGCCAAAGACGCCGTCAAAGAACTTGAGGATCTGCTGGACGCCCTCAAGGATCGCCAAGCTGAAACCCGCACCTACATTTCCCAACTCAAACGCGATGCTCAGGAAAGCCTGAAGCTGGCCCAGGGCGTTGGTCGTGTGAAAGAAGCCGTGGCTAAAGCACTGGGTGCTCGCACGCCAGCAAAAGCCGTTGCGTCGAAGGCTTCGACTAAAGCAGCGTCCAAATCCGCGGGCAAAACTGCTGCTGCAAAACCAGCTGCTAAAACTGCTGCTGTAAAATCAGCCGCCAAGCCAGCCGCTAAAACTGCTGCTGCAAAACCAGCCGCCAAACCAGCCGCTAAAACTGCTGCTGCAAAACCAGCCGCCAAACCAGCTGCCAAAACTGCTGCTGCAAAACCGGCCGCCAAGCCAGCCGCTAAAACTGCAGCTGCAAAACCAGCCGCGAAGCCAGCCGCTAAAACTGCAGCTGCAAAACCAGCCGCCAAGCCAGCTGCCAAAACCGCTGCTGCAAAACCGGCCGCCAAGCCAGCCGCTAAAACTGCAGCTGCAAAACCGGCCGCCAAGCCAGCCGCTAAAACTGCAGCTGCAAAACCAGCCGCCAAGCCAGCTGCCAAAACCGCTGCTGCAAAACCGGCCGCCAAGCCAGCCGCTAAAACTGCTGCTGCCAAACCAGCCGCCAAGCCAGCTGCCAAAACTGCTGTTGCAAAACCAGCTGCCAAGCCAGCCGCTAAAACTGCTGCTGTAAAACCAGCCGTCAAGCCAGCCGCTAAACCCGCTGCTGCAAAACCAGCGGCCAAGCCAGCTGCCAAACCGGCTGCTGCAAAACCAGCTGCCAAGCCAGCCGCAAAACCCGCTGCTGCAAAGCCAGCCGCCAAGCCTGCACCGGCCAAGCCAGCAACCCCTGCAGCTCCGGCTGCTACCCCGGCACCGTCCACCGCTCCAACTGCGTCGGCCAGCAGCACGCCTGCACCGGTAGCGCCAAGCACCACCCCAACCAGCGCTTCCTAAGTGCCGGTGGCCTCGACGCGCAGCGACTGCAGCGCGTCGTGGTCAAGGTTGGCGGCTTCGGTCGCCAAGCCTTCAAGCCATCTCGATTGACCCCCTTTCTCGCCCGTCGGCCATGCTTGCGCCAACGCTTGCAGGCGTGTCAGCAACTGCCGTTCAGCTTCCAACTCCAGGGCCTTGACCCTTTCGCGTAGCGTCGCCAATTGCGCATCCTGCTGCGCCATGGCTCGCCATTGCACGCGTATCTGCCGCAATGGTTCGACCACGTCTTGCTGCCACGGCTGCGCAATCTGGCGCAACGCCTGCATGCGTTCGGCGGTCGGTGCAACACCGCGCTGCTCCAGCCAGGCGCCGCAGAGCAACAGGCACACATCCGCGCCTTGTGCCTGCAAGCGCAGGCAAGCGGCTTCGACGCCCGAGTGGGCATACGTCGAGAGGGCAAAGCTCCACAGGTCAGCGCACATATTCACACCCAAGCCAGCGGCCAACGAAGCTGGTAGACTCCGCCGCCATTATGATCCGACTTCAAAGCCTAACATTACAGCGTGGCCCGCAACGTCTTCTTGAAGACGCCGAGCTGACCCTGCACGCCGGTCACAAAGCCGGCCTGATCGGTGCCAACGGCGCCGGCAAATCCACGTTGTTCGCCCTGTTGCTCGGTGAGCTGACCCCGGATTCCGGGAACTGCCTGCTGCCGGCCGACTGGCGCATCGCCCATATGCGCCAGGAGATCGACACCCTGGACCGCATCGCGATCGACTACGTGCTCGATGGCGACCTGCGCCTGCGCCAGGTACAACACGACCTGGCCGAGGCCGAGAAAGCCCAGGACGGCGCCGCCCAGGCCCGCCTGCACTCGGAACTCGACAGTGCCGACGGCTACACGGCCGACGCTCGCGCCCGCAAGATGCTGGCCGGCCTTGGTTTTACCAATGAACAGATGGACCGCCCGGTCGCCGACTTCTCCGGCGGTTGGCGCATGCGGCTGAACCTGGCCCAGGCGCTGATGTGCCCATCCGACCTGTTGCTGCTCGACGAACCGACCAACCACTTGGACCTCGATGCGATCCTGTGGCTGGAGGATTTCCTCAAGAGCTACCCGGGCACCTTGTTGCTGATTTCCCACGACCGGGATTTCCTCGACGCTGTGGTCGACAATATCGCCCACGTCGAACAGAAGAAAATCACGCTCTACCGTGGCGGCTACACCGCGTTCGAACGCGCCCGCGCCGAACGCCTGGCTCAGCAGCAGCAAGCCTTCGAGAAGCAGCAAGCGCAACGTGCGCACATGGAAAGCTACATCGCCCGGTTCAAGGCCCAGGCCACCAAGGCCCGTCAGGCCCAGAGCCGGATCAAGGCGTTGGAGCGCATGGAAGAGCTGTCGGCGGCCCACGTCGATTCGCCGTTCGACTTCGTGTTCCGCGAGTCGGTAAAGATCTCCAGCCCGTTGCTGGACCTTTCGGATGCACGCCTGGGTTATGGCGACAAAACCATCCTGGAGAAGGTCAAGCTGCAGCTCACGCCGGGTGCGCGTATCGGTTTGCTCGGCCCCAACGGCGCAGGCAAGTCGACGCTGATCAAGAACCTGTCGGGTGAACTGCAACCCCTGGCCGGCCGCCTGACGCGCGGCGAGAACCTGGTGGTGGGCTACTTCGCGCAGCATCAGCTGGATTCCCTCGATTCCAAGGCCAGCCCGTTGCTGCACCTGCAGCGTCTGGCGCCGACCGAACGTGAGCAAACCTTGCGTGACTTCCTTGGTGGCTTCGACTTCCGTGGCGCACGCATCGATGAGCCGGTGTTGAACTTCTCCGGCGGCGAAAAAGCCCGTCTGGCCTTGGCCCTGATCGCCTGGGACCGGCCAAACCTGCTGCTGCTCGACGAACCGACCAACCACCTGGACCTGGAAATGCGCCTGGCGCTGACCATGGCCTTGCAGGAATTCAGTGGTGCGGTACTGGTGGTGTCTCACGATCGCCACTTGCTCAAGAGCACCACCGACAACTTCCTGCTGGTGGCTGACGGCAAAGTTGAAGAGTTCGACGGCGACCTGGACGACTACGCACGGTGGCTGACGGACTACCGTCTGCGCAACGCGCCAGCCAGCAACACGCCGGTCAACCCGGACAAAACTGACAAGAAGGCCCAGCGCCAGGCCGCCGCCGCACTGCGCCAGCAGTTGGCGCCGCACAAGCGCGAAGCCGACAAGCTGGAAGCCGAGCTGGGCAAGGTGCACGAGCGCCTGGCCAGGATCGAAACCAGCCTGGGCGACAGCGCCGTGTACGAGGCGGCGCGCAAGGACGAGTTGCGCGACCTGTTGGCCGAACAAGCCAAGCTCAAGGTGCGTGAAGGTCAGTTAGAGGAAACCTGGATGGAAGCCCTCGAACTGCTGGAAACCCTGCAAGCGGAGCTGGAGGCGCTGTCCTGATGGAAGCGCTGCAATTGCCATTGCCGACGCAGTGGGTCGAACCGGTCTGGATCGCTGTGCAAATCCTGCTGATCCTGCTGGCGGGTTATCTCGCCCAGCGCTTCGTCGCCAAGGGTCTGAATCGTCTGGGGGAGCGCTACCCGTTCCCGCCACAACTGCTGATGCCCCTGCGTGGCGGCCTGCGCTGGCTGATCATGGGCAGCGCGTTGATCTTTGTGCTGGGCCGTCTTGGTGTGTCAGCCACGGTGCTGTGGACGGCGCTGTCGGGGTTTGTCGCAGTGGCCGCCGTGGCGTTTTTCGCGATGTGGTCGGTGCTGTCCAACCTGCTGTGCGCGATCTTGATTTTCACCGTCGGGCCGTTCCGCCTGGGTGACATCGTCGAGTTGGTGGATACCGTCGACAAACCGGGCGTCAAAGGCCGGGTCGTGGCGATCAACCTGCTCTACACCACATTGATCGAAGTGCAGGACGCCGGTACCGACAGTGCGATGGTGCAAGTGCCTAACAGCCTGTTCTTCCAGCGCTCGGTGCGGCGTTGGCCCGGCACCCATGTGTTTCCGGGCGACCGCTAGTATTTACATCCTGTAAAAATATCTAGCCAGCCTTTGCTCGGCGGAGTTAGCTTTAGGCTCAACCGCTAACTCTCCCTCTGAGGTGTGTAATGGCACTCGACACATGGCTGGCCTTTTTTGTGGCCAGTTGGATCATCTCCCTGTCCCCCGGCGCTGGCGCCATCGCGTCGATGTCCAGCGGCCTGCAATACGGTTTCCTGCGCGGCTATTGGAATGCCATTGGCCTGCAACTGGGCCTGGCGATGCAGATTGCTGTGGTCGCGGGTGGCCTGGGTGCCATTCTGGCGGCGTCCTCGAACGCGTTTTATGCGATCAAATGGTTTGGCGTGGCGTACCTGGTGTACCTCGCGGTCAAGCAATGGCGCGCGCTGCCCATGGACATGAGCGAAGATTCAGCCATACGCCCGATCGGCAAGCCGCTGGCGATGATGTTCCGTGGTTTTCTGGTCAATGCCAGCAACCCCAAGGCGCTGGTGTTCATGCTGGCGGTGCTGCCGCAGTTCGTGAACCCGCAGGCGCCACTGCTGATTCAGTACCTGATCCTGGGCGCGACCATGATCTGCGTCGATATGATCGTGATGGCGGGCTATACGGGGCTGGCGTCGAAGGTCTTGCGCCTGCTGCGCACGCCTAAACAGCAAAAACGCATGAACCGCACCTTTGCCGGGTTGTTTGTGGGGGCTGCGGGTTTCCTGGCCAGTCTGCATCGCGCAACGGCTTGATTGACGAAACCGGATCAAAAATGTGGGAGCCGGCTTGCCTGCGATAGCATCACCGAGGTGTAACTGACGCACCGCAGTGTCTGTATCGCAGGCAAGCCAGCTCCCACATTTGTTATGTGTTGGCTCTGAGACGAGTGCTCAGCGCAGAATCTTCGGCGCTTCGTCCCTTGGCAGGTTGTTGCGCAGCGCAGGCTTGCCGGGTTCTTGATACCCGCCGCCCAGCTGCTCTGCCAATTGCCGGGCCACATCTTCACCCAAGGCTTTCGACACGTCCCTTACCACCCGCGGCCGGTTCAGGCTCACGCGTAGATCGCGGCTGTTCACCAGCTTGGTGTCCTGGCCTTCACCCATCGCGGTAAATGCCGAGGTGATCTCGAAGGTGCGCGTGTTGATCAGGCTGAAATCCGCCACCAGCGTCAGGCCCAGCACGGCCGAGTAGCTGTTGGTGTGGTCCAGCGCGTTGATGTCCTGGGTGAAGTCGATGTCTGACAAGGTGCCGAACAGCACGTAGTCGGCGCCCTTGAAGTTGCCGGCCTTGATGCGCTTGATCACGTCATACACATCGCCCTTGGCGTCGGCGGTGTAAGGCGTGCCCTGTACCAGCTGGAACTGGTGCGACTTGAGAATCTCGCCCTTGATATCACCACTGAATTTACGCAGCTCAGCCTGTTCGATGTAGCTGGTGCGGCTCTCATACTCGCTGTAGCTCGACGCACCGCTGGCCTGATAGGCGCTGGCCTGGAAGTTGTTGCTGGCCGAGACCGCGTGGATGTACTCCTCGACGCGTGCCTCGTAGGCAAGGTCAGTCACCGCGATCTTCGGGGCGGCCGAGGCGCCAAAGGCGCACAGCAGGCCGATCATGCCGATCCATGCACGCATTGCTCAGCGCTCCGTGGTTTTGCGGATTTCTTTCTCGTCCATCCATTCGGCCAGGCCGCTCTCGACGTCGATCAGCTGCAGGCTGAATTTGTAGAAGACGTCTTTGTAGTCCGAGCTGCGCTTGACGATGGAGCTGATGGAGCCTTCCAGGCGGTACTTGGCGGCGACCATATTGCCGGTCTTGCTGACCGTGGCTTTTTTGTACAGGCCACTCTGGTTTTGCAGCTTGAGCTGATCAACCTGGCTCTGCATATCGGTGTTGTCGCTGGCGAAGCGCGCAGTGCCGGTCTTCATCAGCTGGGTCTTGATCGACGTGGTGATCTCACGGGTGTCGATGTACTCGCTGGTCTTGTTCTTCACGTCATACACCTGCACGACCGGGCGGCCCTGCAAGATGCCGGACTGGGCCAGGGAGCGGGTCATGCTTTCGGCGATCATCTGCAGGTCGGTCGAGCCGAACTCGTTGGTGACCAACTCCACGGCCTTAGAGTCGCCGTAGCTGATGTTCTTGCCGCCAAGGACCGGCGAGGTGTTGGAGCAACCGCTGGCCAACAGGGCAACCACGGCGAGAATCGAGACGCGTGCAAACATGGGGAAATCTCTCTGAAAACTGATAGGTGAAGGCTTCAAGGCGTTTTCACTTCAAGACGAAAGTCCGCCGCCTGAGGCAGGTTGGCGATGGCCGGCAGGAAAGTGGCCTGGTTGGCGTACAGGTTCAGCACTTTCCAGGTTTCTTCATCGCCCACCGGGAAGCCGTCGGCGCCCAGCCAGGCAAAGCGGTAATACATCATCTGGTTGCTGCTGGTGATGTTGCTCAGCTGCACCTTGGCGGTGAGAAAGCCATTTTCGCGGGCCACACGAATGGCACCGACGGCGATGCCCTTGAACGTGCCCATCACCACGATTTTGCTGGCGGCGCTGCCAGGCTCCGGCGGCGGCGGGGTGGCACAGCCGGCGAGCAGGACCAGCGCCAGGGCGCCGAGAATGAAATGACGCATAGCGTGCTCCTTAAGGTTGTTTGAGGGCGATGGCCTGGTTGGCAGCACTCGGCACCACGTGGGCCGCGAGGCCGCCCGCGAATACCTGGTTGCCGACCACGCGCAGGGTGATCACTTGATAGCGCTGGTCGGCCTTGACCGTCACCAGCGTGCCGCCCAGGGCGTTGGGCAGGCTGACCTGGTGGTCGCCGTGCTTGAGGCGCAGTCGCGTCACTTGGGTCAGGTCCGGCAGCGTGCGCCAGGTGCGAGTGTCGGCGCCTTCGGTCACGGCCGAGGCGATGCCCAGCACCAGGCCCGCCATGGGGTTGGTCTTGTTCAGGTTGTTCTGCGCCACGCCACGGCTGACCGCACGCACGGTGGTGCGCAGGATGATCCCCGGCATGTCGTCACGCAGCGCGCGGCGCGACATGGCCGTGGTGCTGTTGAGTGCGGTGAGGTTCTGTTGCTTGCCGTCCACGCCGATCTGGCCAAAGGTCGCCGTGGAGTTATCGGCCTTGATCACCGGGAACGACAGCGGGGTGATCACCAGGTTGCCATTGATCGGGATTGGCAATGGCAGGCGGATCGAATCGCGTGCCGGTGCCAGGCCGCTCTGGACCACGATCAGCACGTCGGTCTCATCGGCGCCGCCCCTGGACTTGTCCAGCTCGAGCAACGCCTGCTCCAGCAGCGGCGTGTTGGGGCGCAGCTCGGCGGCCTTGCGGTAGCCGGGCGCAGCCAGGTCTTTTTCGCCGAGGGCTTCGTAGACGAAGCCTGCCAGGTAATGGCTGAACGCACTCTGGTAGCTGTTTTTCAGGCCGACCACATCCGGCGCGTCCAGCGCTTCCACCGGGTAACCGCGCAGGTCTTTGATCTGAGTGGTGACGCCTTGGCGCTCGGCTTCGTTTTCGCGCTTGAGGTATTCCTTGTCGCGCAGGTCGGCGATCACCGCTTCACGTTCGTGGGTCTTCTTGATCTCGGTGCGGGCACCGTCGAAGTCATTCACGGCCAGCAGGTTCAAGGCCATCTGGGTGGTGAGCATGACTTTTTCGTAGTCATAACCTTCGTAGCGACGCACTTTGTCGTTGACCAGGAAGCTGCCGAACTGGGCGAGGTACTTTTCGCTGTCGAACTTGACCGACTCTTCCCACTTGTAGACTTGCAGGTCGGCGCTGCGCCAGGCGGTCTGGCTGCCGGTGAGGTCGCCCTTGGCGCGCAACAGCTCGCCCTTTTCGAAGAAATAGAGCAGGTCTTTGTCGTCGCCGGTATTGTTTTTTTCCAGCAGGGTCAGGGCACCGTCGACATTGCCGGTGGCCAGCTGTTGGTTGGTGGCTTGCAGCTCCGTGTCGTAGCTGCGAAACATCGAACAACCGGACAGCAAGGTCACCGCCGCGAGTGCGAGCGGGGTTAAGGCGCGAAATGCCATACAAACTTCTTCCCTGAAAATAATCAGCCGATGTGCCTATTCCTCATAAAAACGAGGAAATAAATTCCCTTTCGCAATAACAGGGCGCGGCATTATAGGCGCCATTACTGGCAAAACAATGGCTTTTTGCTTCGTTTATTTGTGCGATTGCCATCATGCCGACAGCGATATTTCCATCGCCTTATCACTGCCGTCTTGAGTCAAACCCCTTAACGTTAAACAATGTGTTACTTCGCATTTCCCTTTGAGATTCATTCATGACTGCCCTTTACCGTTTTCTCGCCTGGCTGATGCTGCCGGCGCTGATGTCGTGCAGCTTTAATCTGTTGGCGGCCACTGCCGAGGGCGCGCCTCAAGCCTTGCATCTGCTCGATTACATCGGGGCCGACTACCCGCCGACGGTGGACGCGGGCACGGTCGTGGATGAATCCGAATACCGCGAGCAGGTGGAGTTTCTTGGGGTATTGCAGGGCCTGGTAGCGGATTTACCCGAGAAGCCCGAACGCGCCGATTTGATAAAGGGCGTCAATGAATTGCTGGCGGCGGTGACCGCGCGTGAAGAGGGCACGACCGTCGCCCACCAGGCCCGTCAATTGGGTGCCAAGTTGGCAGTGGCGTACGAAGTCAGCCAGGCTCCGGCGATCACACCAGACCCCACGCGCGGCGCACCGCTCTATGCCCAGCACTGCTCGGTGTGCCACGGCACTGCGGGCGCCGGTGATGGCCCGGCCAGCACCGGCATGACGCCGCCGCCCGCGAACCTGCGTGACGCCGCGCGCCTGGACCGCCTGAGCCTTTACGCGATCTACAACACACTCGGCCTGGGCGTCGAGGGCACTGACATGCCGTCTTTCGCCGACCAACTCGATGACCGTCAACGCTGGGACCTGGCGACCTACATCGCCGGTTTCACTGCTGACCCGGCTGCGGCAAACAGCGAACAACCCTTCAACCTTGCCGACCTGGCCCGCCAGACCCCCAATGAAGTGCTGGCCGCAAACGGCCCGGCCGCCGCCGCGACGTTCCGCGCCCAACGTGCGCAGCCGCCGCAGGTCAAGCGTGGCCCGGCACAGTTGCTCGATTACACCGCGACCACGCTGGACAAGAGCCTCGCCGCGTTCCGTAACGGTGATCACGAACAGGCCTACGACTTGTCGGTAGCCGCCTACCTGGAAGGGTTTGAGCTGGTAGAAAGCTCGTTGGACAACGTCGATGCCAACGTGCGCAAGGACACCGAGAAAGCCCTGATGGCCTACCGGCAGTCATTGCAGGACGGCCTGCCGATCGAGCAGGTGCAACAGCGTCTGGACGTGGCCAAGGGCAAACTCACTGAATCTGCCGGTCTGCTGGGCAGCGATGGCTTGAGCTGGTCGTTGAGCTACATCTCCGGCCTCCTGATTCTGTTGCGTGAAGGTCTGGAAGCGATCCTGGTGCTGGCGGCGATTCTGGCTTTCCTGCGTAACACCGGCCAGCAATCGGCGGTGCGCAGCGTCAACGTCGGTTGGGGCCTGGCGCTGTTGGCCGGGCTGGCGACGTGGGCATTGGCGGCGTATGTGATTGACGTCAGCGGCGCCCAGCGCGAATTGCTTGAGGGCTGCACGGCACTGTTCGCCAGCGTGATGGTGCTGTGGTTGGGCGTGTGGATGCACGACCGACGCCACGCGGCGGCCTGGCAGGATTACATCAAGAGCAGCCTGGTGGGCGGCGGCGGCCGCTTCGGCTTTGCGATGCTGGCGTTCTTCTCGGTGTACCGCGAGCTGTTCGAAGTGATCCTGTTCTACGAAACCCTGTGGCTGCAAGCCGGCCCTGCCGGGCACAACGCGGTGCTGGCCGGTGGCGCCACGGCGCTGGTGCTGCTGGTGGGCCTGGCGTGGGTGATCCTGCGCGGCTCGGCGAAGCTGCCCTTGGCGTTGTTCTTCGGCATCAACGCAGCGCTGCTGTGCGCGCTGTCGGTGGTGTTCGCCGGCCATGGCGTGAAGGCCTTGCAGGAAGCCGGCATCTTCGGCACACGGCCGGTGGCGTTCTTTGACTTCGACTGGCTGGGCATCCACGCCGACGCGTATTCGTTGAGTGCGCAGGCCGTGGCGATCCTGGCGATTGTGGTGCTGTACGGCCGCAGCCGCCTGGCAGAAAAACGCCGCGTGGCAGCCTGACCATGCGCGTGTGGATCGATGCGGATGCTTGCCCACGGGCGGCCAAGGACCAAGTGGTGAAATTCGCCCTCAAGCGCCAGTTCGAGGTGGTGTTGGTGGCGGGGCAAAGCCAGATCAAACCGAGCTTTGCGTGTGTGAAGTTGATCGTGGTACCCAGCGGCCCGGATGCGGCGGATGACTACCTGGTGGAACACGCCGTGCCCGGTGAGCTGGTGATTTGCAGCGACGTGCCCTTGGCCGACCGGCTGGTGAAGAAGGGCGTCACGGCCCTTGACCCACGCGGTAAGGAGTTCAGCCCGGCAAACATGAGCGAACGGCTGGCGGTGCGTAACCTGTTTACTGATCTGCGCGAGCAGGGCCAGATGGGCGGAGGGCCGCCGCCCCATGGGGAAAAGGATAAGCAGGCGTTTGCCAATGCGCTGGACAGGATATTGACCAAGCTAATGCGCGAGGCCTGACGTTGGCGGGCGGTGTTCCTGTGGTGAGCGGGCTTGCCCTGCGTTGGGGGGCGAAGCCGCCCCAAAACTGCGCGCCGCAGATTAACTGACTGACCGCGTCGCCTGAATTGGGGCTGCTGCGCAGCCCAACGCGGGGCAAGCCCGCTCGCCACAATAAGCCCTGCTCGCCACGAAGAGCTTGCCCGCCACAATAGGTGGGCTAGCCACCCTTAAGTGTTCGGGAGGCGATCAATCATCCTCGTGAGTCAATTCCAATACCCGATCCACGAGTTTGTTGATACCTGAGGCCACTTCGCTGATGTTCTTGCCAAGCATGTAGGCCGGGGTGCTCACCAGTTTGCGCGGGGTGTCCTCGACGATGTCTTCCACTGTGCAGTCGCGGTGGGTGGCGCCCATCTTGTCGAGGGCAGCGGCGGTGTCGGCATCGTTGCCGATGGTGCAGGTCACGCCGGGGCCGTAGATTTTCGCGGCCAGTGCCGGCGAAATGCAGATCAGCCCCACCGGCTTGCTCGCTTCGGCGAAGGCTTCCGCCAGCGCCAGCACCTGCGGATTGACGCTGCAACCTGCGCCTTCCACGGCAAAGTTCGACAGGTTCTTCGCCGCGCCAAACCCGCCGGGCACGATCAGCGCATCAAAGTCTTCGGCGCGGGCCTCTCGAATATCTTTCACGTCACCCCGGGCAATCCGCGCCGACTCCACCAGCACGTTACGCGACTCGGGCATCTCTTCGCCGGTGAGGTGGTTGATCACGTGATGTTGCGCGATATCCGGCGCAAAACATTGCACCTGGGCGCCCCGCTGGTCCAGGCGCAGCAAGGTGATCACGCTTTCGTGGATCTCTGCGCCGTCGTACACGCCACAGCCGGAAAGGATCACTGCAATCTTTTTGCTCATGAGTATTTCTCCCTATTTCATGGCGTTAAATGTCTACTAATTTGTCACCTGTTGCCAATGGGATCTCGCGCCGCTACACCTAATCTTGATGTAACAAAAACAGACCGGACTAGCCCATGGACTTCGTGCCTTACGCGGTACCGTTTTTCATCGCCTTGATCGTGGTTGAGCTGCTGGCCGACCGCTGGCGCGGCGAGCGCAACTATCGGGTGGCCGACGCCATCAACAGCCTCAGCACGGGCGTGCTGTCCACCACCACGGGCTTGCTGACAAAAGGCGTCGGGCTGCTGACCTACGCCTTCGCCCTCAAGCACCTGGCCCTGATCGAACTCTCGGCCCAGAGCGTGTGGACCTGGGTATTCGCCTTTGTGTTCTATGACTTCTGCTACTACTGGCTGCATCGCTGCGGGCATGAGCGCAACATCCTGTGGGCCGCGCACTCGGTGCATCACCAGAGCGAGGACTACAACCTCACCACCGCCCTGCGCCAGACCAGTACCGGCTTCTTGCTGAGCTGGATTTTCTACCTGCCCCTGGCCGTGGTGGGCGTGCCGCTGGTGGTGTTTATCAGCGTGGCCTCGCTCAATCTTCTGTATCAGTTCTGGGTGCACACCCGCCACGTGCCCAAGCTTGGCTGGTTCGAATGGTTCTTCGTCACACCGTCCAATCATCGGGCTCACCATGCACAGAACGCTCTTTACATGGATCGCAACTATGGCGGCGTGTTCATTATTTGGGACCGGCTGTTCGGCAGCTTCCAGGAAGAAGACGACAACGAGCCGGTGATCTTTGGCGTGACCACGCCCTTGGCCAGTTGGAACCCGCTGTGGGCCAACCTGCAGTTTTATGCGCAGTTGTGGAGTGATGCGCGGCGTACCGAGAGCTGGTGGGACAAGCTGCGCATCTGGTTCATGCGCACCGGGTGGCGCCCGGCGGATGTCAAAGCCAAATACCCGCTGGCCAAGCCCGATTTGAGCCAGTTCCGCAAATTCGAAGTGCCGCTGGACGCACGCCAGCAAATCTACGTTGCCCTGCAATTTGCGGCATATGTGGGGTTTGGCAGCTATCTGATGAATGCCGGCGAAGGGCTGCCCACGGCGGCGTTGATCCTGGGCTGGAGCGCGATGGCGTCAGGGTTGTTCACGCTGGGCGTGGCGTTGGAAAATCGCCCCTGGGCCCTGAAAGCTGAGCTGGTGCGCCTGGGGCTGAATGTACCGTTGGTATGGCTGGCGCCGGTGGTGGGGCTGTGGCCGGCCAGCAATTTGGGCTGGCTGGGCCTGGTGAGTTACAGCTTGCTCAGCGTGATGGGTCTCTACTGCTGCAGAGACCGGCTTACTCGATTGGCGTCTTAGGCGCGTCGACCTTGGCGGGCTCGGCGAGTTGCTCTGCGGCCAGCCGGGCCTTGGCATCTTCGCAGGCCTGGCGGGCAATGCGCGCGTTCTTGAAGCGGCGGCGCAGCCACAGGCCCAGGCCCAGCAACAGCAGCGCGCCCAGCACCCACAGCTCATATTTCTTGATGCTGCCGAGCATGCCTTCCAGCACCGCGCCAAAATGATAAGCCGCAGCGCCCAGCGCCGCCGCCCACACCGCCGCGCCAATGCCGTTGAGCAGCAGGTAGCGCAAAGGCGGGTAGCCGGACAAGCCAATCGCCACCGGCATCACGGTGCGCAGCCCGTAGACGAACCGAAAGCTCAACACCCAGATATCCGGATGCTTGCGGATGTGTTCCAGCGCTTTGTCGCCCATCAATTGCCAGCGCGGCTTGCGCGCCAACAGTTTGCGGCCATGCTTGCGCCCCAGGAAGTACCACAGCTGGTCACCGGCATAGCTGCCAAAGAAGGCAACGACCACCACCAGGTTGATATCCATGTATCCACGGAACGCCAGGAAGCCTGCGAGAACCAGAATGGTTTCGCCTTCGAAGAACGTGCCCAGGAAGAGCGCAAAGTAGCCGAAGTCATGCAGAAATTGTTGAAGCATGGTCTGGGGTGCTGGCGAAATGAACGCGCAGCCTACGCCTTCGTGAACATTCATGAAAGTATCGAGATGTGTCACGAAGTGAACAATTCCTACATATGCGACGAATGCGACTGCAGGTCGCATCGATAAGCACAACTGTCATTCCTTCGTCATAATGGCCGCTTATAACTGCAACGCTCGCCCGTAAACACGGGCTCAGGAGTCTGTCGTGAGCTTTACCCCTGCCAATCGCCTGTTCCCTGCTACCCGCCTGCGCCGCAATCGCCGTGATGATTTTTCTCGCCGCCTGGTGCGTGAAAACGTGCTGACGACGAACGATCTGATCTTGCCGGTGTTTGTGCTGGACGGTGAAAACCGTCGGGAAGCCGTGGCATCGATGCCGGGTGTGGAGCGTTTGACCATTGATCAGCTGCTGATCGAGGCGGCGAACTGGGTGGAACTCGGAATTCCGGCGCTGGCGCTGTTTCCAGTGACGCCGTCTGAACTCAAGTCTCTTGACGCTGCGCAAGCCTGGAACCCGCAAGGCATTGCCCAGCGTGCCACCCGCGCGTTGCGCGAGCGTTTCCCGCAGCTGGGGGTGATCGCCGACGTGGCGCTGGACCCGTTCACCACCCACGGCCAGGATGGCATTCTTGACGAAGACGGCTATGTTCAAAACGACATTACCGTCGATGCGCTGGTCAAACAGGCGTTGTCCCACGCAGCCGCTGGCGCCCAGGTCGTCGCACCGTCGGACATGATGGACGGTCGCATCCAGGCGATTCGCGAAGCCCTGGAGCTGGCCGGTCACGTCAATGTGCGGATCATGGCCTACTCGGCCAAGTACGCCAGCGCCTATTACGGGCCTTTCCGCGATGCGGTGGGCTCGGCACTGAATCTGGGCAAGGCCAACAAGGCTTCGTACCAGATGGACCCGGCCAACAGCCAGGAAGCCCTGCACGAAGTCGCGGCGGATCTGGCTGAGGGCGCCGACATGGTGATGGTCAAGCCAGGGATGCCGTACCTGGACATCCTTTATCGGGTCAAAGAGGAATTCAAGGTGCCGACCTTTGTCTATCAGGTCAGCGGTGAATACGCGATGCACATGGCCGCGATCCAGAATGGTTGGTTGAGTGAAGCGGTGATCCTCGAATCCCTGACTGCCTTTAAACGTGCCGGCGCTGATGGCATTCTGACCTACTTCGCCGCCCGCGCCGCCCAATTGCTTAGAGAGCAACAATAGCCCTCACAGGAACACTCAATGAATACCGAAGGACTCTCAGAAGTTGCCGTAAAAGACGCTCACCCGGTGGTGGAACAAGTCACCGAAACGCCGCCGGAGCTGGAGCCCGCACCGCCTGCCGTGGTGGCCGAGGCCCCCGCGCCGGCGCCGGTGGTCGCGGTGACCAACCTGGATGACAGCAGCCTGTACATCCACCGCGAGCTGTCACAACTGCAATTCAACATCCGCGTGCTCGAGCAGGCGCTGGATGAGTCCTATCCGCTGCTGGAACGGCTGAAATTCCTGCTGATTTTCTCCAGCAACCTGGACGAGTTCTTCGAGATCCGCGTCGCCGGCCTCAAGAAGCAAATCACCTTCGCCCGCGAACAAGCGGGCGCCGACGGCCTGCAGCCGCACCAGGCCCTGGCGCGCATCAGCGAGCTGGTGCACGGCCACGTGGACCGCCAATACGCGATCCTCAACGACATCCTGTTGCCGGAGCTGGAAAAACATCAGGTCCGCTTCATTCGTCGCCGGCACTGGACCACCAAGATCAAGACCTGGGTGCGCCGTTACTTCCGAGACGAAATTTCGCCGATCATCACCCCGATTGGTCTGGACCCGACGCACCCGTTCCCGCTGCTGGTGAACAAGAGCCTGAACTTCATCGTCGAACTGGAAGGCATCGACGCCTTCGGCCGCGATTCGGGCCTGGCGATCATCCCGGCGCCGCGTCTGTTGCCACGAGTCATCAAGGTACCGGAAGAGGTGGGGGGCGCTGGCGACAACTATGTATTCCTGTCGTCGATGATCCACGCGCACGCCGATGACCTGTTCCAGGGCATGAAGGTAAAGGGCTGCTACCAGTTCCGCCTGACCCGTAACGCCGACCTGGCGCTGGACTCCGAAGACGTCGAAGACTTGGCCCGCGCCCTGCGCGGTGAGCTGTTCTCGCGCCGCTACGGCGACGCGGTGCGTCTGGAAGTGGCAGACACCTGCCCTAAACACCTGTCGGACTACCTGCTCAAGCAGTTCAACCTGGCCGAGTCCGAGTTGTACCAGGTCAATGGCCCGGTCAACCTGACGCGCTTGTTCAGCATCACCGGTCTGGACAGCCACCCGGAGCTGCAATACACGCCGTTCACGCCGCAGATCCCGAAATTGCTGCAAAACAGCGAGAACATCTTCAGCGTGGTGAGCAAGCAGGACATTCTGCTGCTGCACCCGTTCGAGTCGTTCACTCCGGTGGTCGACCTGCTGCGCCAGGCCGCCAAGGACCCGCATGTTCTGGCTGTGCGCCAGACGCTGTACCGTTCCGGCGCCAACTCGGAAATCGTCGACGCGCTGGTAGACGCCGCGCGAAACGGCAAGGAAGTCACCGCGGTGATCGAGTTGCGTGCGCGCTTTGACGAAGAGTCCAACCTGCAACTGGCCAGCCGCCTGCAAGCGGCCGGTGCCGTGGTGATCTACGGCGTGGTCGGTTTCAAGACCCACGCCAAGATGATGCTGATCCTGCGCCGCGAAGCCGGCGAGATTGTGCGTTACGCGCACTTGGGCACTGGCAACTACCACGCCGGCAACGCCAAGCTCTACACCGACTACAGCCTGCTGACCTCCGACGACGCGTTGTGTGAAGACGTCGGCAAGTTGTTCAGCCAGTTGATCGGCATGGGCAAGACCTTGCGCATGAAGAAGCTGCTGCACGCGCCGTTCACGCTCAAAAAGGGCATGCTCGACATGATTGCCCGGGAGACCCAGTTCGCCCTCGACGGCAAACCGGCGCACATCATCGCCAAGTTCAACTCGCTGACCGATCCGAAGATCATCCGCGCGCTGTACAAGGCCAGCCAGTCCGGTGTGCGCATCGACCTGGTGGTGCGTGGCATGTGCTGCCTGCGTCCGGGCATCGCCGGGGTTTCGCATAACATCCACGTGCGATCGATCATCGGGCGCTTCCTGGAGCACACGCGGGTGTTCTACTTCCTCAACGGCGGCGAAGAGCAGATGTTCCTCTCCAGTGCCGACTGGATGGAGCGAAACCTCGATAAGCGTGTAGAGACCTGCTTCCCGGTGGAAGGCAAGAAGCTGATCATGCGCGTCAAGAAAGAGCTGGAAAGCTACCTCACTGACAACACCCACAGCTGGAGCCTGCAGTCGGACGGCCGCTACGTGCGCAACACGCCGACCGGCAACCAGAACCCGCGCAGTGCGCAGGCGACGTTGCTGGAAAAGCTGGGTAGCCCGATTCTTGCGGTGAACTAAAGCCAACGCGCTCTGAAAATGTGGGAGGGGGCTTGCCCCCGATGAAGGAGTGTCAGTCAACAGATTCATTGACTGGTCCACCGCCATCGGGGGCAAGCCCCCTCCCACATGTGTTTGTGCAGTGTTCTTTAGATCGGCTCAGCGCAGGTTCAGGCTGAATCCCACCCGCGTCAGCCATTCCGCTTCCTGGGCAAAATCCGCCTGGGTCAGTTGGTTTTCATCCAGCCAGCCTTTGGGGAACACCACGTCCAGGCTGTCGCCGTGGGCGCGCAGGGTGACCTGGGGCATTTCCTGGGTGCCGCGAATGTGGTGGAACAGGATCGCAAAGCGCAGCAGCACGCACAGGCGAATCAACTTGCTGCCTTCGCTGCCGAAGTCGGCAAACTTGTCCTTGGGAATGTTGCGGCGATGGCCACGCACCAGCAGGGCGAGCATCTGTTGGTCTTCGCGTGAGAAACCGGCGAGGTCCGAGTGCTCGATCAGGTAGGCGCCATGCTTGTGGTAATGGTAGTGGGCGATGTCCAGGCCCACTTCATGCACCTTGGCAGCCCAGCCGAGCAGCTCGCGCCACACGCCGTCTGCCAGGTCCCAGTCCTCGGCCACCTGGTCGAAGGCATGCAGGGCCTTGCGCTCCACGCGCGCGGCTTGTTCCAGGTCGACGTGATAACGCTCCATCAACGAGCTGAGGGTGCGTTCACGCACGTCTTCATGGTGATGGCGGCCCAGCAGGTCATAGAGCACGCCTTCGCGCAGCGCGCCGTCGCAGTGGTCCATGCGTTGCAGTTCGAGGGCGTCGAAAATCGCCTCGAGAATTGCCAGGCCGGCCGGGAAAATGGTGCGCCGATCAGGCTTGATGCCGTCAAAGTCGATTTTCTCTGCGTCGCCCAGCTTGAACAGTTTGCGCTTGAGCCAGGCCAGGCCTTCGGCGTTGACCTCACCGGTGCCATGGCCGCCGGCTTTGAGGGCCAGGCCGATGGCGCGGATGGTGCCGGACGAGCCGATGGCTTCATCCCAGGTCAAGCGATGCAGGGCGTGTTCGATGCTCATGATTTCCAGACGCGCCGCGGTGTAGGCCTGGGCATAGCGCGCCGGGGTGATCTTGCCGTCCTTGAAATAACGCTGGGTATAACTGACGCAACCCATCTGCAGGCTTTCGCGCAGCAGCGGTTCGAAACGCTGGCCGATGATGAATTCGGTGCTGCCGCCGCCGATGTCCGCCACCAGGCGTTTGCCGGGGGTGTCGGCCAGGGTGTGGGAGACGCCGAGGTAGATCAGGCGCGCTTCTTCGCGGCCCGAAATGACCTCTACCGGATGCCCGAGGATTGCTTCGGCGCGGCGGATGAACTCGCCGCGGTTGCGGGCTTCGCGCAAGGCGTTGGTGCCAACGATTCGCACAGCGCCCAGGGGCATGCCGTTGATCAGTTGGGCAAAGCGCTTGAGGCAATCGAGCCCGCGCTGCATGGATTCTTCATTGAGCTGGCGCTCGTCGTCGATCCCGGCAGCCAGTTGCACTTTTTCGCCGAGCCGCTCAAGGATGCGGATTTCGCCGTTCTGGGCCTTGGCCACGACCATGTGAAAGCTGTTGGAGCCCAGGTCGATAGCGGCGATCAAGGACAGATTCTTGGCTTGGGATTGCGGCATGGTTTGGGGGTCTCGGTCGATAACCTGACCATCGTGCCACGATCGAACGCTGGCGCCAACGCGTTGTGCTTCAGTAATTTGCGTGATGCTGTCTGTGGGGAATTCATGTGGGAAATGTAGGCCGGTTTCGTAAGCATGCGACGAATAAGCCATTCAATGATGTAGGCATTTTGACGTTTGTGGTTTTCAAGGCGGATTCTGAATTTGCCTACAATGATTGAGTCGCTGTTCTCTTAGTTTGTTTTGTTATGGACTACCTTGTTATTAACTGTGAGCCACTATTTATTTTCATCACTCCGACAATAACTGATGTGTTGTCCGATTTTTTAATGAGGTACCAAAGCAGCAGACTGTCACTCGGCAATGTTGCCTGGGTGTTATTTATTTATCGTTATGTATGTCCGGGAAGATAAGTGGTTGGGCGATGGATTCGCCAGGACGCGAATAAACAATGCCTGTTAACTTCGTAGTGACAGGACAAAAATGAAAACAATTGTTGGTTTGACTCTCGGTATCGCCTGCCTGGCTGCAACCCTCAACGCTCAGGCGACCACCAGTGCCCAATTGGTCGTCAGGGGCACGATTACTCCCGCTGCCTGTAACCTCAGCCTCGCCGGCAGCGGCATCATCGACTACGGCACGATTCGCTCCGGCGAATTATCCCAGACCGCGTTCAACACCCGCGAAGAGAAGACCACTTCCCTGGTGGTCAATTGCGGCACGACGCCGGCGAGGTTCGGAATCTCCTTCACCGACCTGCAGGCGGGCAGCAAAGTGCCGGGTGTCCTGGGTCCAGGCTTTACCGAGGCGCAGAATTTTGGTCTGGGTTCTGTAGGGACTCGGCGAACCGGTGGCTATTCGGTCACGCTCAGGGACCTACGTTCTGCCGGCGTGGCGCTGTACCCCATCCTGCGTAATGGCACCGGCGTTTGGCTCACCAGCGATGGCAAAGTTGCTCAATCACCTGCCCAGTATTCGTGGCGCAATAGCACCACCTTTACGCCGGCCTCTATCAACCAGTTGACCGGCACTCTTGCGGTGAAGGCGGTCATCAACCGGGCGCAGGATCTGGACTTGAGTCGCGATGTCTCCCTTGATGGGCGCGCCACACTGGTATTGAGTTACATCTAAACAGCGCAAAACAGCCAATCAAGAAACTGACACTTTCTGGTTGGCTGTTTTTTTGTGGGCGTTTAACTGCCCATGGTCAACTTTGTCGGTTGCGGGGAACGTCGAGTGCGTGGGTTTTCAATAATAAGTTTTATGTTGTTTTGGAGTGCAGGTGCCTGTGGTTTTTTTACCGATGTTGCCCTGGCGGACGGCATGCTTCCGGAAACAACGGTTGTGGTGCTTTATGAGGAAGAGGGCGAGGCCACAATAAACATCAAGAACACCGATGCCGGGCCGGCGTTGCTTCACTCGGTGGTGGAGAACGTGCCCGAGGACCCGCAACTGCTGTTGATCGTTACACCGCCCATCACACGAGTGGAGGCGGGCGACACGCAGTTGGTGCGTTTTATCAGCACCCAGGGTGAGCCGCTCAAGACCCAACGCCTCAAGCGTGTGTCGTTCGAGGGCATCCCCCAGGCGCGCACGGCGGGCGGTGCGACCATCGGTATCACCCTTCGGCAGAATTTGCCGCTGATCCTGCACCCCAAAGGTTTGCCTCGGCACACAACCCCCTGGGAGTTGTTGAAGTGGAAGCGGACCGGGCAGGGCCTCACGGTCCATAACGACAGTGCCTATGTGGTGCGCCTGGCGCCGGAGGTGCGCCTGCTTCCACAAGGCGCCTCGGCCACGTTGCCGCGCGCTTACCTTTTGCCGGGTGAAGCATTGACCGCAGAGGTCGATGGCCCACTGGACGGTGTGGCCGAGGTCCAGATCCAGCCCGCCACGGTCTATGGGTTTTCGGTAGAAAACTACCGCGCCCCGATCCTTACCGATGAGGGTTGATCGGCCGATGATTAACCCTTCGAGTCACCGCATTGCGGCATTTTTTAGGCCCGGCAGGCCCACCTTGATCATGGGTTTTGCAGCCCTTTGGAGCTTGCCCGGCGTTGTTTCTGCGCTGGAGCTGGGAGAGGGCTTTGACCTCGCGGCACTGACGACCCACGGTATTGACCCCAAGGTCTCCGACTACTTTCGCAGTGCAGCGCGCTTTCGTGAAGGCGTCCACGTGGTGGGCCTGCGGGTCAATGGAAACCCGCTTGGGCTGGTAGATGCACGTTTCGATCACGAGGGTCGATTGTGTTTTACGCCTGGGCTGCTGGAAAAGGCCGGGCTGGTAAAGCCGCGCGACATCCTCCACGAAGGCGCTACACCGGACGCGGCCTGTCATAACTTTCTCGCTGCGTTCCCGACCACAATGCTGAGGTTGCGCCCCGGTACCGAGGAAGTGACGCTGGTTGTGCCGACCCAGTCATTGCGTGCGCCGCAGTGGGAGGCCGGGCCCTTTTCCACGGGCGGCGCAGCCGCGCTGTTCAACTATGACGTGCTGGGTCTGGACAGTCATTCGCGCAGTGGGCCCAGCCGGTTCATCTCGGCCTACACCGAGGCAGGCTTCAACCTTGACGATTGGGTGGTCCGCAGCCGCCAGTTCTATGTGTCCGACAACGGCAAGACACGCACCGAACACCTTTACGCGTTTGCCCAGCGGGATATTGCTGCGTTGCAGTCGACGTTCCAGGTCGGCCAGATCTCCAGCCATAACCCGTTGTTTGGCGGGGTCCAGTTGTCTGGGCTGCAGTTTTACCCCGATGGCCAATCGCGTGCCGCGGCGGGCGGCAACCATGCGGTGGTTGAAGGGCTCGCCCAGAGCCAGTCGCGGGTTGAAGTGCGCCAGTCCGGTGCGTTGATCTACAGCACGTTGGTGCCTGAAGGCCGGTTCAGGCTTGCGGGGTTGCCGCTGCTCAATGACACCAGTGACCTGGACGTCAGCGTGATCGATGTGCGCGGTGTCAGGCGCAGCTTCGTGGTGCCGGCGGCGTCGTTCGCGGGGGCTGGCCCGGCGGCGCCTGGTTATTATTTCTCGGTTGGCAAGTTGCGCAAAAACACCCTCGAAGAGGGGCCATCACCGCGGGTCGCCATGGCCAGCGGCACATGGGGGCTGGGGCGCGACTCGTCGGCGGGCTTTGGCTTGTTGAGCGCCGATGACTATGGGTCGGCGGGCGGCACCCTGAACAGCGTGTTTGTGCAGCGGGTTTCCGTGGGGGCGCGTCACAACTTGTCGCGAGACAGCAAAAACGCAGTGTCCGGGTCGCGCAGCAGCGTCTCCGTGAGCAGCCCGGTGCTGCCCAATGTTGACGTCAACCTCAGTGCGACCACCCAGACCCAGGGTTATCGTGAGGTCACTGAAGCCGGCCGCGTCTCCCGGCCCGACGAATTGGGTTCGCGCTTCAAGAACCAGTACACGGCAGGCATGAGCTGGGCCGACCCCACGCTGGGGGTGTTCTCGCTGGGTTATACCCGCAGCGCCCAATTTGACGGGCGAACGAGCGAGCATGTGTTCACCTCGTGGAACAAGTCATTCAGCCGCGCCGATGTCGCGTTGATTGCCGACTCGCAAGTGGGCGGCACTCGGTCTGATCGTGACGTCACGCGTGCCGGCAACCGGCGCGAACGGGCGCTGGACAACGATTTGTCCGTGCGGTTACAGGTCAGCGTGCCATTGGGTGGGGAGCGTCGTGTGCACAGTTACACCAGTCGTCGCGGTGATCAGTTCACCGCCGGCACGTCGCTCAGTGAACGGGTCAACGAGTATGTGAATTACGAAGTGGGCGTCGAGCGCGACCTCAAGGCCCGGCAGGCATCGGTGCGCGGGCAGGTGGACCTGCTGCCTCGTTATACCCGGGTCGGCCTGGGTGTCAGCCGCGACCCGCAGGGCACCAGTTACACCGGGCAGTTGCAAGGCGGCGTGGTGGCTCACGCAGGCGGGCTGACCTTTTCGCCTTACCCCGTGCAGGACACCTTCGGCATCGTCTCTGTCGGGGATATCGGCGCGGCAAAAGTCCAAACCCCCCAAGGCCCGGTGTGGACCGATTTCAGCGGGCAAGCCGTGATCGCAGGCCTGCCGGCTTATACCAACAGCCGGGTTGAGGTGCAGACCCCGTCCTTGCCCAGGCGCGTCGACCTGAAAAACGGCACGCAGGTGCTCACGGCGGGCCGTGGATCCTTCAATGCCGTGGATTTCGATGTGGTGAAAGTGCGCCGTATTTTGCTCACCGCAAAGGATCAGCATGGCCGGCCATTGCCTCAAGGCGCCTCGGTGTTCGGCACGGGCGATCGCTTCGTGACCAGCGTGGTGGGCGAGGGCATGGTGTTCCTCAATGACGTCAATGAGGCGCAAAGCCTGCGTGTTTCATTGCCGGACGCTTCCACCTGCCTGCTACGCATTGACCTCAAGAGCCAACCCGACAATGACAAGTTCTATGAAACCACCTCGGCGGTGTGCCATGGCCGTTAAGCTTAAAAGCGTGCCCTTGGTAATGCTCTGCGCACTGCTCGCGACGCCTGATGCCCGGGCGGAAAATTGCCGGTTATCGGTGAGCCAGCCGCGCATAGACTACGGCGCTATTCGCAGGGAGGCGCTTGTTGAAAGCACGTCCATGGCGCTCGGCACTCGCTCGTTGAGCGTGAATGTACTGTGTGCTGAGCCCGCGGCAATCGCGTTGCGTTTTGTCGGCGTGGCGGCCGATGGCGAGAGCTTTCGTTTCGGGCGCCAGGGGCGTTTGCGCCTGAACCTCAAACACGCGCGTTTAGATGGGCAAGCCGTCGGCTGGGCGCCCGCGCACTCAGCCGGTGAGACGGTCAGCGGGCACCTGTTGCCCGGCCAGACGTTGATAGCGCGAGTGGCCGGGGGGCCGAGGGCAGGGCGTCAATTCACGGCCCAGGTCGATATCGACACCGACCTGGCTGCCGATGCCTTCCAGGTGCGTAGCGAGACGCACCTTGAAGGGCAGGGCAGTTTCGAACTGGTCAGCCCGGTTGTTCCACTGAGCCAATGAAGTTGGCGAGTTCCGGCGTTTTTGGGTTGGCGAACAGTGTCTTGGGGTCGCCCACCTCATGCACTTTGCCTTGGTGCATGAACACCAGTTTGTCGCCGACTTCCCGGGCGAAGCGCATTTCGTGGGTCACCATGATCAGGGTCATGCCGTCGTTGGCCAGTTGACGCACCACGCTGAGCACTTCATTGACCAGTTCAGGGTCCAGGGCCGAGGTGATTTCGTCGCACAGCAGCACCTTGGGTGACATGGCCAGTGCACGCGCAATCGCGACGCGCTGTTGCTGGCCACCGGACAGGCGATCCGGGAAGGCGTCGAACTTCTCGCCCAGCCCGACGCGCTCCAGCATCTGCCTGGCAAGCTGTGCGGCTTTGGCCTTGGGCACTTTCTGCACCACTTGCGGCGCGAGCATGACGTTTTCGCCCACCGTCAGGTGCGGGAACAGGTTGAACTGCTGGAACACCATGCCGACTTTCTGCCGCAGGCTGCGCAGGTCGGCGCGCGCGGCATCGAGGTATTCGCCATCGACTTCGATCACACCGTCGTTGATCGATTCCAGGCCATTGAGGGTGCGCAGCAAGGTGGACTTGCCCGAGCCGCTACGGCCGATGATCGCCACCACCTGGCCCTCTTCCACGGTCAGGTCGATGCCTTTGAGTACGTGGTGATCGCCGTAATACTTATGCAGGGCGGAAATTCTAAGCAGAGGCATGCAGTCTCCTTTCCAGGTAGCGGGCACTGAGGGACAAGGGGTAGCAGAGCAGGAAGTAACCGAGGGCCACCAGTCCGTAGACCATAAAGGGTTCGAAGGTGGCGTTGGCGAGCATGCCGCCGGTCTTGGTCAGTTCGGTAAAGCCGATGATCGACGTCACGGCGGTGCCTTTGACCACCTGCACCGAGAACCCAACGGTGGGTGCCACGGCAATCCGCAGCGCTTGGGGCAGGATCACGTAGCGCAGTTGTTCAAGCGGGTTGAGCGCCAGGCTGGCCGACGCTTCCCATTGCCCATGGGCGATGGATTCGACGCAGCCGCGCCAGATCTCGGCCAGGTAGGCGCTGGTAAACAGGGTCAACGCGATTGCCGCTGCCAGCCAGGGCGAAATATCCACACCCAGCAGGGCAATGCCGAAAAACACCAGGAACAGCTGCATCAACAGCGGCGTGCCCTGAAACAGTTCGATATAGGTGCGCGCAACATTGCGCGCGAAGGCTTTGCGGCTGATGCGCATGGTCATCACCAGCAAACCGATCAGGCCGCCGCCGACAAACGCCACCAGCGACAGCAGCAGGGTCCATTGCAGGCCAACAGCCAGGTTGCGCACGATGTCCCAGAACGAAAAATCACTCATCGGCTGTTCCTCATCACAAACCGCCGGCCAATCCAGTTGAGCAACTGGCGAATCATCAACGCCATGCACAGGTACACCAGCGTGGTCAGTGCGTAGGTTTCAAAGGCGCGGAAGTTACGCGACTGAATAAAGTTGGCGGCAAAGCTCAGCTCTTCGGTGGCGATCTGCGAACACACGGCCGAGCCGAGCATCACGATGATGATCTGGCTGCTCAGGGCCGGCCACACCTTGCCCAGCGCCGGCAGCAGCACCACGTGGCGGAACGCTTCGAAACGCGTCATTGCCAGTGCGGCGGCGGCTTCCAGCTGGCCGCGAGGGATGGCCTGGATGCCGGCGCGAATGATCTCGGTCGAGTAGGCCCCCAGGTTGATCACCATCGCCAGCACGGCGGCTTGCCATTCGGTTATTTTCAGCCCCAGCGAGGGCAGGCCAAAGAAGATGAAGAACAGCTGCACCAGAAACGGCGTGTTGCGGATCAACTCGACATACACACCGAAGAACCACGCAAACGGCTGGATCTTCCACGCCCGCACCACGGCGCCGACGGTGCCCAGGGCCACCCCGAGGATCGCGCCGATGGCCGTCAGCTCAAGCGTGAACAGCGCACCGCGCAACAGCAGGTCGGTGTTGGCGAGCACAGGCATAAAGTCAAATTGATACGCCATGAATCAGCTCCGTCGCTTTAAAGGTCGGCGGGCAGCGGCTCTTTAAGCCACTGCATCGCATTTTTCTCCAGGCTGCCATCGGCTTTGGCCGCTACCAGGATCTGGTTGACCTTCTCCAGCAGCGCCGGCTCGTTCTTGTTCACGCCCACGTAGACCGGCGAGTCTTTGAGTTTCACTTTCAGGGCCGGCACGCGTTTCGGGTTGCGCTCGCTGATTGCCACCATCACCACGTTGCCACTGGCGATCAGGTCGACCTGGCCGGCCAGGTAGGCGGCGATGGTCGAGTTGTTATCTTCGAAGCGCTTGATCGTGGCTTCCTTGGGCGCTACGGCGGTCAACTCGATGTCTTCGATGGCGCCGCGGGTCACGCTGATGGTCTTGCCCTTGAGGTCGTCAGTGGTGCTGATCGGCGCATCAGGCGGACCAAACACTGCCAGGTAGAAGGGCGCATAGGCCTTGGAGAAATCGATGACTTTTTCCCGCTCGGCGTTTTTGCCCAGGCTGGAAATCACCAGGTCGACCTTGCCGGTGGTGAGGAATGGAATGCGGTTGGTGCTGTTGACCGGCGTCAGCTCCAGCTTGACCTTGAGCTGGTCAGCCAGCAGCTTGGCGGTGTCGATGTCCAGGCCGCGGGGCTTCATGTCCGGACCGACCGAGCCGAACGGCGGGAAGTCTTGAGGCACGGCGACCTTGAGGGTGCCACGGGCGACGATGTCGTCCAGACCATTGGCCTGGGCGGGTGCCTGGCTCAGCATCAGGCTGGCAAACAGGGCAGTGAGCAGGGCGCTGTAGCGCTTGGTCATGGCAACTCTCCGAAAAGGGCGAAGGGATTTTCTGATTTTGCTCAGTGCACAGCCCATGCCATCACTGCTGGTATTGCCTGCAAGGCCGGGATTTGTTGAGGTGCGGTGGTCTTACTGGTCTGAACAGTGCGTGCGCTTTTCGCACCTTTTTCGAGCGCCGGTAAAAGCCCGCGAGCCCCTTTGGGGCGTGGCTTGCCGCCGGCTGCGAATAGCTTTACAACTAGCCGCTCAGTTGTCTGGAACTATGAGTTTTATATGAATTCCATCGCCCAAGCCGTACCGGAAGCGGCCCTGCAGGCCATCCGCAAACTGATCAAGGAGCAGGGCTTTGCAGCGGGCGATGCGTTGCCCTCGCAGCGCGACCTGGCGGTGCGGTTGGGCGTGAGTCGGGCATCGCTGCGCGAGGCGTTGTCGTCCTTGAGTGCGCTGGGCGTGGTCAGCGTGCAGCCGGGCAAGGGTGTGTTCGTGCAAGAGGTGCAGGAGGCGCCGGGTTTTGCCTGGCCTTTCGCCGCCCAGGCCACACCGCTGGATATCTTCCAGTTGCGCTATGCGCTGGAGGGTTTTGCCGCCGGGCTGGCGGCCGTAACGTTGAGCATCGATGAGTTGGACGGCCTGGAAGACAATGTCGAGGCGATGCGCAAGGTGCTCAAGGCCGGCGATTTTGAAGCCGCCGCCCGGCTCGACTTCGAATTTCACCAGCGGATTCTGCTGGCCAGTGGTAATCAGGCGATGGTGAGTATCCTGAGTGCCAGCGCCGAGGTGTTTCTGGAGAGCCAGAAGCTACCGTTCATCCGGCCGGAACGGGCCATGGAAACCTGGCAGGAGCACCGCAAGATCCTGCGCGCACTGGCGCGGCGCGCCAGTGCGCAAGCCCAGAGAACCATGCAGGAACACGTACGCAATGCGGCATTGCGCACTGGCATTGCCTTCGTGACTCCCGTGACGCCGTAAGTTGAGCTATACCCAAACTCATGCGTCACCATAGCAAGAGTCAATCAGAGGCGGCTTCCTGAACGGGGGAAGGGCGGCTATGATGGGCCACGTTTTTTTTGCTTACAATCCGGAGACATCCATGAGCAACGATCTTATCAAGCACGTCACCGACGCGAACTTTGAGGAACAAGTACTCAAGGCTCAAGGCCCGGTCCTGGTTGACTACTGGGCTGAATGGTGCGGCCCTTGCAAAATGATCGCCCCTGTTCTGGACGACATTGCAACCACCTACGACGGCAAGCTGACCATTGCCAAGCTGAACATCGACGATAACCAGGAGACTCCGGCCAAGCACGGCGTGCGTGGTATTCCGACCCTGATGCTGTTCAAGAACGGCAACGTCGAAGCCACTAAAGTAGGCGCGCTGTCCAAGTCCCAGCTGCAAGCTTTCCTCGACGCGAACATTTAAGCGTCGTCAAAAAAGCCCCGCAAATTGCGGGGCTTTTTCGTGAAACAGGGCTAGACGCTCCGAAACTCAGGTGGTACATTCGGCCCCGCACTGGTTTCTCCACTGCCCCCTGCAAGCCGTCGCCGACGCATTCCTTTTCGATTAGTACGCGATCCTGTCGCCTTCTCTGCGGCGCGGCCTCATTAAGCCAAAAGCTTAATTTCCCCCCTCCATAAATGATTACGTCATTCCTATATGAATCTGACTGAACTCAAGCAAAAGCCGATTACCGACCTGCTCCAATTGGCCGAAGAAATGGGCATAGAAAATATGGCCCGTTCGCGCAAGCAGGACGTGATTTTCTCCCTGCTCAAAAAGCACGCGAAAAGCGGCGAGGAAATCTCCGGTGATGGCGTGCTGGAGATTCTCCAGGACGGCTTCGGCTTCCTCCGCTCTGCAGACGCTTCCTATCTTGCCGGCCCAGACGACATCTATGTCTCGCCGAGCCAGATCCGTCGCTTCAACTTGCGCACCGGTGACACCATCGTTGGCAAGATCCGCCCTCCTAAGGAAGGCGAGCGTTATTTCGCCCTGCTCAAGGTCGACACGATCAACTTCGACCGTCCCGAGAACGCGAAAAACAAGATTCTCTTCGAGAACCTGACCCCGCTGTTCCCGACTGTGCGCATGAAGATGGAAGCCGGTAACGGTTCCACCGAAGACTTGACCGGTCGTGTCATCGACCTGTGCGCCCCGATCGGTAAAGGCCAGCGCGGTCTGATCGTCGCACCGCCGAAAGCCGGTAAGACCATCATGCTGCAGAACATTGCAGCGAACATCGCTCGTAACAACCCGGAAGTTCACCTGATCGTGTTGCTGATCGATGAGCGTCCGGAAGAAGTAACCGAAATGCAGCGCACTGTGCGCGGCGAAGTGGTTGCCTCCACGTTCGACGAGCCGCCAACCCGCCACGTGCAGGTTGCCGAAATGGTGATCGAGAAGGCCAAGCGCCTGGTCGAACACAAGAAAGACGTGGTGATCCTGCTCGACTCCATCACCCGTCTGGCCCGTGCCTACAACACCGTGATCCCAAGCTCCGGCAAAGTGCTCACCGGTGGTGTCGATGCCCACGCCCTGGAGAAACCAAAGCGTTTCTTCGGTGCTGCGCGGAACATCGAAGAAGGCGGCTCGCTGACCATTATCGCCACCGCGCTGGTTGAAACCGGCTCGAAGATGGACGAAGTGATCTACGAAGAGTTCAAGGGTACCGGCAACATGGAACTGCCGCTTGACCGTCGTATCGCTGAGAAGCGTGTGTTCCCTGCGATCAACATCAACCGCTCCGGCACCCGCCGTGAAGAGTTGCTGACCGCCGACGACGAACTGCAGCGCATGTGGATCCTGCGCAAGCTGCTGCACCCGATGGACGAAGTCGCCGCCATCGAGTTCCTGATCGACAAGCTGAAAACCACCAAGACCAACGACGAGTTCTTCCTGTCGATGAAGCGTAAGTAACACGACGCTCCAGGTCCGAAAAAATGGCGCCCTTCGGGGCGCCATTTTTTTGTGTTGAGAAAGAGAGCTTTGCAGGACAATAGTGTCAGTTAAGAAACAAAAAAACTGAGTGCGGCTACGCTCATTCCCATTCGAATCAGGCTGACCTACGATTTATGACCGCTCTTGCTTACCGAAGGGACATTGACGGCCTGCGTGCCATCGCTGTCCTGGCTGTTGTGCTGTTCCATTTTGGAGTTCCAGGCGTCACTGGCGGCTTTGTTGGCGTTGATGTGTTCTTTGTGATTTCAGGGTTCCTGATCACTTCGATTATCTGGCGCGAGCGTGAAGCCGGGCGTTTCAGTTTCCTCGATTTCTGGGCTCGCCGGGCCCGGCGCATCCTGCCGGCACTGGTCGTCATGATGTTCGTGTCATTGGTGGTTGGCTGGTTTTTGATGGCGCCCAAGGACTATTCAGAGCTGGGACGCTCGATTCACAACCAAGTGATCTTCATCTCCAACCTCTTCTTTATGCGTCAGAACGGCTATTTCGATACAGCCTCCGATATGAAGCCGATGCTGCACACCTGGTCGCTTTCGGTTGAAGAGCAGTTCTACATCGGTTTCCCGCTCCTGCTGGCGCTGCTGTCGAGCCGGCTCAAGCAATGGCGCGGTGCCTTGTTTGTGCTGATGCTCGCCTCATTTGCTGCCAGCGTGTGGGCGGTGTCCCGAGAACCGGACAAGGCCTTTTTCCTGCTGCCGATGCGGGCCTGGGAGTTGTTGGCGGGTTCCATGCTGGCGGTAATGCCGGCGCGGGCGCAGCGCGCAAGCCCGATGCTGGCGCAGACGGTCAGCTTGATCGGCCTGGGAATGATTCTGGTGGCGGTACTGGGTTATGACGCCAGCACCGCCTTTCCAGGGGTTGCAGCGCTGTTGCCGGTAGTGGGTGTGGTCGGGCTTATTTGGGCCAACGGTCAGCACAGCACACTGGTAGGCCGGTTGTTGGGTAGCCGTGTACTGGTGGGTGTGGGGCTGATTTCCTATTCCTGGTACCTGTGGCACTGGCCGGTGCTGGTGTTTGGCAAGTACGCCAGCATTTTCGGCCTGGCACCTGTGGAGGTTGCGGGCCTGTTTTTCCTGAGTCTGGTACTGGGCTATGGGTCCTGGCGATTCGTTGAGGGGCCCTTTCGCGAGCGGCGTCTGTTGGCGGGCAATCGGGCAATCCTGGCCGCGGGCGTCATGGCGCTCGTCAGCCTCGGCCTGATCGGCAAGAGCCTGGTGTGGTCGGATGGTTTTGCGTGGCGGCTGCCGCCTCAGGCGCTGCAATTTGCCCAGGCGTACACCTGGAGTCCCACGCTTATGAACTGCTTGTCGGACGACAAGAAAAACAAGCACCGTGAGTTGTGCCATTTTGGTCCGCAGGCGGCCACGGCCAAGGCGCTGGTCTGGGGCGACAGCCATGCCTCGGCGTTGATTCCGGCATTGAGCGATGCTTCAAAACAGTACGACTTCAGCATCACCCAGGCGGGCTACGCCGGTTGCCTGCCGTTCTACCGCAAAGAAAACACCCCAGGGTGCGGGGCGTTCAACGAGCGCGTTACGCAGTTGCTCAAGCGCGAGCCCTTCAGTGATGTGGTGCTGGTGGCGCGCTGGAGCCTCTACGTGTATGGGCAGCGCTCCGGTGATACCGGTGCGTCGATCCATGACCCGGCGACGGGGAAATATGACCGCGCCGTGGCTGAGCAGCTATTCAGCGAGGGTTTGAATACCTTGGTGCAGCAATTACGCGCCGGTGGTCATCGTGTATGGCTGGTCAAGGAAGTGCCGCTGCAGGAATTCAATGTGCCGTACCGGCTTAGCCGTTTGGCCATGTTGGGGCGCCCGACCGACCGCGAAGGCTTGCCCCTGGCCGAACACCTGCAGCGCCAAACCTTCATCAGCGGTGTCTTTGAGCAGATCGCAGCGGCCGATCCAGGTGTTCAACTACTGGACCCGGCGCCGAAGCTGTGCGACACCAATGGGTGGTGTCGCGTCGAACTCGGCGGCCAGTCGCTGTATACCGATGACAACCACCTCTCAAGCGTGGGCACGCGGTATGTGGAAGGGTTCCTGGAGCCGTTCTTCCGCACCCTGCGCCAGGCCTCGGTGCAAACAGATGTAAGCCGCAATGATGTGCAATAAGCTGCCAGCGCTCGTAAGAGCAGGTAGGATGTACGCCTATTTTACGAGTGGCATGGTTAATGAAATTCAAGGATCTTCGGGATTTCGTGCAGCAACTTGAGCAGCGCGGAGAGTTGAAACGTATCCAGGTGCCGATTTCCCCGGTGCTGGAAATGACTGAGATTTGCGACCGTACCCTGCGTAACAAGGGCCCGGCGCTGCTGTTCGAAAACCCGACCGGCTTTGATATTCCGGTGCTCGGCAACCTGTTCGGCACGCCCGACCGTGTTGCCTTTGGCATGGGCGCCGAGTCGGTCAGCGAGCTGCGCGAGATCGGCAAGCTGCTGGCCTTCCTCAAGGAGCCCGAGCCACCCAAGGGCCTCAAGGATGCCTGGTCGAAGCTGCCGATCTTCCGCAAGATCATCGCCATGGCGCCCAAGGTGGTCAAAGACGCCGTGTGCCAGGAAGTGGTCATCGAAGGCGATGACGTCGACCTCGGCATGCTGCCCGTGCAGACCTGCTGGCCGGGCGACGTCGGCCCGCTGATCACATGGGGCCTGACCGTCACCAAAGGCCCGAACAAAGACCGCCAGAACCTCGGCATCTACCGTCAGCAAGTGATCGGCCGCAACAAGGTGATCATGCGCTGGCTGAGCCACCGTGGCGGCGCACTGGACTTTCGTGAGTGGTGCGAAAAACACCCCGGCAAGCCGTTCCCGGTTTCCGTGGCCCTGGGCGCTGACCCGGCGACGATTCTCGGCGCCGTCACGCCAGTCCCCGACAGCCTCTCTGAATATGCCTTCGCCGGCCTGCTGCGCGGTAACCGTACCGAGCTGGTGAAGTGCCGCGGCAACGACCTGCAAGTGCCGGCCACCGCCGAAATCATCCTTGAGGGCGTGATTCATCCGGGCGAAATGGCCGATGAAGGCCCTTACGGCGACCATACCGGCTACTACAACGAAGTCGACAGCTTCCCGGTGTTCACCGTCGAGCGCATTACCCATCGGATCAAACCGATCTACCACAGCACCTACACCGGCCGGCCGCCGGATGAGCCGGCCATCCTGGGCGTGGCGCTCAACGAAGTGTTTGTGCCGATCCTGCAGAAGCAATTCCCGGAAATCACCGACTTCTACCTGCCGCCGGAAGGCTGCTCGTACCGCATGGCCATCGTGACGATGAAGAAGTCGTACCCGGGCCACGCCAAGCGGGTAATGCTCGGTGTGTGGTCGTTTTTGCGACAGTTCATGTACACCAAGTTCGTTATTGTCACCGACGACGACATCAATGCCCGGGACTGGAACGACGTGATCTGGGCCATCACCACGCGCATGGACCCCAAGCGCGACACGGTGATGATCGACAACACGCCGATCGACTACCTCGACTTCGCATCGCCAGTGTCAGGCCTGGGCTCGAAAATGGGCCTGGACGCCACCCACAAATGGCCGGGTGAAACGACCCGCGAATGGGGCCGGGTAATCGTCAAGGATGACGCCGTGACCGCGCGTGTCGATGCAATCTGGAAAGAATTGGGAATAGATTGATGCGTGTAACCCTGCAACCTTCCGGCGCTGTACTGGAACTGGTCCCTGGCGAGCGGATCCTCGAAGGTGCGCGCCGCCTGGGCTACGAGTGCCCGCAAGCCTGTCGCAATGGCGTGTGCCATGTGTGCGCGGCGCTGCTGGTAGAAGGGCGGGTACAGCAAGCCGGCGAGGTGCGCGACCATGGTGAGTTCTACACCTGCATCGCCGAGCCGCTGGAAGATTGCATTGTGTTGTGGGATGGCGTGCTGGCGCCGGGAGAGTTGCCGTTGCGCAAGTTGTCGTGCCAATTGAGTGAGTGCGTGGAAGTCGGTGGCGATGTATGGCGCGTGCGCCTGCGGGCTCCGGCCGGCAAGCCGGTGCGTTACCACGCCGGGCAATACCTGATGATCGAGCGGGAGAATGGCGAGAAGTCGGCGTTTTCTTTGGCCTCGGCGCCCCACGCCGGGCGTGAGCTGGAATTGCATGTGCTGGCCCGTGAGGACAGCGCGCGTAACCTGCTCGAACAGTTGCAGCGTAATCAGATGGCTCGCATCGAATTGCCGTTTGGCGACACCCACCTGGCTGAACTGCCGGACGGACCGCTGGTATTGATCGCCGCCGGCACCGGCATGGCGCAGATGCACAGCCTGATCGAGCATTGCCGCGCCTCTGGCTTCAAGCACCCGGTGCACCTGTACTGGGGCGTGCGCCGCCCGGAAGACTTCTACGAAATCGAGCACTGGGACCAGTGGCTGAAACTGCCCAACCTGTTCCTGCACAAAGTGGTCAGCGACCTCTGTGGCTGGGAAGGCCGTTGCGGCCTCCTGCATGAAGCGGTGTGTGAAGACATCAGCGACCTTAAAGCCGTGCATGTCTACGCCAGTGGCTCGCCGGCGATGATCTACGGCACGCTGGATGCGCTGGTTGAAGCGGGTATGGATGCGCACCAGATGCGCGCCGATGTGTTCGCCTACGCACCGCGCCCTTAAAAGCGCACGCCGGTGGTGACCATCGCGGCATTAAAGCCCAGTAACACCAGCTCTGCTGCTACCGGCCCATAGTGGGCGCCCACGGACGGGATGATCACCGGCGCAACGCCGAAACGGTTCAACGGGATCTTGTCGCGGTACTCGCCGCGATAGCCCTGCAATAACCCGCCCGTGAGTTTTACATACACCGGATAGTCGGCCATGTCATAGCGCTTGCCTGCATAGGCGTAGTAAGCGCGTTGGCTGAACGAATTGCGAAATGTCGCCGCGCCGTACACAAAACCTGACGCCTCATTGCGCTCCAGGCCGATCAGGTCCTGGTTGTTGTTGTGCTTAGGGTCGGGCGCGAAATGCCGGGTGTAGACGCTGGTCTGCGCGTACCAGAACCCCTTGTTTTCATCAGTTGGCGGCACTTCGGCCGCCAGTGCGGTGGTGGCCTGGGCCAGGAACAACAGGCTGGGCAATCGAAACTTCTTCATGGGTGCGACCTCGATAGGCGGTTGGACGGCTAAGTGGGTCGTGCTGTGCGCTATTTTGAGGGCTTGGCGCGTTGTCAGGCTGAACCGCGGCTGAAATTACCGGGATTGATGGGCCCAATCCTGATGAACAGGTGCGGCGCTTATGCTTTTGCTTATGCTTTAAAGGTATTTAATTTGTTACATAAATATCATTAAGCTATATCTCAACGGACTACCGACTATCTGCCAATAACCAATAACTGACCGCCACCGCCCGCCAGCCGGATCGATCGTAGGAACTCAGAGCATGACGTTCTGATGTTTGATTCTGAGGGGAGCGGTATGGGGAGCTACAAGAAACACGCGCTGTACACAGCGATTTTGTCGGCCAATTTGCTGACTGCTGTGGGATTCAATCCCGTCATGGCTGCGCAGACAGCGGCCACCGATGCACCAAAACTCGACACCGTCATCGTCACCGGCACTCGCGCCCAAGAGCGCACGGCCAGTGCTTCGCTGTCGCCCATTGATGTGATTTCCGGCGACAGCCTGCGCAGCACCGGCTCCGATGAGCTGGGCGCTGTGTTGGCGCGCCTGATTCCGTCGATCAACTTCCCGCGTCCAAGCCTGGTGGACGGCGCCGAACTGGTGCGCCCTGCGCAACTGCGCGGTCTGTCGCCGGATCAAGTGCTGGTGCTGGTCAATGGCAAACGCCGCCACACCAGCGCCTTCGTCAACCTTGGCGGGGCGGTGGGGCGTGGCTCGGCCCCGGCGGATTTGAATGCGATCCCGTTGTCGGCAGTCGACCACATCGAAGTGCTGCGTGACGGCGCGTCAGCGCGTTATGGCTCTGACGCGATCGCCGGCGTGATCAACGTGATCCTCAAGCACGACGACCACGGCGGTTCGATCTCGACCAAGTTCGGCGAATACAAAAAGGGAGATGGCATCCAGCGCAATGTCAGCGGCAATACCGGGTTTGCCTTGGGCGACAATGGCTTTATCAATGTCTCGGGCGAAGGTGCCGACAACGATTACACCAACCGCGCCGGCGACGACTTCCGCCCAGGCAGCATCGGTTCCACCACGTATGGCCAGCGCGTGTTCCGTCAGGGCGAACCGGCCACCAATGAAGGCAAATTCCAGTTCAACTCGGAATATTCCTTCAACGATGCAGCCGAGTTCTACACCTTCGGCGGCTACAGCAAGCGTCGCGGCGAGACGGCGGCGTTCTACCGGGCGAGCAATGCGTCCAATAACATCCCGGCGCTGAACCCTAATGGTTACCTGCCGTTGATCAAAGGCAACCTGGAAGACACCTCATTGGTCGTCGGCCTGCGCGGCTTGCTGGCTTACGACTGGCATTACGACCTGTCGGCCAACTACGGCAAGAACCAGTACGAGCTGAGCACCGAAACCATCAACACCTCACTGGGCCTGGCCACGCCGCGCAAGTTCGACAACGGCACCCTGAGCAATGACCAGAAGCAAGTCAGCCTGGACCTGTCGCGCGAATTCGACGTGGGCTTCCTGCCGTACCCGGTGTCGGTGGCATTTGGCGGCGAGTACCTGCGCCAGGGCTATGAAATCGAAGCCGGAGAACCTGCGTCCTACTATCAAAGCGGCAGCTCGGGCCTGGGTGGTTTCCGTGATGCCGACGCCGGCAGCAGCGCGCGGCATAGCTGGGCGCAGTACCTGGACCTGGAAACCAACTTCACCGAAAAACTCAGCGCCTCGGCCGCCGTGCGTCATGAGGACTACAGCGACTTTGGGTCCAACGTCAGCGGTTCGCTGTCGGCCCGTTATGACTTCACCCCGCAAGTGGCCTTGCGTGGCAGCATCTCGAACGGTTTTCGCGCACCTTCCCTGGCCCAGCAGAACTTTGCCTACACCTCGTCCCAGTTGATCGGTAACACCATTCAGGAAGCCGGCACGTTCCCGGCCAACAGCCAGGTGGCCCGCCTGCTTGGCGCCGAAGACCTGAAAGCCGAGAAGTCGCGCAACTACAGCCTTGGTCTGGTGCTGGAGCCTGCCGATGACTTGACCGTGACGCTCGACGTGTACCGCATCGATATCCGCGATCGCATCAGCCTGTCCTCCAACCTCAATCTCAACCCGGCCACCATCGCCTACCTGCAAGCCAATGGGGTTGGTAATATCAACTACACCAGCGCCCGTTACTTCACCAACGCCACCGACACCAGCACCGACGGCGTCGATCTGGTGGCCAACTATCGCTACCCGTTCGATAACGGCATCCGCTGGAACAGCACCGTGGGCTACAACTACAACCACACCAAAGTGACCGACGTGAAGCCTAACCCGGAGATTCTGGACAGCCTGGGCGCCAACCTGGTGCGGGTGGACCGTCGTGAGCGCATCGGTTTGCTCGGCGACACCACGCCTCAGCACAAACTGAGCCTGGGTAACGATTTCACCTATGGCCATTGGGCGCTGCACAGCAACCTGGTTCGCTACGGTGAATTCACCAGTTATCAGGCGGACAAGGTCAACGACCAGACCTTCAAGGCCGCCTGGGTGTTGGACCTGTCGGCGGACTACAAGCTCAAGAACTGGACCTTCACCCTGGGCGGCGACAACGTCACCGATAAATACCCGGAAAAGGTCAACGCTTACGCCAGCAGTGGCGGCAACCTCGCCTATAGCACTTTTTCGCCGTACGGTTACAGCGGCGCGTTTTATTACGGTAAAGTTGCTTACAACTGGTAACAGCTTATTTGAGTGATAAAGGAGACCTAAGCGATCCGCCATGACCGTTATTGAAACCGATCTTTTGCAATTGGCTTACCCTCCGCGGCTCGATCTGGGGCCGCAACTGACTCACGAGCAATTAATGAGTTCGATGCAGGCCACCATGGCCAAGCACAAGGGTGGGCCGGTCTGGCTGTTCGCTTATGGTTCGCTGATCTGGCGCCCCGAATGCTCGTCGACCCAGCGCATGCGCGCACGGGTTCACGGCTATCACCGGGGTTTGTACCTGTGGTCACACGAGCATCGGGGTACGCCGGAGTTGCCGGGGTTGGTGTTCGGACTGGATCGCGGCGGCTCATGCAGCGGGTTTGCCTACCGCTTGCCGGAGGATCAGCTGGAGGCCTCGCTTTACGCCCTGTGGCAGCGCGAGATGCCCTATCCCTCATACCGGCCGCACTGGCTCAGCTGCCGTCTGGAAGATGGCAGTCAGGTACAAGCGTTGGGGTTTGTGTTGGAGCGGCATTTGCCCAGCTATGCCGGCAACTTGCCCGATATCGTGCTCAATCACGTACTGGAAAGCGCTTGCGGGCGTTACGGCACCACGCGCGATTATGTCGAGCAGACCGTTAACGCCCTGCGTAGCCACGCCATGCCAGATAAAAATCTGGAGGCGCGGCTCAAGCGTTGTGCAAAGGATTGCTCAGGCGGTTAACGCGCTGCGCTGACGCTGTTGGTGTGCCACAGCGTTGGGATCAGGAAGGCAATCGCCAACAGACACGCGCCTACCAGCAACACAAAACCACCGTCCCAGCCGAAATGGTCCACGGTGTAACCCATGGCCGCACTCGCTGCCACTGAACCGCCCAGGTAACCGAACAAGCCCGTGAAACCCGCAGCGGTGCCCGCGGCTTTTTTCGGCGCCAGTTCCAGCGCCTGCAGGCCGATCAGCATCACCGGGCCGTAAATCAGGAAGCCGATGGAGAACAGCGCGATCATGTCGATCATCGGGTTGCCTGGCGGGTTGAGCCAGTAAACCAGGGTCGCCACGGTGACCAACGCCATGAACACGATGCCGGTCAGGCCGCGGTTGCCACGGAAGATCTTGTCCGACATCCAGCCGCACAGCAGCGTGCCCGGAATACCCGCCCACTCATAGAAGAAGTATGCCCACGAGGTTTTATCCACGTCGAAGTGCTTGGCTTCCTTGAGGTACGTTGGCGCCCAGTCCAATACGCCGTAGCGCAGCAGGTAGACGAAGACGTTGGCGAAGGCGATGTACCACAGCATTTTGTTGCGCAGCACGTACTTGACGAAGATTTCCTTGGCGCTGAATTCGTCTTCGTGGCTGGCGTCGTAGCCTTCCGGGTAGTCGTTTTTGTATGCCTCGATTGGCGGCAGGCCGACCGATTGCGGGGTGTCACGCATGGTGATGAAGGCAAACGCCGCTACCAGCAATGCCACGGTCGCCGGCACATAGAACGCTGCGTGCCAGTCGTTGAACCAGGCCATGCCCAGCAGGAACAGCGGGCCGATCAGGCCACCGCCGACGTTGTGCGCCACGTTCCATACCGACACCACGCCGCCGCGTTCTTTCTGCGACCACCAGTGCACCATGGTGCGTCCGCTCGGCGGCCAGCCCATGCCCTGAGCCCAGCCGTTGATGAACAGCAAAATGAACATCATGGTCACGCTGGACGTGGCCCAAGGCGCGAAACCGAAAATGAACATCACCCCGGCCGATATCAGCAGGCCGAAGGGCAGGAAATAGCGTGGGTTGGAGCGGTCGGACACCAGGCCCATGAGGAATTTGGACAAGCCGTAGGCAATCGCAATCGCCGACATCGCCAGGCCCAGCTCACCACGGGTGTAACCCTCGTCGATCAGGTACGGCATGGCCAGCGAGAAGTTTTTGCGCAGCAGGTAGTAACCGGCGTAACCAAAGAAAATACCGGCGAATATCTGCCAGCGCAGCCGTCGGTAGGTACTGTCTATTTTTTCTTCAGGCAGAGGCGCCTGGTGTGCGGCAGGGCGAAAGAAAGCAAACATTCAAGAGCTCCAAATTTCTTGTTTTGACTGCGGATGCGAATGTTACAGTTTCGTTACCGAAAATAGCATCGCCTCTTATCTGCAAACACAGGAAATCGGAGCGATTGCATGTTCTCTTATGAACATGTCGCTAATAGGCAAGTGTGGGTCGTGATTGCGTTCTTCAGAACGATGGGAATCCAAATGTGGAAGCGGGCTTGCCCGCGAAAGCGCTGGGTCAGTCAGAACATGTATCGCTGACAGACCGCCTTCGCGAGCAAGCCCGCTCCCACATTGACCGCGTTCCAGATCAGTCAGCGGGTCTGGACGACGACCTTGCCCACCGCCTTGCGCTGCCCCAGATCATTGATCGCCTGGGCAGCCTGCTCCAGCGGATACACCTGCGACACCAGCGGCTTCAACTTGCCCTCGGCGTACCAGGTGAACAGTTGCTGGAAATTCGCCGCATTGTCCTGCGGCTGGCGCTGGGCAAACGAACCCCAGAACACCCCGACCACCGACGCACCTTTGAGCAGCGCCAGGTTCACCGGCAGCTCGGGAATACGCCCACTGGCAAAACCCACCACCAGCAGGCGGCCGTTCCAGGCGATGCCGCGAACGGCCTGGTCAAACAGATCGCCGCCCACCGGGTCGTAGATCACATCGACACCGTTGCCGTCGGTCAGGCGCTTGATCTCATCCTTGAGGCTGGCTTCGCTGTAGTTGATCAACTCGTCTGCACCGGCCGCCTTGGCCACGGCGAGTTTGTCGGCGCTGCTGGCGGCGGCGATCACGCGGGCACCCATGGCCTTGCCGATTTCCACGGCGGCCAGGCCCACGCCGCCAGACGCGCCGAGCACCAGCAGGGTTTCGCCGGGCTGCAGGTTGGCCCGTTGTTTCAAGGCATGCATCGAGGTGCCGTAAGTCATGCTGAACGCGGCCGCGACGTTGAAATCCATGCTCGGCGGGATCGGCAGCACGTTGTAGCCGGGGACCGCGACCTGCTCGGCAAAGCTGCCCCAGCCGGTCAGCGCCATGACCCGGTCGCCGACTTTCAAATGGCTGACCTTTTCGCCCACTTCACTGATCACGCCCGCCGCTTCGCCACCCGGCGAGAACGGGAAGGGCGGCTTGAACTGGTATTTGCCCTCGATGATCAAGGTGTCCGGGAAATTGACCCCGGCCGCGTGCACGTCCAGCAGGATTTCGTTCTTCTTGATCGTGGGGCTTGCGATCTCTTCCAGCACCAGGGTTTCGGCGGGGCCGAAGGCTTTGCACAGCACAGCTTTCATCGGACTATTCCTTTTGGCGTCATGGCCGATAAGTGTAGGAGGGTACGCCCGTGGGTCAACGAGCATGCCCAGGCCTGATAAGTCGCCATAAGCTTGTGCTCAGCCTTGCTAGCGTTATGCTACCCGGCAACCGAATTTGAGGAATGAACTGTGAAAGCGTGGATCCTGTTGATGCTCGCCCTGACCTTGCCGATGGCAGCCCAGGCCGAAGAAGCGAAAGAAGGCGAGGCACCGAAGGTCAGCTACATCAGCCTGACGCCGCCGTTCGTGGGCAACTATGGCCTGGACGGCTCCGCAAAGCTCAAGGTGTTCAAGGCCGACATTGCCCTGCGCGTGACCGGGCCTGAAGCCGCCGCTGCGGTCAAAGCCAACGATGCGTTGATTCGTAACCAACTGGTGGCGTTGTTCACCCAGCAGACCAACGAGGCCATGAGCACCGTTGAGGGCAAGGAAAAGCTGCGCCAGGAAGCCCTCAAGCAAACCCAGCAAGTGATGAACGACGAGACCGGCAAACCGGTGGTGGAAGACCTGTTGTTCAACAACTTGATCATCCAGTAACGGTTCCATGTGGCGAGCGGGCGTGTCGTGGCAAACAGGTTTGTCGTGGCGAGCGGGCTTGCCCCGCGTTGGGTGGCGAAGCCGCCCCACAACCATACGCCTCGGTACACCTGAACCAATGCGCTGACTTTGAAGGGGGCTGCTGCGCAGCCCAACGCGGGGGCAAGCCCGCTCGCCACAACACGCCCGCTCGCCACAATTAAGAGGCCAGGCTCTTTCTGAACCGTGCCAGTGCCACTGCAAAAAACACTAACCCAATCCCCGCCAGCGCCAGCACATCCGGCCACACCACGCTCACGCCTGCGTCCCTGAACAGAATCGCTGCGCTCAAACTCACAAAGTGTGTCGACGGCGATCCCTGCATCACCCATTGCAACCACTCGGGCATGCTGTCCAACGGCGTACTGCCGCCCGACAGCAACAGCATCGGGATGATCACCGGAATCGCCAGCAGCCCGAACTGCGGCGTCGAACGGGCGAGAGTGGCGAGGAATATCCCCAGCGCGGTGCTCGCAAACAAATACAGCGCCGTCACAAACAGAAACAGGCTCAAGGAGCCGGCCAACGGCACGCCGAGCAGGCCTTTGACCACCAGCTCCAGCGACAGCCACGTGCACAGCACCACCACCAGCATGTTGCTCCAGATTTTTGCCAGCATGATTTCCAGCGCGGTCAGTGGCAGCACCAGCAAATGGTCGAGGGTGCCGTGCTCGCGTTCGCGCAGCAGCGCGGTGCCGGTCAGCACAATCGCGAGGATGGTGATGTTGTTGACGATCTGGATCACCGCCAGAAACCAGCCGCCTTCCAGGTTGGTATTGAACAGCGCGCGGGTGGTCAGCAGTGCAGGCGCCTTTTGGCTGGCGTCGGTTTGGCCGCTGTAGTTGAGCAATTCGCGCTGAAAAATCCTGCCGATGTAACCTGCGCCCATAAACGCCTGGCTCATCGCCGTGGCATCCACGTTGACCTGCACACCTGGCTGGCGCCCGGCCAGCAGATCGGCCTGGAAATTGGCCGGCACGTTGATCACGAATGTGTACTCGCCGCTGTCCATGACCTTGTCCAGCTGGTCGTAGGCCAGCGGCGCAGGCGGCTGGAATTCGGGCGGTTGCAACGCCTCGGCCATTCGCCGCGAGAGCGCACTGTGGTCTTCATCGACAAAGGCCACGCTGGCGTTGTGCACGCCAATCACCGAACCGGCGGCGGGCATGTAGATCGCGACTGTAAAGGCGTAGGCCAGAAACAGCAGCAATACGCTGTCATGGCGCAGGCTGGTCAATTCCTTGAAGCCCAGGCGCAGGATATGAGCGAGCTTGTGCATCAGGCCTCCTGCTTCTTGAGCATGATCAGGCTCAGGCCGGTGAACCCGACGAAAAACCCGAACAGCGCCAGGCATTGCGGCCACAACTGGCGCAGGTCGAGGGCCTTGGTGAAGGTGCCCACGGCGATATCCAGAAAGTGCCCGGCCGGAAACAGCATGCCTATCAGCGCGGCCGCGCCCTCCAGAGATGAGCGCGGCACGATCAGCCCGGAGAACTGGATGGTCGGCAGGCTGGTGATGATCATCGTGCCCAGGATTGCCGCGATCTGCGTGCGTGTGAACGCCGAAATCAGCAAACCCATGCTGGTGGTGGCCAACACATACAACAGGCCGCCGAATGCCAGCGCCAGGCCGCTGCCCTTGAACGGCACGCCGAACAACCAACGGTTCATGGCCACCAGCAACGCCAGGTTGACCAGGCTAACGGCCAGGTACGGCGCCTGCTTGCCCAGCAGAAACTCCAGGCGGGTCAGGGGCGTGGCATAGAAGTTGGTGATCGAGCCCAGCTCTTTTTCGCGCACGATGCCCAGCGCGGTGAGCATCGCCGGGATAAACGCCAGGATCAGCGCCATCACGCCGGGGCCAATGGCATTCACGCTGACCACGTCCTGGTTGTAGCGAAAGCGCGTTTCCAGCTTGGCGGCGGCTTGAGTGCTGCGGGGCAGGCTGCTCAGGTCGGCCAGTTGCTGGAGGTTGCCTTGATGTACCGCTTCCACGTAATTACGGCTGGTTTCCGCGCGAAACGGCATGCCGCCGTCAATCCACGCCGCCACGGTGGGTTGGCGGCCGGCGTAGAGGTCACGGCCAAAGCCGGGCGGGATTTCCAGGGCGAGTTTGATTTCCGAACGTTGCAGGCGCCGATGCAGTTCGTTGGTATCGCGAATGGGCGCCTGTTCGGCGAAATAGCGCGAGCTGCGGAAGGCTTCCAGGTAGGCGCGGCTTTGTGGGGTCTGGTCCTGGTCATAGACGGCGAAGGCTAGGTTTTCCACGTCCAGGGAAATGCCGTAGCCGAAGATCACCATCATGAACATCGCCCCGAGCAGGGCAAAGGCCATGCGCACTTTGTCGCGCAGTAGCTCTTTGCCTTCGCGGCTGGCCACGGCCAACAGCCGAGAAAGACTGAAACCACGTTTGCTCACGGGCGGCGCACTGGTTTCGCTGACGGTGCTGCTGGGTGCTGCGGGTTCGGGAGCGCCTTGAGCTTGCTCCAGGCAGGTGACGAACGCGGCTTCCAGGGTGTCGCCGTGAAATTGCTGTTGCAGGGCGTCGGGTGTGTCACATGCCAGCACTTTACCCGCGTGCATCAGAGAGATGCGGTCGCAGCGCTGGGCTTCGTTCATGAAATGGGTGGACAGGAAGATCGTCACGCCTTGTTCGCGGGACAGTTCGATCAGCAGCCGCCAGAAGTCATCCCGCGCTGCCGGGTCGACGCCCGAGGTGGGCTCATCGAGGATCAGCACTTCCGGGCGATGCAGCACCGCCACGGCCAATGACAGGCGCTGGCGCAGGCCAAGGGGCAATTCGCCGGAAGGCTGGTCGGCCACCTCGCCGAGGTCGAAGCGCTGAATCAACTCATCGATACGCGGGCCGCTGTCGGCCTTGGGCAAATCGAACAGCTGCGCGTGCAACACCAGGTTCTGGCGCACACTGAGTTCGCCGTACAGCGAGAAACTTTGCGACATGAACCCAACGCGCTTGCGGGTCGCCAGGTCCTTGGCATTCACCGGGTTGCCGAGCAGCGTGGCACTGCCCTCGGTGGCCGGCATCAGCCCGGTGAGGACTTTCATGGTGGTGGTCTTGCCGCAGCCGTTGGAGCCGAGAAAGCCGAAAATCTCACCGCGACCAATCGCGAAGCTGACCTTGTTTACCGCCGTGAAATCACCAAAGCGCAGGGTCAGGTCGTGGGCTTCGATGGCGATATCGGTGTTGCCGTTTTCGCGCGGCGGGATCACCAAAGGCTGATTGTTGTGGGCGCTGTCGCCCTGGAAATGGGTAAAGGCTTCATCGAGTTTGCCGCTGGGTGTCGCGGCTGCCAGTTCGCGGCTCAGGCCATCGGCGATGAGTTTGCCGCGATCGAGCATCAGGCAATGTTCGAACTGCTCGGCTTCTTCCATGTAGGCCGTAGCCACCAGCAGCGTCAGTTGCGGGCGCTCGCTGCGCACGCTTTCGACCAGTTCCCAAAAGCGTCGGCGCGACAGCGGGTCGACGCCGGTGGTGGGCTCGTCGAGGATCAACAGGTCCGGGTCGTGGATCAGTGCACAGCACAGGCCGAGTTTCTGTTTCATGCCGCCGGACAACTTGCCGGCCGGGCGCTCGGCGAAGCGTGCAAGGTCGGTGGCCAGCAGCAGGTTGTGCATGCGCTGTTCGCAATCGCCTTTCGACAGGCCGAACAGTGTGGCGAAGAAGCGGATGTTCTCGCTGATGGACAATTCCGGATACAGGTTGCCACCCAGGCCTTGGGGCATGAAGGCAATACGCGGGTACAGGCTGTTGCGGTGGCGGCGATCCTCAATGGAGCCGCCGAGCACCTCGAGCTGCCCGTTTTGAAGTTTTTTAACCCCGGCGATCAACCCCAGCAAGCTCGATTTGCCCGCGCCGTCCGGACCGATCAACCCGCAGCGCGTGCCGGCGGGCAGGCTGAAGGCAATGTCGACCAGTGCCTGTTGCTTGCCGTAGCGATGGTTGATGCCCGTGGCGTGCAGCGCCAGGCCGGTCATTGCAGGTTGGCCGGCCAGTCGATATCCGCCGTGCGCACGTAGCCGGCGCCGGGCATGCCCGGTTTGGCTTGCGGTACGGCACTGGGTTGGGTCAGGCGCAGTTTGACGCGAAACACCAGCTTCTGGCGTTCGTCGCGGGTTTCCACTTCCTTGGGCGTGAACTGCGATTTAGCCGCGACAAAGCTGATTTTGGCCGGCAGCGGTTGTTGGGGCAGGGCGTCGAGCAGAATAAGCGCGTCACTGCCGACGGTCAGGCGACCGGTGACAGAGGCAGGCAGGTAGAGGTTCATGTACTGGTCATTCGGATCGATCAGCAGCAACACGCGACCGCCCGCGCCGAGCACTTCACCTGGCTCGGCCAGGCGCAATTGGATAATGCCGTCGATGGGCGCGCGCAGGCTGCTGTCGTCGATTTCGCTGGTGAGCTGCGCAACCTGGGCCTGTGCGGCGCCGATGGCAGCCTTCACCGAGTTGACCTGGGCTTGCGCGGCGATTACTGCGGCATTACCGGTGTTCTGGCGTGCTTGTTGTTGGTCGATCAACTGGCTGCTGGCGAAGCCGCGCTTGTACAGCTCCTGGGTGCGCTTGAGTTCCTGATTGGCCAGCAGTTGCTCGCTTTGGCGCAACTGCACGTTGGCCTGGGCGGCGGCGAAGTTTTCCCTGGCGCGCAGCACCTCGGCTTCGGCCTGGGCGCGCTGGGCTTCGAGGGTGCGGGTGTCCATGCGCGCGAGCAATTGGCCCTTGAGCACTTTGTCGCCTTCATCCACGCGCACTTCGGCCAGGCGCCCTGGGATCTTGGCGGCGATCTGTACTTCGGTGGACTCCAGGCGGCCATTGCCCATGCTCAAGCCTTCGGGCAGGCGGTCCTGGGTCGATCGCCAGTAACCGAAGCCGCCTGCGCCCAGTAACAGGACGATCAGGGCGATGGCGAAAAGGCGCGACATATGATGGTTCGTAGACATGGCTGCATCCTGCGGCATTAGCATCCTAGTTTGACCGATAGCGCCGGAGCGGCCGTTGATACCGGTCAAATGAAGCGCAAGCCTAACCCGCTTGGCACGCAGATGCATGCGCCAGAAGTGTGACCGCAGGGTTCTGCCCTTTCAGCGCAGCGCCAGCACCGCCGCCCACTGCTCGGCGGTCACCGGCATCACCGACAGTCGGCTGCCTTTTTGCACCAAGGGCAACTCGGCGAGGGCGCTTTGTTGTTTCAGATAGCCCAGGCCCAGCACCTTTGCGAAGGTTTCGACGTGGGCGACGTTGATTGCACTCCACGGATTTTTCTGCGGGCTGGCCTTGGCGTCGAAATAGTGGCTTTGCGGCTCCAGCGCTGTCGGGTCCGGGTAGGCTGCCTCGACGATCTTGCCGATGCCGGCAATGCCGGGCTCGGGGCAGCTGGAGTGGTAAAAGAAAAACTCGTCACCGACGGCCATGGCGCGCAGGAAATTGCGTGCCTGGTAATTGCGTACGCCGTCCCAGCGGGCTTCGCCGAGCGTTTCCAGGCCCTTGATGGAGAGTTCGTCGGGCTCGGATTTCATCAGCCAGTAGGCCATTGTTGGGCTCCTGAAAAAGGCATTGGGCAAGTTGTCGGGCAATCCCATGACAAACCGACAGTCGGTTGGCGCCAAGGTTTGCGTGTTGGTTCACGTTACCGCAGAATGCGCGCTTTTAAGCTTGACGCAGCTGCAACGGACTACTTTGGAACGTTGTTGTCATCGTGTACGAGGTGCCTGAAGGGGGGCAATCGATGCAACGTAAACCGGATTTACTATGGATTTTGGTTATTTTGTTTGGTCTGGGCGTCGTGACCACCGGGTATGCCCAGAGCTTGTGGTCGAACAAGACCGATGCGCCGGTTGAACTGGCTCAGCAGCAGCCACAACCGTTCAAGCGTTAACACCCTTCAAGGCGTCGCTGGTTCCAGCGACGTTTGTGCGACATACCACTGCTTATCCGTGACGGTGCCTGCCAGCGGCACATCCCAGCTTGCCTGCGCCAGGCGCTCGACTTTCTGACATTCATGGGCCAGCCCCAGCAGCGCCGGCGTGCGCCAACTCTGGCGCCTGGCGAGGTAGGCCAGGCTGCGGTCGTAAAACCCACCGCCCATGCCCAGACGCCCACCCACATCATCGAAACCCACCAGCGGCAGCAGCACCAGGTCGAGTGCCCAGACGGGGCGCTGGCGATTGGCATTCACGCGCGGCTCCAGGATACGAAAACGGTTGGGCGACAACTTGTCCCCAGGCCGCACCCGCTGGAACACCATCTTGGTTCGCGGCCAGGCGCTGAGCACTGGCAGGTAAGTCGCCTTGCCCCGGCGCTGAGCGGCGCGCAGCAGCAGGCGCGGATCGATTTCACCGTCCGTCGGTAGATATAAGGAAATATGTTTAGCCCGGCGAAACAGCGGGTGCTGCGCCAGTTGCCGATACAGGCCATGGGCGGCCTTGCGCTGCTCGCTCGGCGTCAGTTCGCGGCGGGCTTTGCGCAACATGCGTCGAAGTTGCGGACGGGAAAGCGGCGCAGGTTCGGTCATGGTTTTTCGGCTCATAAAACAATGCCAGTCCGAGGACTGGCATTGAGTTTGGAATTCAGGCTCCCCGACAGAGCCGCTGTCGACTTAGCCCTTGAACCCGAAAGTTCAAGGTGGAAGATGCAGTAGGCTTTAAGGCTTTCCGTCTAGCGGACATGCACACCAGCCCAACGTGCAACTTCCAGGGTAGTGCGAATCGGCTCAGGGACATCGCCGACTGGCAAACACGCCAGGGAGTGGGGCGAGTATACCTTAAACAGACTCGGCAATCAGCCCTTGGGTGGCTCTGGATCGGTAGAAAGTACCAGATCAACCCGTTCCAGCAGGTCGCGCACTTGCTCGCGCGTCGAACCACTGGCCTGTACGTCAGGCCGTTCCTGCTTATGCAGCAAATCGTGGGTAATGTTCAGCGCGGCCATCACGGCGATACGATCGGCGCCGATGACTTTGCCGCTGCTGCGGATTTCACGCATCTTGCCATCCAGGTAGCGGGCAGCACTCACCAGGTTGCTGCGTTCTTCCTGGGGGCAGATGATCGAATATTCTTTGTCGAGGATCTGCACGGTAACGCTATTGCTTGAACTCATGAGTCTTGCTCCAGGGCCTTCAGGCGCGAAATCATCGATTCGACCTTACGCCGGGCGATTTCGTTTTTTTCAATGAGGTGAGCGCGTTCCTCGCGCCAGGTCTTTTCCTGAGCTAATAGGAGTCCGTTTTGACTCTTAAGTTGCTCGACCCGATCAATTAGCAATTCGAGTCTGGCCATCAGCGCTTGCAGGTCGGTGTCTTCCATTGGGTTCCACTGGATTTGTCTGATGAATGGCAACTGCAGGATAAACGATCTGACGCCCTCGATAGTCTTGGTACGTCTGCCGGTGCTAGGATACAGCGCTTCATTCTAGACATTGCGCCGTCTGGCGCCTAGCTCACCATGCCTATTCAGAACTCCCCGTACGACGCTTTTTCCAAACTGCTGAGCACCAGCGGTCATCCTTGCTCGCCTGCCGAACTGCACGGCGTGTTGTTGGGCCGCAGCTGCACCGGTGTTGGCTTTGATGCCGACAATTGGCTGGCTGATGTGGCCGAGCTGCTGGAAACCGAGCCGACCGAGAACGTGCGTAACGCGCTGATCGGCCTGCAAGAGATGGTCAAAGGCGAGCTGACCGGTGATGACGTCACCGTGGTCCTGCTGCTGCCGACCGACGACGCGCCGCTGACCGAGCGCGCTGCTGCGCTGGGCCAATGGTGCCAGGGTTTCCTCCACGGTTTCGGCGTGAACGCCGGCGGCCTGGAACTGAGCACCGACGCCAAGGAAGTGCTGCAGGACCTGGCGGCTATTTCCCAGGTGCAAGACGCCCTGGAAGAGTCCGAAGACGGCGAAGGCGATTACATGGAAGTCATGGAATACCTGCGCGTCGCGCCACTGCTGCTGTTCACCGAGACCAAAAAGGCCGCTGAGCCAGCCGCACCCAAGCCGTCGCTGCACTAAGAAAGGAAGCCCATCTGCCCATGATCCATATCCCGAAAGCGGAATACACCCGTCGCCGCAAGGCGCTCATGGCGCAGATGGAACCCAACAGCATCGCAATTCTGCCGGCCGCCGCCGTGGCGATCCGCAACCGTGATGTCGAGCATGTTTACCGCCAGGACAGCGACTTTCAATACCTGAGCGGCTTCCCTGAACCGGAAGCGGTGATCGTGCTGATGCCTGGTCGCCAGCACGGCGAGTACGTGCTGTTCTGCCGCGAGCGCAATGCCGAGCGCGAATTGTGGGACGGCCTGCGCGCTGGCACCGAAGGCGCAATCCGTGACTTTGGCGCCGACGACGCGTTTCCCATCACCGATATCGACGACATCCTGCCCGGCCTGATCGAAGGCCGTGACCGGGTGTATTCGGCCATGGGCAGCAACGCCGAATTCGACCGGCACGTGATGGAATGGATCAACGTGATCCGCTCTAAAGCGCACCTGGGCGCCCAGCCACCGAACGAGTTTGTTGCCCTGGATCACCTGCTTCACGACATGCGCCTGTATAAATCGGCGGCAGAAGTGAAGGTGATGCGCGAGGCCGCGCGAATTTCCTGCGCGGCGCACGTCAAGGCGATGCAGGCCAGCCGCGCCGGGTTATATGAGTTCAGCCTCGAAGCCGAGCTGGATTACGAATTCCGCAAGGGCGGCGCGAAGATGCCGGCCTATGGCTCCATCGTCGCTGCCGGGCGTAACAGCTGCATCCTGCATTACCAGCAGAATGACGCCGTGCTCAAGGACGGCGACCTGGTGCTGATCGACGCCGGTTGCGAGATCGACTGCTACGCCAGCGACATCACCCGTACCTGGCCGGTCAACGGCAGGTTTTCGCCCGAGCAAAAGGCGATCTACGAGATTGTGCTGGCCTCCCAGGAAGCCGCCTTTGCCGAGATCGCGCCGAACAAACATTGGAACCAGGCCCATGAGGCGACGGTGCGCGTCATCACCGCCGGGCTGGTAAAGCTGGGACTGCTGCAAGGCGACGTCGACGAGTTGATTGCCAGCGAAGCCTACCGCGCTTTTTATATGCACCGCGCCGGCCATTGGCTGGGCATGGACGTGCATGATGTAGGCGAATACAAGGTGGGCGGCGAATGGCGGGTGCTGGAAGTCGGCATGGCGTTGACCGTGGAACCCGGCATCTATATTTCGCCGGACAACCAGAACGTGGCGAAAAAATGGCGTGGCATTGGCGTACGCATCGAGGACGACGTGGTAGTGACCAAGCAAGGCTGTGAAATTCTGACCGGCGGCGTGCCCAAGACTGTCGCTGATATCGAAGCGCTGATGGCGGCTGCCCGATGAGCCGGGTCAACCTGGCCATCATCGGCGGCGGACTGGTAGGCGCCAGCCTGGCGTTGGCGTTGCAGGCGGGTGCCAAGGCACGGGGTTGGAAAATCGTGCTGATCGAACCGTTCGCGCCAGGCGACAGTTACCAACCGAGCTACGACGCGCGTTCTTCGGCGTTGTCCTACGGCGCCCGGCAGATTTATCAGCGCTTGGGTGTGTGGCAGGACATCTCCCGCCGCGCCGAGCCGATCAAACAGATTCACGTGTCGGACCGTGGCCGTTTCTCCACCGCGCGCTTGTCTGCCATGGAGGAGGGCGTGCCGGCCCTCGGCTACGTGGTGGAAAACGCCTGGCTTGGCCAGTGCCTGTGGCAAGGTTTGGACAAACAAGTGGTCAGTTGGCGCTGCCCGGCGGAAGTCACCCGCATGGAGCCACTGCCCGACGGGTATCGCCTGACGCTCAACGACGAAACCGTGCTCGAATGCGACCTTGCGGTATTGGCCGATGGCGGCCGCTCCGGTTTGCGCGAGCAATTGGGCATCGGCGTGAAAACCCGGCCCTACAACCAGAGCGCGCTGATCGCCAACATCACTCCAAGCGAGGCGCACAATGGCGAGGCGTTCGAGCGCTTTACCGACGAAGGCCCAATGGCCTTGCTGCCGCTGCCGGACAACCGTTGCGCGCTGGTATGGACGCGCATCGGCATGGACGCCCAGCGCCTGGCCAACCTCGATGAGCGCAGTTTCCTGAGTGAATTGCAGGGCGTTTTCGGCTACCGCCTGGGCACGCTGAAACAAGTTGGCGCCCGCCATTTGTACCCGCTGACGCTGGTGGAGGCCGAAGAACAAGTGCGCTCGCACCTGGCGATCCTCGGTAATGCCGCCCACAGCCTGCACCCGATTGCCGGGCAGGGTTTCAACTTGTCCCTGCGCGACGCGGACGCCTTGGCCGAGGCCTTGCTGGCCGGGCCGGCAGTGCCCGGCGACCTGGCAACCTTGCAACGCTATCGCGAGCGCCAGCGCCAGGACCAGCAACTGACCGTAGGTTTTTCCGATCAAGTGACCCGACTGTTTGGCAGCGCGCAACCGTTAGTGGCATTGGGCCGTAACATGGGCCTGCTGGGCCTGGATTTGTTGCCGCCCGCCAAACGCTGGTTCGCCCGTCAGGCCATGGGCCTGGGCACACGCCCTGATGCGTAACTGGCTGACCCGACGCCTGGGCAAGGCGCGGCTGTTGCGCTGGGTGCTGTCCCTGTACCCGCCTTACCTGGGCGCGGGAATTCGGGTGCAGGTCCTCAGCGCCGATTTTCGCCATGCCAAGGTGCACATGGGCCTGGGCTGGTACAACCGCAATTACGTCGGTACGCAATTTGGCGGCAGCCTGTATTCGATGGTCGATCCGTTCTACATGTTGCTGTTGATGGAGAACCTGGGGCGCGACTACATCGTCTGGGATAAAGCTGCGAGCATCGACTTCGTGTCGCCGGGCAAAGGCCCGGTCTACGCTGAGTTTTCCATCGACGAGGCCTTGCTGGACGAGATTCGCCGGCAAACCGAAGGCGGCGAGAAGTATTTGCCCCTCCTCAAAGTACAGATTCATGACGGCTCCGGCACTCTGGTGGCGCGGGTCGACAAAACCCTTTACGTGCGGCGCAAGCCGCCAGCAAAGCAGGCTTAAAGCATGGACATGCGCGCAGATGTGCTGATTGTCGGGGCCGGAATGGTCGGAAGCGCCCTGGCGCTGGCGTTGCAAGGCAGTGGCCTGCAGGTGCTGCTGCTCGATGGCAGCCCGCTGAGCGTTAAACCGTTCGACCAGGATGCGGCCTTCGAACCCCGCGTGAGTGCCTTGTCGGCCGCCAGCCAGCGCATTCTGGAGCGCCTGGGCGTGTGGGATGGCATTGTCGAACGGCGCGCCAGCCCTTACGGTGAAATGCAGGTGTGGGACGGCAGCGGCACCGGGCAGATCCATTTTTCGGCGGCCAGTGTGCATGCCGAAGTGCTCGGGCATATCGTCGAGAACCGGGTGGTTCAGGATGCTTTGCTCGACCGCCTGCACGACTGCGACCTGGGCCTGCTGGCCAACGCGCGCCTGGAGCAGATGCGTCGCTCCGGCGATGACTGGCTGCTGACCCTGGCCGACGGTCGCAAATTGCGTGCGCCCCTGGTGGTGGCCGCCGACGGCGCCAATTCTGCTGTGCGCCGCTTGACCGGCACCGCCACGCGCGAATGGGATTACCTGCACAACGCCATTGTCACCAGCGTGCGCAGCAGCCAGCCGCACCAGCGCACGGCGTGGCAACGCTTTACCGATACCGGCCCGCTGGCATTTTTGCCGCTGGTGCGCGAGGGTCAAGAGGACTGGTGCTCGATCGTGTGGTCGACCACACCCGCTGAGTCCGAGCGCCTGATGGCGTTGGATGATGAACGCTTCTGCCGTGAGCTGGAGCGAGCCTTTGAAGGGCGACTCGGTACGGTCATCAGCGCCGATCCACGGGTCTGTGTGCCGTTGCGCCAGCGCCACGCCAAACGCTATGTGGCCGAAGGCCTGGCGTTGATCGGTGACGCGGCCCACGTCATCCACCCGTTGGCGGGGCAAGGTGTGAACCTGGGCTTTCTTGATGCGGCGGTGTTGGCTGAAGTGCTGTTGTCGGCGACCGAACGCGGCGAGCGCCTGGCGGATGTGAAGGTGCTGAGCCGTTACGAGCGTCGGCGCATGCCGCATAACCTCGCGCTGATGGCGGCAATGGAAGGCTTTGAACGGTTGTTCCAGGCGGACCGGCTGCCGTTGCGTTGGCTGCGTAATGCCGGATTGAAACTGGTCGACCAGATGCCCGAAGCCAAGGCAGTGTTTGTGCGCCAGGCCCTCGGGCTATCGGGCGACCTGCCAGACCTCGCAAAGCCCTGAATCGAAATAAGCCCCCTGTGGGAGGGGGCTTGCCCCGATGAGGCCAGCCCATCCATCGCACATCCCAACTATGCAACATCTGGTAACGCCTCCAGCAAGCGCTACTAAATGTGAGTCCTTATCATTTGCCCTCTTTTTGCAAATGAGAGACCGCACCCATGTTGGCACCCAAGCGCCTCCTGACTGCCCTGGCACTCACCCTTATCGGCAGCACCACCGTGCAGGCAGCCGACGAAGTCGTGGTCTACTCCTCGCGCATCGACGAACTGATCAAACCGGTGTTTGACGCCTACACCCAGAAGACCGGCGTGCAGGTGAAGTTCATCACCGACAAGGAAGCCCCCTTGATGCAGCGGATCAAGGCCGAAGGCGAAAACGCCACGGCTGACCTGCTGCTCACCGTCGATGCCGGCAACCTCTGGCAAGCCGAACAGATGGGCATCCTGCAGCCGTTCACTTCTGCAGTGATCGACAAGAATATCCCCCTGCAATACCGCTCTTCCAACCATGCGTGGACCGGCTTGAGCCTGCGCGCGCGGACCATCGCCTATTCCACCGACCGGGTAAAGCCCAGTGACCTGACCACCTACGAAGCGCTGGCCGACAAGCAATGGGAAGGGCGTCTGTGCCTGCGCACGGCGAAGAAGGTCTACAACCAGTCGCTGACCGCCACGCTGATCGAAACCCATGGCGCGGCCAAGACCGAAGAAATCGTCAAGGGTTGGGTCAACAACCTGTCCACCGATGTGTTCTCCGATGACATCGCCGTGCTCGAAGCGATCAACGCCGGGCAGTGCGACGTAGGCATCGTCAACACCTACTACTACGGCCGTTTGCACAAGCAGAAACCGGACCTCGCGGTGAAGCTGTTCTGGCCGAACCAGGGCGACCGTGGGGTGCATGTGAACCTGTCGGGCATCGGCCTGACCAAACATGCGCCGCACCCGGAAGCCGCCAAGGCCTTGGTGGAATGGATGACCACGCCTGAGGCGCAGAAGATCTTTGCCGACGTGAACCAGGAGTTTCCGGCCAACCCCGCTGTGCCGCCATCGGCGGAAGTCGCAACCTGGGGCAAGTTCGTGGCCGATACCTTGCCGGTGGAGGTAGCCGGTAAACGTCAGGCTGAGGCCATTCGCCTGATGGATCGCGCGGGCTGGAACTGAGTACCGATCTAAATGTGGGAGCGGCCTTGTGTAGGAGCTGGCTGGCCTGCGATAGCATTACCTCGGTGTGACTGACGCACCGAGGTGCCTGCATCGCGGGCCAGCCCGGCCCCACACAACCCGCTCCCACAGTGTTAGCCGCGACTTCAACACCATCATTTCCAGAGAACTTTTCCTTGGCCCACCCCGCCCAACGTCGCTGGTACCTGCCGGTTTTCACCGTCGCCGCACTGGTGCTGTTGCCGCTGAGCGTGTTGTTGCTGTCCTGGCAGAGCATCGATCAACAGATCTGGTCGCACCTGTGGGAAACCCAGATGCCCCGCCTGCTGGGCAACACCCTGACATTGGTGTTGGGCGTTGGCGCCGGCGTGACGCTGTTGGGCGTAAGCCTGGCCTGGCTGACCAGCCTCTGCGAATTTCCGGGGCGGCGCTGGCTCGACTGGGCGTTGATGCTGCCCTTCGCGATTCCGGCCTACGTGCTGGCTTTTGTGTTTGTCGGCCTACTGGATTTCGCGGGGCCGGTGCAAACCCTGCTGCGCGAATGGTTCGGCAACGGCTTGCGCCTGCCACGCGTGCGCTCTACCAGCGGCGTGATCATCGTGCTGGTGCTGGTGTTCTATCCCTACGTCTACCTGTTGGCGCGCACTGCATTTTTGGCGCAGGGCAAAGGCCTTATGGAAGCGGCGCGGGTGCTCGGTCAATCGCCATGGCAAGCGTTCTGGCGTGTCGCATTGCCCATGGCGCGGCCGGCGATTGGTGCCGGCGTCGCCTTGGCATTGATGGAAACCCTGGCGGACTTCGGCGCGGTTTCGGTGTTCAACTTCGACACCTTCACTACGGCCATCTACAAGACCTGGTACGGCTTTTTCAGCCTTTCCAGCGCCGCCCAACTCGCCAGCCTGTTGCTTCTGGTGGTGATGCTGGTGCTGTACGGCGAACGACGTGCCCGAGGCGCCAGCCGCCCGAGTAATGAGCGACCCCGTGGCAAGGCGTTGTATCACCTGCGCGGTTTCAAAGCGGCGGCAGCCAGCACGTGGTGCGGCTTGGTGTTCGCCTGCGCCTTTGTCATCCCCATGCTGCAACTGGTCGCCTGGTTCTGGCAACGTGGCCGTTTCGACCTGGATGAGCGTTACAGCGGCTTGATCATCCATACCCTTTACCTGGGTGGCATCGCGGCACTGATTACGGTCAGCGTGGCGTTGATATTGGCCTTTGCCAATCGCCTGGCGCCTACGCGGGCGATTCGCTCCGGGATCAGTCTCGGTAATGTCGGCTATGCCTTGCCGGGCTCGGTGCTGGCGGTGTCGATCATGCTGGCGTTCAGCTACCTGGACCGTGAACTGGTGGTGCCATTGTCGAGTTGGCTCGGCGGCGCGGGCAAGCCTCTGTTGCTGGGCAGCCTGTCGGCGCTGGTGCTGGCGTATCTGGTGCGTTTCCTGGCAGTGGCCTACGGGCCGTTGGAAAACAGCCTGGCGCGAATCCGCCCTTCGTTGCCGGAAGCCGCGCGCAGCCTCGGCGTGAGCGGACCGCGACTGTTTTGCAAAGTGTATCTGCCGCTGTTGCTGCCGGGGACGTTGAGCGCGGCGCTGCTGGTGTTTGTCGATGTGCTCAAGGAAATGCCTGCGACCCTGCTGATGCGCCCGTTTGGCTGGGACACCCTGGCTGTACGAATTTTTGAAATGACCAGCGAAGGGGAGTGGGCGCGAGCCTCATTACCCGCACTCACGTTGGTGTTGGTGGGCCTGTTGCCGGTGATCGGCCTGATTCGACGCTCCGCCCGGCAAATCGGTTAGGTGCCAGTCCTACGGCTTGCGGCTACAATGCGCGGCATTCGGTGCGCTCCGTCCTTCGGATCGAGTCGCTGTGTGTCGCTGCAGGCCTTGTAGTCAGAGGTATTGAGCGCAAACAGCAGCTCTGTGCATCTTCGCCAATCCCGGAAGGAGAAACCCATGGGACAGCGTACGCCTCTGTATGACCTGCATCTCGCCCTCGGCGCGAAAATGGTCGATTTTGGCGGTTGGGATATGCCTCTGCACTACGGCTCGCAAGTTGAAGAGCACCATCAGGTGCGACGCGACTGCGGGGTGTTTGACGTATCTCATATGACCGTGATCGATGTCACAGGCCTTCAGGCCAAGGAATGGCTCCAGCACCTGCTGGCCAATGATGTCGATCGTTTGCATGGCTGCGGCCGTGCGCTCTACAGCGCCATGCTCAATGAGCAGGGCGGCGTGGTGGACGACATGATCGTTTACCGCACCGAGACCGGTTACCGGCTGGTGGTCAACGCCGCTACGCGTGATCAGGACATGGCCTGGATGCAAGCACAGCTGGGCGACTACGCGGCTCAGCTGCATGAGCGGCCAGAATTGGCGATGCTCGCCATTCAAGGCCCGCACGCCCGGCAGAAAATCGCCGAGCTGGTCACGCAGGCCCGCGGCACGCTTATCCACCAGCTCAAGCCCTTTGAAGGCCAGGCCGATGGCGATTGGTTTATCGCCCGCACGGGTTACACCGGCGAAGACGGCCTGGAAATTGTCCTGCCGGCCGAGCAGGCTCCGGGCTTTTTCAACGATCTGGTAGGGGCCGGTATCTCACCTATCGGCCTTGGCGCCCGCGATACGCTGCGCCTCGAAGCCGGCATGAACCTGTACGGCCAGGATATTCACCAGGATGTATCGCCTCTGGCGGCCAATATGGCGTGGAGCATTGCCTGGGAACCGGCTGAGCGTCAGTTCATCGGCCGCACTGCCCTTGAGGCGGAAAAGGCCGCAGGTGTGCAGTTCAAATTGGTCGGGCTGGTACTGGAAGAGCGTGGTGTTTTACGCGCTCATCAGGTGGTTCGTATCGCCAATGTTGGCGAAGGGGAGATAACCAGTGGTAGCTTCTCTCCTACGCTGAGCAAATCCATTGCCCTGGCGCGCGTACCGACGGCCACCGCCGATCGGGCCGAAGTGGAAATCCGCGGCAAGTGGTACCCGGTTCGAGTGGTCAAACCGACCTTCGTGCGCCATGGCAAAACCTTGATCTAACTATTTCCGGCAGGCCTGAGGCCGCTGACATTTCTTCTTGAGGACACAGACTATGAGCGATATCCCTGCCGACCTGCGTTTTGCCGAAAGTCACGAGTGGGCCCGTCTGGAAGCCGACGGCACCGTGACCGTCGGTATCTCCGACCATGCTCAGGAAGCTTTGGGTGATGTGGTGTTCGTTGAGCTGGCTGAGGTGGGTGCCAACTTTGACGCTCAAGGCCAGGCTGGCGTCGTCGAGTCGGTGAAAGCTGCGTCAGATATCTACTCACCGGTTGCTGGCGAAGTGATCGCCGTCAACGAGGAACTGAGCGGCAGCCCTGAACTGTTGAACTCCGACCCGTATGGCGCCTGGATCTTCAAGCTCAAGCCAAGCAACCCGGCTGACTTGGAAAAACTGCTTGATGCCGCTGGCTACAAAGCGGCCATCGGCGAGTAAACGCAAGCCGTTGGAACAGCACAAATCAATGTGGGAGCTGGCTTGCCTGCGATAGCATCACTGCGGTGTGATTGAATCACCGCGGTGCCGGCATCGCAGGCAAGCCAGCTCCCACAGTTGATTGCGGATAGCTGGCAGTTTGTTTTCAGCTCGCTTGCAGTACCGCTTTTACCGCCGCTACAGACCGCTCTACGTCCGCTTCTGTCATCGCCGTGAACATCGGCAACGATACGATCAAACGCCCAACACGCTCCGCTACCGGGAACATGCCTTCCTTGAAACCCTGCGCCCGATACAAGCTCAGCAGGTGGATTGGCGGGTAGTGATAGCCAATGCCGACGCCGTGGGCCTGCATCTGTTCCATGAACGTAGCGCGGGCGGGCAGACCGTCCTGACGCTCCGGCAGTACCAGCTGGAACAGGTGCCAGTTGCTGTTTTCGAAATCAGCTGGCGGCAGTTGCGCGCCATATTGCGCTTCAAAGTCGCTGCCGAAGCACTTGAAGTAATGGCGTGCAAGGTTCTGGCGATGCGCAGTGATTTTCTCGATATGCGCAAACTGGCCCAGGCCGATAGCGGCGGCGATATCGGTCATGTTGAACTTGCCGCCCAGCACATCCACGTCCAGGCCGTCGAAGCCGGTGCGGGTAACACCTTGCAGGCGATACTTTTCAGCCAGACGGGCTTCCTCGGCATTGTTCAACACCAGGCAACCGCCTTCGGAAGACGTGATGTTCTTGTTCGCCTGGAAGCTGAACGACACGAAGTCGCCGGTCGCGCCGATACGCTCGCCATCCCAGCTGGAACCCAATGCCTGGGCGGCGTCTTCGACAATGCGCAGGTTGTACTTGTTGGCCAGCGCGTAGAGCATCGGCATATCCAGGGGCAGGCCCGCCAGGTACACAGGAATGATCGCCTTGGTGCGCGGGGTGATCGCGGCTTCTACCTGAGCCAGGTCGATATTGCGGGTGACCGGGTCGATATCCGCAAATACCGGCGTGGCACCTACTTCCAGAATCACGTTGGCTGTGGCGACCCAGGAAATCGGCGTGGTGATCACTTCATCCCCAGGCCCGATGCCGGCGATGCGCAACGCGATCTCCATGGTGCAGGTGCCGGAATTGAAAGTACGCACCGGACGGCCGCCAAAGTATTCCGAGAGCTGCGCTTCGAACGCCTGCACTTTCGGCCCGCTGGTGATCCAGCCCGAGCGCAGTACATCGCCGACCGCCGAGATGGTCGCTTCGTCAATGGTAGGTTTGGAAAACGGCAGAAAGGGCTGTTGGCTCATAACGACGAAGGCATCCGTTTCAGATAGGCGATGAGTAATAGAGGTATCAGTACCGCATGGTTGCACGGCTCGACTGAATATAGCCTGTCGTCGGTGAACGAATTGTCATGTGGCGCATAAAAACGCCGCTTGTCAGCGGCATTTTCTGTTGCAGGTCAGAATGAAACGCGAGCTTCAAGAAACACATTCTGCTCCTTGAGTTTGCCCTTGAGCTGTTCATCGCGGGCGTTTATCCGGTTAGCGAAGGTGTTGTAGCCGGTTTCGACCTTGCCCATGTCCACGTAACGCCAGCCTGTGCCCAGAGTGACTTTTTCGCTGACCTTGGCCTCCAGGCCCAAGCCTGCGCTGTAGGCAAAGTTGTAGTGGCGGTTACTGGCGAACTGGCGGGTGGCATTGCTCTGGTATCCCGCGGCATCAATTTGCGCCATGCCGATACCGGCCATGGCGTAGAACGACAGCCAGTCATTGACCGCGATATTTTTATAGCCGTTGAGCATCACGCGCTGGCTGTCGACCTCCAGCGGTTGACGTTGGCATTGAAGGGCGCCCAATAGGAGTCGAACGTCGAGCTGCTGCGCGTGGTGTATTCCCCTTCCAGGCGCCAGCCATCAGCAAAGGAGTAGCCTAGAGCCAGTGACCCAGTGAACGCCTTGTTACTGTCAGGGGCCTGCACGCGATTAGTGACGCGTGGGCTGGTCAATTGCGCACTGGAGAGGTTCTGACGGGCACTGTTGAGTTTTGCCGACCCGTACCAATTTTCTGCCTGAGCCAAAGGTGCAGCTAACGCAGAGAGAGCCAAAGCGTAAGCAAGTTTTTGAATGGGAGATGATTCACTTTAAATAAGAGAATCTCAGTGTGGCGCTTGGTACTTTTGGGTTCGGCAGGAGTTTTCCGCTTTCAACGGGAAAAAGCAGAAGGTCTGGGCGGCGGCGGAGATCGTAGAGAAACGGGCATAAAAAATGCCGCTTAAAAAGCGGCATTTTTTATGGGCAGGTATTACTCGGTCACAGCATTTTTCGCGAGGATGGCGTTGGCCAACTCCATGTCCGTGGCTTGCAGGCCAGGGTTGTCGGCGCGAACTTTCTGCATGGCAGCTTCCAGGTAGGGGCCGCGGATGCCGCCGTCGCTGGCGACAAAGCTACCAGCGTCGTCTTGGGCGGCGACTACCAGCTTGTGGTCCTTGAAGGTCAGGTACGTCGAGCCGGTCGTGGCACCCGACGAGATGACATTGCGCCAGAAGCTGTCGGCCATGGCTGAACCGACAGGTAGGGAAAGCACAGCGAGGGTTGCGACAGCATATTTGAGACGCATGGTGGGTGACTCCGGGTGGGTTATCTGAACAGTTTGATTGTAGATAACCTAGGCGAGTTCCATCACTGACTAAACAGTTTCGACCTGTAAAACCACGCCATCCTGACCGATGACACGTACTTGAGCGCCGACGGGGCTGTCCGGCCCGGTTGCCATCCACACGCCATCGCCGACTTTTATCTTGCCTCGACCATCGACGATGGCTTGATGCACCACAAAGGTGCGACCTACTAATTCCGAGCCGCGCATGTTCAGCCCTGGCTGGTCGCTCACCTTCGCGCTGCTGCGCTGGCGTTTCCACCAGTACACCGCAGTGAGGATCGACAATACGGCAAATAGCAGCAGTTGCCATTCCAGCCCGAGTGGTGGGATCAAAAACTTGATCACGCCCACAGCAGCGGCAGCGATTCCCATCCACAGCAGGTAGCCACCGGCGCCAAACACTTCAAGAATCAACAGCACCGTACCCAGCGCCAACCAATCCCAGAACGACAGATGCTGCAGGAAATCCCACATGGCGATTGCCTCAGCCTTTCTTGTTGTCGAAGGTTGCCTTGACGATCTCGCCGATACCACCGACGGCGCCAATCACCTGGCTGGCTTCCAGCGGCATCAGGATGACTTTGCTGTTGTTGGCCGACGCCAGCTTGCCCAGGGCATCGATGTATTTTTGCGCGACAAAGTAGTTGATGGCCTGCACGTTACCGGTGGCGATTGCTTCTGAAACCACCTGGGTTGCACGGGCCTCTGCTTCTGCCTGGCGTTCACGGGCTTCGGATTCGAGGAAGGCTGCCTGGCGTCCACCTTCGGCCTCAAGGATCTGCGCCTGCTTCTTGCCTTCGGCGGTCAGGATTGCCGATGCCCGCAGGCCTTCGGCTTCCAGGATCTGCGCGCGCTTGATTCGCTCGGCCTTCATCTGGCCGGACATGGCGGCCATCAGGTCGGCGGGCGGGCTGATGTCCTTGATCTCGATACGGGTGATCTTGATGCCCCACGGCGCCGTGGCTTCGTCCACGGTGCGCAGCAGTTTTTCGTTGATGCCGTCACGCTGGCTAAGCATCGCGTCCAGCTCCATGGAGCCGAGCACGGTACGGATATTGGTTTGCAGCAGGTTACGGATGGCATGCTCGAGGTTATTGACCTCGTAGGCGGCCTGGGCGGTGTTGACCACCTGGAAGAAGCACACGGCGTCGATCTGCACGGTGGCGTTGTCGGCGGTGATCACTTCCTGGGGCGGGATATCCAGCACGCTTTCCATCACGTTGATCTTGCGACCGATGCGGTCCATGACCGGGATGATGATGTTGAGGCCAGGTTTAAGGGTGTTGGTGTAGCGGCCGAAACGCTCGACCGTCCACTGGTAACCCTGAGGCACCACCTTGAAACCCATGAAAAGGATGGCCACGGCCAACCCCACGAAAAGAAGCAGTACGGTTCCGATCTGCATAGCGATTCCCTATCTGATGGTGTCAGTGAAGCGACGTGCGGCCGATTGTAACGGTCTGGTCACTGATAAGGACGGTTTCAGGGTGCAACAAGCAAATCATTTGTTTCTGAATCCCCAGGCGTTACCCGTAATACTTCTGCCATCGTTGTCAGCCCGGCATTCACTTTGTCGATGCCACTCATCCGCAGGCTGCGCATGCCTTGGCTGCGCGATGCCCGACGTAAAGCCTGCACGTCGGCGCCGGGTGTAATCAGCGCCTTGAGCTTCTCGTCCATCACCATGATTTCGTAGAGCCCGGCCCGACCTCGATAACCACTATCACGACAGTCCGCGCAGCCGACCGCTTCATGGGTATTGCCCTGCCCAGTCACCCCACGTTTGCAGTGAGGGCATAAAAGCCGCACCAAGCGCTGCGCCATCACGCCTATCAGCGTAGCTTTGATCAAATAATGAGCAATGCCAAGTTCCTGCAAACGGCTGATAGCGCTGGGTGCGTCGTTGGTGTGCAGGGTCGACAGCACCAGGTGCCCGGTGAGCGCGGCCTGGATGGCCATTTCTGCAGTTTCCTGATCGCGAATCTCGCCGATCATGATGATGTCCGGGTCCTGGCGCAGCAGTGCGCGAACACCGCTGGCGAAGGTCAGGTCGATGTTGTGCTGCACTTGCATCTGGTTAAAGGCGGGTTCCACCATTTCTATCGGGTCTTCTACCGTGCACAGGTTGACCTCGCGGGTCGCCAGTTGCTTGAGCGTGGCGTAGAGCGTGCTGGTCTTGCCTGAGCCGGTAGGCCCGGTGACCAGGATGATGCCGTTGGCCTGGCCGGCCATGGCATGCCAGCGTTGCTGATCATCGGCAGACAAACCCAACTGGTCAAAATCCTTGAGCAGGACGTGCGGGTCGAAAATTCGCATCACCAGTTTTTCGCCAAACGCTGTCGGCAGTGTTGAGAGGCGCAACTCCACTTCGATGCCCGCCGGGCTCTTGGTCTTGACCCGGCCGTCCTGGGGTTTGCGTTTTTCCGCCACATTCATTCGGCCCAGACTTTTCAGGCGGCTGACCACCGCCATGGTGACCTGGGGTGGAAACTGATAGACGTCATGCAGCAGCCCGTCGATGCGAAAACGCACGCGGCCCTGGTCGCGGCAGGGTTCGATATGGATATCACTGGCTCGCTGGCCGAAGGCGTACTGCAACAGCCAGTCGACGATGTTGACGATATGCGCGTCATTGGCATCCGGCTCCTGATCACCGGTGCCGAGGTTGAGCAGTTCGAAGTTGCCAGCCACTGCGACTTTTAGATCGGCGCCGCTGACGGACTTGGCCAGCCGGTAAAAGTCACCGATACAGCGCTGAATCTCTCGGGGGTTGGCGACCACGCGCCTGATCGAGCGCTTGAGCACCTGTGCCAAACCGGCCTCCCATCCACGGATATGCGGCTGGGCGCTGGCGACGGTGACGGTCTGCGCATCCACCGCCACCGCAAGGATGGCGTGGCGCTGCGCGAACGCGTGGGACATCAACGGCACCACCGCCGCCACGTCGATCTTCAGCGGGTCGATACGCAGATAAGGTTGCCCGACATGCCCGGCAAGCCATTGAGTCAACGTTTCGAGGCAAGGCCCTTCAGCCGCGATGCTTTCCAACGGATGTTGAGTGGCGGGTGCTGCCGCTGACCTTTGCGCCTCGTGCGCTGTAATCAGCCCCTGCTCGACCAATGCAGGTAACAGTTGATGCAGTTCCAATCGCTGATCGTGCAAGGCGGCGAGCATGAAGATTTCCTGAGTGACGTCGGGCGTGATCTCAGGCTAGCCATCCTCTGAACACTCACCGCTCGGGGTGTATTGCAGGCTTTTACTGATTGGCCGCCGCCACCGCTTGGGGCCGCACGGAATCGGCCTGCCACACCTCCAGCGAGCACACGCTGATCAGGTTTCGAATCTTTTCACCGATCACCTGGGCGCGGTGCCAGCTCAGACCGTTCATCACGATATCAATGCTCAGCAGGTCGTCGTCACGGCTCACATTGACCTGTTGCGGCGTCAAAAACTGCAGCGCGAAGTAATTGAGTACCCGGCACAGCAGGTCCGGTTCTGCCTCGGCGGTGATCTGATAATGCGCTTGGCAGTGGGCGCTGTTGACGGCCCATGCATCGATACGCGTAGCGGGGCAGGTGGTTTCGACGGCGTGCATGCTGACTCTCCAGATTCGACTGGAGAAATTTTTACATTCGCGTGCGGAGATTTCTTATCTAAGATGCGGCTTATTGGTGAGAAAAAGACTCACGTAATTCAGGCTTAGCGCTTTCAGAGGTATTTTTATGCACAGTGAGTTGGACGTCTACGACCGCCGCATTCTGGCCCTGCTGCAAGAGGACGCCTCGCTTTCCAGCGCGCAGATCGCCGAGCAGGTGGGTCTCTCGCAGTCGCCATGCTGGCGGCGTATTCAACGGCTTAAAGAGGAGGGTGTGATTCGCGGCCAGGTCACGCTGCTGGACCGCAAGAAGATCGGTCTCAACACGCAGATTTTCGCCGAGGTCAAACTTAATGCTCATGGACGGTCCAACTTCACCGAATTCACCGAAGCGATTCGCGGGTTTCCGGAAGTCCTGGAGTGCTATGTGCTGATGGGGGCGGTGGATTTTCTGCTGCGCATCGTTACCTCTGACATCGAGGCGTATGAGCGGTTTTTCTTCGAGAAGCTGTCGATGGTGCCGGGGATTCAGGAGGTGAATTCGATTGTGGCCCTGTCGGAGATCAAGTCCACCACCAGCCTGCCAGTGCTGCGCTGACGGTGGGAGCGCGCTTGTTCGCGAATGCGGTGTGTCAGCTACTAAAGAAGTCGACTGATCCAGCGCTTTCGCGAGCAAGCCCGCGCCCACATTTGACCCAGCTGCCTGGTATTACAGGCGCAGCAAAGTCTTCCACGCACGGTTCTGATACACCGCAATCGCCTGATGCATACGCGCATCCAGCGACTCGTCGGTAATCGGCTGATTAGCCAGTACCGCCAGCTTGTTCAGCTCACCGTACAAACGGTCCAGCTCCGGAATGTCTACCACCTGACGCGCGTGGTGCAGCCAGGCCTGGATGCGTTCAATGCGCGGCAGCTGCTCGGCCAGGTCTTCCGGTTGTTGCTGGTAGCGCGACAGTTGCAGGGCAACGGCGTCGTCAGCCAGCAGGCGCGGCAGCCAGTTGGTGATTTGCGCAGCGCCCTGGCGGTTGCCACGTACGTTGCGGTCGGCGGTCCAGGTGCGGGCCAGCAGCCAGCGCGAGGTGTTCAGCGAGAACAAGCCCCAGCGCACGTCTTGCAGCTCTTCAACAAACTGTTCAGGTGCGGCTTTGCGGATGTCTTCATCGTCGTCACCGGCCTGCACCAGTGGGCGCCAGTCTTCCAGCAATGCATCGAGTGCGCTGCGCAGCTCGCTGGTGGATTGACGCGGAGCGGCCTGGCCGAGGCTGCCGATCAGCGCGCGCAGTTCACCGAGGTTTTCGACCCAGTCCTGCAGCAAGCGCCAGTGACCATTGAAACGATATTGCTCGGCCAGGCGCTGGCTGCTGCCCAACAGGTGCCACATGATCGCGGCGAAGGCGTCGTCCAGCGGCATTTCGGCGTGGATCTGCGGCGCAGGCAGGCTCAGCGAGTAGCTGCTGGCGTCGTATAGACGGTAGCCGCGCTCGGCCTTGCTGATATCACACGGCATCAGCGCCAGGGTGGCGGCCAGTTCGGCAGCCAGTTCCAGCAGGGCGGCCGGTTCACCTTCGCGCAGTTCCAGTTCCAGCTCGCAGATTTCTTCTTTCTGCTTGCCGACCACCACGTGGCCCAGGTCCAGGGCGGCTTCGATCACGACCTTGGCCTTGCCACGGCCCCAGGCGATTTCGGCACGTTCGCGCACAAAATCGGTGGTGAAAATCGGCTTGAGGGTCTTTTTGTCCAACTCGGCCAGTTGCTCGGGCCAGCATTCGCCGTCGAGCTTCTTCACGTCGAGCTTGGCTTTGGGCAGGTCCCAGTTGTACTCATTGCGTTCCGACAAGCCGGCGACGCTTTGGCCACGGGTCTTGAGGGTCTGGATGATTTCGTCACCGTCCTTGCGCAAACGCAGGGCGACTTTGGCCTGGGCCAGGTCGCGCTCGGGGGTGTCGAAATACTGGTTCATCAACTCACGGCGTTCCCAGCCACTTTTGTTGCGTTTTTTCAGTAGCGGGTGCTCACGCAGCGCGGCGAGTGTTTCGCGGCTGACGCGGAGCTTGATTTCGGTTTCTTTCTGCATGGCCGGAAAATCCAGGATCGGGAGCGCAGCCGGGGAAAAGAGTGGCTGCCAAGGTCGTGCAGTGTACAGGACTGAGCCCGGCAACGCGCCGCAACGGTTTATTGTGGCGTGCAGATGGTTCTATAGTGGGGCTCATCCGGGAAGTTGAGAGGCCGCGCATGCCGTTACCGTCCATGAAAGAGCAATTCGCCGCATTGATTGCCGCGCCGTCGGTCAGTTGCACCCAAGCGTCTCTCGACCAGACCAACCGCCCGGTGATCGACCTGCTCGCCGGGTGGCTGGGCGACCTGGGTTTTGCCATCGACATCCAGCAAGTCAGCCCGGGCAAATTCAACCTGCTCGCCAGTTTCGGCAGTGGCCCCGGCGGCCTGGTGTTGGCTGGCCATAGCGATACCGTTCCCTACGACGCCGCGCTGTGGAAGACCGATCCGCTCAAGTTGACGGAAGTTGACGGCCGCTGGGTAGGACTGGGCAGTTGTGACATGAAGGGCTTTTTTGCGCTGGCCATTGAAGCTGTGCTGCCGTTGCTGGACCAGCCGTTCAAACAACCGCTGCTGATCCTCGCGACCTGCGATGAAGAAAGCTCGATGTCCGGCGCCCGCGCACTGGCCGAGGCCGGGCGTCCCCTGGGCCGCGCGGCGGTGATTGGCGAACCGACGGGCCTCAAGCCGATCCGCCTGCACAAGGGCGTGATGATGGAGCGCATCGACATCCTTGGCCAAAGCGGCCATTCGTCAGACCCAAGCCTGGGCCACAGTGCTCTGGAAGCCATGCACGATGCCATCGGCGAGCTGCGCGGCCTGCGCCTGGCCTGGCAGCGCGAGTACCGCAACCCGCAATTCAGCGTGCCGCAGCCGACGATGAATTTTGGTTGCATCCACGGCGGTGACAACCCCAACCGTATCTGCGGCCAATGTTCCCTGGAGTTCGACCTGCGGCCCCTGCCGGGCATGGACCCCAAGGTGCTGCGCGACGCTATCCGGCAAAAGCTCGAACCCCTGGCCGAGCGCCATAAGGTCAAGATCGACTATGCGCCGTTGTTCCCCGAAGTGCCGCCGTTCGAGCAGGCCGAAGACGCCGAGCTGGTGCGGGTGGCGGAACGATTGACCGGTCATCGTGCCGAAGCAGTAGCGTTCGGCACCGAAGCGCCTTATCTTCAGCGCCTTGGGTGCGAAACCCTGGTGCTCGGCCCTGGCGATATCGCCTGCGCCCACCAGCCGGGCGAGTACCTCGAAATGTCACGCTTGACGCCTACAGTGCGTCTATTGCGGGAACTGATCGACCATTACTGCCTGAAACCTGCATAAATTAACCCCCGCCCATTCGTACATAAGGAGAGCGAGCGTGTCGCCAAGCCTGTTCCGACGATAACCATCAGCCCGCTGTGCGCTTTTATGTTTCATCCTTTTTTGGCTGCTTTTTATTACAGGCCCAGGTTTTATGCCCGAATACGTCAATTGGCTTCGTCACGCTTCGCCCTACATCAACGCCCACCGCGACTGCACCTTTGTGGTCATGCTGCCCGGCGATGGTGTGGAACACCCCAACTTCGGCAATATCGTCCACGACCTGGTGCTGCTCCATAGCCTGGGTGTGCGGCTGGTATTGGTTCATGGGTCGCGCCCACAAATCGAAGCGCGCCTTGAAGCGCGCGGCCTCACCCCGGCTTATCACGAAGGCTTGCGCATCACGGATGCCGCGACGCTGGAGTGCGTAATCGACGCGGTCGGCCACCTGCGTATTGCTATCGAAGCACGCCTGTCGATGGACATGGCCTCCTCGCCGATGCAGGGCTCGCGCCTGCGCGTCGCCAGCGGCAACCTGGTGACGGCGCGGCCGATCGGAGTGCTTGAAGGCGTGGATTACCACCACACCGGCGAAGTGCGCCGGGTCGACCGCAAGGGCATCAACCGCCTGCTGGACGAGCGCTCCATCGTGTTGCTGTCGCCGTTGGGTTACTCGCCGACCGGGGAAATCTTCAACCTGGCCTGCGAAGACGTCGCCACCCGCGCCGCCATCGACCTGGGGGCCGACAAGCTGCTGCTGTTTGGCGCCGATCTGGGCCTGATCGACGAACATGGTCGCCTGGTCCGCGAGCTGCGTCCGCAGCAAGTGCCTGCGCACCTGCAGCGCCTGGGCAGCAACTATCAAGCTGAACTGTTGGACGCTGCCGCCGAAGCGTGCCGTGGCGGAGTAGGGCGCAGCCATATCGTCAGCTACGCCGAAGATGGCGCGTTGCTCACCGAGCTGTTCACCCGGGACGGCGGCGGTACGCTGGTGGCCCAGGAGCAATTCGAACAAGTGCGCGAGGCGGCGATTGAGGATGTGGGCGGTCTGCTCGACCTGATCAGCCCGCTGGAAGAGCAGGGCATTCTGGTGCGGCGTTCGCGGGAAGTGCTGGAGCGTGAGATCGAGCAGTTCAGCGTGGTTGAGCGCGAAGGCATGATCATCGCCTGTGCGGCGCTGTATCAGATCGCGGATTCGGATGCAGGGGAGCTGGCGTGTCTGGCGGTCAACCCGGAGTATCGTCACGGCGCACGCGGTGACGTGTTGCTGGAGCGCATCGAGACCCGTGCGCGGGCGCAGGGTTTGAAGACGCTGTTTGTGCTTACCACGCGAACCGCACACTGGTTTCGCGAGCGCGGGTTTGTGCCGAGCAGCGTTGACCGCCTGCCGTCAGCGCGGGCGTCGCTGTACAACTATCAGCGTAACTCGAAGATTTTCGAGAAGGCCCTGTAAGCCCGATTTTGGAACTCAAGCAGGTCTAAGTGTGGGAGCGGGCTTGCTCGCGGAGGCGGAGTGTCAGTCACTGAATGTGTTGACTGATCCAGCGCTTTCGCGAGCAAGCCCGCTCCCGCATTTGATCGCGTTCAGTCTTTGATGAATTTGTCGGTCACGAAAGCCGAGTAGTCCGGCAACACCGCTTCAACCTTCCCCTGTTCCTTCAAAAACTTTGCCGTTTCCCCAATCGCCTTCGCCGTGCCCCCTTTAAGCAGGGCATCGGTTTGCTGCGCCTGCGCATCCGGGAAAGTGCTGCCGGCCAACAGCTCAGGGATATCGGCGGCATTCGAACCTGTCAGTTTGGCGATTTTCTGCACCGGCTCTGAATCCACCGTCCAGCTGTCTTTATGGGCGGCGTAGTCGGCGAATGCATCCAGCGTGACCTTGGCAAACTTGGCCACTGTGTCAGGATGTTTTTCCGCGAAATCCTTGCGTGCCACCCACACCTCAAACGTCGGTGCACCCCACTGACCCACCTGGGCGGCGTCTGTCAGGGTTTTCCCGGTCTTGCGGATTTCCCCCAGCGCCGGTGACCACACGAACGCACCGTCGATATCGCCCCGTTTCCACGCGGCCGCAATTTCGGCGGGCTGCAGGTTCACTACTTTGACTTGTTTGGTGTCCAGCCCCCAATGCTTCAGCGCGCCGAGCAGGCTGTAATGAGAGGTTGAGACGAAGGGCGTAGCGATGGTTTTACCGATCAGGTCCTGCGGTTTGTCGATACCACTGCCATTGCGCACCACCAGGGCTTCAGAAGCATTGATCTGCGCCGATACGATAAAGGCCACGATGGGTAGATTGCGTGAAGCCGCCGCTGCGAGGGGGCTGGAACCGAGGTTGCCGATTTGCACATCGCCCGATGCAATCGCGGTTACGACGTCGGGCCCACTGTTGAAACGGCGCCAGGCAATCTTCTCGCCGAGGGCTTTTTCATAGAGGCCGTCGGCCTGTGGGACTTTGCTGGGGTCGATGCCGGTCTGGTAGCCGATGGTTAAATCGGCCGCTTTGACACCAAAAGAAAGTATTAGTGACACAAAAACTGTAACAAATTGACGGGAGGATGTGCGTTTGGCCATGATGGCGTCGCCTTTTTGATCGTGGGTGACGTATGCAACTGAACGTCCACACTAATCGATCTAAAAAAAGGCTAGTAAATACCCTTTAGGAATTAGCTTATGGAGCGGTTGATCTATGCTGATCGGCTCGCGTCATGAAAGGGCTTATTCCTGGATGGTATGAAAAAGAATGAAACAATTCTTTTTGGGTGTATGAAAAACTCATTACCCTGCAGGGACCAAATTAACTGCGGCTAGACGAAGGTAGTAGACACACAAGGTTACGATTGACTTGTCGGTCACTATCTGGCGCTAATCGCGCATCTGTGGATCGAGGGCGTCAGACCCGAGACCAAAGAAATACAAAAATTAGAAATGAGAGGAGCGGTACATGAAGAAGTCAACATTGGCGTTGGCCGTGGCTGTCGCTGCGATTGCCCAACAGGTAAACGCCGCCGGTTTCATCGACGACAGCAAAGTAACACTGGGTCTGCGTAACTTTTACATCAACACCGACAACCGTGATTTGAAGCCTTCGGCGACCTCGAACACCCGCAGCAAGAACGCTGAATGGGGCCAAGGTTTTGACCTGCGTTTCATCTCCGGCTTCACCGAAGGGACCGTTGGTTTCGGCCTTGATGCGATCGGCCTGTACGGCGTGCGTCTGGATTCCAGCCGTGCCGACCACGGTAACTACACGGGCACCGCGTCTGGCGGCACCGTGTTCCCAAGCGATGGCAACAAAGCTGTCAACGATTTCGCCAGCCTGGGTGTGACCGGTAAGGTCAAGGTTTCCCAGACCGTGCTGAAAATCGGCACCCTGCAGCCAAACAACCCGGTCATCAAGACCAACGACGGTCGTTTGCTGCCGCAAACATTCCAAGGTGGCGAGATCTCCTCGAATGAGATCAAAGACCTGACCCTGACTGCTGGTCAGATCGAGCACTCCAAGGGCCGTAACTCCAGCAACAACGAAGGCCTGTCGCTGGCGGGTGCCAACGGTAGCTCGAACTATGACGCTGGCAACTTCGTCAACAAGTTCTACTACGCCGGTGCTGACTACAAAATCACCAAGGATCTGACCGCTTCGTACTACTACGGCGAGCTGAAAGACTTCTACGCGCAGAACTTCCTGGGCTTGGTCCACAACTGGGCTATCGGTCCTGGCGTGCTGAAAAGTGACCTGCGTTACTACCGCAGCCGCGACAACGGCGCCAACGGCAACGAAGCGGGCTACTACACCTCGGGTTACTACTCGGATCACCCGACCAACGCCACCAAGGTTAAAGGCAAGGTCGATAACGATCTGTACAGCTACCTGGCGTTGTACTCGGTTGCCGGTCACACCTTCGGCGGTGGCTACCAGTACACCAAGGGCGACAGCGACTTCCCTTGGCTGAACCAGGGTGATGGTTCTTCGAACAGCACCACCACCGACATGCAAATCCAGAAGTTTGCCCGTGCTGGCGAACGCACCTGGCAAGCTCGCTACGCGTATGACTTCGCCAAGGTTGGCCTGCCAGGCCTGACTGCTGGTGTTGTGTACCTCAAAGGCAGCAACATCCAGACCACCGCCGGCGATAAAACCGAGTGGGAACGCGACCTGACTCTGGCTTACGTTGTTCCAGAAGGTCCGCTGAAAAACCTCGGCGTGGCCTGGAAAAACGCTATGTGGCGTACCGACCTGGTCAACACCCGTGCCCAGGACGAAAACCGTGTAATCGTTAGCTATAGCTACGCGTTCAAGTAAGAGCGTAAAACCTTGCCCGGCGCAACGCCGGGCAGGGTGACTTACTGTTCAAGTCGGGCTCAACCCCCGCAAGCCCTTCCTGAATCCCCTCTTTGTACAGCGTCTCAAGGCCTTCTCGAACCTTGTGATGGATGTTGATCCTCGGCCTTTGTCGCGTCCAATGAATTGATTTTTAATATTCGTTTATCGTCTAAATAAATCGATATTTATTCTTTTTAAATAATCTTCAACCCATGCACAGTGGGCTCCATAAGCACTCACCAGGAGCCACACCATGAGCCTAAGACTGGGCGACATCGCCCCCGACTTCGAACAGGATTCCAGCGCCGGCAAGATTCGTTTCCACGAATGGTTGGGCGATAGCTGGGGCGTGCTGTTTTCCCATCCGGCGGACTTCACCCCGGTGTGCACCACCGAGCTTGGCTTTACCGCCAAGCTCAAGGACGAATTCGCCCAGCGCGGCGTCAAGGCCATTGCCCTGTCGGTCGACCCGGTGGACTCGCACCACAAGTGGATCGAAGACATCAATGAAACCCAGAACACGGTCGTCAACTTCCCGATCCTGGCCGATGCCGATCGTAAAGTGTCGGACCTGTATGACCTGATCCACCCGAACGCCAGTGACACCCTCACCGTGCGCTCCTTGTTCGTGATCGACCCGAACAAGAAAATCCGCCTGACAATTACCTACCCGGCCAGCACCGGCCGCAATTTTCACGAAATCCTGCGGGTCATCGACTCGCTGCAGCTGACTGACAACCACAAGGTGGCCACGCCCGCCAACTGGCAGGACGGCGATGAGGTGGTGATTGTGCCGTCGCTCAAGGATGAGGAAGAGATCAAGAAACGCTTTCCCAAGGGCTATCGCGCAGTGAAGCCGTACCTGCGCCTCACCCCACAGCCCAACCGTTAACACGCAACCCAATGTGGGAGCGGGCTTGCTCGCGAATGCTGACTCTCAGTTGATGCATTTGAATGACACACCGCCTTCGCGAGCAAGCCCGCTCCCACATTTCAACGCATTTGCAGTCTCACATAGCAGGGGTTTTCAGGCCGTTTCGACGGCCTTTTTTTTCGCCCCAGGATATATAAAGTCCATATGCATTTATAGAATAAACAAATGAAAAAATAAGATTTAAAGATATATAAATATGCTGATAGGGTCTGTCCCATCTTGGCGCCATCGCCACACAGCGAACCGCCGACACTTGCTCAAGGAATACCTGCATGCTGGTCGTAACACTTGGAGGCAGTCCCAGCCAGCGTTCCCGCTCCGGGGTCTTGCTGGAAAAAACCCGTCAGTGGCTGCAAGACAAAGGCGTGGAAGTGGTGAGTTATCAGATACGGGACTTCCCGGCCGAAGACTTGCTGCATGCACGCTTCGACAGCCCCAAGGTCATCGACCTGCTGCAACAGGTCGCCAACGCCGACGGCCTGGTCATTGCCACCCCGGTGTACAAAGCCTCGTTCTCCGGCGCGTTGAAAACCGTGCTGGATCTGCTGCCCGAACGCGCCCTGGCCCACAAGATCGTATTGCCCATGGCCACGGGCGGCAGCATCGCGCACATGCTGGCGGTGGACTACGCGCTGAAGCCCGTGCTGTCGGCCCTCAAGGCCCAGGAATTGCTCCACGGCATTTTTGCCGAGGACAGCCAGATCGCTTATGCCGAAGGCAGCGCCCAGGCGCAGCTGGTGCCCGTGCTTGAACAGCGTTTGCACGAGGCCCTGGAGACCTTCTATAGCGCCATGGCCCGTCGCCCCAAACCGCTGGACCCCAATGTGTTGAATGAACGTTTGTTGAGTGCTCGCTGGAGCATTTAAGCCTGACCCGATTGTTGTAGTACTCACCTTACTCAGCCGCCAACGGCCAAGCAGGTGCAGCCAACCCCCTCATCGCATTTTTGGAGAGAGCGCCATGCGCACTGTCATCTTGCGTCGTGGTCTGGTCGCACTGTTCGTTGCGGCTGTGTCCTTCGGCGCCATGGTTCAAGCCCAAGCCGCCGAAACCCTGCGAATCGGCTATCAGAAGTACGGCACGCTGGTGCTGCTCAAAGCCAAGGGCACCCTGGAAAAACGCCTGGCCGCCCAAGGCGTGCAGGTGCAATGGACTGAGTTCCCCGGTGGTCCGCAACTGCTCGAAGGCCTGAACGTCGGCTCCATCGACTTCGGCGTCATCGGCGAAACCCCGCCGGTCTTCGCCCAGGCGGCCGGTGCCGATCTGCTCTACGTGGCTTACGAGCCGCCAGCGCCGACCAGTGAGGCGATCCTGGTGCCGAAAGACTCGCCGATCAAATCCGTGGCCGAGCTCAAGGGCAAGAAAATCGTGCTCAATAAAGGCTCCAACGTGCACTACCTGCTGGTGCGTGCGCTGGAAGATGCCGGCCTGAAATACACCGACGTGCAGACCGTGTTCCTGCCGCCCGCCGATGCCCGTGCCGCGTTCGAGCGTGGCAGTGTCGACGCCTGGGTGATCTGGGACCCGTACCAGGCTGCTGCCGAGAAACAACTGCAGGCACGCACCCTGCGTGACGGCACCGGCATTGCCGACAACCACCAGTTCTACCTGGCGACCAAGCCCTATGCCACGCAGCACCCTGAAGTGATCAAGGCGCTGGTGGAGGAAGTGCGCGCAGTGGGCGAATGGTCCAAGGCCAACCCGCAGGAAGTCACCGAACAAGTCGCACCGCTGCTTGGCCTGCCGGCTGACATCACCCTGACCTCGGTGAAGCGCCAAGGCTACGGCGCGCTGTTTCTGACCCCGGACGTGGTTGCCGCCCAGCAGAAAATCGCCGACAGCTTCTACCAGCTCAAACTGATCCCCAAACCCTTGAACATCAAGGACGTTATCTGGACGCCACCCGCCGCCGTTGCCACAGCGCCGTAATCCGATTTCTTCAGGAGACAACTCCATGAGCCTCAATATTTTCTGGTTCCTGCCTACCCACGGCGACGGCCATTACCTTGGCACCGCCGAAGGCGCTCGCGCCGTCGATCACGGTTATCTGCAGCAAGTGGCCCAGGCCGCTGACCGCCTGGGGTTTGGTGGTGTGCTGATTCCCACCGGCCGCTCCTGCGAAGACTCGTGGCTGGTGGCCGCCTCGCTGATCCCGGTGACCCAGCGTTTGAAATTCCTTGTGGCTCTGCGCCCCGGGATCATTTCCCCGACGGTGGCCGCACGTCAGGCCGCGACTCTGGATCGCCTGTCCGGCGGCCGTGCGCTGTTCAACCTGGTCACCGGTGGTGATCCGGAAGAACTGGCCGGCGACGGCTTGTTCCTCAGCCACGAAGAGCGCTACCAGGCCTCGGTCGAATTCACGCGCATCTGGCGCCGTGTGCTCGAAGGCGAAACCGTGGACTACGACGGCGAGCACATCAGCGTCAAAGGCGCCAAATTGCTCTACCCGCCGATCCAGCAACCGCGTCCGCCGCTGTACTTCGGCGGTTCTTCCGAAGCGGCGCAGGACCTGGCAGCCGAACAGGTGGAAATGGTCCTGACCTGGGGCGAACCGCCGGCCGCCGTCGCGGAAAAAATCGAACAGGTGCGCGCCAAGGCCGCGAAGCTCGGGCGTACCGTGCGCTTTGGTATTCGCCTGCATGTGATCGTGCGTGAAACTAACGATGAAGCGTGGAAGGCCGCCGACAAGCTGATCTCCCACTTGGATGACGACACCATCGCGCGTGCCCAGGCGTCCCTGGCGCGCTTCGATTCCGTCGGCCAGCAACGCATGGCCGCCTTGCACGGCGGCAACCGCGACAACCTCGAGGTCAGCCCCAACCTGTGGGCCGGCGTTGGCCTGGTACGTGGCGGCGCAGGCACCGCGCTGGTGGGCGATGGCCCGACCGTCGCGGCACGCGTCAATGAATACGCTGCGTTGGGCATCGACACGTTCATCTTCTCGGGTTATCCACACCTGGAAGAATCGTATCGGGTGGCCGAACTGCTGTTCCCGCACTTGGATATCGAACGTCCCGAGCTGCCCAAAAGCGCCGGTTACGTCAGCCCGTTCGGCGAGATGGTTGCCAACGACATCCTTCCCAAAGCGGCGTCGCAGAGCTGAGGCGTAGTCATGAACTATGAAAAATTAAGCCATCGTGTCGCGCCTTGGGTGCTGCCAATCCTGTTGCTGGCGGTGTGGCAGCTGTCGGTGTCGGCGGGCTGGTTGTCGACCCGCATTCTGCCGGCGCCGAGTGCGGTGATCGAGGCTGGGGTCAACCTGGTTCGCACGGGCGAAATCTGGACGCACCTGGCTATCAGCGGCTGGCGTGCCGGCCTGGGTTTTGTGATCGGTGGCAGCATCGGTTTGGCCCTGGGCTTTATCACCGGCCTGTCGAAATGGGGCGAACGCCTGTTGGACAGTTCGGTGCAGATGATCCGCAACGTGCCGCACCTGGCGCTGATTCCGCTGGTGATCCTGTGGTTCGGCATTGACGAGACCGCGAAGATTTTCCTGGTCGCCCTCGGCACACTGTTCCCGATTTACCTGAACACCTATCACGGCATCCGCAACGTCGACCCGGCGCTGGTAGAAATGTCGCGCAGCTATGGCTTGTCCGGCTTCAGCCTGTTCCGCCAGGTGATTCTGCCGGGTGCGCTGCCGTCGATCCTGGTCGGCGTGCGCTTTGCCCTGGGCTTTATGTGGCTGACGCTGATCGTGGCGGAAACCATCTCGGCCAGCTCCGGCATCGGTTATCTGGCGATGAATGCGCGTGAATTTCTGCAAACCGACGTGGTGGTATTGGCCATCGTCATGTACGCCATCCTCGGCAAGCTGGCCGACCTGGCCGCGCGCGGTCTGGAGCGTGTGTGGCTGCGCTGGCACCCGGCGTATCAAGTGAATAAAGGCGGTGCGGCATGACGGCTCAACAACCTCCGCGCCTGCTCAAGGGTATCCCGCTGGCGGTGCGCAAATTGCGCAAGGCCTTTGGTGCGCGGGAAGTACTTAAAGAAATTGATCTGCACATTCCCGCCGGCCAGTTCGTGGCGGTGGTGGGGCGCAGCGGCTGCGGCAAAAGTACCTTGCTGCGTTTGTTGGCTGGCCTGGACAAAGCCAGCGGCGGCGAGTTGCTGGCGGGCTCTGCGCCGCTTGGCGATGCGATTGAAGACACGCGGTTGATGTTTCAGGAAGCGCGCCTGCTGCCGTGGAAAAAGATCATCGACAACGTGGGTCTGGGTCTGAAGGGCAACTGGCGTCCCAAGGCGCTTGAAGCGCTGGAAGCGGTTGGCCTGGCCGAGCGTGCCAACGAGTGGCCCGCGGCCTTGTCCGGTGGCCAGAAGCAGCGCGTGGCCCTGGCCCGCGCGCTGATTCATCAGCCGCGCCTGCTGCTGCTGGATGAGCCGCTGGGCGCGCTGGATGCCCTGACCCGTATCGAAATGCAGCAGCTGATCGAAAACCTCTGGCAGAAGCACGGCTTTACCGTGTTGCTGGTGACCCACGACGTCAGTGAAGCCGTGGCGATTGCCGACCGGGTGATCCTCATCGAGGACGGCGAGATCGGTCTGGACCTGATTGTCGACCTGCCGCGCCCACGCGCCCGGGGCTCACATCGCCTGGCGGCGCTGGAAGCCGAAGTGCTTAACCGTGTGCTGTCGTTGCCCGGCACGCCGCCTGAACCCGAACCTGTTTCACCGCTGCCTACGCAATTGCGTTGGGCTCAATAACTTACTTGTCCCACGAAGGAAAAACACCATGACTATCAAAGCCATCAACGTGCGTAACCAGTTCAAGGGCACCATCAAGGAAATCGTCGAAGGCGACGTGCTTTCCGAAATCGATGTTCAGACAGCGTCTGGCATCGTGACTTCTGTGATCACCACGCGCTCGGTCAAAGAGTTGGAGCTGGTGATTGGCAGCGAAGTGATTGCCTTTGTGAAGTCCACTGAGGTGTCGATCGCCAAGTTGTGATTGCCGTCGCTCTGGAGGCTGCCTTCGCGGGCAAGCCCGCTCCCAGACTTGACCGAGTTCCAACGCTGGAATGCATTCAAATGTGGGAGCGGGCTTGCTCGCGAAGAGGCCGGCCCAGTCACCACAAGCCTTACCGCTTGGGCAAATACGTCGGCAAATAAAGCCCCACATACGCATCAAACACCCGCATCCCTTCTTCTGCCATGCGCGGCGTGATCTGGCCGTGCTGATGCACCGAGCGCGCGTAAACGCGGTCGCTGAGTTCCAGCGCCAGGGCGAACACATCCACATCAGCGGGCAACGTCGGCACTTCGAAGTGACGATTGAACACCTCCAGCATCAAATCCCCCAGTTCCAGATCATGCTGACGGTCCGCCTGGGTCACTTCGGTCAGCCCATGCTGGGCCAGGATCAACTGGCGTGCGGCGGCGTCATGGTCGTAGACACTGAGCATGCGTTGCTCGACGAGGCAGGACAGGTCACGCCAATGCTTGAGTGACTCATGCTCGATGGGCGCCTGGATTGCAGCGCGGAAGGCGGCGTGCACGTCGGCGGTCAGGGCTTCCAGCAACGCCGGCACACTGGCAAAAAAGTGATACACCGACGACGGTGGAATCTGCGCGCGCTCGGCCACGCTGTAGATCGACAGACTGGCCACGCCTTCGGTTGCCAGCAAGGTGCGGGCGGCGTCGAGGATCGCATCAATCCGGGCCTGGCTGCGGGCACGGGGTTTGCGAGGAGCGGCGGGGCGAGTCGTCATGGAAGTCTCCTACAAGGCAGCGGGCATTGTATGAGCACACAAGTGTGTTGTCTGCCGCGCCGCCTTCGCAGGCAAGCCAGCTCCCACATTTGACTGCGTTCCGAAGTGGGAACTCGGTTAAATGTGGGAGCTGGCTTGCCTGCGAATGGACCAACCCGGTCTCCATGAATAAACCCATAAAAAAACGCCACAGACCAAAAGCCTGTGGCGTTTTTTCAATCCAGCAACCGCTTACACGGTATGCAGGTACCAGTTGTACTCAAGGTCGGAGATGGAGTGTTCAAACTCCTCCAGCTCACTTTCCTTACAGGCGACGAAGATATCGATGTACTTAGGATCGATGTACTTGGCCATCACCTCGCTGTCGTCCAACTCGCGCAGGGCATCGCGCAGGTTGTTCGGCAGGCTTTGTTCGTTCTGCTCGTAGCTGTTGCCTTCCACTGGAGCGCCCGGTTCGATTTTGTTGGTCAGTCCGTGGTGCACGCCTGCCAGGACCGAAGCCATCAGCAGGTAAGGGTTGGCGTCGGCGCCGGCCACGCGGTGTTCGATACGTACGGCATCGGACGAGCCGGTCGGTACGCGAATCGCCACGGTGCGGTTATCCAGGCCCCAGCACGGCGAGTTCGGCACGTAGAACTGTGCGCCGAAACGACGGTAGGAGTTGACGTTGGGGCACAGGAACGCCATTTGGGCGGGTAGGGTCTCGAGCACACCGCCGATCGCGTGACGCAATGCGGCGTTCTGCTCGGGATCCTCGCTGGCAAAGATGTTCTTGCCGTCCTTGTCCAGGATCGAAATGTGTACGTGCAAACCGTTGCCCGCCTGGCCTGGGTAAGGCTTGGCCATGAAGGTGGTGTCCATCTCATGGTCGTAGGCGATGTTCTTGATCAGGCGCTTGAGCAGTACCGCGTAGTCGCAGGCCTTGATCGGGTCGGCCACGTGGTGCAGGTTCACTTCGAACTGCGCCGGGGCACTTTCCTTGACGATGGCGTCGGCAGGGATGCCTTGCTCTTTGGCCCCTTCCAGAATGTCCTGGAGGCAGTCGACGTATTCGTCGAGGTCGTCGATCAGGTAGACCTGTGTCGAGTGCGGGCGTTTGCCGGAGATCGGCGAGCGGGGCGGTTGGGGGCGGCCGTTCACGTTCTCCTGGTCGATCAGGTAGAACTCGAGCTCGAAGGCGGCGCAGATGGTCAGACCGAGGTCGTCGAATTTGCTGACAACTTGGCGGAGCACTTCGCGAGGATCGGCGAAGAAAGGTTCACCTTCAAGTTCGTGCATGGTCATCAGCAGTTGCGCGGTGGGGCGCTTTTGCCAGGGTTCATTGCACAGGGTGTCGGGGATCGGATAACAGATTCGGTCAGCATCACCGATGTCTAGACCCAGGCCGGTGCTTTCCACCGTCGAGCCGTTGATATCCAGGGCAAATAAAGAGGCAGGCAGGTTAATGCCCTTCTCGTAAACCTTGTGGAGGCTGGTGCGTTCGATGCGCTTGCCGCGCACCACACCATTCATATCCGCAATTAGAAGGTCTACGTACAGAACCTCAGGATGATCCTTAAGGAACGCGTTCGCTTCGTTAAGCTGAACGGCACGCGGGGGTACCGACATGATGCAACACCTTTGTTGTTAAAAATATCAATCATTGATCTTTTCTGGTTTCAGTCAACCCGAACGGCATGCCGAAGTCAAGCGAGGCCTTTTTTGCCCTAAAAAAGCGCCTTGAGGCCTTTTTTGGGGCTTTTTGGGGCGGTTTTTTGGGTTTGGAGGGCTTGGGACTAGCAGGCTTGAGCGGGCCGTGTTGTATTTTTTACGGGGGTGTTGTGTAAAAAAATGAACAAGGCTAAGCTCGATTCAAACCCATAACAGCAATAATACCGGGGTGCTTCATGTCTCGCCTGCCGTTAATCGGCGTCACCGCCTGCTCCAAACAGGTCGGTCTGCATGCTTATCACATCAGTGGCGACAAATACGTCCGTGCAGTGGCCACCGCTGCCAAGGGCTTGCCATTGATCATTCCATCCTTGGGCGATCTGCTCGACCCGGCCAATATTTTTGACGGCCTGGATGGCATTCTATTTACCGGCTCTCCTTCCAATATCGAACCCTTTCATTACGACGGTCCGGCCAGCGCGCCCGGGACTGCTCATGATTCTGCACGCGACCAGACCACCTTGCCGTTGCTGCGTGCCGCGATTGCGGCAGGCGTGCCGGTGCTGGGCATCTGCCGTGGCTTCCAGGAAATGAACGTGGCGTTTGGCGGCAGCCTGCACCAGAAGGTTCATGAAGTGCCGGGCATGATGGATCACCGCGAAGACGACACTCAGCCGTTGGAGGTCCAGTACGGCCCGGCGCACGCCGTGGCGATCTCCCCGAATGGGGTATTGGCAAGCCTGGGGTTGCCGCAGACGATCCAGGTCAATTCGATTCACAGCCAGGGCGTTGACCGCCTGGCGCCCGGTTTGCAGGTCGAAGCCACCGCGCCTGATGGGCTGATCGAAGCTTTTTCTTACACCGCGGGCAAGGCTTTTGCTTTAGGAGTGCAATGGCACCCCGAATGGCAGGTAAGCTCTAACCCGCACTACCTCGCGATCTTCCAGGCCTTTGGTTCGGCCTGTCGACAGCGGGCGATGCAACGCGACGCGGATGCTGCGTCAACTTACGCCTGACCTTTAATGGATGTCAGGAAACACAGCCCAGAGGCATTTATGAGTAACAACCTCGACCAGCTCACCGATTGGTTGAAAGACCACAAGATCACAGAAGTCGAATGCATGATTGGCGACCTCACCGGCATCACCCGGGGCAAGATCTCGCCGACCAACAAGTTCATCGCCGAAAAAGGCATGCGCCTGCCCGAGAGCGTTCTGTTGCAGACCGTGACCGGCGACTATGTCGAAGACGACATCTATTACGAATTGCTCGACCCGGCCGACATCGACATGATCTGCCGCCCGGACCAGAACGCCGTATTCCTGGTGCCCTGGGCCATCGAGCCCACCGCCCAGGTGATTCACGACACCTACGACAAGCAAGGCAACCCGATCGAGCTGTCGCCGCGCAACGTGCTCAAGAAAGTCCTCAAGTTGTACTCCGACAGAGGCTGGCAGCCCATCGTGGCGCCGGAGATGGAGTTCTACCTGACCAAACGCTGCGAAGACCCGGACTTCCCGCTGCAACCGCCGATCGGCCGTTCCGGGCGCCCGGAGACCGGTCGCCAATCCTTCTCTATAGAAGCGGCCAACGAATTCGACCCATTGTTCGAAGACGTCTACGACTGGTGCGAGCTGCAGGAGCTGGACCTCGACACGCTGATCCACGAGGACGGCACGGCGCAGATGGAAATCAACTTCCGTCACGGCGATGCCCTGTCCCTGGCCGACCAGATCCTGGTGTTCAAGCGCACCATGCGTGAAGCCGCGCTCAAGCACAACGTGGCCGCCACCTTCATGGCCAAGCCGATGACCGGCGAGCCCGGCAGCGCGATGCACTTGCACCAGAGCATCATCGACATCGCCACTGGCAAGAACGTCTTCTCCAATGAAGACGGGACCATGAGCCAACTGTTCCTCAACCACATTGGCGGCCTGCAGAAATTCATCCCTGAGTTGCTGCCGCTGTTTGCCCCCAACGTGAACTCGTTCCGCCGCTTCCTGCCCGACACCTCGGCGCCGGTGAATGTGGAGTGGGGCGAAGAGAACCGCACCGTGGGCCTGCGCGTACCGGATGCCGGCCCGCAGAACCGTCGCGTCGAAAACCGCCTGCCGGGCGCCGACGCCAACCCGTACCTGGCAATTGCCGCCAGCCTGTTGTGCGGCTACATCGGCATGGTCGAAGGCCATAACCCGAGCGCGCCCGTGGTGGGTCGTGGCTACGAGCGGCGCAACCTGCGCCTGCCGTTGACCATCGAAGACGCCCTGGAACGCATGGAAAACAGCAAGACCATCGAGAAATACCTGGGTCAAAAATTCATCACAGGCTACGTCGCGGTCAAGCGGGCCGAGCATGAAAACTTCAAGCGCGTGATCAGTTCATGGGAGCGGGAATTCCTGCTCTTCGCCGTCTGATGCGCCGGGCGCGCCGCAGGATTGGCGCGCCCTCACCTGAAAAAGTCTAGGAGATTGGTATGTCCAGCAACAACCCGCAAACCCGTGAATGGCAAGCCTTGAGCAACGATCACCACCTGGCGCCGTTCAGTGACTTCAAGCAATTGAAAGTGAAAGGCCCACGGATCATCACCAAAGCCCACGGCGTTTACCTGTGGGACAGCGAAGGCAACAAGATCCTCGACGGCATGGCCGGCCTGTGGTGCGTGGCGATCGGTTACGGTCGCGATGAACTGGCTGACGCCGCCGCCAAGCAGATGAAAGAACTGCCCTACTACAACCTGTTTTTCCAGACTGCTCACCCGCCGGTGCTGGAGTTGGCCAAGGTTATTTCCGACATCGCACCGGCCGGCATGAACCACGTGTTCTTCACCGGTTCAGGCTCCGAAGGCAACGACACCATGTTGCGCATGGTCCGCCACTACTGGGCAGTCAAAGGCCAGCCGAACAAGAAGACCATCATCAGCCGCAAGAATGGCTACCACGGCTCTACCGTGGCCGGCGCGAGCCTGGGCGGCATGACCTATATGCATGAACAGGGCGACTTGCCGATCCCGGGCATCACCCACATCGCCCAGCCGTACTGGTATGGCGAAGGCGGCGACATGAGCCCGGAAGAGTTCGGGGTGTGGGCCGCCAACCAGTTGGAAGAGAAGATTCTGGAACTGGGCGTGGACAACGTCGGTGCCTTTATTGCCGAGCCGATCCAGGGCGCCGGTGGTGTGATCGTGCCGCCAGAAACCTACTGGCCGCGCATCAAGGAAATCCTCGCCAAGTACGACATCCTGTTTGTTGCTGATGAAGTGATCTGCGGTTTCGGCCGGACCGGTGAGTGGTTCGGCAGCGACTTCTACGACCTCAAGCCGCACATGATGACCATCGCCAAAGGCCTGACCTCGGGTTACATCCCCATGGGCGGCCTGATCGTGCACGACGACGTGGTCGCCGTGCTCAATGAAGGTGGCGATTTCAACCACGGCTTCACCTATTCAGGTCACCCGGTAGCGGCAGCCGTGGCGCTGGAAAACATCCGCATCCTGCGCGATGAAAAAATCGTTAACCGTGTGCACGAAGAAACGGCACCGTATTTGCAGAAACGTCTGAGGGAACTGGCTGATCACCCGTTGGTGGGTGAAGTTCGCGGAGTCGGCATGCTCGGGGCGATTGAGCTGGTGCAGGACAAGGCCACGCGCAAACGTTACGAAGGCCGTGGTGTGGGCATGATCTGCCGCACGTTCTGCTTCGAGAACGGCCTGATCATGCGCGCCGTGGGCGACACCATGATCATTTCGCCGTCGCTGGTGATCAGCAAGGCGGAAATCGACGAGCTGGTGACCAAGGCTCGCCAGTGCCTGGACCTGACTTTGGCGGCATTGCAGGGCTAAGTGCTAGGCTCAGGGCGCAGCGGCTTCGGGTGCTGCGTCCGGGCAGTTACAAAAACGCAGTAATAAGGGCGCTTTGGTTGAAAGCCGGCCCCTGAACTTGCCAGACTGTCGCCCTGTTTTGTTGCCCTTTGGAAGGGCCGCTGAACGTGTAAAAAATGTGGCCCAAAAAAGAAAAATTGGAGCATCACCAAATGAAGGCATTAGGTTTGAAGAACGCTGGCAAGACCCTCCTCGCCTTGTCCCTGTTGGGCGCAATGGCGGGCGCGGCCCAGGCAGACGATAAAGTGCTGCACGTCTATAACTGGTCCGACTACATTGCACCGGACACCATCGCCAACTTTGAAAAAGAGTCGGGCATTAAAGTGGTGTACGACGTTTTCGACAGCAACGAGACGCTGGAAGCCAAGTTGCTGGCAGGCAAGTCCGGTTACGACATCGTCGTACCGTCGAACAACTTCCTCGCCAAGCAGATCAAGGCCGGTGTCTATCAGGAGCTGGACAAGTCCAAGCTGCCCAACTACGACAACCTGAACAAATCCCTGCTCAAGGCCGTGTCGGTCAGCGACCCGGACAACAAGCACGCCTTCCCGTACATGTGGGGCTCGATCGGTATCGGCTACAACCCGGAGAAGGTCAAGGCTGCACTGGGCATCGACAAGATCGAATCCTGGGACACCATCCTCAAGCCGGAAAACCTCGCCAAGCTGAAAGGCTGCGGCGTGAGCTTCCTCGATTCGCCAACCGAAATGCTGCCGGTGGCCCTGCATTACCTGGGGCTGCCGACCGACACCCAGAAAAAGGCCGACCTCAAGCAAGCCGAGGACCTGTTCCTCAAGCTGCGCCCTTCGATCGGCTACTTCCACTCGTCCAAGTACATCTCGGACCTGGCCAACGGCAACATCTGCGTAGCCGTGGGCTACTCGGGTGACATCCAGCAGGCCAAATCCCGCGCGGCTGAAGCCGGTGGCAAGGTCAAGGTGGCCTACGACATTCCGAAAGAAGGCGCCGGCAGTTTCTATGACATGGTCGCCATCCCTAAAGATGCCGAAAACGTCGACGCTGCCTACAAGTTCATGAACTACCTGCTGGAGCCGAAAGTCATGGCTGCCATCACCAACAGCGTACGTTTCCCGAACGGTAACGAGAAAGCGACCCCACTGGTCGACAAAGACATCACCAGCGACCCGGGCATCTACCCGTCCGCCGATGTGCAAGCCAAGCTCTACGCCATTGCTGACTTGCCGGCTGCAACTCAGCGTGAAATGACCCGCAGCTGGACCAAAATCAAATCGGGTAAATAAGCCTTAAACCCTGTGGGAGCGGGCTTGTGTGGGAGCGGCGGTTCGACGATTCGATTTGCTCGCCAAAGCGGTGTATCAGTTGATGCACCTGCTGGCTGACACATCGCCTTCGCGAGCAAGCCCGCTCCTCCTAAACCGACTTCCACAAATTAAATGACAGAAAGTTTTGCCGGATCGGTTTATCGAGGGTAAGTTGCGCGCCGGTTTTGTTGCCGGGCAACAACTTTAAGGCCCAACTATTTAAGAGGACCTCCACTTGCCAATTTCTTTATTTCGCAAAGCCGTGCTGGTAGGTGCAGGTATCACGCTGGCTGTCAGCGTGCAGGCCGCGCCGACTGTGCATATTTATAACTGGTCGGACTACATCGGCCCCGACACCCTGGCCAACTTCGAAAAGGCCAGCGGCATCAAGCCCGTGTATGACGTGTTTGATTCCAATGAAACCCTGGAAGGCAAGTTGCTCGCCGGGCGCACCGGTTACGACGTGGTCGTGCCGTCGAACCACTTCCTCGGCAAGCAGATCAAGGCCGGGGCGTTCCAGAAGCTCGACAAGTCATTGCTGACCCATTATGCAAACCTCGACCCGGCGCTGCTCAAGCGTCTGGAAAAGAACGATCCGGGTAACCAGTACGCCGTGCCGTATCTGTGGGGCACCAACGGGATCGGTTACAACGTCGAAAAAGTCAAAGAAGTACTGGGCGTCGACCATATCGATTCCTGGGCCGTGCTGTTCGAGCCGGAGAACATGAAAAAGCTGGCCACCTGTGGCGTCTCGTTCATGGACTCGGCCGATGAAATGCTGCCGGCGGTGCTCAACTACATGGGCCTGAACCCCAACAGCACCAACCCGGCCGACTATAAAAAGGCCGAAGAGAAACTGCTGAAAGTGCGTCCTTACGTGACTTACTTCCACTCGTCCAAGTACATTTCGGACCTGGCCAACGGCAACATCTGCGTGGCGGCAGGTTTCTCCGGTGATGTGTTCCAGGCCAAGGCCCGCGCGGCCGAGGCGGGCAAGGGCGTGAAGATCGCCTACGCGATTCCGAAAGAAGGCGGCAACCTGTGGTTTGACGTGCTGGCGATCCCGGCGGATGCCACCAACGTTAAAGAGGCCCACGCCTACATCAACTATTTACTGCAACCTGAGGTGATCGCTCAGGTCAGTGATTACGTCGGTTACGCCAACCCTAACCCCGGGGCGGACAAACTGATGGAGCAATCGATACGCACCGACGCAGCGGTTTACCCACCGCAGGCGGTTCTCGACCGGACGTTTGTCAACTTCGAGTTACCCCCGAACGTGCAGCGTTTAATGACCCGTAGCTGGACCAAGGTCAAGACGGGCAAGTAAGGCTTAAAGCTCAAACTATCCAAGGTTTCGCCCGTATTGGGTGAACCTCAAATTTTGTTGGGAGTTTCGTAAATGGCAGTTGCCTCCGGCGCCTATAAGAAAGCCCTCGAGGGCGACCAGACACCGAAAAAGGTGTTGGTCAAAATCGACCGGGTCACGAAGAAGTTCGACGAGACGATTGCCGTGGACGATGTGTCCCTGGAAATCAAGAAAGGCGAGATCTTCGCCTTGCTCGGCGGTTCGGGTTCGGGCAAATCCACTTTGCTGCGCATGCTCGCAGGCTTCGAGCGCCCAACCGAAGGTCGCATTTACCTCGACGGTGTGGACATCACCGACATGCCGCCGTATGAGCGGCCGATCAACATGATGTTCCAGTCCTACGCCTTGTTCCCGCACATGACGGTAGCGCAGAACATCGCGTTCGGCCTGCAGCAGGACAAGATTCCCAAGGCTGAAGTCGACGCCCGCGTGGCCGAGATGCTCAAGCTGGTGCAGATGAGCCAGTACGCCAAGCGCAAGCCGCACCAGTTGTCCGGTGGCCAGCGTCAGCGTGTGGCCTTGGCGCGTTCCCTGGCCAAGCGCCCGAAACTGCTGCTGCTCGATGAGCCGATGGGTGCCCTCGACAAGAAGCTGCGTTCGCAAATGCAGCTGGAGCTGGTGGAGATCATCGAGCGCGTGGGCGTGACCTGCGTGATGGTGACCCACGACCAGGAAGAGGCCATGACCATGGCCGAGCGCATCGCGATCATGCACCTGGGCTGGATTGCGCAGATCGGCAGCCCGATCGACATCTACGAAACGCCTACCAGCCGCCTGGTGTGCGAGTTCATCGGCAACGTGAACATCTTCGACACCCAAGTGGTGGACGACGCCGAAGGCCACGCGGTGCTCAAGTGCCCGGACCTGGACCGCGACATCTACGTGGGCTACGGCATCGCCACGGCGGTGGAAGACAAGTCGGTGACCTACGCCATCCGCCCTGAAAAGCTGCTGGTGACCACCGAAATGCCGACCTGTGAGCACAACTGGTCCAGCGGCAAGGTGCACGACATCGCCTACCTGGGCGGCCACTCGGTGTTCTACGTCGAGCTGCCGAGCGGCAAGCTGGTGCAGTCCTTCGTCGCCAACGCCGAGCGCCGTGGCCAGCGCCCAACCTGGGGTGACCAGGTGTATGTGTGGTGGGAAGACGACAGCGGCGTGGTGCTTCGCTCATGAATATGAAGAAGTTCAAACGCCAGCTGCAACGAATAACACCCGGTGGCCGGCATGTGGTCATCGGGATCCCTTTCCTCTGGCTGTTTCTGTTTTTCGCGCTGCCGTTCTTCATCGTCTTGAAGATCAGCTTTGCCGAAGCCGACGTAGCGATCCCGCCTTACACCGAGATCTACACCTTCGTTGAGCAAAAGCTGCAACTGGTGCTCAACCTGGGCAACTACGCGATGCTGGGTGACGACGAGTTGTACATCGCCGCGTACCTGGGCTCGCTGAAGATGGCGTTTTTCAGCACGATCCTGTGCCTGTTGATCGGCTATCCGATGGCCTACGCCATTGCCAGCGCACGTAAAGAGATGCAGACCGTGCTGGTGCTGCTGATCATGATGCCGACCTGGACCGCGATTCTGATCCGCGTGTATGCGTGGATGGGCATCCTCAGCAACAACGGTTTGCTCAACGGCTTCCTGATGTCCATCGGGTTGATCAACGAACCGCTGCAGATCCTCAACACCAACATCGCGGTGTACATCGGCGTGGTCTATTCGTACCTGCCGTTCATGATCCTGCCGCTGTACGCCAACCTCGTCAAACACGACCAGAGCCTGCTGGAAGCCGCGTCCGACCTGGGCTCGAGCACCTTCAACAGCTTCTGGAAAATCACCGTGCCGCTGTCCAAGAACGGCATCATCGCCGGCTGCATGCTGGTGTTCATTCCGGTGGTGGGCGAGTTCGTGATCCCGGAACTGCTCGGCGGCCCGGAAACGCTGATGATCGGTAAAGTGCTGTGGCAAGAATTCTTCAACAACCGTGACTGGCCGGTGGCGTCTGCCCTGGCGGTGGTGATGCTGGCGATCCTGATTGTGCCGATCATCCTGTTTAACCGCAGCCAAGCCAAAGAGATGGAGGGCAAGATATGAAGCGCTTCAGTTTCTCGAGTTTCATGCTGGTGGCGGGGTTGCTGTTCATCTACCTGCCGATGCTGATCCTGGTGATCTACTCGTTCAACGAATCCAAGCTGGTGACGGTGTGGGGCGGTTGGTCGATCAAGTGGTACGTGGGCCTGCTGGACAACACCCAGTTGATGGGCTCGGTGGCACGCTCCCTGGAAATCGCCTGCTACACGGCGGTGGCCGCCGTGGCGCTGGGGACGTTGGCGGCGTTCGTGCTGACGCGCATCAGTCACTTCAAGGGCCGCACGCTGTTCGGCGGCCTGGTAACGGCGCCACTGGTCATGCCCGAGGTGATCACCGGTCTGTCGCTGTTGCTGCTGTTCGTGGCCATGGCGCAGATGATCGGTTGGCCCCAGGAGCGTGGCATCGTCACTATCTGGATCGCCCACACCACGTTCTGTGCGGCGTATGTGGCGGTGGTGGTGTCGGCGCGCTTGCGTGAGCTGGACCTGTCGATTGAAGAAGCGGCGATGGACCTGGGCGCGCGGCCGTGGAAGGTGTTCTTCCTGATCACCATCCCGATGATTGCGCCGTCGTTGGCGGCGGGCGGCATGATGTCGTTCGCGCTGTCGCTGGATGACCTGGTACTGGCCAGCTTCGTGTCCGGTCCAGGCTCGACGACCTTGCCGATGGAAGTATTCTCGGCCGTGCGTCTTGGGGTTAAGCCCGAGATCAACGCCGTGGCCAGCCTGATCCTGTTGGCGGTGTCGCTGGTGACCTTCCTGGTGTGGTTCTTCAGCCGCCGTGCCGAAGAGCACCGCAAGAAAGCCATTCAGCAAGCGATTGAAGAAGCGGCTGCGGATGGCTGGCAGCAGCCGGACAAGCGCCGGGCGCCTGCTCCGGTCTAACCCGCGCAGCCTGGCGGAACCGGCTCAAAAATGTGGGAGCGGGCTTGCTCGCGAATGCGGTGGATCAGTCAGTACATCTGGTGACTGACACTCCGCATTCGCGAGCAAGCCCGCTCCCACATTTGATTGTATTTCAGGCTGATTAAGCCGCCCACGGCGACTTGCGAATCACCTCGACAAAATTCATCGGCTTGAACCCCGGCTCCTGATCCACCAACACATCCGTCTTCACGTTGCCAAACGTGGTCTGCGGGCGATGGCGCAAGCCGTCGGCAAACGCGCAGATAATGCACTCCTTGAACCCTTCACCGCGTGGATGCGCATGCACCACGGCTTCGCGCTGCACGCTGGAAAACGCGGCGTAGTCCATGCCCAGCACGTCCATCTCGACACCGGCGGTTACCAGCGCCACGGTCGGGCGCAGATGCTGCGGCACGCCCGGCGTGGTGTGCAGGGCGATGGACAGCCACACCTGTTCGATATCGTCGTCGCTCAGCCCGTAAGGCTTGAGGAACGCCGCCGCTGCATTGGCGCCGTCCACTTCAAAGCGCTCGTTGTCGCTGCGATGGCCTTCAACCAGGCCGAGGTCATGGAACATGGCGCCGACGTAAAGCAGCTCCGGGTTGTAGGCCAGTTGTTTGCGCTCACCGCTCAGCACGCCGAACAGGAATACGCGGCGGGAGTGGTGGTAGAGCAGGTCGGATTCGACGTCGCGGATGTACTCGGTGGTGGCCTTGGCCAAGGCGCTGTCCGGGATCTGGATGCCGGCGATGGTGGTGCTCATGGTCGTTCTCCTCAACAAAGCGCCGGGGGTGGCGCCGATGAGTCCAGTCTGGGCGCGCGCCCGCGACGGGGCCATCGCGGCGAGGATGCGATGTCGGCCAATGTGGCGCGATATCGCGCCAGCGGGAATAGTCTCTTGAAGCCTAAGAGGATCAAATGTGGGAGCGGCGGTGCGACGATTCGACTTGCTCGCGAAAGTGGTATGTCAGTTAATGCGTGTGTCAACTGAACTACCGCATTCGCGAGCAAGCCCGCTCCCACAGGGGTTTTGCATTTATTCAGTTAGAAAAGGTGTTTGCAGCATGGGCAAAACCGTCGCCATCCTGATCTTCCCCGGCGTCCAGTCACTGGACGTGACCGGTCCCATGGATGTGTTCTGCGAGGCCAACCGTTTTCTGCCGCCGCAAGACCACTACCAGCTTGAAGTGCTCGGCCTGGGCCACGGCACACTGACCGCCTCTAATGGCTTGTCGCTGCAGGCCCACCGGCATTACAGCGAAGCCCTGCAAGCCTACGACCTGCTGCTGGTTGCCGGTGGCCCGCAATTGCCCTTCGAGGATTTCGGCGCGCCGTTTGATGACTGGCTACGTGCCGCCGCCGCGCGGGCGCAGCGCTTCGGTTCGATCTGCAACGGCGCCTTCATGCTGGCGCGAGCCGGCTTGCTGGACGGCAAAACCGTCACCACCCACTGGAACGATGCCGCCGACCTGGCGTGTCTGTGCCCCTCGGCCCAGGTCGACGCCGACCGCCTCTACGTGCAGGACGGCAACCTCTACACCTCGGCCGGGGTCACGGCCGGCATCGACTTGTCACTGTTTCTGCTGGCCCAGGACCATGGTCCGGAAGTCGCGCTGAGCGTGGCCAAACGCCTGGTGGTGTTTACCCAGCGCTCGGGCGGGCAGTCGCAGTTCAGTCCGTTCCTGACGCCCCACGCCGAAAGCACCTCGGCGGTGGCGTTGGTGCAGTTGTACGTGCTGGCGAACCTGACCGGTGATTTGACCATCGCCGACCTGGCCAAGGCGGCGAATATGAGCGCGCGCAATTTCTCCCGGGTGTTTGCCCGTGAGGCGCGCATCACCCCGGCGGAGTTTGTCGAGCGGGCGCGGGTGGATGCGGCGCGGGTGATGCTCGAAAGCAGCCCTGCGCCACTCAAGACCGTGGCCTATCAATGCGGGTTTCGCGACGCCCAGCACATGCGCAGCGTGTTCAACCGCCGGCTGGGCGTGACGCCGCAGCAGTTCCGGCTTAACTTTGCGGCGCCGGTTTGAGCGTGTCGTAGGCTTCCAGCGCACGCAGCGAGTAGATGTACGCGGCGCCGGCATTCAGCGAGATCGCGGTGGCAAGCGTGGCCGCCACTTCTTCGCGGGTCGCGCCGGCCTTGATCGCCGCGTCGGCATGTACGCCGATGCAGCCGTCGCAGCGTGTGGTGATGGCCACGGCGATGGAAATCAGCTCACGGGTCTTGGCGTCGAGTACATTGTTTTCCTCGGCAGCCTCGCCCAGCGCCATGTAGGCTTTGACCATCTTCGGGTTGCTCTTGCCCAGCGCGCCAAAGGCTTTCTTCACGGTAGGCAGCAAGTCGGACCAGTTATTGAACATTGCGGTAACTCCTGAACAGGTGGGGTGTGAAGCCAGTTTCTGCTGTTCGGCGTTGGCGTTATTGTTCGATCCGCTCATCTTTTTGACCGATGCTCGCAAATGAATTCGATCGACACGCTTATTGCGCTGGCCAACCTGCGCGGCAGTCTGGATTTGCGTTGCCAGTTCCAGGGCGACTGGGCGCTGGATCACCCGCCTGAGAAATTTGGCGTAGCGCCGTACCACATCGTGCTCAGCGGAACGTGCCGTGCAGAGCTCTCGGGTGGGCAGCAGGTGACGCTGGAGGAGGGCGACATCCTGCTGATGCCCGGCGGTGCCACCCATTTGTTGCGCAGCCAGGGTGCGCGTATCCGACCGATGCAGCCGCAGGTCATCGAAGGGGGCGTGCTGCCGGTGCATCGCTTGGGCGGCGCGCGGCCAGAGGTCGACATGCTGTGCGGTAGCTTTCACTACAACCGCCAGTCTTTGCTGTTCAGTGCGTTGCCGGAGTATTTGGTGGTGTCCAGCCGGCAGTGGCAGGGCGACGAGCAGTTGGCGGCGCTGATCGCGCTGCTGCGCAGCGAAGCGGACGGCGAGCAACTGGGCGCGCGCTCGTTTATCGATGCGCTGTCGTTGGCGTTATTTACCCTGGTTCTGCGCACCTGGCTGACCCGTCAGGCGCCCGTGGCCGGCACCTTCGCCCTGCTCGCCGACAAGCGCCTGACCAAGGCCTGGCAGGCGATGCTGGCCGAGCCCGGTCATGAATGGACCATCGACAGCCTGGCCGCTGCGGCGACGATGTCGCGGGCCACCTTCATGCGTGCGTTTGTGAAAGTGGCGGGTGTGTCGCCGTGGGTGCTGCTGACTCAGCTGCGCATGGAGCTGGCGTTCAACCTGCTGCGCCAGTCGCGCTTGAGCCTGCTGGATATCGCCGCCCAGGTGGGTTATCAGTCCCAGGCGGCGTTCAGCAAGAAGTTCAAGGACACCTATGGCGAAGCGCCGGGGCGAATGCGCACACGATAGTCGCTACAACACAAAGCAAATGTGGGAGCGGGCTTGCTCGCGAATGCAGGGAGTCAGTCGATACATCTGGTGACTGATACTGCGCATTCGCGAGCAAGCCCGCTCCCACATTGAACCGCATGCCTTCAGCGCTATTTCCTGGCTGGCAACAGCTTCAACGTACCTCGGGTATTCGCCGTCACTTCCTCATCGCTGAAATGCGCCTGCTCATACCCGCCTTCGATGTAGGTTTGCGCCTGGTCGTCATAGTGCGAGTCAAACGGCACGCCGCTTTGCCCCACCGGGTTGATGGTCAGGGCGTGAGCGGGGTCGGCGAAGTCGATCAGGCGGCGCGTCGATGGGCCGTATGTCACTGGCCAGGGTGCCGGGCCGATCATAGCGGATTGGTTGTTCGGCACTTCGTGGGTGCCGGGGGCGGGGAAGGGACCGACGTTGAAGAGCTTGTCCAACGGCTTCTGCATGCCCAGCGGGTGGCCGTGGGTCAGGGTGTGCGCCTTGCCCCACTGCCACTGCGTCGGGTCGTCGCCGAACGTGGCTTTCAGATGCGCCAGGCTGTTGTCCCACGCCAGTTTGACCGTGTTGGCGCGCTTGCCGTCCCACCAGGGCGAGTCCGCTGAGGCGGCCAGGCGCGGCAGCGCCGCATCGATCACCCGCGTGGTGAGCAGGGACTTGAACATCGCGTCGCCCAGTTTGGGGTGAAAGGCCGCGTCGGTGAGGTTGAACAGGAACTGGTTGAACAGCGTGGCGCTGGTGGAGTCCAGTGGGTAGTCACCCTTCCAGCTCGCAAGCTGCTCCACCAGTTTCAACTGCGCCGGGTCTTTGACCACCTCACGCAGCACCGGCAACAGCGGCGCCAGCAAGCGTGGGCCATAAGCGGTGGTAGTGCCCAGTTGCAGGGCCTGGCTGTTATTGACGTCCCACTTCACGCTTTTGTCGCTCAACTGCGTGTTCAACTGCTGGCCACGGTCGGCCAGGTTGTAATAGCCCGGTATTTCCATGCCAGTGGGCGACACCGGCTGGGCATTTGCCGACACCACATAACCACGCGCCGGGTTTTCTTCCTGGGGGTTGGCGCTGAACGGGTAAAAGCCCAGTTTGTCGGCCTGGGCGGTGCTGCCGTCGAGGATAAAGCCGGGGTTGACCCCCGTCGGGCGGATCGGCAACTGCGCCGCCGCCCACCAGCCGATATCACCCTTGGCGTTCGCCCACACGATATTCAGCCCCGGCGCCGACACCATCGCCGCTGCCGCGCGTGCCTTGGCCAGCGTGTCGGCGCGGTTAAGTTGGTAGAAGCCTTCGAGGATCGGGTTTTCGGTGTCGAGGAATGCCCACCACATCGCGATCGGTGTGTTGCCGGCGTTCTCGCCGAGTACGTCATTGATGATCGGGCCGTGGGGCGAGCGACGCAGGGTGAGTATCACCGGGTCTTGGCCTTTGACCGCAATCTGCTGCTCGCTGCTGGTCATGTCGACCCATTGGCCGTGATACCAGACCTGGTTGGGGTTGTCCGGGTTGACCTTTTCGGCGATCAAGTCGAGGTCATCGTTCTGGAACATGGTCAGGCTCCAGCCGAAATCCAGGTTGTGGCCCAGGAACGCCACCGGCACCAGCGCGTTGTGATAACCGTAGAGCTCAAAGCCCGGCGCCGAGAGCTGCGCTTCGTACCATACCGATGGCACCGAGAAGCGGATATGCGGGTCGCCCGCCAGTAACGGCTTGCCACTTTGGGTGCGGCTGCCGCTGATGGCCCAGGCGTTGCTGCCCTCGAACTGCGGCAAGCCGTTGTCGGCCAAGGCCTGATCGCTCAGAGAGGCGATGGCACCCAGGGTGTTCCAGTCGCTGGCGGCCAGGTTCAGCGCGCCTTTGGGTTGCCAGTCCAGGTCAAAGACTTTCAGGTAATCGCTGCCCAACTGGTCGCGGACGTACGTCAGCAGCGGCTCGGTACGAAACGCGGCGGCAAAACTGTAGGCCATGTACCCGGCGACGCTGATGGTGTCCTCGGCGGTAAACGGCCGCTTGGGGATGCCCAGTACGTCGAATTCCATGGGGCTGGCGTGGCTGTCCTGATATTGGTTGATGCCGTCCAGATAGGCTTGCAAGGCCTTCCACGCCTTGGAGTCGTGGTCAATGTGTTCCACGTAACTCAAGGCCCGCTCACGGATGCGCAGGCTGCGGAACAGCTTGTCGGTCTCCAGCACTTTTGGCCCCAGCACCTCGGCCAGTTCGCCTCGTGCCAGGCGCCGCATGATCTCCATCTGGAACAGCCGGTCCTGAGCGTGAACGTAGCCTAAGGCGCGATACAGGTCGGTCTCGTTCTCGGCGCGGATGTGCGGCACGCCACGGTCGTCGTAACGCACCGTGACCGTGCCTTGCAGGTTGGCCAGTGTTTCGGTGCCCTGGCGAGTGGGCTGCTTGCTGTAGACATACCAGCCGGCGCCGGCCATGAGGGCGGCAATCAGGATGGCGAGTACGGTCAGGCTGCGTTTCATGGACGGTCCTTGGTCATTCACCTTTCAGGTCAGCGGAGTCTAATAGGTTTGGCGCGGGCTGCGGGAAATGCTGATGTGCCCTGCCGACAGCCGAGGTTCAAGTGGAGAACACCCCGAAGAGGCTATTATTCCACCTGTCATCTTTGAGCTTTTTGTCATGACTTGCGCCACGCAACCACTGCCAGACTCCAGCCGCCCCGAGGCTACGTATGCGTGCTGCCTGGAAGGGCAATCGCTGATCGGGCGCTTTTTGCAGCACCCGCCAGTGGGTTTCGACGTGCGCCTGTCCGAACAGGGCCTGCCGTACTTCTTCACGCCCTTTGACCTGCTGACCACCGCCGATGATGAGTTCGTGAACCGTGTGCGGGGTTGGCCGGGGTATGGTTTCTGGCATTCGTGGCTGCGTATCGACAGCTGTTTTGTCGGCACCACGGTCAGCGAATACTCGCCGTTCCCCCAAGGCGTGTCGCCGCAGGACCTTGCGCAGTGGCTGCAACATGAGTGTGCGCCGCAGCGCAAACTCACCGTGATCAAAGACGTGCCGTGCAACTCGCCGCTGCTCAGCGACGCGGACAACCGCTACGCGCACGACCTGATCGATGACTGCACCCGGCGCGGCTTCATCAGCCTGGAAGGCCAGGCGCTGGCGTATGTACCGATCAACTTCACCACTATCGACGAGTACCTGGCGCGCTTGTCTCACAGCCGTCGGCGCAATATCCGACGCAAATTGCGCAGTCGTGAAGCGCTGCGCGTGGAAGTCCTGGACACCGGCGATGCACGCTTCAACGATGATGCCTGGCTGGCGCACTTATACGCGCTGTACAGGGCGGTCTACGACCAAAGCGAGATCCATTTTGACCTGCTCACGCCGGAGTTTTTCAGCAGCCTATTGAAGGACGCCGCCAGCAACGGGCGAGTGTTCTGCTACTGGCACTGCGACGAATTGATCGGCTACAACCTCTGCTACGTGGAGGGCGACAAGCTGCTCGACAAGTACATCGGCCTCAACTACCCGCAGGCGCTGGAGTTCAACCTGTACTTCGTCAGTTGGTTTGTAAACCTGGAGTACGCAGTCGCCAACGGCCTGAAGTTTTACGTGGCCGGCTGGACCGACCCGCAGGTCAAGGCCAGCCTCGGCGCCGACTTCACCTTCACCCGCCACCTGGTCTGGGTGCGCAATCCGCTGTTGCGCAAGCTGGGCAATCGATTCCGCCATCACTTTGAAAGCGATGCCCAGTGGCAACAGGAGCACACCTCATGAGCCAGGATCGACCACCGCTGATTCTGGATTTCGATGGCGCCGTCAGTGACATACCCGGCGCTATCACTTTGCCGTTGCAGGCCTGGCAGGAAAAAATCCGCTTTGGCTGCCGGTGGGCGCAGTTCAAAGAGCTGGAGACCGCTCTGCAGGCGCAAATGCCCGGCGACTACGGCTGTGTGTTTACCGGCAGTGGCGATTATCACCACCTCAGCCAATTGCTGTTGAACCGACTGCCCACGCAGCAGAAGTTTCAACTGATCATTTGCGACAACCACCCGGACAACATGCGTTACCCGTTCGGCATTCACTGCGGTTCGTGGGTCTATTGGGCCAGCCGTTTGCCGCAAATCGAGCATGTGCATGTGCTGGGCATTGGCTCGCAGGACATCGGCCTGGGCCACGCCTGGGAGAATCACTGGTCGCCGCTGCTCAAGCGCAAATTGACCTACTGGAATATCAACGTCGACACGCGCTGGATGAACTGGGTCGGCGCCGGCCGCAGCAATCGCGCGTTCACTCATCCGGATGAATTGATGCGCGCGTTCCTGGCGCAGTTTGACCGTTCGCTGCCGGTGTACCTGTCCATCGACAAAGACGTGCTCAGCCCCGATGTGGTGAACACCAACTGGGACCAGGGTGAATTCCTCGAGCAGCATTTGAATGACCTGATCAGCGCCTGCCAGGGCCAGATCATCGGCGCGGACGTCACCGGCGATGTGTCGGCCTACCACTATGAAAGCAAGTTCAAGCGCTGGTTGAGTGCCTCCGATGGCCAGGAACAACTGCCCGAAGCGCAGGTGCAAATCTGGCAACAGCAGCAGAACGAGCTGAACAGCCGTTTGGTGGCGCGTATCAATCAGGGCTGGCGACGATAGCTTTTAGCTGGGCCAGTATTTGCTCGAAGAGAGCGTCCGTCAGCCAGTGGCTGTTGCTGATCGACAGCGTGCGAGTGGCGAAGGCTTGGGCCTGGGTCATGTCGCTGCCAGGCTGTAACAGCGGGGCCACGGCCGGGTAGTCCGGCAAGGTGTGAATAAACAGGCGGGTCACACCCAGCCCTGAGGTCCACAGCTGCGTCATCGCCGCATCACGCATGTGTGCCGACGGCATCATCACCATCAGAAACGGCCAGGTGCCTTGCTGCCCCGGCCGGTCCATCACGACTGAGACACCGGGCAAGGCATTCAAGCGTGCGGCGCGGTGCAGTGCCCGGTTGCGGCCTTGTTGCAGGTGATCGGGCAAACGAGCCAGCGCGGCGGCGCCGACCTTCTGGCGATAGGCGCCCAGGCGGTGTAGCGGGATGTCATCGACCGAAAAGTCGTCGCCCACGGCGGCCACTTCATCGCCTTGCGCCAGCGCCGCGCGCAACCCTTTGCCGTACACGTAGTACAAACCGCGCGGCTGATAGGCCAGGGCGTAACCCCACAGTTCAGCGGTGCGTTGCAGCTCCCAGCGCAGGCTGAACGGCAGGTCCTGCTGGCATTGCCGGTGCAGCGCCTGATGCAGCACCGGGTCGCGGCTGAACAGCACGCCGCCTTCGGCCGTGGTCAGGCCTTTACCCAGCGCCATGCTGAAAAAGCCCACGTCGCCTTTGAGCCCGACGCTGTGGCCATCGTCGAGTGCGCCCATCGCTTGCGCGGCGTCTTCGATGACCGCCGCACCGACTGAGTCAGCAATGCGTTTGGCGGTGTCGACATCTGCCACGCGCCCCGCCAAGTGGGTGACCACCACGGCCAGTGTGCTTTCATCGCACAGCTGCTGGAGTTGCTGTTCGTCCAGGTCAATGCCGCCCGGTTGCAAATCACAGGGCACCACCCGCAACGGCGGGCAGTAATGCGCAGCCAGTGCCACCAACGGGCAGGTGTAGGCCGGCACGATGAGCCGGGTGCGGCCGGGCATGCGCTGCTGCAAGGTGCGCAGCGCGATGATCAACGCCGCCGTGCCGGAGCAGGGCAGCGCCGGCTTTGGAATCGAGAATTGGCGGGCCAGCGAATCGGCCAGGTCTACTGAGCAACCGAGCAAATCCCACCAGCGCAAAGGGAGCCCTGCGGTCGGCGGAATTTCCCATTGGCGGGTCATGACACCGGGGCCTGCGCCGGCTCGACCTCGACCGGTTTGCTCTCTTTGTCTTCGCTGCGCGCCAGGCACAGAATGCCCGCAATAATCAGCGCACCGCCGATGATTTTAGGCAGGGTCAAGGTGTCATCGAACAGCCAGACAGAGATCAGCGTCACACTGATCAGCTCCAAGTGCGAGGCCGCAAACGCCGGGCCCACCGGTGCGTATTTGAGCAGCGTCATCCAGGTGAAGAACGCGCCGATATAGCCCACAAAGGCGCCGTAGATCCACGGCGCGCCAAATACGCGAACCAGCCAGGCGGCGTCCATGGTCAGCGGCTCGGCATGCACCGAGGCGAACTTGAAGCTGACCTGCGCCAAGGTGTCGAAAATGATCAGCGCGAGAAAACCCAGGATATAAAAGCGTTTCATCATTCAAACCCTACGACTGTCACACCACAGGCGATCAGCATGATGCCGATCAGGCGCCATTTGCTCAGACTCTCTTTGAACAGGAACCGTCCGGCAATCATGATCACGACAATATTGATCGAGCCCAGCATCACGCCCACCGACAGCGGCACCAGGGTCAGGAACGCCAGCCACAACACGAATTCGAAGACGTAGCAGATCACCCCCAGCCAGATCCACGGCCGCTTGAGCATGTGCTTCCAGTGGGCAATGCCATCATGCTCGGCGCTGGCCGAAGCGGCGGCTTTAAAGGCCAACTGGCCGGACGTGTCAACGATAACGTTGAGCATCCAGAGGATGATGGTTAACTGGCTCATGTATTCCTACGCTTACAATCTCACTGAAAACGTACGATACAGCAGCGCAATGATCGGGTGATTGGAGTTTGTCGGTTGAACAGGCTGTGTTCAGTTTGGGGTAGGGCTACGCGTTGCATGACGTGCTAGCCGCGACTGGCCACCATAGTTGGAATCAGTATGTTATCTCGAGCGGATCGGGCGGTTTTAGGCGTAATCAATAGGGCACAAGGCCCAGCATTGATCTGGGCGTTGTCAGCTGCTGTATTAAGGTTTATTCAAACGAATATTTTTTCTCAGTGATAAACGTCGGCTCTTTCCAGTTGGGGCCTTTGAGTGTGTGCCCATTGGCGTCTTTTGCCAGCTTTCCTTCAGCCAATAATCGTTTGTAAGTTGGCAGAAGCTGGCCGGTTGAGATGACGTCAAAGTTAAATTGAACGTAAAGCCTATCTATGCTTGGATAAGGGGTGTTGGGGGCAAATGCCAGTAATACATCTTCAACGCTTTCAGTTTGGATGACGTGTTCGATAGATGACATTAGAGGCCTCCATTGTATTTTTGCTGTTCGGCCTTGATGTAGGCTTCGTTGGCTTCTGAAGTATATAAAGGTTGATTTTTCTCGTTGATTTTAAAGTCTTCTAGCGTTGCAGTATGCGCGTCATTCCATATGGTCTCATCCACGATATGATCAGGTGTGCCTAAAGCACGGTAGCGTTCCAGTTCTCTGATTTCATGAGTGTAGAATCTCTTGTCTACATCTGTAATAGAAATTTCACCACGTAACGCTCTCTCTAATCGGTCGATCATAACCGCGTTGTCAGCAGACGGGCCGAATCGCTGCGTATGCAACTTGACTAACTCAATACCTTCTTGAGTAACCGATGCTGTCGTCCAGTCCAGGTTCAAGATTGGCCCCCCTGTATTACCAGAGTTATAGGGTCTGCCACTATGCTTGCCTCTTGTCGTTGCCCCATCATAAGGAGAGCTGAATACTGCGTAGATTGGCGCAATACCCGACCCCGCAGGAAACACATAAATTGCATCTCGTATATCCAGCGGGTCAACCGCTGGCAGCACTTCGGTCGTCGCCGTGATCGGTGTCAACGTAACACCTGAATAGACAGGCACATCCATTGGTTGGGCGGGGGATGTGGTCGAGCTGTTGCCGGGTGCCGCAATGGGAAACACCAGTGTTCGGGGTGGTGTGTCGGCTGAGGTGAAGGTGTAGGCGTTGAGCGAAGGGTCCAGTGTCAGCGCCCTTACGGCGACCTTTGCTGCAGCTCGATCGCCGACAGGGGTTGCGATCAGGGAGTACTGGGTGCGGTCTCCGTAAATACGATACGGCATATCCACAGTCCCGCCAGCGGCGGCGATTTCCGGTAGGTTGCCCGGCAGTTGCGGTGCCAATCCTGCGGCAGGAATGCTCATTGCCGTTGGGTAAAGGTCGCTGTTACCCAATGCCGGTGAATACAACAGTAAGCCAATGCCCACTCCTGTTGCCCGGTCCAGTACGGTCGCGGCAAGCCCTCTCAGGGCCTGGATCGCCGCTTGAATGGCTGTATCCAGCGTTAGCGAAGAGCCAGCCGTCAATGCAATTGAGCCTGCTGTGGTACTGAGTTGCGCACCTACCGGCAGCGCGGAAACCCTGAACGTGTTTGCCGCCCGGAGGGTCTGTGCCTGCGCTAAAAGTTGAGCTTGCTCGGCAGCTTCAGCAGCCTTGGCCTGTTCGACTTGAGCCGTCAGCCACGCGATCTGTTGCGTCAGGTACGTGATTTCATCATTCAGGAGTTTGGCAGCATAGGCGGCGTGTAAGGAGTTTTGCCAATTTTGGAAGTTTTTGTCTGGGTTGGCAAAAATCATGCTGTCGGAGATAGCGATTCTCATGAAGTCGCTGACGCGCCGGCTAAAGAAGTTGGAGCGGTAATAGCTGTTTGCAGTGGCTATCTGCGTTGTTATCGCTGCTGATTTTTCAGCAAGCAGTGTTTCTCTGATTGATCGTTCCTGATTTAACGCCTCGATAGCCGTTAAGGCAGTAGTCACCATCTTTTCCCTGATGGCAGAAAGACTGTCATCTATGGATGTGGCCAGAGCCCCCAGTCTGGCTGAATAGAGTGTTTCTTGATTTCTTACTGCGGCCGCGACGAGCGGTGGAAACTTTTCCAGAATGTAGTTACGGGTTGCGGAGCCGATTCTTTGTGCTTCTCGGCTGCCTGAGAAATCGTCATATCCACCTCCGTTATTTGGGCCAAATGTTTGCTCTCTATAAGCAGTTATCCTTGTTTCTCCAAGGAAAACAGTATCTCCGGGTCTATATGGCATTGATGCGTTCCCTCATTTGACGCGCCAGCACGAGCCATTCCATGCTCGTGTATATAAAGTTAGTTGTTCGCTCTTTTAGAGATGAGCATCTGCACTCTAGTGCAGCCAAGTTGTGAGTGCATCGAGTAATTGTGTGGAGGCGTTTCTATTAACTTTCGTGCTTAGGCAGAGGCGGGGGAAGAGTTAGTGGATGAATGACCGGTTGCGTTAAGTCTTAGGGGGCAGAGGGCGCCGAACGCCACTCGCAATAGCAGCCCACGGCCAACGTATGGGTGGCATCGACCTCACGCCCGGCCTCGAGGGCTTGCAGGATCGGCTCGATGAAGCTGTTGCTGGAATTGCACGTGAGCCCCTCGCTGTAGGGCCCGAAATACGCAAGTTTGCCGCTTCGATCCCAGATTCCGACGGCAGGCGTGGCCGGTATCTGCTCGGCACCGGACAGGGCGTGGAGGGTTTTCATTTTGCGCAGGTTGTCGGGCAGTTGGCCGTGGCTGCCGGCCTTTTGCAGGGCGTAGAACTCTACGCCCTGGGGCGCGTAGTGCTCGATCAACTCGCCCAGGTGTTGCTGGTTGCCGACATTGCACGGGCAGGCCGGGTCCCAGAAGTGCACCAGGCGGATCGGGCCGGGGCCTGAGAGTTCGGCGGGCAGGCGCAGCGCGTCGCCGGAGAAGACCGCCGTGTGTTCGCTGAATGCACGCAGGTAGCGGCCCTGGAACCAGTCATACGCCGCCCACAGCACGCCGGCGCAGATGACCAGGATCAGGCTGGCGAACAGGGCGGAACGGTAGGGCTGTCGCATTCAGATCAATCCTCGAAGGTCGCGTAGCTTGCCATGCTTGTCCTGACAGATGAATATCACCGCTCGATATTCATCTTCACCGTCAGTCTGGAACCCTTTATGCCTGTGAGCTTTGACCCCGATCATCTGCGCGAAAGCTTGCGGCCACTTGTGGATGCGCAACCGCTCAGCGCCGAGGCGCGGGTCTACCAGCGTTTCTACGGGCTGGACCTGGCCGCGCGCAAGGTACCGGCGGTGAGCCGCCTGGGGCGTTTCGATGTGGATGGCTTCCAAGTGGTGGCGCAGGTGTGGTGGCCACCCCAGCCCGTGGCGACGATGTTCATGTTCCACGGTTTCTACGACCATATGGGACTGTACCGCCATGTGGTGGACTGGGCGCTGGACCAGGGCTGTGTGGTGATTGCCTGCGATCTGCCCGGCCATGGCCTGTCGAGCGGCGCGCGCGCCAGCATCGATGATTTTGCGGTGTACCAGGACGTGGTGCAGGCGCTGTTTGCCCAGGCCACGGCGCTGCAACTGCCGCAGCCCTGGCATCTGTTCGGGCAAAGCACCGGCGGTGCAGTGGTGGTGGACCATGTGCTCCATCACGGCGCCGACAGCCCGGCGCAGGGCAAGACCTTCCTGCTGTCACCCTTGGTGCGTCCGCGTGCGTGGGGTTGGTCGCAGGTCAGTTATTACTTGCTGCGGCCCTTCGTCAAAGGCATCGCGCGGCGGTTCAGCGAGAACACCCACGACCCTGCGTTCAAACCGTTCCTGGAAGCTGACCCGCTGCAGCCGCGCCACTTGCCGACTGCCTGGGTGGGCGCACTGGCACGCTGGATCAAACGCATCGAAGCCGCACCGCGTAGTCCACGACGGCCGGTGATTGTGCAGGGTGAGGAAGACATGACGGTGGACTGGCAGCACAACCTGCAAGTGCTGCGGGGCAAGTTTGATCAGCCTGAAGTGTTGATGATCCCGCGTGGCAGGCATCATTTGGCGAATGAGATTGCGGAGATTCGTGAGGCATACTTCCGTTATTTGACGGACCACCTGAAGTAACACCATCCAAATGTGGGAGCGGGCTTGCTCGCGAATGCGGAGTGTCAGTCAACTAATTTGCTAACTGACACACTGCATTCGCGAGCAAGCCCGCTCCCACATTGGTTACTGCGACAGGCTGGAAGTGCTCTGGCCGACGGCAAGTCCTGCGCGAATGGCCGCCAGCGCCGCCTTGTAATACGCCCGACCCTCCGGCGACTCCGCGAACGTGGCGAATTCCTCCAGCTCCGGGTCAGACAAATCCCGATAGACATACAACAGCGTGTTGTTCAGGTCATTGCCGATCTGCTGCATCAGCCGCTCACGCTGTCCATTCAACATGCCTTGAGCCTGACCGCCGCCCAACAGGCCCGGAATCATCTGGCTCAAGCTGTCGGCGGCCACACCGGCAATCGCCAGGCTGACTTCCGCACCGGCTTCACGGGCAGGCAGGGCCTGGGCCAGGTGGCCGATGATCAGGCTGCGGGTGGCATCGGCCTCGATGTGCGGCAGGCCTTGGGCGTTTTTCGCCAACTGGTCGCGGCGCGTGGCCAGCAACTCGGCGGCGACAATCTTGCGGCCCAATGGTGATTGGAAAAACGCCAGGGCGGGCTTCGGGTCCGCCAGGTTTTTGCGCAATTGCGCCTCGGCACGCTGGTCCACGGCCTGGGCGGCAAAGCGTTTATTGCTGTTGTCCACCAGTGCCTGGTACACCGCCGGCGGCAGGCTGTTGCGGTAGCGTTGCTGAGCGGCACTCAGAGCGTCATTGAAATGCGCACGCTGTTCAGCCCAGCCGGCGACCTTGTACAACTGGTCATGGCCGTCTGCCCAAGCGGGCAAAACGCAGAACATCAGCACGGAAAAAAACAAACGACGCATATGGACTCCTGTCAGTCGGCCACTATTGTCCGTGTCGGGCGTAGGATTTGTCGAGAAATCCTATCGGTCACCTGACTAAAGTGTATTCAGACGCTCGGCGGCTCTGTCAGATTCACAGGCGTATGGATACTATGCGCGCCATGCAAATACCCCTCGATCATCCCCTGCTGCAACGCATTGTCGACGACCTGGCCGAAAAAGGCTGGTCGCAGCAGAACGGCTTCCTGCCCCAGGCTCTGACCCTGGAACTGGCGGCTGAGTGCCGTAAACGTGCGGCGGAGGGGGAATTGGCACCCGCAGCTGTAGGACGCGGGCCGGCTCAGGAGATTCGCGAGGGCATTCGCGGTGACCATATCCAGTGGTTGGAAGAGGGTGATGCAGCGGTCTGCGAGACCTACATGGGCGTAATGGACAGCCTGCGGTCGGCCATGAACCGCGGGCTGTTCCTAGGCCTGGAAGATTTCGAAAGCCACTTTGCGATGTACCCGCCGGGTGCGTTTTACCTCAAGCATCTGGACCGTTTTCGCGACGATGACCGGCGCATGGTCTCGGCGGTGGTCTACTTGAACGACGCCTGGCTGCCCGAGCATGGCGGCCAGCTGCGCATGTACCTCAAGGGCGGCGTCGAATACGACGTGGTGCCCACCGGCGGTAGCCTGGTGGTGTTCCTGTCCGGGGAGGTGCCCCACGAAGTCCTGCCCGCCACGCGCGAACGCCTGTCCCTGACCGGCTGGTTTCGCCGGCGGGGTAACGAGCCGTTTTAAACATGGAAAAGATTCTGATCAGTCGCTGCCTGCTCGGGCACAAAGTGCGCTACGACGGCGGCGCCAGCGGCCCGTTCGATCAATTGGCGGCGTGGCAGGCTGAAGGCCGTGTGGTTGCGATCTGCCCGGAAGTGTCTGGCGGTTTGCCGACGCCCCGGCCCTCTGCCGAAATCCCGGGCGGGCAGGGCATCGATGTGTGGGAGGGCCGTGCCCAGGTGCTGACCGCTGAGGGTGAAGACTTCAGCGCCGCCTTTCTCGATGGCGCCCGCCAAGCCCTGGCGCTGGTGCAACGCCACAATATCCGTGTCGCCGTTCTCAAGGCCAATAGCCCGTCCTGCGGCAACGTGCTGACCTATGACGGCACGTTCACTGGCGTAAAGGTCAGCGGCGAAGGCGTGACGGCGGCGTTGCTCAAGCGCCACGGGGTGTTGGTGTTCAGCGAGCTGGAGTTGCCTGAGGCAGCTGCGGCCTTGGCCCGACTCGCAACCCTCACCTGAATCAACATGTGGGAGCGGGATTGCTCGCGAAGGCGTTATGTCGGTCACCGTTTCGGGTACTGACACTCCGTCTTCGCGGGCAAGCCCGCTCCCACAATTGATCTAGGGTGTCTTGAGGACCGGTGTGTCGCCTTCAAACCACTTCTGCGTCAGCGCCTTCAAGCGACCATCCGCCTTCACCTGCTGCAGCGCCTTGTCCAGGCTGTTTTTGAACGCCGGGTTGCCCTTTTGGAATGGAATGGCCAGCTCAGGTGTTTCCTTGTAGGGATCGCTGAAATCGAAACGATCCTGCAGCTCGGCAGTCATAGCGATATGGTTGATGGCTACGTCGTACTTGCCGGTTTCAACGCCTGGCAGCATGTCGGCGTCATCGGTGGTGATGAATGAGGGGCGTACATCCATTTCCTTCGCCAACTGCTCGCCCAGTTCCACTTCAAAGCCGGTGAGCTTGTCGCCGTCCTTGAAGTTGAACGGCGGCGTGTTGGCCTCCAGGGCGATGCGCAGTTCGCCACGATCAAACACATCATCAATCAATTCGGCGTGAGCCAATGGGCTCAGAAGGGGCAGCAAAAGTACAAGGCCAGGCGAAAAGCGCATGGTCGCTCCTGATGAATTCGTCTACGCGAGGGGCCGTTCAGCATCGCTTTGCTATGGTGTTGAGTGCCTTGGACAGCAATTTGTCGCGAAGTTGTCATAACCCTACAGATTTCATAGAAAAACTGGAGAAGCGAATGAAAGCCTTTTTGTCCCGTGCCACCCTGGCCAGCGTTCTGCTGGGTGCTTCGATGTTGGCTACCGCTGCTGACGGTATCCCACGCAGTGCGCCGCCTGAAGGCGCCAAAGTCTTTATCGTGTCGCCAAAAGACGGCGCCACTGTCGATAAAACCTTCACCGTCAAATTCGGCATGGAAGGCCTGAAACTGGCCCCGGCCACCAGCCAGGACCCAGGCACCGGCCACCACCACCTGCTGATTGACCAGAAAGAGCTGCCTGACGCCAGCGTGCCGATCCCGGCCACCGACACCGTGATCCACTACGGCAAGGCCCAGACCGAAACCGAGCTGACCCTCACCCCTGGCAAGCACACCTTGCAGCTGGTAGCCGGCGACAAACTGCACATGCAGTTCAACCCGACTGTAGCCTCGAAAGTCATCACGGTTAACGTCAAGTAAGATTTGTTCAGATGTGAAAAAGGGAGCCCCGCGGGGCTCCCTTTTTTATGCTGCGTTGAAACCTTAGAACAACACGCGGCTACGAATCGTGCCGTTGATGTGCTGCAGCTTCTCTTGCGCCAGGTCGGAGTACTCGGCGTCGACGTCGATGACCACGTAGCCGACTTTCTCGTTGGTCTGCAGGAACTGACCGGAAATGTTGATGCCGTTTTCTGCGAAGACCTTGTTGATCTCCATCATCACGCCAGGGATGTTCTGGTGGATGTGCAGCAGACGGTGCTTGCCAGGGTGAGCAGGCAGCGCCACTTCCGGGAAGTTGACCGAGGACACCGAGGTGCCGTTGTCGCTGTACTTGACCAGCTTCTCCGACACTTCCAGGCCGATGTTGGCTTGGGCTTCAGCGGTGGAACCGCCGATGTGCGGGGTCAGGATCACGTTGTCCAGGCCACGCAGCGGGCTTTCGAAGATGTCATCGTTGGAGCGTGGCTCCACCGGGAACACGTCGATCGCGGCGCCGATCAGGTGCTTGTCCTTGATCGCGTCAGCCAGGGCGTCCAGCTCAACCACGGTGCCGCGTGCAGCGTTGATCAGGATGCCGCCTTTCTTGATGGCGCGGATTTCCTTCTCGCCGATCATCCACTGGGTCTCAGCGGTTTCCGGTACGTGCAGGGTGACGATGTCGGACATGCCCAGCAGCTCGGTCAGGCTCGACACCTGAGTGGCGTTGCCCAATGGCAGCTTGGTCAGGGTGTCGTAGAAGAACACCTGCATGCCCAGGCCTTCGGCCAGAACCGACAGCTGCGTGCCGATCGAGCCGTAACCGACGATACCCAGCTTCTTGCCGCGGATTTCGAAGGAGTTGGCCGCGCTTTTGATCCAGCCGCCACGGTGGCAGGAAGCGTTCTTCTCAGGGATGCCGCGCAGCAACAAGATGGCCTCGGCCAATACCAGCTCCGCAACGGAACGGGTGTTGGAGTACGGTGCGTTGAACACCGCGATGCCGCGCTCGCGCGCCGCGTTGAGGTCGACCTGGTTGGTGCCGATGCAGAAACAGCCGACAGCCACGAGTTTCTTGGCGTGGTCGAAGATCTCTTCGGTCAGCTGAGTGCGGGAGCGAATGCCGATAAAGTGCGCGTCGGCGATCTTTTCCTTTAACTGGGCTTCCGGCAGAGAACTGGTGATGTACTCAATGCTGGAGTACCCAGCGGCCTTCAGTACGTCGACAGCCGATGGGTGGACGCCTTCCAGAAGAAGGAACTTGATCTTGCTCTTATCGAGAGAAGTCTTGCTCATCTGCGTAAACCTGTATCCCGGAGAAAAATGGCAGGGAATCGAGCAGTTAGTGCCTTGAATCAGTGCACAAGAGCTGACCCGGACGGCAGGAAAGCCGTCACCGCAGAAACGCCCTTGGGCTCTGTCCTGCGGGGGCGGTATGCTAGCATACGTGCCCCGCTAAACACCCATTCCTGCGACGTGAAGCGTTCTCAGGATGACCATGAATTGTTCGAGAGTTCTGTCGATGACCCATCCTGCCCTGATTGATGAGCTGAAGACCCTGGTTGAGCCTGGCAAAGTGCTGACCGATGCAGACTCCCTGGAGGCTTACGGCAAGGATTGGACCAAGCACTTCGCACCCGCGCCTTGCGCCATTGTGTTTCCCAAGACCACCGAGCAGGTGCAAGCCATCGTGCGTTGGGCCAACGAACACAAGGTCGCGCTGGTGCCTTCCGGCGGCCGCACTGGCCTGTCGGCTGCGGCGGTGGCGGCGAATGGCGAAGTGGTGGTGTCGTTTGACTACATGAACCAGATTCTCGAGGTGAACCTCACCGACCGCACCGCCGTGTGCCAGCCGGGCGTGGTCACCAAGCAATTGCAGAACGTCGCTGAAGAAAAGGGCCTTTATTACCCGGTGGATTTCGCGTCGTCCGGTTCGAGCCAGATTGGCGGCAATATCGGCACCAATGCCGGCGGGATCAAGGTCATTCGCTACGGTATGACCCGCAACTGGGTGGCCGGCATGAAAGTGGTCACCGGTAAAGGTGATGTGCTGGAACTGAACCGCGACCTGATCAAGAACGCCACCGGCTACGACATGCGCCAGCTGTTTATCGGCGCTGAAGGCACTTTGGGCTTTGTCGTCGAAGCCACCATGCGTCTGGACCGTGCGCCGAAAAACCTCACCGCCATGGTGCTTGGTACCACGGATTTCGACTCGATCATGCCGGTGCTGCACGCGTTCCAGAGCAAGCTGGACCTGACCGCCTTCGAATTCTTCTCCGACAAAGCCTTGGCCAAGGTCATGGGCCGTGGCGACGTGCCGGCACCGTTCGACACCGAGTGCCCGTTCTACGCGCTGCTGGAATTCGAAGCCACCACCGAAGAAGTCGCCAACCACGCCCTGGAAACCTTTGAGCATTGCGTCGAGCAGGGCTGGGTGCTGGACGGCGTGATGAGCCAGAGCGAAACCCAGCTGCACAACCTGTGGAAGCTGCGTGAGTACATCTCCGAGACCATTTCCCACTGGACGCCCTACAAGAACGACATCTCGGTGACTGTCTCCAAGGTGCCGGCGTTCTTGAAGGAAATCGACGCGATCGTCGGCGAACACTATCCGGACTTCGAAATCGTCTGGTTCGGCCACATTGGCGACGGCAACCTGCACCTGAACATCCTCAAGCCGGAAAACCTGAGCAAGGACGAGTTCTTCGCCAAGTGCGCGACCGTCAACAAGTGGGTGTTCGAAACCGTCGAGAAGTACAACGGCTCGATCTCCGCCGAACACGGCGTGGGCATGACCAAGCGCGATTACCTGACGTACAGCCGCTCGCCGGTTGAAATCGAATACATGAAGGCAGTCAAAGCGGTGTTCGACCCGAACGGGATCATGAACCCTGGCAAGATTTTCGCTGTTTAATCGCCCCTGTAGGAGTCGTTTCATGAGCTACCAGCACAAGTACGTCGACGGCACCAACATCCACTTTCCCCTGGGTAAAGTGGTGTGCATCGGGCGTAACTACGCCGAACATGCCAAGGAACTGGACAACCCGGTGCCCACCGAACCGTTGCTGTTCATCAAGCCGGGCAGCTGCGTGGTCGCGCTGGAAGGCGGCTTCGCCATCCCGACCGAACGCGGTTCGGTGCACTACGAGGCGGAAATCGCGGTGTTGATCGGCAAGCCCCTGTCGAACAAACCCAGCCGTGAAGAAGTGCTGGACGCCATCTCCGGCTTCGCGTCGGCCCTGGATTTGACCCTGCGCGACAAACAGGCCGAGCTCAAAGCCAAAGGCCTGCCGTGGGAAATCGCCAAGTCGTTCGATGGCGCGGCAGTGATTGCACCGTTCGTGGTCGGCAGCACCTTTGCGGACGTGACCGATATCGGTATTCGCCTGACCATCAACGGCGAAGTGCGCCAGGACGGCAACAGCTCGCAGATGCTCAACCCGATTATCCCGATGATCCAGCACATGGCTGGCTGCTTCTCGCTGCAGGCCGGTGACGTGATTCTCACGGGCACCCCGGCGGGCGTAGGTCCGTTGAACGTGGGTGACGAGCTGGTGCTGGAGTTGACGGGTGTGAGCCGTTTCGAAAGCAGCGTTCGCTGACTCCTGGCCAAACGCAGTAAAAAATGTGGCAGCGGGCTTGCTCGCGAATGCGGTGTACCAGTCAATACATTCGGTGACTGACACTGCGCATTCGCGAGCAAGCCCGCTCCCACATTGGATCTTCATACATTCTGAATCCCTGCTTTTGCATTTTTTTCACACGCCATCCGGATAATCCACACCCTCCTGCGCGCGGGCCCGCTGATCCTGTGCTATCACCTAACGCTGACTTTCCGGAAAAGCGCTCAATGGCCGTGACTTTGCCCTCCGCTGCACCCAAGCCCCGTTCACGCTTTGCCCTGCGCTGGTATTCCTGGCTGTTCCTCGCCGGGGCGATTGTGTATGGCGTTGCCTGGCTCATGCATTGGGATGACCGTGGCGTACTGTGGGTGGCGGAACGCTTTGAAACGCCGGCTGAGCAGCAGGCCAGCGTCTGGCTGCCGGACTACCATGCGGTCATTGACGGCAAGTTGCTGCCCGGCATGGAGAAGGATGAGGCTTCGGATCTTTCCTACAATCCGCAGACCAAGACCCTGTTTTCCGTGATGGGCAAAAACCCGTTCCTGATTGAGTTGAGCCTGCAAGGCGATGTGCTGCGCAAGATGCCACTCAACGGCTGGAACAACCCGGAAGGCCTGACGATGATGGAGAACGGCCTGATGGCCATTGTCGATGAGCGCATGCACACGCTCACCGTGGTGAAAGTCGATGCCGGCACCCAGCAACTGAATATCGCTGACTTCAAGAGCTACGACCTTGGCCCGTCCAAGGATCAGAACAAAGCCTTCGAAGGCATCACCTGGGACAAGCGCAATCAACAGCTCGTGCTGGGCGAGGAGCGCCCACCGGCGCTGTTTACCTGGAAAAGCGATGGCGCCACGCTGACGGGCGACAAGCAAAAACTCGCCAGCACCGAGCTGGACATGCGCAACCTGTCGGCCCTTGCCGTGGACCCGCGTACCGGCCACTTGCTGGCATTGTCGGCCGACTCCCACCTGTTGCTGGAGCTGGATGAAAAGGGCGAGCAAGTCAGCTTCATGACCTTGCTCGGCGGCTTCAACGGCCTCAAGCGCACCATTCCGCGTGCCGAAGGCGTGACCATGGACGAGCGCGGCACCTTGTACATGGTCAGTGAGCCGAACCTGTTCTACCGTTTCGAAAAACAGAAATAACCCACCATTACGTCGGGCATTTCTCCAATAGCGGCATTCGCCAGACATCCGGCAGCGTTTAAGTTTAAATTCAGACAGGCGTGATATTCATTCGCCACTTTTTGACTTCGAGCTGCCCTGATGCGTCGATTCGCCCGCCCCAAACCCGCGTTTTTTACTGTGCTGCTGATCGCCCTGGTAGCCGCCGGTGTGGTCGCACAGCAATTGCGTCTGTTCGAGCGCGCATGGTTTAACTGGCAGGCCTGGCGCCAGCCGGCCGATGAGCGCTCCATCGGCCTGGCCGATTATCGCGTCAGCCTGGAAGCCAAGGTGATCGAAGGCCTCGACGATGATGTCTCGGCCCTCACCTATGACCCGGTGCGCAAAAGCCTGTTTACCGTCACCAATAAAAACGCCGAGCTGGTCGAGCTGTCCCTGGATGGCAAGATTTTGCGGCGCATTCCACTGGTGGGTTTTGGCGATGCCGAGGCCGTGGAGTTCATCAGCGACAACATCTACGTGATCAGCGATGAGCATCAGCAGCGGCTGATCAAAGTGCACGTGAACGATGACACCCAGTTCCTCGACGCCGCCGATGCGGAGCAGATGACATTGGGTTTACACATGGGCGGCAACAAGGGTTTCGAGGGCCTGGCGTACGATTCGGTCGGCAAGCGCCTGTTTGTGGCCAAGGAGCGCGACCCGATGCTGATTTACGAGGTGCGCGGTTTCCCTCATTTCAAGCCGGAAAAAACCTACTCGGTGCACGTCATCAACAACCCCAAGCGCGATGCCGGACTGTTTGTACGCGATCTGTCGAGTTTGCAATACGACGAGCGCAGCGGCCATCTGCTGGCGCTGTCGGATGAGTCGTTTCTGGTGCTGGAGCTGGACATCGACGGTCGCCCGCTCAGCAGCCTTTCTCTGCTCAACGGGCGCCATGGCCTGCAAAAACGTGTGCCTCAGGCCGAGGGCATCGCCATGGACGACGAAGGCAGCTTGTACCTCGTCAGCGAGCCGAACCTGTTTTACGTGTTCAAGAAACCCTGATCAAAACATCCACTGCACACCCAGCGAATAGCCGGTCTGGCTGCCTTCGGCATGCCCCAGGCGGCTGTTTACCTCGGCGTAAACGCCCAGCTGCGGTGTGATCGCCAGCTGGCTGCCGACTTGGGCGCGGCCAAAGCTTTTGTCCACGGCACCCAGTTTGGCGGTGCGCGCCCGGCCGTCGGCGCGGGCGGTCAATTGCAGGTCGTCGAGACGCCCGTCAGCCAATTCCTTGACCCAGGCGATGTCGCCGTAAGGCAGCAGGCTCACGCCATAGGGCAGGGCGACGGCACCGCGCACGCGCCAACCGAAGCTGGCTTCCAGGGAGTCGAAAGATTGCTCCTGGTACTCAAGCGCCGTGCGCAGGTTCTGTTTTTCGTGGAATTTATCGATGCGCGAGTGACTGTAATCCAGACCGGCAAACGGACCACTCTTGACCGCGCCGACGTCGAAGTCATAGCCGCCCAGGACACGCGCGCCCAAGGACAATGCGTCGGTGTTGCCGCTTAGTTGCTGATTGAGCAAGACCGGGCCGCCATTGGCCTGGATCAACAAGTTGCGCTTGGCATCAAAGCGCGTACGACCCACGCTCAGGTCGCCGGCCAGCCAGCTCGGCCCGCCGTCGTTGAGCAAGGCGTAGGCCGCGGCCTGCCAGGTGTCGCTGTCGAGTTTGCCGCGGTGCTCGAGTTTGTCGCGACCGTTGAGGTAGCTCAGGCTGGCGCCGATGTTCAGGCTGGGCGTGAGTTGGTAGTCGCCGAGCGCGTGCACGCCCAAACGCCGCGCTTCAGGGTTGAGCGGGCTGTCGAAGCCGCTGTCCGGGGTGTATTCACCGTCCACGCCAACCTCGCCGTCAAAGCTGCCAACCTCGCGACTGGCTGCTTGCAAGCTCAGCCAGCGCCGATCATGCAGGCGCACCATGGCTTGGTGCTGGCGCTGTAGGTTGTCCTGCATGTTGCGTGCAACGGCGCCGCCGGAGGCAGTCGAGGCCATCAGGTCGGCGTTGGTCAGCTCCAGCACCAGGCGGCTGAGCAGGCGCGAATAGTCGCGCAGGCGCTGGTCGATGCGCGCCTGGCCGAAGGCGTCGGTGAGCACGGCTTTGTTGTCCTCGGCCGGGTCATGCCAGGTCGAGCCACCCGGAATTTTCGGGTTGTTGGTTTGGGTGTAGCCGTCCAGGTCGCCCAGCTCCCAGTGGGTGGCTTCGATATACAGAATCGGGATTTTCAGCGGCTCGAACGGCTCGCCATCGCTGCAACAGCCGGTGCCCTTGGGGTATTGCGGGTCCAGGCCAGGGTTGGTGAACAGGGGGATGTTCAATTCCTTGGCGATCTGGAAAGTGTGTTCGCGCAGCGAGGCCAGGGCGGGGTTGGCCGTGCTGTTCTGGCCGGCGTGGGCGTACATCATGTCGCCGGTGATCAGGCTGTCGAGGTTGATCATTGCCAGCATGTTCGCGCGCTGGCTGGCGCTGAGTGAGTCGACAAACGCCTTGGAGCCGCGCAGGCCTTCCTCTTCCGCGCCGAAGCCGACGATTTGCAGGCCGTTTTCCAGTTGCAGACCGCCGAGGTTCTTCGCCACTTCGGTCAGCACGCTGGCGCCGGAGCCATTGTCGTCCAGGCCTTGCAGGGTCGGGCGGCCGAAGTAGGTGTCAAAATGCGCGCCAATCACCACGTACCGCGGCGTGGTGCCGGCGGCGTAGGCCACCACGTTTTGAGAGGCGCGAGTGCCGTTGTTCCAGGTGAAGTTCTGGCGACTGAGGCTATAGGCCGAGCCCATCTGGCTTTGCATCCAATCTGCTGCGCCGGCGAAATTGGCGGTGCCGCGATACCGGCCGGGGTAATCGTTGATCAGCTTTTCCAGGGTGGTGTTGGCGTGCTGGCCGTAATCGTAGGCCTGGGTATGTGTCGACAGCAGGCTGCCGACCACGCTGATCGCGAGGGCTAGGGGCTTTATCACAAGGTCGTCCTTGAGGTGATGGGGAAGGTCAAGCCCAGACCCATTGCACAATGCGCGCCTCATTCCTTGAGCGATTGCAAAGTGGCGCATTGTTAAACGCGTGAGTCGCCTGGCTGTAATTTGTAACGGGTTTGATACTGAGTGAGGTGTGACATGCCGCGAGGTGGCGCACGATGTTGGCGAGGGGATGCAGCGAAAAGTAGCGTTTTTGTTACATAACTATCGAGGCCAGCCCATCGCAAATGTGGGAGCGGGCTTGCTCGCGAAGACGGTGTGTCAGGCCACTGATCCAGCGACTGACACAGCGCATTCGCGAGCAAGCCCGCTCCCACACAAACCCGGCTCCCACAGGGGGATTCGCGGTTTTTTAAGCCTTCAGGGTTTTCACGCCTTCAGAAGTGCCCAGCAGCAACACATCAGCCGGACGCGCGGCGAACAACCCATTGGTCACCACGCCGACGATCGCATTGATCTGCGTCTCCAGCTCCACCGGGTTGGTGATCTGCATGTTGAACACATCAATGATGATATTGCCGTTGTCGGTCAACACGCCTTCGCGGTACACCGGGTCGCCGCCCAGCTTCACCAGCTCGCGAGCTACGTGGCTGCGGGCCATCGGGATGACTTCCACTGGCAGTGGGAATGCGCCGAGTACCGCCACCAGCTTGCTGGCGTCGGCGATGCAGATAAAGGTCTTGGCCACGGCCGCGACGATCTTCTCGCGGGTCAAGGCTGCGCCACCGCCTTTGATCAGGTTCAGGTGTTCGTCGCTTTCATCGGCGCCGTCGACGTAGAACTCCAGGTCGCTCACGGTGTTGAGCTCGTACACCGGAATGCCATGGCCCTTGAGGCGTGCGGCGGTGGCTTCGGAACTGGCCACGGCGCCGTCAAATGCACCTTTGTGCTGGGCCAGTGCATCGATAAAGCAGTTGGCGGTGGAGCCGGTGCCGACACCGACGATGCTCTTGTCGTCGAGTTTAGGAAGGATTAAATCGACGGCGGCCTGGGCCACTGCCTGTTTGAGTTGATCCTGGGTCATGCGGGCTCCGGAACGGGCGGGGAGTTATCGAGGGCGGCGAGTATAACCCAACAAAACCTCGGTATTCGTGTGGTCGCCCGGCCAAAAGCCGGGTTAGACTCCTTGGCCCTGCCCAACCTGCTCAGTGATTCCCGCCGATGCTTGAACAGTACGTCAAAAAGATCCTCACCTCGCGCGTTTACGACGTTGCCGTAGAAACCCCCTTGCAGACCGCGCGCCAGCTCTCCGAGCGGCTGGGCAACACGGTCTGGCTCAAGCGTGAAGACTTGCAGCCGGTGTTCTCGTTCAAGATTCGCGGCGCCTACAACAAGCTGACCCAACTGAGCAGCGAGGAACGTGCGCGCGGCGTGGTCACCGCGTCTGCCGGCAACCACGCCCAGGGCCTGGCCCTGGCGGCGAAGGTGCTGGGGGTCAAGGCCACCATCGTGATGCCCAAGACCACCCCGGAAATCAAAGTGGAAGGCGTGCGTTCGCGTGGCGGCAAAGTCGTGCTGCACGGTGATTCTTTCCCGGAAGCGCTGGCGTATTCGCTGAAACTGGTCGACGAAAAAGGCTACGTTTACATTCACCCCTACGATGATCCGCACACCATTGCCGGGCAGGGCACCGTGGCGATGGAGATTCTGCGTCAGCACCCTGGGCCGCTGGACGCGATTTTCGTACCGGTGGGCGGCGGCGGACTGATCGCCGGTATCGCGGCGTACGTGAAATACCTGCGCCCTGAAATCAAGATCATCGGTGTCGAACCGGATGACTCCAACTGCCTGCAGGCCGCCATGGCAGCGGGCGAGCGTGTGGTGCTGCCAACCGTCGGCATCTTCGCCGATGGCGTGGCGGTGGCGCAGATCGGCCAGCACACCTTCGATATCTGCAAAGACTATGTGGACGAAGTGATCACCGTCAGCACCGATGAAATCTGCGCGGCGATCAAGGACATCTACGACGACACGCGCTCCATCACCGAGCCTGCTGGCGCACTTGGCGTGGCAGGAATCAAGAAATACGTGGAAACGCGGGGCATCACCGGTCAAACCCTGGTGGCCATCGACTCCGGCGCCAACGTCAACTTCGACCGCTTGCGCCACGTGGCCGAGCGCGCCGAGCTGGGTGAAGGCCGCGAAGCCATCATCGCCGTGACCATTCCCGAGCAGCCGGGCAGCTTTAAGGCGTTCTGCGAGGCTGTGGGCAAGCGCCAGATCACCGAATTCAACTACCGTTATCACTCCGGCCGCGAGGCGCACATCTTCGTCGGCGTGCAGACGCACCCGGAAAACGACCCGCGCAGCGCGCTGATCGCCAGCCTTACCAGTCAGGGTTTCCCGGTGCTGGACCTGACCGAGAACGAGCTGGCCAAGTTGCATATCCGCCATATGGTCGGCGGACACGCGGCCAAAGTCAGCGATGAGCTGGTGCTGCGTTTCGAGTTCCCGGAGCGTCCGGGCGCGCTGTTCAACTTTCTTAACAAACTGGGCGGGCGCTGGAACATCTCGATGTTCCACTACCGCAACCACGGCGCGGCCGATGGCCGTGTGGTCGCGGGCCTGCAAGTGCCGGCGGACGAGCGCCATCTGGTGCCGGCGGCCTTGGCGCAAATCGGCTACCCGTACTGGGATGAAAGCGAAAACCCGGCCTACCAGCTGTTCCTCGGTTAAGCGACTACGCTGACTGAGCGGCCTTCAAGGAATCAAGACCATGGAAACGCTGACCACCCTCAAGGTGATCCACATCACCGCCACTGTGTTACTGCTGCTCAGCGGCCTGGGCCTGGCGGTACTGGCCTGGCGCAAACGCAGCGCCGGTCCGACCGCTACCGTGCAACGTCCGTGGGCGTTTGTGTGGTTGTTGATGGGGGTGTGCATGGTCAGCATGCCGTTTACCGGTTGGTGGCTGGCGCACCTGATCGGCTGGCCGCTGGGGCAAACCTGGATTCTGGGCTCCAGCATCCTCTACACCGTGGCGGCGCTGGCCTGGTTCTGGCTGGTGGCGCGACTTAATCGCCTGCGTAAAGGCGAGGGCGGTAGCCTGAATTTCACGTTGGTGCTGGCGGTGGTCAGCCTGGTGGGGTTTGTGGCGATTGCCGGGTTGATGGGCGCCAAGCCGGTTTAAGGCTTTAAACCGCGTCGGCTGCATCGGGGGCAAGCCCCTCCCACACTCGACCGCATTCCAAAGGATCTACTCGGTTAAAGGTGGGAGGGGGCTTGCCCCGATAGGGCCATCAGCTACGCAGCGTGATTACCGGCCAGCCACGCTTCTGGGCCTCAGCCCGCAAATTCGGATCCGGGTCCACCGCCACCGGGTGGGTCACTTGCTCCAGCAACGGCAAATCATTCATCGAGTCGCTATAGAAGTAGCTGTCTTCCAGGCTATAGCCGGTCTCTTCCAGCCAACGATTCAAACGCGTCACCTTGCCTTCTCGGAAGCACGGCACGTCGGTGCTGCGCCCGGTGTAGCGGCCATTTTCCATCTCGCACTCAGTGGCGATCAGGGTTTCAACGCCCAGGCGTGCGGCAATCGGCGCGGTGACGAAGCGGTTGGTGGCGGTGATGATCACCAGCTTGTCGCCCGCAGCGCGGTGCTTGGCCAGCAGTTCCATGGCCTTGGGCAGCATGATCGGCTCGATGCAGTCGCGCATGTAGTCGTTGTGCCACTCGTTCAACTGGGCCATCTCGGTGCGGCCGAGGATTTCCAGGCAGAAGTTCAGGTACTCGGCGTTATCCAGCGTGCCGGCCAGGTAGTCCTGGTAAAACTCGTCGTTGCGGGCCTTGTAGGCCACCGCGTCGAGAATCCCGCGTTCGCAGAGGTAATCGCCCCAGGCGTGATCGCTGTCACCGCCCAGAAGCGTGTTGTCCAAGTCGAATAAAGCCAGGCGCATTGCAGTTACTCGCTGAAAAGTCTGTAAAAAGGCGTCCAGAATACGGTCTTTTCACAAGAGTGCACATAAGGTAAGAAGCCTCGTTGCCGCTGGAACAACGTTTGTGGAACAATGCGGTGACATGCGTTTGCGAGGTTGTTGCCGTGATCGACCCCGATGGTTTCCGTCCTAATGTCGGGATTATTCTTACGAATGATGCCGGACAGGTGCTATGGGCTCGCCGAATCAACCAAGATGCCTGGCAGTTTCCTCAAGGCGGAATCAACCCCGACGAAACCCCTGAAGACGCCTTGTACCGTGAGTTGAATGAAGAAGTCGGCCTTGAGCGCGAAGATGTGCAAATTCTGGCCTGTACCCGTGGCTGGTTGCGCTATCGTTTGCCGCAACGCCTGGTGCGTACCCACAGCCAACCGCTGTGCATCGGCCAGAAGCAGAAATGGTTTCTCCTGCGCCTGATCTCCAACGAGCAGCGGGTGCGGATGGATTTGACCGGTAAACCGGAGTTCGATGGCTGGCGTTGGGTCAGTTATTGGTACCCGTTGGGCCAGGTGGTGACATTCAAGCGCGAGGTTTATCGTCGCGCTCTCAAAGAGCTTGCCCCGCGCCTTTTAGCGCGCGACTGACGACGGAGTTCGACCCCGAGCCATGCTCAATACGCTGCGCAAGATCGTCCAGGAAGTTAACTCCGCCAAGGATCTCAAGGCGGCGTTGGGGATTATTGTGTTGCGCGTCAAGGAAGCCATGGGCAGCCAGGTCTGCTCGGTTTACCTGCTGGACCCCGAGACCAACCGTTTTGTGCTGATGGCCACCGAGGGCCTGAACAAGCGCTCCATCGGCAAGGTCAGCATGGCGCCCAATGAAGGTCTGGTGGGCCTGGTGGGGACGCGTGAAGAACCCCTGAACCTTGAAAACGCGGCCGATCACCCGCGTTACCGCTACTTTGCCGAAACCGGCGAAGAGCGCTACGCCTCGTTCCTCGGCGCACCGATCATTCACCACCGCCGCGTTGTCGGCGTGTTGGTCATCCAGCAAAAAGAACGCCGCCAGTTCGACGAAGGTGAAGAAGCCTTCCTCGTGACCATGAGCGCGCAGCTCGCCGGGGTTATTGCCCACGCCGAGGCGACGGGCTCGATTCGCGGCCTGGGCCGTCAGGGCAAGGGCATCCAGGAAGCCAAGTTCGTCGGCGTGCCGGGTTCGCCGGGGGCTGCCGTCGGTACGGCGGTGGTCATGCTGCCACCGGCCGACCTCGATGTGGTGCCGGACAAGACCGTCCACGACATCGACGCCGAAATCAAACTGTTCAAGACCGCCCTGGAAGGCGTGCGCGCCGACATGCGCAACCTGTCGACCAAGCTGGCCACGCAACTGCGCCCCGAAGAGCGCGCGCTATTCGACGTGTACCAGATGATGCTCGACGACGCGTCGCTGGGTAATGAAGTCAAAACCGTGATCAAGACCGGCCAGTGGGCCCAGGGCGCGCTGCGCCAAGTGGTCACCGATCACGTCAACCGTTTCGAGTTGATGGACGACGCCTACCTGCGCGAGCGTGCCTCGGATGTGCGTGACCTTGGTCGCCGTCTGCTGGCCTACCTGCAGGAAGACCGCACCACCAACCTGGTCTACCCCGACAACACCATCCTGATCAGTGAAGAGCTGACCGCCACCATGCTCGGCGAAGTGCCGGAAGGCAAACTGGTGGGCCTGGTCTCGGTTCTGGGTTCGGGGAACTCCCACGTCGCGATCCTGGCCCGGGCCATGGGTATCCCGACGGTCATGGGCCTGGTGGACCTGCCGTATTCCAAGGTTGACGGCATCGACATGATCGTCGATGGGCATCGCGGCGAAGTTTTTACCAACCCCAGCGAGCTGTTGCGCAAGCAATACGCCGAAGTGGTGGAAGAAGAGAAGCAACTGGCGCTGGGCCTCGATTCGCTGCGCGAACTGCCGTGCGTGACGCTCGACGGCCACCGCGTGCCGCTGCTGGTCAACACCGGCCTGCTCGCCGATGTGGCCCGCGCGCAACAGCGCGGCGCCGAGGGGGTAGGGCTGTACCGCACCGAAGTGCCGTTCATGATCAACCAACGGTTCCCGAGCGAGAAGGAGCAGCTGGCGATTTATCGCGAGCAACTGTCTGCCTTCCACCCGTTGCCGGTGACGATGCGCAGCCTGGACATCGGCGGCGATAAGTCACTGTCTTACTTCCCGATCAAGGAAGACAACCCCTTCCTTGGCTGGCGCGGCATTCGCGTGACCCTCGACCATCCTGAAATTTTCCTCGTGCAGACCCGCGCCATGCTCAAGGCCAGCGAAGGCCTGAACAACCTGCGCATCCTGTTGCCGATGATCTCCGGCACCCATGAGCTGGAAGAGGCTCTGCATTTGATTCACCGCGCCTGGGGCGAAGTGCGCGACGAAGGTGCCGACGTGCCGATGCCGCCGATCGGCGTGATGATCGAAATTCCAGCGGCGGTGTACCAGGCTAAAGAGCTGGCGCGGCAGGTGGACTTCCTTTCGGTCGGCTCCAACGACTTGACCCAGTACTTGCTGGCCGTGGACCGCAACAACCCACGGGTGGCCGACCTCTACGACTACCTGCATCCGGCGGTGCTGCAAGCCTTGCAACATGTGGTGCGCGACGCCCATGCCGAAGGCAAGCCGGTGAGCATCTGCGGTGAAATGGCCGGCGACCCGGCCGCAGCGGTGCTGTTGATGGCGATGGGCTTTGACAGCCTGTCGATGAACGCCACCAACTTGCCGAAGGTGAAGTGGATGCTGCGCCAGGTGAACCTGAGCATGGCCAAGGAATTGCTGGCCGAGCTGATGACTATCGACAACCCGCAAGTTATCCACAGCTCGCTGCAGTTGGCGCTGAAGAACCTGGGGCTGACGCGGATGATCAACCCGGCCTCGGCGAAGACCCTCTAGACCGAGGCACGGCCATCGCAGGCAAGCCAGCTCCCACAGGGGAATGAATTCCAACTGTGGGAGCTGGCTTGCCTGCAATGGTGCCAGTCCAGTCACCGCTAAATGTTGAGTTCGACTTCACCCAGTCGGCCACCCAGCGGCCCGAAGCTACGCTCCACCATCCGCCGTGACCCATCCGCATTCACAATCAACGCCGTACTCGCCCGGGTCCCATAACTGGGACTGGCAATAAACACACTCGACAATAAACTCTCGGTCGCCAACCCCACGCCGGTGTCCGGCAAGTCGGCAAACGGGGCGGTCTGCGGGTCGCTCAGTATGTCGAGCAAAGCCTGCGGCTGCGGATTTTCCAATAATTCGCCAAATGCCGCCTTGGCCTTGAGCAGCTTTGGCCATGGCGTATCCAGCCCGGCGTTGGACAACCCATAAACCCCGGCCTTCAGTTGTGTCGGCGTAGTCTCATTGGCGTTGTAATGCCACAGCTCATTCTGCGTACCCACTAACAGGTTAAACCCGGCGTATTCAATCGAACGGCCGTTAACGTCGGCCAAGTAGTCGTCAATTGACAGTGAACCGCCGAGGAATCGCGCCACCAGTTCCCCGCGCGACTTACGTGACGGCGGCTGGTGCGGGTCGCGGATATTGGTCAGGGCCGCAAAGCGCCCCTCGGCGCTGACCCCAAGCCAGGTGCCACCGGCTTCCTGGTCGCGGCCGGCGTAAATGTGCGGCGCATCCGGCCACTGGGCCAGCGGCAGGCTGGGGCGGGCGTAGAACTCATCACGGTTGGCCGCGACGATCAGCGGATGGGCGTGGCCCGGTCGCCAGGCGAAAACAATCAGGCACATAAGGCATTCCCCTTTGTGTTTTGCTCCACTCTACCCAGACAAACGCGGGCGTTCCATCGTATCGAAGTTGGGCCGCACGCCTTCCATCCGTTAACATGCGGGGCTATTGGGCGCGTGTGAACTTCTTAATTTGAAATAGCGGCTGTAACGCAGGCTTAATCGCACACCGGCATGGTCCGGTGCGCCATGACTAATGATTTAACGAGGAGTCGCAATGCTGCCTTACCCGCAGATCAACCCGGTGGCCGTGGCCATCGGTCCGCTGCAAATCCACTGGTACGGGTTGATGTACCTGATCGGCATCGGCGGTGCCTGGCTGCTGGCTTCCCGGCGCCTGAACCGTTTCGACCCGACCTGGACCAAGGAGAAACTCTCCGACATGGTGTTCTGGATGTCGATGGGCGTGATCGTCGGCGGGCGTCTGGGGTATGTGCTGTTTTACGACCTGCCAGCCTATATCGCCAACCCGACGCTGATTTTTGAGGTGTGGAAGGGCGGCATGGCGTTCCACGGCGGCTTTGTCGGCGTGATGATCGCCGCGTGGTGGTTCGGCCGCCGTAACGGCAAGTCGTTCTTCCAGCTGATGGACTTCGTCGCGCCGTTCGTGCCGATTGGCCTGGGTGCCGGGCGTATCGGTAACTTCATCAACGCCGAGTTGTGGGGCAAGCCGACCGACGTGCCGTGGGCCATGGTGTTCCCGCCATTCAGCGACCCGGCGCAGTTGCCGCGCCATCCGTCGCAGCTCTACCAGTTCGCCCTGGAAGGTGTGGCACTGTTCCTGATTCTGTACATCTTCTCGCGCAAGCCACGCCCAACCATGGCCGTGTCGGGGATGTTCGCGCTGTTCTACGGGATCTTCCGCTTTATCGTCGAGTTCGTGCGTGTGCCGGATGCACAGCTGGGCTACCTGGCGTGGGGCTGGTTGACCATGGGGCAGATTCTCAGCATGCCGATGATTCTGGCGGGCCTGGGCCTGCTGTGGTGGGCTTACAACCGTCCGCAGGGCATCAAGAACGCCGCGCTTTAAATTCGAATGCCGAGGCTTTTGCAGAGCCTCGGCTTCTACGCTACGGGTACTTACATGAAGCAATATCTCGAACTACTGAACGACGTCGTGACCAATGGATTGACCAAGGGCGATCGCACCGGCACCGGCACCAAAGCCGTGTTTGCCCGTCAGTATCGGCATAACTTGGCCGACGGCTTCCCGCTGCTGACCACCAAGAAGCTTCACTTCAAAAGCATCGCCAATGAATTGATCTGGATGTTGAGTGGCAACACCAACATCAAGTGGCTGAACGAAAACGGCGTGAAAATCTGGGACGAGTGGGCCACCGAAGACGGTGACCTGGGCCCGGTGTACGGCGAGCAGTGGACCGCCTGGCCGACCAAGGACGGCGGCAAGATCAACCAGATCGACTACATGGTCGACACGTTGAAGAACAACCCCAACAGCCGTCGCATCCTGTTCCACGGCTGGAACGTCGAATACCTGCCGGACGAAACCAAGAGCCCGCAGGAAAACGCGCGCAACGGCAAGCAAGCGCTGCCGCCGTGCCACCTGCTGTACCAGGCGTTTGTGCATGACGGCCATCTGTCGATGCAGTTGTACATCCGCAGCTCCGACGTCTTCCTCGGCCTGCCATACAACACCGCCGCGCTGGCGTTGCTGACCCACATGCTGGCCCAGCAATGCGACCTGATCCCGCACGAGATCATCGTCACCACCGGCGACACCCACGCGTACAGCAACCACATGGAACAAATCCGCACCCAGCTGGCGCGCACGCCGAAGAAGCTGCCGGAGCTGGTGATCAAGCGCAAACCGGCGTCGATCTACGACTACAAGTTCGAAGACTTTGAAATCGTCGGCTACGACGCGGACCCAAGCATCAAGGCTGACGTGGCCATCTAAAGACTGTCTTGGTCTTAATGGATGGGCTTGTGTGAGAGGGGGCTTGCCCCCGATGGCAGTCTGCCAGTCGCCCACCGGGTGACTGAACCACCGCTATCGGGGGCAAGCCCCCTCCCACATTGGGTCCGTGTTCACTTGAGTTAATGGCCGTGGCTTCTGCCCACGTGCGAAGGCTCAGCCTCGCTGGCCGCCACACTGCCGCTGACCTCCAGTCGCTGCAAAATCGCGCATTGATCCAATCCCGGCCCACCGCCGCAGCGTTGGCGCAGGTCCAGCAACTGTTCCTGTAACGCCAGCAGTCCATCGATCCGCGCTTTCACGTGGTGGATATGCTCATCAATCAACGCATTCACGCTTTCGCATTGGTCCTGAGGACTGTCGCGCAGCCCGAGCAGGCTGCGGATTTCTTCGAGGGTCATGTCGAGGCTGCGGCAGTTGCGGATAAAGATCAGCCGCTCGGTGTGCGCCTGGGTGTACACCCGGTAGTTGGCGTCAGTGCGCGCAGGTGGCGGCAGCAGGCCTTCCTTCTCGTAATAACGGATGGTTTCCACCTGACAGTCGGTCAGTTTGGCCAATTCACCGATCTTCATCGCAGCAATCTCCAAATGGGTGCTTGACCCTATAGTGGCTACAGGGTCTTTACTTGGCAACAGGCACCTTTACGGACGCGACAGAATGAGCGATTCCATCTACACCCCCAAAAAGCATGATCACAAGCACGATCATGACCATGACCATGACCATAGCCACGATCACGGCGCCAAACTGACGCCGGTCAAAAAGCACGACCACGCCAGCCACGGCGACACGTGCTGCTCCAGCAAGGCAGCGCCTGCCGTGGTCACGTTGAGTGAAGCGCCGACTGCGGGCTCGCGCTTGAGCACTTTTCGCATCGAAGCCATGGACTGCCCCACCGAGCAGACGCTGATCCAGAACAAACTGGGCAAGCTCGCCGGCGTGCAGCAGCTGGAATTCAACCTGATCAACCGTATCCTCGGCGTCACCCATGACCTGCCGAGCACTGCGCCGATCATCGACGCGATCAAATCCATCGGCATGCAGGCCGACCCCATCGAAGAAGGCGCCCCCGCCGCCGCGCCGCCGGCCAAGAAACACTGGTGGCCGCTGGCGCTGTCCGGCGTCGGTGCGCTGGGCGCTGAAGTGCTGCATTTCACCGGTGTAGCCCCGACGTGGGTGATTGCACTGGTGGCGTTGGTGTCGATCCTCAGCGGCGGTCTCACCACCTACAAAAAAGGCTGGATCGCGCTCAAGAACCTCAATCTGAACATCAACGCGCTGATGAGCATCGCAGTCACCGGCGCGATCCTGATCGGCCAATGGCCGGAAGCAGCGATGGTGATGTTCCTGTTTACCGTCGCCGAGCTGATCGAAGCCAAGTCCCTGGACCGAGCGCGCAATGCCATCAGTGGCCTGATGCAGATGACCCCGGAACAAGCCACGGTGCAGCAAGCCGACGGCGGGTGGATCGAACAAGAAGTCAAAAGCATCGAGCTTGGCGCCATCGTGCGGGTTAAGCCCGGCGAGCGCATCGGCCTGGACGGTGAAGTCACCGCCGGCCAATCCACCATCGACCAAGCGCCGATCACGGGTGAAAGCCTGCCGATTGAAAAGGGCGTGGGCGATAAAGTCTTCGCCGGCACCATCAACCAGGCCGGTTCGCTGGAATACAAAGTCACCGCAGCGGCGAACAACTCAACGCTGGCGCGCATCATTCACGCCGTGGAACAGGCCCAAGGCGCTCGGGCGCCGACCCAGCGCTTTGTTGACACCTTCGCCAAGGTTTACACCCCGGCGGTGTTCTTGTTTGCCCTGGGTGTGGCGATTATCCCGCCGCTGTTCATGGCGGGCGTGTGGTTCGACTGGATCTACCGCGCCCTGGTGCTGCTGGTCGTCGCGTGCCCCTGCGCGTTGGTGATCTCCACCCCGGTGACCATCGTCAGCGGCCTGGCCGCGGCCGCGCGTAAAGGCATCCTGATCAAAGGCGGTGTGTACCTGGAAGGCGGTTACAAGCTCGACTACCTGGCCCTCGACAAAACCGGCACGATCACCCACGGCAAACCGGTGCAAACCGATTACCTGGCGCTGTTTCCCAATATCGAAGACAGCGCGCCGGCCCTGGCTGCCAGCCTGGCCGGACGCTCCGACCACCCGGTGTCGCTGGCCATCGCCAATGCGGCTGTGGATAAAAACCTGCAGAGCCACGTTGTGGATAACTTCGAGGCCCTGGCCGGGCGTGGTGTGCGCGGAGATATCAACGGTGAAACCTATCACTTGGGTAACCACCGCCTGGTGGAAGACCTTGGCCTGTGTTCACCCGAGCTTGAAGAAAAGCTCTTCGCGCTGGAGAAACAAGGCAAGTCCGTGGTGTTGCTGCTCGACAAGTCCGGGCCGCTGGCGTTGTTCGCCGTGGCCGACACGGTCAAGGACAGCAGCCGCGAAGCCATCCAGCAACTGCACGACCTGGGCATCAAGACCCTGATGCTCACTGGCGACAACACCCACACCGCCCAGGCGATTGCGGCCCAGGTTGGTATCGACCAGGCCCAGGGCGACCTGTTGCCCACCGACAAACTGCAAGCCATCGAGACCCTCTACGGCCAAGGCCACCGCGTAGGCATGGTCGGCGACGGCATCAACGATGCCCCGGCGCTGGCCCGCGCCGAGATCGGTTTTGCCATGGCCGCCGCCGGTACCGACACCGCCATCGAGACCGCCGACGTGGCCTTGATGGACGATGATTTGCGCAAGATCCCGGCTTTCATTCGGCTCTCCCGGCAAACGTCGAGTATCCTCAAGCAGAACATCGCCCTGGCGCTGGTGATCAAGGCGATCTTCCTCGCAGTCACCTTCCTCGGCATGGCGACCATGTGGATGGCGGTGTTCGCCGACATGGGCGTAAGCCTGCTAGTGGTGTTCAATGGCCTGCGCCTGTTGCGCAAATAATTGATGTGAGGGTGGTGTGCTGAGTGCCGAGTTGAAGGCGTTTTTTATGGTCGCCCGCCTGGGCAGCATTACCCAGGCGGCGAAAAAACTCGGGCTGAGCCAGCCCACGGTGACTACCCAGATTCGCAACCTGGAAAGCCAATACGGCGTTGAGCTGTTCTACCGTGGCGGGCGCCGCCTCACCGTCAGCGACGACGGCGCGCGCCTGCTGCCGATGGTCAAGGCGCTGTTGCAGCAGGAAGCCGACATCGAGTTCTTCCTGCGCAACAACGGACAGGTCCAGGGCACGTTACGGATTGCCGCAACGGCGCCGTATTACATCCTCGACCTGGTCAAAGCCTTTCGCGAACGCCTGCCGCAAGTGGAGGTGTCGGTGGAAATCGGCAACTCCCAGCAGGTGCTCGAAGCGCTGGACGATTACCGCGTCGATGTCGCCGCGTCCTCCCAACTGCTGGAAGACCCCCGCCTGATTCGCCGCGTGCTCGGCACCGATCCTTTGGTGTTGGCGGTGCACCGCAACCATCCCTTGGCCAAGCTTGATCACGTGCCGCTCAATGCGTTGGCCGGGCATACCTTGCTGATGCGTGAGGCAGGCTCCACCACGCGGCGGCTGACCGAAGAAATGCTGCAGGGCGCCGGCGTGAGTTACGGGCCGCTGCTGGAGATTGGCAGCCGTGAGTCGATTCGCGAGGCGGTGCTGCGCAATATCGGCATCAGCATCATCGCTCGTCAGGAAGTGCCTCATGACCCGCAGTTGCGCGTGCTGACCATCGAGAACGCGCCGCAGATTCCCGAGTATTTGTACTGCCTCAAGGAACGAAAGTCGGCGCGTCTGCCGGCTGCGTTTCTTGGGTTAGCGCAGGAAATGTCGCCACTCTGAGATTTGCTGTGGCATTGCAATCGCCATCGCAGGCAAGCCAGCTCCCACCTTTGAATGCGTTCACAAATCAAAATGTGGGAGCGGGCTTGCCCGCGATGGCGTCAGCCCTGACGACACAGTCTCCAAATCCTACCCAAATCCACCAATACCACTATCACCGCGTTTTGCCTTCCTGCCACACCAGGTACGCATTGCCCACCTAGCATGGCCTTCATCAGTTTGATGAGGTGCCTCCATGAACACAGCCCTGACCCACCCCGGCGCGCCAATGACGGTGCGCGGTATCCAGAAACGCTTCGGTGCCTTCACTGCGCTGGACAATGTGTCCCTGGACGTCGCCGCCGGCGAGCTGGTGTGCCTGCTGGGCCCGTCCGGTTGCGGCAAAACCACCTTGCTGCGCTGCATCGCCGGCCTGGAACGCCAGGACAGCGGTGAGCTGCGCCTGGGCAACCGCGACGTTTCCCTGCTGCCACCGCAGGCGCGGGACTACGGCATTCTGTTTCAGTCCTACGCACTGTTTCCCAACCTTACCGTCGAGGCGAACATCGGCTACGGCCTCACCGGCAGCGGTCGCGATGAGGTGCGCACGCGTGTCGGCCAGATGCTCGAACTGGTCGGCCTGCTGGGCAGCGAAAAGAAATACCCCGGCCAACTTTCCGGCGGCCAGCAACAACGCGTCGCCCTGGCCCGTGCCCTGGCACCGGCGCCATCGCTGTTGCTGCTCGACGAGCCCATGTCGGCCCTCGATGCCCGTGTGCGCGAGCATTTGTGCACCGAGCTGCGCCAGCTGCAGCGGCGCCTGGGTATCACCACACTGATGGTCACCCACAATCAGGACGAGGCCATGCTGATGGCCGACCGCATTGCCGTGATGAACAACGGCAAGGTTGAGCAATACGCCACGCCCCAGGAAATCTACGACCGCCCGGCCACGCCGTTTGTGGCCGAGTTTGTCGGCCAGGGTAACTGGCTGCCGTTCAGCCGCAACAGTGCGAGCCATGCCCAGGTTGGCGGGATGAACATGCGCCTGGCCGATGATGCTGGCATGGCGAAATCCGGGCGCTTGTTCTGCCGCCCGGAAGCCATCAGCGTCAACCCGCCGGTGCATGAAGAAAACCTGTTCCCGGCCAAGGTTCGCGAGATCACGTTTCTTGGCAATCGCTGCCGCATGCGGTTTGAACTGGAACAATTGCCCGGCCACGCGCTGCTGGCTGAGTTGGCCCCGGAAGCCATGCCACGCCTGGGTGCCCAGGACATCTGGGTCGCCTTGCCGCCGCGCAGCCTGCAGGTGTTTGCCTGAGATGGCGGCTGTGATGACACTGCCGCGCCCGGTATCGCGCGCCGAAAACGGCGACCGTATTTTTGTGCTCGGCGGCAAACTGCTGTGGCTGGTGCTGCTGGGTGTCGCCGTATTGCTGCCATTGCTGGCGATCTTCTGGCGCGGTTTCAGCAGTGAAGCCGGGCAGGGCGGCGGTCTTGCTGCGGCGCGGGAAATGCTGACGAGCGCTAACTTCCACTGGCTGCTGGGCAATAGCCTGAAAGTCTCCCTGAGCGTGGCGGCCATCGTCGTACCGCTGGCCTACCTCTTTGCCTACGCCCTGCAACGCACGCTGATTCCCGGCAAAGCGATGTGGCGTGGTCTGTCACTGCTGCCGTTGATGGCGCCGTCGATGCTGCCGGGGATTGCGCTGGTGTACCTGTTCGGCAACCAAGGCCTGTTGCGCGGTGTGCTCTCGGACAATATCTACGGCTTCTGGGGCATTGTTCTGGGCGAGGTGATCTACACCTTCCCACACGCTTTGATGATCCTGCTGTCGGCTCTGTCGCTGGCGGATGCGCGGCTTTTCGATGCGGCATCGAGCATGGGCGCCAGCCCCGCGCGGGCGTTTCGCAGCATCACCTGGCCGGCCACGCGCCAAGCGGTGTTCGCCGCGTTTTGCCTGGTGTTCACCCTGACCATCACCGACTTCGGAGTACCCGTTGTAGTAGGCGGCGATTATCAGGTGCTGGCGCTGGAAGCCTACAAGGCGGTGGTCGGCCAGCAACAGTTTGGTCGCGGCGCGTTGATCGGCATGGTGTTGCTGCTACCGGCGCTGTTCAGCTTTGGCGTCGATGCCTGGCTGCGACGTCGGCAGGGCGATGCCATGAGCGGCCGCGCCCAGGTGTTCCAGCCGGCACCGTCGCGGCTGCGCGATGGTTGCTACCTGGCCATTGTGTTGCTGATCTGCGCGGTGTTGCTGCTGGTATTCGGCATGGCGGTGTATTCCTCGCTGGTGAAATTCTGGCCGTACAACCTGTCGTTGTCGCTCAACCACTACCAGTTCGAAGACACGGCCGGCGGCGGTTGGCTGGCCTATCGCAACAGCCTGACCATGGCGCTGTGCACGGCGCTGATCGGCAGCGTGTTGATCTTCACCGGCGCCTACCTGATGGAAAAGACCAAAAGCCAGAAGGGCCTGAACCTGGCCCTGCGCATGCTCAGTTTTGTGCCGATGGCCGTGCCGGGCTTGGTGTTGGGCCTGGGCTACGTGTTCTTTTTCAATTTGGTCGGCAACCCGCTGCATGTGTTCTACGGGACTATGACCCTGTTGGTGGTGTGCACCATTGCGCACTATCTGACCACCGCGCAGATGACCGCGACCACGGCCTTGCGCCAGCTGGACAGCGAATTCGAAGCCGCCGCGCTGTCCCTCAAGGCGCCGTTGTACCGCCACTATCTGCGTGTCACCGTGCCGATTTGCCTGCCGGCGCTGCTGGACATCGTGCGCTACCTGTTTGTGTCGGCGATGACCACCGTGTCGGCCGCAATCTTCCTCTACAGCCCCGACACCATCCTCGCCGCCGTCGCCGTATTGAACATGGACGACGCCGGCAACGTGGGCGGTGCGGCGGCCATGTCGACCTTGATTCTGTTCACCTCGGCCGGCGTCTCGCTGCTGCTGGCGTGGGCCTCACGTGGCGCGCTGCGTCGCTCACAAGCCTGGCGCCAGACCGCGCCCGGCCAATAAACATCCTTGAAGGAGGTGCTCCATGTTCAAGCCCCTGGCGCTGGTCGCTGCCGTACTCACCGCATTCAGCCTGAATGCCTTCGCCAAGACCGAGCTGACTGTGTACACGGCCCTCGAAGCCGAGCAGTTGAAGACCTACAAACAGGCCTTCGAAAAGGCCAATCCCGACGTCGAGATCAAATGGGTGCGCGACTCCACCGGCATCATCACCGCCAAACTTTTGGCCGAGAAAGACCGCCCGCAAGCCGACGTGGTCTGGGGCCTGGCTGCCTCTAGCCTGGCGATTCTCGATCAGCAAGGCATGCTGGATAACTATGCGCCGAAGGGCCTGGACAAGATCGGCAAAAACTACCGCGACGCTGCCAACCCGCCGGCGTGGGTCGGCATGGACGTGTGGGCCGCAACCATCTGCTTCAATACCATCGAAGCCGAGAAGCAGGGCCTGACCAAGCCGGTGAGCTGGCAAGACCTGACCAAGCCTGAGTACAAGGGCAAAATCGTGATGCCCAACCCGGCCTCTTCCGGTACCGGCTTTTTGGATGTCAGTGCCTGGCTGCAAACCTTCGGCGAGAAGCAGGGCTGGCAGTACATGGACGACCTGCACCAGAACATCGGCCAGTACGTTCACTCCGGTTCCAAGCCGTGCAAGCTGGCGGCCTCGGGTGAGTTCCCGATTGGTATTTCCTTCGAGTACCCCGCCGTTCAACTGAAACGCCAGGGCGCGCCGCTGGACATCATCCTGCCCAAGGAAGGCCTGGGCTGGGACATTGAAGCGACTGCTGTGATCAAGGGCACTGCCCACGCCGATGCGGCTAAAAAGCTCGCGGACTTCTCCGCCAGCGCGGCGGCGATGGACCTGTACAAAGACAATTTTGCCGTACTTGCCCAGCCCGGTATCGCCAAGCCGCAGACCGAATTGCCCGCCGACTATGAGCAACGCCTGATCAAGAACGACTTTGCCTGGGCCTCGAAAAACCGCGACAGCATCCTGACTGAATGGCGCAAGCGCTATGACGGCAAGTCCGAGAAGGTGGCCGGTCAGTAAGCTTTTCGTTAGGGCTGATGGCCTCTTCGCCGGCAAGCCAGCTCCCACATTTGACGGTGTTCATAAATCAAAAATGTGAGAGCTGGCTTGCCGGCGATAGCGGCTTCGAATTCAGGACACCATTTAATGACACAACACAGCGACTTATTGATCATCGGCGCCGGCATCCTCGGCCTGTCCCACGCCTACGCCGCTGCCAAGCGCGGCCTCAAGGTCAAGGTCTTCGAGCGCAGCGCCACGCCGCTCGGCGCCTCAGTGCGCAACTTTGGCCAGGCGCTGGTCACCGGCCAACCGCCGGGGCCGATGCTCGACCTGGCCCGGCAAAGCCGTGATATCTGGGGGCATTGGGCGCAGGTGGCCGGCCTGCAGCTCAAGCGCAAGGGCTCATACCTGTTTGCGCGTACAGAGGCGGAAGAACATCTGTTGGAAGCTTTTTGCGCCGGTCGTGCGCAGGCTTACGGCTACAACGTCGAGCTGCTGCAAGGCGCCGCGATGAAGGATTTATATGGCGGCCAGTTCCGCCATCACCGCGCCGCGCTGCATGGCAAAGACGATCAGCAGTTGTATTCGCGCGAAGCAATTCCGGCGCTGATCAACTACCTTCGCAGCGAATTGAAGGTGGAGTTTCATTTCTCCACGCTGGTGCGCGACGTTGAGCCCGGCCACGTGCACACCACGGCGGGGAGCTTTCGTGGCGAGCAGGTCATCGTGTGCTCCGGCCATGACTACCAAACCCTGCTGGCGGAATCGATCGCCGAACTCAACCCGAGTGTCTGTCGCCTGCAAATGCTGCGCGCCCGCCCCGTCGTTAACCTGAACCTGCAACACGCGTTGCTCACAGGTCTCAGTTGTGTGCACTACGGCGCCTTCGCCGATTTGCCGGAAGCTTCGCCCGTGCAGGCGCACATCCTGCGCGATTCACCGCATTTGCATGAACACGGCATTCACTTGCTGATCAGCCCGACGCCTTATGGCGAACTGATCATCGGTGATTCCCATGACTACGGCCGCGATGCCTCGCCGTTCAATACCGAGCAGGTCGATGACTGGATGATCGAACTGGCGCAGCAGACCCTGGGTTGCAAGGTTCAGGTGGTGGAGCGCTGGCAGGGCGTGTATGGCGCGCGTGGACCGGGGCCGTTTTCGTTCCTGCGCGTAGCACCGGGCGTGAGCGCGGCGTTGATGCACACCGGCGTGGGCATGAGCGTCGGGCCGGCGATGGCCGAACGAAACATCAGCACAATGTGGGGTGAGGCGTGATGAACCCGGAACAGGCGATTGCCGAACTCTTCGGCCTGTACGATCAACATGGCACGGCCGACTACATCGGCGAGCCGGTGTCGCAGATCGAGCACATGTCCCAGGCCGCACAGCTGGCGATGGCTGAGGGCTTTGACGATGAAGTGGTGCTGGCGGCATTTTTCCACGACATCGGGCACCTCTGCGGCCAGGGCGGCGAGAACATGGGCGGCTACGGCGTGGTCAGTCATGAGCGGCTGGGCGCGGATTATTTGCGCCGCGCAGGGTTCAGCGAACGCATGGCCAGGCTGGTGGAATATCACGTGCAGGCCAAGCGTTACCTGACCTTCAGCCAGCCGGACTATCATGCCCGCTTGAGCGAAGCCAGCCGCCGCACCCTGGGTTACCAGGGCGGCGTGATGAGCGCCGAAGAAGCCCAGGCGTTCGAACAGGACCCGCTTTGTTCGGTGAGCCTGCGCATGCGCCACTGGGATGAGCAGGCCAAGGACATGCACGTGCCGGTGCTGGACCTTGAAGTGTTGAAGGCCAAGGCCCGGCGATTGCTTGCGGCTTAGCGTTCATCCAGGCGCAGGGCCAGCGCCTCGACCTGTTCCTGGCGTTCGGCCTGGCTGAGTTTGGCGTGAGGGTTGAGGGACGACCATTGCGGGTGCGCGCGGGCTTTATGCAGCGCGTCCGGCAGCTTGCCCTCGCGCCAGGTTTTGTCCTGGGGCGTGTCGACCTTGATGCTGTGCATCGCCGCATGGCCACGCAGGTTCAAGGCCTTGAGCAACTGGCGCTGGCGCAAGGCGAGCAGGCGCAGCACGCTGTCGTCGACGGTCAGCTCGCGATGGCCTTTGATCTTGCCCAGCAGACGGCTGCCGTAGCTGCGCGCGGTTTGCAGCGCACCGCCGGCAATCGCACCGGCAATCGCGGCGACGCCCAGGGTCAGGCCGCCAACCAGCAAATCCACGCCGGCCCCGGCGGCCGCGCCTGCGGCGATCCCACCGCCGACGCGCACGCCAAGTTGCTTGAGGGTTTCGGGGTTGAACAGGTCATCGCCCCAACGGCCGTCGAGCAGCGGCAAATCGCTGGCGGTGGCGTCCTGCGGGCGAAAGCCGAAGAGTTTGAGCAGGGCTTCCACGCATTTTTGTTCGCGCTGGCGCACGGCCTTGCGTAAATCGCTGATGGCTTGCTGTTCATCCTCGGTGACCACGCTGCGCCGGCACGCCGCGCAGTCGATCAACAATTCGGCGATCAACCGCGCGGCGCTCAGCTGGCGGGCCTGGCGCTGGGCTTGCTGATCGAGGATCAGCCGTTCCAGCTGCGGCCGCGCATTCTCCAGCAGCAGGGCCAGGCTTTCATACAGGCGACGCTCCCCGTCTTCCGGCGGCGCGACGCTGTCGAACCGCACCAGCGCGTGCAGACCCAGGCGGGCCAGGGCTTCGCGCCAGTCGGGTTCGCGGTGGTGGCTGCTGCTGACAAAATTGAGCACCGGCAGCAGCGGCTTGCCGCAACTGGCCAGCACTTGCAGCTCGTCGCGGTACTTGGCGAGCACCGGCTCGCGAGCGTCGATCACATACAGGCCGGCGTCGCAGGCCAGCAGTTGGCGCAACACCTTGGCCTCCTGTTCGAAACGCTGGCGCGCTTCGCTGCCTTCCAGGAAACGCGCCAGGCGTGCCGGGCCGTCCAAGCGCTCGCCGGGGCGATCCAGGCGCTCCAGGTAATCAAGCAAGGCAATCGCGTCTTCCAGCCCGGGCGTGTCGTACAGCTCCAACAAGGCTTCGCCGTCGACCGACAACCGCGCGCCTTCCACATGCCGCGTGGTGCTGGGGCGATGGGAGACTTCGCCGAAGCCGACGTCACGGGTCAGCGTGCGCAAAAGCGACGTCTTGCCGACATTGGTGTGGCCGACCACGGCCAGTTTCAGCGGTTTAGTCATGACCGGTCTCCAGCCATGTGAGCGGCGCGCAGTCGGCGAAGGGCAGTTCGAGTTGGTGCAACGCGGCGTGCCAATCGCCAAGGCGCTCGGCGTCCAGCGCCTGGCCGGGCGGTGCCTGCAGCAGCCACACGCGGGTGGCCGTGGCGCTGCGTGCCAGTTCGGCGATCAGCGCCAGGCTGCCACGGTCAGGCGAGCGACGAGGGTCGCAGGCGATGGCCAGGCGTGCGGGTGGGAAGCGCGTGAGCTGTTCCAGCAGTTTGTTGCGCGATTCGCGGCTGTCCAGAATGCCGGCGTTTTTGATGCTGGCCGGTAGTTTGGGCGGCCACGGGTGCTGATCATCGAGTTCGATGGCCACCAGCAAGGCGCCGTCGCTCTCCAGTTCGCTGACGCCGCCGCTGACGTGGTGCAGCTGTTCAGGCGCTGCATCGTTGACACCGAGCCGCTCGCTGCTTGGCATCAGGCGTTCGCGCAGCGGGCTGTAGCCGGGCAGGTTGAGGTCCAGGCGCAGGGCGGCGCGCCCACGTTTCCAGCGCCACAGGCACAGCAGCGCGAGGATCAACCGCGGCAGCAGGCCGTACACCAGCAGCACGCCCACCAGCCAGGCGGCCCAGGCCTGCCGTGCGCTTTCGATATTCAGGGCGGAGTCGCCGCTGGCGCGGATCATGTCGACGGTCGGCACGTTAAAGCCCAGCAGCGCGGGCAGGCTGCCGAGGGCTTGGGTGACGGCGACAAACGTGTCGGCGCCCAGGATGGTGGTTTCCCACACAAAACCGTAGCGCCGGGTGGCCAGCAGTGTCAGCAAAATCACCATGGCACTGAGCAATGCCAGCAGCCACAGGCTGTTGACCAGCACACCCACTGCCCAGCGATTGAGTTTGTGGCGTTGCAGCAACAGCAGCAGCGCCGGCGCCAACTGAGCCGCCTTGGCATCACGCGCGAATTTTTCGCTGAGCCACAGCCACAGGCGGCCGAGGCTGGCGCTGTGCTCGCCGGCAAACGCCAGGCCCAAGGCCCAGCTCAGCAGCAGAATCAGGTTCAAACCGAGCAGACTGCCCAGCGCCCAGAACACATTCACCGGAGTCAGGCCGTTACCCAGCGCAGCAAACGCCAGGCCGGCGCCGCTGATCACCGCGACCACGGCCAGCAGCACCAACGCCAAACGGGCGCCTTGCAGCCAGCGGGTGAGGGCGCCGGTCAGTCCGTCGCGCTCGGCCAAGTGCAGGGCGCGCGCCTGGATGCGCGTCGGCAAGTCGCCGCCGGCCGTGCGGGCCAGGCGGTTGGCTTCCAGGTCTTCGAGTGGGCCGGCGTGTTCTTCACGCAGGCGTACGGTTTCTGTCAGCCAAAGTGTGTGCAGGGGAGTCAGAGCAGTCACGCGCCGTCCTGTTGAGCAAGTGAGGTTGGAGCATAACCGCAGACTCGCAGCTCTGGTATTCTCGTCGCCATGAAAAAAACTCTCCCTTTAAGCCTGATCGCAGCCCTCGGTGAAAACCGCGTGATCGGCGTCGACAACAGCATGCCCTGGCATTTGCCGGGGGATTTCAAATATTTCAAGGCCACCACGCTCGGCAAGCCGATCATCATGGGGCGCAAGACCTGGGATTCACTGGGCCGACCGTTGCCGGGGCGCTTGAACATTGTGGTCAGCCGTCAGACCGATCTTAAGCTTGAAGGTGCGCAAGTTTTTCCGTCGCTGGCTGCGGCGGTGGAACGGGCTGAGGCCTGGGCGCTGGAGCAGGGCGTGGATGAGCTGATGCTGATCGGCGGTGCGCAGTTGTATGCGCAAGGGTTGGAGCAGGCGGATCGCCTGTATCTGACGCGGGTTGCGTTGAGCCCGGAAGGGGATGCGTGGTTTCCCGAGTTTGATCTGAACCAGTGGAAGCTGGTGTCGAATGTCGAGAACCCGGCCGAGGGCGATAAGCCCGCGTACAACTTCGAAGTCTGGGAAAAAGCCTAAAAGCATCGGGGGCAAGCCCCCTCCCACACTTGATCGCGTTCGATCGGTCAACTGTGGGAGGGGGCTTGCCCCCGATAGCGGTCTATCAGGCTTGCGCTAACTCCGCATGCTCATCGGCATTCAGCAACGCTTTATCCGTCTGCCCCATGATCTGGCTGGTAATCGCACCCGCCGTCATCGAACCGTTCACGTTCAGCGCCGTACGGCCCATGTCGATCAGCGGCTCCACGGAAATCAGCAGCGCCACCAGTGACACCGGCAAGCCCATCGCCGGCAGTACGATCAGCGCGGCAAAGGTCGCGCCGCCGCCAACACCGGCCACACCGGCCGAGCTCAAGGTCACAATCGCCACCAGGGTCGCGATCCACAGCGGGTCCAGTGGGTTGATGCCTACGGTCGGTGCAACCATCACCGCAAGCATGGCCGGGTAGAGACCGGCGCAACCGTTCTGGCCGATTGTGGCGCCAAACGAGGCGGCGAAACCGGCAATTGATTGCGGGATACCCAGGCGGCGGGTCTGCGCTTCAATGCTCAGCGGGATCGCGGCTGCGCTGGAGCGGCTGGTGAAGGCAAAGGTCAGCACCGGCCACACCTTGCGGAAGAAGCGCAGCGGGTTGACCCCGGCCAGCGACAGCAGCAGGCCGTGCACCACAAACATCAGGCCCAGCGCCAGGTACGACACCACCACAAAACTGCCGAGCTTGATGATGTCTTGCAGGTTGGAGCCGGCGACCACTTTGGTCATCAGCGCCAGCACGCCGTAGGGCGTCAGCTTCATCACCAGGCGCACCAGGCGCATCACCCAGGCTTGCAGGGTGTCGATGGCGTTGAGCACTTTCTGGCCTTTTTCCACGTCGTCCTTGAGCAGTTGCAGCGCGGCAACCCCGAGGAACGCAGCAAAAATCACCACGCTGATGATCGACGTCGGCTTGGCCCGGGCCAGGTCGGCAAACGGATTGGCTGGCACGAACGACAGCAGCAGCTGTGGGATATTCAGGTCGGCGACCTTGCCTGCGTAATCGCTCTGGATCACTTGCAGGCGCGCCATTTCCTGGGTGCCGGCCAACAGGCCTTCGGCGGTGAGGCCGAACAGGTTGGTCAGGCCGATACCGATCAGCGCCGCAATCGCTGTGGTAAACAGCAGCGTGCCGATGGTCAGGAAGCTGATCTTGCCCAGGGACGAGGCGTTGTGCAGACGCGCCACGGCGCTGAGGATCGAGGCGAACACCAGCGGGATCACGATCATTTGCAGCAACTGCACGTAACCATTGCCGACCAGATCAAACCAGCTGATCGAGGCTTTGAGCACCGGGTTGCCGTCGCCATAAATCGTGTGCAACGCCGCGCCGAACAGCACGCCGAGCACCAGCGCAAACAGGACCTTTTTAGCGAGGCTCCAGTGGGTGTGACGCGTTTGTGCCAGGCCCAAAAGCAGGGCCACGAACACCAGTACGTTGAGAATCAGGGGCAGATTCATTGAAGCTCCGTTGAGAAGGCAGCCAATCGCGTGAGCCTGCGATTGCGAACCGGAAATCCTAACAGCTTGAAATATATTGATTTAATACCGATATGGAATGGTGACTGTCGTTTTTGGAATAAGCGTTTGACGCTCAGGCACACGCTCTTGGCGCAATCACGACGCAAGCGGTCGTGCTCGGGCGATAACTGTCACACAGATTTGTTAGCGTCGATGTCTTTCACTCAGGGAGAAAACGCTTATGAAGCTCGCGCCAACACTACTGGCCGCCGCCTTCTGCTTGGGCCTCGCCAGCCAGGCATTTGCCGCCACCGAGTTAAAGCACTGGCCGGCGCCTGCCGCCGAGCAACTGAACAAGATGATCGCCGCCAACGCTAACAAGGGTAACTTCGCGGTGTTCGACATGGACAACACCAGTTACCGTTACGACCTCGAAGAGTCCCTGCTGCCGTACCTTGAGAACAAAGGCCTGATCACCCGCGACACCATGGACCCGTCCCTCAAGCTGATCCCGTTCAAAGACACCGCCGACCACAAGGAAAGCCTGTTCAGCTACTACTACCGACTCTGCGAAGTGGACGACATGGTCTGCTACCCGTGGGTTGCGCAGATTTTCTCCGGCTTCACCCTCAAGGAGCTCAAGGGCTACGTCGACGAGATGATGGCGTCGGGCAAGCCGGTGCCGGTCACCTATTACGACGGTGATGTGGTCAAGACCATGGACGTGCAGCCGCCGAAGGTCTTCACCGGCCAGGCTGAGCTGTTCAACAAACTGATGGAAAACGGCATCGAGGTGTATGTGATGACCGCCGCATCCGAGGAGTTAGTGCGCATGGTCGCTGCCGATCCCAAGTACGGCTACAACGTCAAACCCGAGAACGTCATCGGCGTGAGCACCTTGCTCAAGGATCGCAAGACCGGCGAGCTGACCACTGCGCGCAAACAGATCGCCGCCGGCAAATACGACGAAAAAGCCAACCTCGGCCTGGAGCTGACCCCGTACCTGTGGACCCCGGCGACCTGGATGGCCGGCAAGCACGCAGCGATCCTCACCTACATTGATGAGTGGAAAAAACCGGTGATCGTGGGCGGCGACACCCCCACCAGCGACGGCTACATGTTGTTTCACGATGTGGACGTGGCCAAGGGTGGCGTCCACCTGTGGGTCAACCGCAAGGATAAATACATGACCCAACTCAACGGCATGATGGCCAAGCACGCAGCGGCCCAGGCCAAGGAAGGGCTGCCGGTGACGGCGGACAAGAACTGGGTGATCGTCAAGCCGGACGAGATTCAGTAAGACCGAGCCGCCTGCTTCGCGAGCAAGCCCGCTCCCACATTCGACCGCATGCACAAGCTCGAACCCGGTCACCTGTGGGAGCGGGCTTGCCCGCGAAGGCTTTGTGTCAGGTCCTGCATGAGTCAGCTGACCCACCGCTATCGCAGGCAAGCCAGCTCCCACATTCGACCGCATGCACAAGCTCGAACCCGGTCACCTGTGGGAGCGGGCTTGCCCGCGAAGGCTTTGTGTCAGGCCCGACATGAGTCAGCTGACCCACCGCTATCGCAGGCAAGCCAGCTCCCACATTCAACCGCATGCACAAGCTGGAACCCGATCAACTGTGGGAGCGGGCTTGCCCGCGAAAGCGGTGTGTCAGGCCCTGCATGAGTCAGCTGACCCACCGCGATCGCAGGCAAGCCAGCTCCCACATTCGACCACATGCTCAAGCCGGAACCCGATCAACTGTGGGAGCGGGCTTGCCCGCGAAGGCGGCGTGTCAGGCCCTGCATGAGGCGACTGGCCCACCGCGATCGCAGGCAAGCCAGCTCCCACATTCAACCGCATGCTCAAGCCGGAACCCGATCAACTGTGGGAGCGGGCTTGCCCGCGAAGGCTTTGTGTCAGGCCCTGCATGAGTCAGCTGACCCACCACTATCGCAGGCAAGCCAGCCCCCACATTCGACCACACACGCATGTTGGAACTCGGTCTACTGCTGAAGGGTTTATCCAGACAAAAAAATGCCCCGCACGTGGCGGGGCATTTTCATGTGCGAGGCTTACAGGCCGTCGAGCATCGCTTTGTTACGCACAGCGCCTTTGTCGGCGCTGGTGGCCAGCAGGGCGTAAGCCTTCAGCGCGGTGGTGACTTTGCGCGGACGCTTCTCGACCGGTTTCCAGCCTTTCTTGTCCTGCTCGACCCGGCGCGCGGCCAGCTCTTCGTCGCTGATCAACAGGTTGATCGAGCGGTTCGGAATGTCGATCAGCACTTTGTCACCGTCCTGCACCAGGCCAATCGCGCCGCCGGCAGCGGCTTCTGGCGAAGCGTGGCCGATGGACAGGCCCGAGGTGCCGCCGGAGAAACGGCCGTCAGTGAGCAACGCACAAGCTTTGCCCAGGCCTTTGGATTTCAGGTACGACGTCGGGTAGAGCATCTCTTGCATGCCCGGGCCGCCTTTCGGGCCTTCGTAGCGGATGATCACGATGTCGCCGGCTCTGACTTCGTCGGCGAGGATGCCGCGCACGGCGCTGTCCTGGCTTTCGAAGATCTTGGCGTTGCCTTCGAACACATGGATGGATTCATCCACACCGGCGGTTTTCACCACGCAGCCATCCAGCGCGATGTTGCCGTACAGCACGGCCAGGCCGCCTTCTTGCGAGTAGGCGTGCTCGACACTGCGGATGCAGCCGTTTTCACGGTCGTCATCGAGGGTGTCCCAGCGGGTGGACTGGCTGAACGCCGTTTGCGTCGGGATGCCGGCCGGGCCTGCCTTGAAGAAGTGATGCACGGCTTCGTCGGTGGTCTGGGTGATGTCCCACTTGGCGATACCTTCGGCCATGCTCGTGCTGTGCACGGTCGGCAGGTCGGTGTGCATCAGGCCGCCGCGGGCCAGCGAACCGAGGATCGAGAAGATCCCGCCGGCGCGGTGCACGTCTTCCATGTGGTACTTCTGGATGTTCGGCGCGACTTTGCACAGTTGCGGCACGTGGCGGGACAGACGGTCGATGTCGCGCAGGTCGAAATCGATCTCGGCTTCCTGGGCGGCGGCCAGCAAGTGCAGGATGGTGTTGGTGGAACCGCCCATGGCGATGTCCAGGGTCATGGCGTTTTCGAACGCCTTGAAGTTGGCGATGTTGCGCGGCAGCACCGACTCATCGTTGTCGGTGTAGTAACGCTTGCACAGCTCGACGATGGTACGGCCAGCCTGCAGGAACAGCTGCTCGCGGTCGCTGTGGGTGGCCAGCGTGGAACCGTTGCCCGGCAAGGCCAGACCCAGGGCTTCCACCAGGCAGTTCATCGAGTTGGCGGTGAACATGCCGGAGCACGAACCGCAGGTAGGGCAGGCGCTGCGCTCGTATTCCGCGACTTTCTCGTCAGACGCGCTGGAATCGGCGGCGATGACCATGGCGTCGACCAGGTCGAGGCCGTGGGAGGCGAGTTTGGTCTTGCCGGCTTCCATCGGCCCGCCGGAGACGAAGATCACCGGGATGTTCAGGCGCAGGGAGGCCATCAGCATGCCGGGGGTGATCTTGTCGCAGTTGGAGATGCACACGATGGCGTCGGCGCAGTGGGCGTTGACCATGTATTCCACGGAGTCGGCGATGATCTCGCGGCTCGGCAGCGAATACAGCATGCCGTCATGGCCCATGGCGATGCCGTCATCCACGGCGATGGTGTTGAATTCTTTGGCCACGCCGCCGGCGCGTTCGATCTCGCGGGCGACCAGTTGGCCCAGGTCCTTGAGATGGACGTGGCCGGGTACGAACTGGGTGAACGAGTTGGCAATCGCGATGATCGGCTTTTTGAAGTCGTCATCTTTCATCCCCGTGGCACGCCACAGTGCGCGCGCGCCGGCCATGTTGCGGCCGTGGGTGGATGTTTTCGAGCGGTAATCAGGCATGAAGCACTCCGGGCGGCTAATCAAGTACTAAAGGGAAGTGAGCCTCTATTGGCGTCTGGAACACTCAGAAAATGGCTGTGTGTCCAAACGTTGCCACTCGCGTCGCGGGATCGCCGCGTGCTTGGGCCTCGAGCTCATAAACCCGCCGGGGGATGACTGGCGATGAATAGGGTCGATTCTACACCGCTGGCGGCCGGAGGGAATGGCCGCCAGCGTGTAGATAGCGCTTACGAGACGTGTGGGTATGCAAGTTTCATGGTCAGCGGCCGACCCGCGCGTTCGTCACCACGCCCCAAACGCTGAACACGATGAAGCTGATGGCGATGGTCATCAGCAGGTTGGCCCCGGCTTGGGCGAGGGCGGCGCTGCTGACGGCAGCGGTGATGAACATGATGCTGTTGCCGGCCGAGGCGGCGGTGCCGGCGCTGCTGGAGAACAGCAACATGGCGGCGGAAATCGCGGCGGGGCGAACCAGAGTTACGGCCAGGGCGCTGATCAGCATCGGGATCAGCAGGGTGATGGTGGTGATAGCCCCAAGACCGACGATCAGCATCAGAAGCACGCCTGCGATAAGCAGCAATCCAAGGCCGATGTTGATTTGCCGGGACAGCGAAATGCGTTTTTGAAGATACGACGCCGCCAAGCCACCGAGCAGATAGGCCACGCCATACACCATGAGTACCAGTGCGTACTGGTATTCGGAGAGTTTCAACGAGTCCATGAAAATCAACGGTGTCACGCTGATCAAGGCGAAGTAGCAGGCGAACACCAGCGCGGCGATCCACCAGTAACGCAGGAAGTCGCGATTGGTCGCGACATCTTTCAGCGTGCCGATGATCGACACCGACGTGCGGTGCGGGCTGGCGGACTTGGAGGGCAGTATGCAGAACGCATGGATCAACATGCCCAATGCCATCAGTGCGAATCCATAGAAACTACCTTGCCAGTCGAAGGTGGTTTGCAACCAGGAGCCGATCAGCGGTGACAAAGCGACGAACGAGCCGCTCAGGGTCATGTAGTAGAGGCGCACACGGGCTCTATCCTGTTCTTCGAACAGGTCTTCCACTAACGCGTGGCCCAGTACGAAGAAGCCGCAACCCATGGCCTGGACCGAGCGAAACAGAAGGAAGCTCAGGTAGTCCGTCGATAATGCGCAACCTATCGCACCCAGGATCGACAGCGTGATGCAACCGAGCAAGACTTCCTTGCGGCCCCATTTATCCGACAGCGGGCCGGCGACCAGTTGGGAAATCGAAAAAACCAGCGTGAACAGGCTGATGGATAGCGCGACATCTGCGCTGGGCATGTCGAATCGGGCGGCGAGGGCCGGGAATGAGGGCAGCAGGATATTGATCGGGAAAAAGCTGATCAGCGAAATGCAGGTGATGAGGATGAAGCGCGAGAGATGATGGCGTTTTACGTCGCCGTGGGGCGGCGAATAAGAGGAATCAGACATTGTTGTTATTTTCCGGAGTAAAACCAGAAACCGATACTAGTCTGCGAAAAATGGAATTCAATCAAAACCGTTGCGGGAAGCTATATGGACTTGTGTGGGAGCCGGGCTTGCCCGCGATGCAAGCACCTCGGTATGTCAGATACCCTGCGGTGATGCTATCGCAGGCAAGCCAGCTCCCACATTTGGTCCGCGATGTTACTTAGCTATTCGGCAACAACCGGCACGTAATGCTCTTGATATACCGAGTCTCGGCAATCGCCGGGTGCACCGGGTGATCCGGGCCCTGGCCGCCGCGTTCGAGCATCTGGATATTGCGGTCCAGGTGACGGGCGCTGGTCAGCAGGATGTTTTGCAGGTCGTCTTCCGGCAGGTGCATTGAGCACGACGCGCTGACCAGGATGCCGTCCTTGCTGAGCAGGCGCATGGCTTGCTCGTTCAGGCGGCGGTAGGCGCCTTCGCCGTTCTTCATGTCTTTCTTGCGCTTGATGAAGGCAGGTGGGTCGGCCACGATCACGTCGAAACGCTCTTCGCTGGCTTTCAGCTCTTTGAGGGCTTCGAACACGTCGCCTTCGATGCAGGTCATCTTCTCGGCAACGCCGTTCAGTGCCGCGTTGCGCTCAACACCGTCGAGGGCGAAGGCCGAAGCGTCGACGCAGAACACTTCACTGGCGCCGAAGGCTGCAGCTTGCACGCCCCAGCCGCCGATGTAGCTGTACAGGTCCAGCACGCGTTTGCCTTTGGCATACGGCGCCAGGCGGGCGCGGTTCATGCGGTGGTCGTAGAACCAGCCGGTCTTCTGGCCCTGGATTACCGGGGCTTCGAATTTCACGCCGTTCTCTTCCAGCGCGACCCATTCCGGCACCAGGCCGAACACGGTTTCAACGTAGCGGTTGAGGCCTTCGGCGTCGCGCGCGGCGGAGTCGTTCTTGAACAGGATGCCGCTTGGCTTGAGCACTTGGGTCAGGGCGGCGATCACGTCTTCTTTGTGGGCTTCCATGGTCGCCGAAGCGATCTGGACGACCAGAATGTCGCCGAAACGGTCGACCACCAGGCCTGGCAACAAGTCGGAGTCGCCATACACCAGGCGGTAGAACGGCTTGTCGAACAGGCGGTCACGCAGCGACAGCGCGACGTTGATGCGGTGCACCAGCAGCGACTTGTCCAATGGCAACTTGATGTCGCGCGACAGCAGGCGTGCGCAGATCAGGTTGTTCGGGCTCATGGCCACGATGCCCAGGGTCTTGCCGCCGGCCGCTTCCAGGATAGCCTGGTCGCCTGCCTGGAAGCCGTGAAGTGGGGTGGCGGCCACGTCGATTTCGTTGCTGTAGACCCACAGGTGGCCGTTGCGCAAACGACGATCGGCGTTGGCTTTGAGACGCAGGCTTGGCAGGGACATGACGTCGCTCCGGAAAAAAGAGCGGGAGTATACCGTGTTGTGCATGAATTCGCGGCGCCGCCGGACATGTGGGAGCGGGCTTGCTCGCGAAAGCAGTGGATCAGCCACTGTATTGGGTGACTGAAACCGGGCTTTCGCGAGCAGGCCCGCTCCCACATTTGATCCGGTTTCAGTTCGGCATTTGGGTGTCGGTCAAGTCTTCATAAGGGTTAGAATCCCCGCCTAGCCCAGAGTGTGTACTTATGTCCCAAGAGCTTTCCGCCGAGCAGATCCAACAGGCCCTGCAAGGCATCAGCGTGCCGCCTCAACCGCAAATCATGGTGGATTTGCAGATGGAGCAGTACATGCCCGACCCGGACCTGGAAGTGATCGCGCGGTTGATCTCACAGGACCCTGGCCTGTCCGGCGCATTGCTGAAGATCGTCAACTCGCCGTATTACGGCCTGAGCAACAAGATTGCCTCGATCCAGCGCGCGGTGAATCTGCTGGGCAGCCGTTCGATCATCAACTTGATCAACGCGCAGTCGATCAAAGGCGAGATGAGCGACGACACCATTGTCACCCTCAACCGTTTCTGGGACACCGCCCAGGATGTGGCCATGACCTGCCTGACCCTGGCCAAGCGCACCGGCTCGCAGGCGGTGGACGAGGCTTATGCCCTGGGGCTGTTCCACGATTGCGGCGTGCCGTTGATGCTCAAGCGGTTCCCCAATTACATGACGGTGCTGGAGCAGGCCTACGCCAATGCGGGGCCCGATTGCCGCGTGGTCGACACCGAGAACAACGCGTTCAACACCAACCATGCCGTGGTCGGCTACTACACCGCCAAATCCTGGCGTCTGCCGGAGCATGTGACCGACGCGATTGCCAACCACCACAACGCGTTGGCGATTTTCAGCGATGAGTCATCGCGCACGCCGCAACTTAAAAACCTGCTGGCCATCCTGAAAATGGCTGAGCACATCTGTTCGTCCTATCGCGTGCTGGGTAACCAGGCCGTGGACCATGAATGGAATGGCATCGGCCATCTGGTGCTGGATTACGTGGGCCTGTCGGACTACGACTTCGAAAGCATGAAGTTGTCGATCCGCGAACTGGGCGCGCACTGACCCTTTTTTCACGAGGTACACATGCCCGAGTTACCAGAAGTCGAAACCACCCGGCGCGGGATTGCGCCGCACCTGGAAGGCCAACGCGTCAGCCGTGTGGTGGTGCGTGAGCGGCGCTTGCGCTGGCCGATCCCGGAAGACCTGGATGTGCGCCTGTCCGGGCAGCGCATCGTGCTGGTGGAGCGGCGGGCCAAGTACCTGTTGATCAATGCCGAAGTGGGCACCTTGATCAGCCACTTGGGCATGTCGGGCAACCTGCGGCTGGTGGAAGCCGGTTCACCCGCGCTCAAGCATGAGCATGTGGACATCGAGCTGGAGTCGGGAATGGCGCTGCGCTACACCGACCCGCGGCGCTTCGGCGCGATGCTCTGGAGCCAGGACCCGCACAACCACGAATTGCTGATTCGCCTGGGGCCGGAGCCGTTGACTGACCTGTTTGACGGCGAGCGGCTGTTCCAGCTGTCCCGCGGCAAGTCGATGGCGGTGAAGCCGTTCATCATGGACAACGCGGTGGTGGTGGGCGTGGGCAATATCTATGCGACCGAAGCGCTGTTTGCCGCCGGGATTGACCCGCGCAGGGCTGCCGGTGGCATTTCTCGCGGGCGTTATTTGAAGCTGGCGATTGAGATCAAGCGTGTGCTGGCCGCCGCCATCGAGCGTGGCGGCACCACATTGCGGGACTTCATCGGCGGTGACGGGCAGCCGGGGTATTTTCAGCAGGAACTGTTCGTCTATGGCCGGGGCGGCGAGGCGTGCAAGGTCTGCGGCAGCGAATTGCGCAATGTGGTGTTGGGGCAGCGGGCGAGTGTGTTTTGCCCTAAGTGCCAGAGCTGAGTGTTGTGTGAGGGCTGATGTCGCCATCGCAGGCAAGCCCGCTCCCACATTCGACCGCATTTTGATGTGAGTACTTGGTCAACGGTGGGAGCGGGCGTGCTCGCAAAGAGGCCCTTGCAGGCACTGCAAGAACCTCAGGCCTTACCGGTAATCAACCGATATTTTTCCATCAACTGCTCTTCAGTCTCAGGGTGTGCCTCGTCCAGCGGAATGCAATCCACCGGGCACACTTGCTGGCACTGAGGCTCGTCGTAGTGGCCGACGCATTGGGTGCACAGGTTGGGGTCGATCACGTAGATCTCTTCACCCTGGGAAATCGCAGCGTTCGGGCACTCAGGTTCGCAGACGTCGCAGTTGATGCAATCGTCGGTGATGATCAGGGACATGGAAACTCCTGCCAGGGCTGTCAGCCAGGGCATCTGAAAACGAATGCGCGCAATTGTGCCGCATTGGCGCCCGCAGTGCGAGCTGTGGCGATCGTTGGGCTTGTTGTGGGGAGCGGGCTTGCCCCGGTTTGGGCTGCGAAGCGGCGCTAAAAACAGGCGGCGGTGTTTTGGCTGGAACTACGCGGTGGCTTCATTGGGGCTGCTTCGCAGCCCAACGCGGGGCAAGCCCGCTCGCCACAGCAAGTCCGCTGCCACAATAAGCCTGCTCAGTGCAGGCAAATCAGGCTCAGCATGGACAAGTCAGGCTTGGCACAGGCAAGCCCGCTCATCAGAAAATTACTTCTTGAAGCGCAGTGTCAGCGCATCCGCCACAGCCGGGTGCACGAACTTGGTGATATCTCCGCCCAAAGCGGCGATTTCACGGACCAACGTCGAGGAAATGAACGAATAACGCTCCGACGGCGTGAGGAACAGGCTTTCGACGTCCGGCGCCAGTTGGCGGTTCATGTTGGCCAGCTGGAATTCGTACTCGAAGTCGGACACCGCGCGCAGGCCACGCAGGAACACATTGGCGTTCTGCTCCTTGGCGAAGTGTGCCAGCAGCGTCGAAAAACCCACCACTTCCACGTTAGGCAGGTGTTTGGTGACCTCACGCGCCAGTTCCACGCGCTGTTCCAGGGGAAACAGCGGGTTTTTCTTGGGGCTGGCAGCGACCGCGATGATCACATGGTCGAACAGGCGAGAGGCGCGTTCGACCAGATCGCCATGGCCTTTGGTAATCGGGTCGAAGGTACCTGGGTACAACACTCGGTTCATCGCGTCGTCCTGGCGGAGTCCGTTGGGGAACCGGATGGTATCGCAGCCATCCCGGTCGGCCAAGTCAACTTATGCAGAAGAAAGCACTATAGACACCGCGAATAACCTGTTTTTTCACGCTGTTTTCAGACGTTCGGCCAACGCTGTCGCCAGTTGCGCGGTTAATCCATACACCGACAATTGCGGGTTAGCCCCAATGCTGGTGGGGAATAACGAGCCGTCGTGGATCGACAGGTTGCGCAACTGGTGATGGCGACCGAGGCTGTCAGCCACTGCGTTTTTCGGGTCTTCGCCCATGGCGCAACCGCCCATCACGTGGGCGCTGCCCAGGGTGGTCCGATGCAGTTCCAGGCTCAGGCCGTCGATCAGGCTGCGTGCCTCGGCCAGGGTGCTGACGTAACGCGCGTCGTGATGCAACGGCTTGACCGACTTGGCGCCCGCCGCGAACTGGATCTCGGCCATGCTGTGGAAGGCTCGGCGCAGGCCGTCCCAGGCGTAGGGCGATACTGGGTAATCCAGAACCGGCGTACCGTCGCCGCGTAATTCCACCGTGCCGCCAGGGCTGTCGGGATGAAAACCATCACGTAAAAGGGCAAGCATGGCGTGGGTATGTGGCAACTGGCTCATATCCAGCGCGTTGCCGGTGCCGTAACCGCCGAATAGCGTGCTGGCCAACCCTGGGTGCAAGGGCGGTGCCTCCAGCTTATAGGACATTTTGCCGGTGGTGCCGTCCACCCACTGAAAATGATCGGAATAAATTGACTGCGGCGCGCCGTAGAACGGGTTGATCACCTCGTCGAACTGCGCGGCAGAGAAATTCACCAGGTGCAGAAACGTGCGCTTGCCCACGCGCGAGTGCGGGTCGGGCGCGTCCGAACGCATCAGCAGCGCCGGGCTGTTGATGCCGCCGCCCGACAGCACGTAATGCCTGGCCTTGACCGTTATCTTGCGACCCGTGGGCGCGACGCAGCGCGCGTCCATCGCCACGCATTCCAGGCTGCTGATGGTGTCGCCGCTGTAGTTCAAGCGTTCGGCGCGGGCCAGGTACAGCAGCTCGCCGCCATTCTCCAGCGTGGACGGGATGGTGGTCACCAGCATCGATTGCTTGGCGTTGACCGGGCAGCCCATGCCGCAATAGCCCAGGTTGAAGCAGCCGCGCACGTTGCGCGGGATGACGTGCCAGCTGTAACCGAGCTTTTCGCAGCCTTTGCGGATCACATCATTATTGGCATTCGGTGGAATCGCCCATGGCGCGATACCCAGGCGCTGTTCCATTTTTTCGAACCACGGCGCCATCTCGGCACTGCTGTGGCCTTTTACCGCGTACTCGCTGGCCCAGTGGGAAAGCGTGGCGTCGGGCGTGCGAAAACTCGACGTCCAGTTGATCAATGTGGTGCCGCCCACGGCTCGACCTTGCAGGATGGTGATCGCGCCGTCCTTGGTCATGCGGCCAATGCCTTCCTGGTACAGGCTGGCGTAGGCCTCGTCTTCGAGCAGCTTGAAGTCGCTGCTGGTCTTGAGCGGGCCCTCTTCGATCAGCAGCACCTTGTAGCCCGCGGCGCTGAGGATTTCGGCGGTGGTGCCACCGCCGGCACCACTGCCGATGATCACCACATCGGCTTCCAGCGTCAGGTCGCTGTCGAGTGCGGCGCCATTGTGGGTTTTCCAGCCGCGGGCCAGGCCGTCGCGGAACAGATCGGGTACGGGCATAGGTGTGCACTCTTATTTTTCTGTACGAAGTTGCGACCAGTGTGGGAGCTGGCTTGCCTGCGATAGCGGTTTGCCTGCCGATCAATTCATCGCTGATACACCGCCATCGCAGGCCTGCCAGCTCCCACATTTTCTAATCGGGTTGTCAGGTCTAGATCTTCGGCGGGCCGGGGTAGCCGCAATGGGCCCAGGATTGCGGGCGGAAGTACCACGCCATGATCACCAGCTTGAGCAGTGAGCCCTGGCCCATGCGCAGCAGGTTCAGGTAGCTGTTTTCCCAACGATGTAGGAAGTTGCGGATCTGCTCACCGCTGGCATTTTCCCAACTGCCCCAGATCCCCGTCAGCGGGCCGCGGGTGATGCCCATGCCCAGCACGTCGAACAGTTGCTGGGTAAGCTTGAACATCTCCGGCGACAGGTGCTGCAGGCTGTAGTCGAGTTTTTTCAGCGTGTCTTCAATCCCGGCGACCACGTCCTGGGCGCTGGCCGCGCCTTCGAGCAGCACCGGGATCACCGCGCGCAAGAACGGCAAGTCGCTGCTGCGCAGCATGGCAAAGCCGCTGGCCGGGGTGCTGCTGGAACACCCGCTGAGGCTGGCGCCCAGCCCGGCAGTGGCCAGGAACGCGCTGGCACACAGGCCAATTTTCAAGACGCCGCGCCGCGACAGCGCAGGTGTTTCAGTCAGGCTAGGGTTCATTGTCATTGTTGTCCCGAGAGTGGCGGAATCAGCGAATAAACAACTTCTGAATCAACTTCTGAATCGACTTGCCATAGGGCGGGTAGATCAATTTCGCCGCGTTGAGGCGCTGCTTCACCAGCACGCCCTTGGCCTTGCTGAACGTAAGGAACCCTTCGTGGCCGTGGTAGTGGCCCATGCCGGAAGGTCCGATGCCGCCGAAGGGCATGTCGTCCTGGGCCACATGCAGCAGGGTGTCGTTCAGGCACACGCCGCCGGAGTGGGTTTCATGCAGTACGCGGTTCTGCTCGCCCTTGTTGTAGCCGAAGTAATACAGGGCCAACGGGCGAGGGCGTTGGTTGATGTAGGCAAACGCCTGGTCGATGCCGCGATACGGCACGATCGGCAGCACCGGGCCGAAGATTTCGTCCTGCATCACGGTCATTTCATCGCTGACATTCAGCAACAGGCTGTGGGACATGCGCCGTGCCTGGCCTTGGTCGTACAAGGCGATCAGGGTGGCGCCTTTGTCGGTGGCGTCTTTGACGTAGGCATTCAGCCTGGCCTGTTGCCGATCATTGATGATGGCGGTGTAGTCCGGGTTGTCGGTCAGGGTTGGGTAAAACCCGCGAACTGCCTTGCTGTATGCCTCGACGAACCCCTCGACGCGATCTTCGGGCACCAGCACGTAGTCCGGCGCCACGCAGGTTTGCCCGGCATTCAGGCATTTGCCGAAGGCGATGCGCTCGGCGGCGTCCTTGAGCGGCACATCGGCGGAGACTATTGCCGGCGACTTGCCGCCCAGCTCCAGCGTCACCGGGGTCAAGTGTTCAGCCGCCGCGCGCATCACGTGCTTGCCGATGCTAGTGGCGCCGGTGAACAGCAGGTGATCGAAGCGCAATTTGGAAAACGCCATGCCCACTTCTGCTTCGCCCAGCACCACGCACACCAGGTCTTCGGGGAAAATTTTCGCCAGCAGCGCCTTGAGCAGTTCACCCGTAGCGGGCGTGGATTCGCTGAGCTTGAGCATCACTCGGTTACCGGCCGCCAACGCGCCGACCAATGGGCCGATGGCCAAATACAACGGGTAGTTCCACGGCACGATCACGCCGACCACGCCCAGTGGTTGATAGATGACCTTGGCAGATGCCGGTTGGAAGGCGATGCCTACAGCGCGGCGGGAAGGTTTCATCCAGCCTTTGAGGTGTTTGCTGGCGTAGTGAATGCCATGCAGGCTTGGCATCAATTCGGCGAACAGGGTTTCGTCTGCGCTGCGGTGGCTGAAGTCCTGGCTGATCGCGTCGATCAGGGCCTGGCGTTCGTCGCTGAGTACATCGCGCAATGCCTTGAGCCATTGTTGGCGCTGCGCCGCCGGTGGCATCGGGTTGGCGGCATAGGCACGGCGCTGGGCGTCGAACAGGTCCTGGAGCTGATCCAGTGTCTGGGAATCTTGCAGGTAGGCAACGTTGGCAGACATGGCGCAGTTCCCGATTGTTATAGGTCTGCCTGGATTTTTAGAGTCATTGCTCTAAATTGTCAAATGTCATTGCAGCAACATGCGGATTTATCCAGACAAGGATAGGCCGTAAGATGCCCCATCACGTGTTCAGAAGCTGATCCCCTATGGCACCACGAGTAAAGACCAGCGAGCGCATCGTGCAAACCAGCCTGGAGCTTTTTAACCAGCAGGGCGAGCGCAGCGTCAGCACTAATCACATTGCCGCCCACATGGAAATTTCCCCGGGCAACCTGTACTACCACTTCCCCAACAAGCAGGCGATCATCGCCGTGCTGTTTCGCGAATACGAAGTCCTAGTGGACAGTTTCCTGCGCCCGCCCCAGGGCCGCGCCGTCACCGTCGAAGACAAGCGTTTTTACCTGCAGGCCGTGCTGGCTGGCATGTGGCGCTACCGCTTCCTGCACCGCGACCTGGAACACCTGCTGGAAAGCGACCCGGAGCTGGCCACCGGCTACCGGCGCTTTTCCCAGCGTTGCCTGATCCAGGGCGGCGCCATCTATCAAGGGTTTGTCGATGCCGGCATCCTCAATATGGACCCGGTGCAAACCGAGGCGCTGACCCTCAATGCCTGGATCATCCTCACCTCGTGGGTGCGATTTCTGTGCACCACCAATGAAAATTCCGCCCACTTGAGCGCCGAGGCGATCAAGCGTGGGGTGTACCAGGTGCTGGTGCTGGAGGCGGGGTTTGTCACGCCCCAGGCCAAAGAGGCGGTAGACGCCTTGTTCAAAGAGTTTTACGTGCCGTTGAACCAGGCACTGGAAGAAGTGAAGTAGGACCTTTCCCGAATCTGTTCACAGGAGTCCGTCATGCCGCTTGCCCAACTGATCAGCCCCCAGCAACTCGCCGAGCGCCAGAAGGCGGCCGGGCTGGTGATCCTGGATTGCCGCTTCGCCCTGGAAGACCCGGACTACGGGCTTTGCAGCTACGCCGAAGGGCATATCGAAGGTGCGCAATATGCCGACCTGGAGCGCCACCTCAGCGGTGCGGTGACAAAGGGCGTGACCGGGCGTCATCCGTTGCCGGCGGCGGACACCTTGGCCGCGCAACTGCGGGCCTGGGGCATCAATGCCGACACGGACATCGTGCTGTATGACGACGGCCCCGGCGCTTATGCCGCCCGCGCGTGGTGGCTGCTGGCCTGGCTGGGCAAACGCGACGGCGTGTTTATTCTGGACGCAGGCCTCAAGGCCTGGCACTCGGCCGGCTTCCCGCTGAGCCTGGACGCGCCCGTGGTTGAGCCGGGGACGTTTGCCGGCACCCCGGACAATCACCTCGTGCTGGACGCCGAGCACTTGCAAAAACGCTTGGGCGAACCGGGCATGACCTTGATCGATGCCCGCGCCCAAGCGCGTTTTCGCGGCGACGTGGAGCCTATCGACCCGATTGCCGGGCATATTCCCGGCGCCCAATGTGCGGCGTTCAACGAAAACCTGGGCAGTGACGGTCGCTTCCTGCCAGCTGAGCAGCTCAAGCAGCGTTTCGCTGCGCAGTTGAAGGGCCGCTCGCCGGAAGAGTTGGTGGCGTATTGCGGTTCTGGCGTGACGGCGTGTCACAACCTGTTTGCGCTGAGTTTGGCGGGTTACCCGTTGGGCAAGCTGTATGCGGGGTCATGGAGCGAGTGGATTACCGACCCGGCGCGGGAAGTTGCTACCGGCGACTAAATTCCCAGTCTGAAATGAGATCACGTGTGGGAGCTGGCTTGCCTGCGACAGCGGTGTGTCAGTGTTTAATCAGCCAACTGACACGACCTCATCGCCGGCAAGCCAGCGCCCACATTTTTAGCCGTGTTGAGCCAGTAGCCACTGTGGAATGCGACGCTCCAGGTAATAAGTGGGGCGCTTCAGCGACCCATCAACAAACCCCACATGCCCACCCTTGGCCAACAACTCGAACTCGGTGCAAGCCGACAGTTCACTGGCCTCGGGCAAGCTGTGGGCGAACACGAATGGGTCATCGGCCGCCTGGATAATCAGCGTCGGCGTGCGAATATCGCCCAGGTAATAGCGACTCGACGCGCGGCGGTAATAGTCCTCGGCGCTGAGAAAGCCATGCAGCGGCGCGGTCACCCGCCCGTCGAAGTCCCAGAACGTACGCATCTTCTCCAGTGAGCCGAGTGCCTTGAGGGTTTTCAGCCCGTCAGCTTGGCCATCCTGTAAAAAGCGACGTTGCTTGACGCGGATATACGCCAGCATCTCGCGCATAAAGTGCTTCTGATACACCCGCGAAAACCCCAGCCCGATGCGATCCGCACACTGGTCCAGGCGAAACGGCACCGACACCGCGGCCGCGCCATGCAGCCCCGAGGCTTCGCCGGTTTCACCCAAGTGCTTGAGCAGCACATTGCCGCCCAGCGAATAACCCACGGCATACAGCGGCGCCAACGGTCGCTTGGCGCGCAGATGCGCAATCGCTGCTGCCAGGTCTTCGCTGGCGCCCGAGTGGTAACTGCGCGCCAGCAGGTTGGGCTCACCCGAACACCCGCGCCAGTTCAACGCGGCGCTCGCCCAGCCTTGGGCGGCGAGGACTTTTTGCAAGCCGGCCACGTAGGGCGAATTGGACGAGCCGGTCAGCCCATGCAGCACCAGCACCAATGGCGCTTGCGCGTCATGGGGGCCGTGCCAGTCAAGGTCAAGGAAGTCGCCGTCGTCCAGCCACAAGCGTCCGCGTTGGCGTTCAATATGCGTGGTAGGACGCCACAACGGCCCCCACAGCGTTTGCAGGTGCGGGTTGCCGAGGCCGAAAGCGGGTTTGAACAGGTCGACGGAAGGGGTCATGGACATCTCTGTAGCGAGCGGACTTGTTGTGGCGAGCGAGGCTTCATGTGGCGAGCAGGCCGCCCTGCGTGGGCTGCGCAGTGGCCCTGGCTCAGTCACCGCGGTCGGGCAGAGTGAACGCGGTGACTCTTTTGGGACCGCCTCGCAGCCCAACGCGGGGCAAGCCCCGCTTGCCACACATCAGGCGGCGCTTTCTACCAGGCGATGCCAAAGCGCGTAGTACACCCGGCCGGACTTCTGCTCGCGGTGCAGGCGCCAGGCGCCCGGCAGGCCGAGGGTAGACGGCGCGGTTTCACTTTCAGTGTAGATCCACGCATCTGCCGCCAGCCACTGACGCTCTTCCAGCAGCGCACACACGGTCGGCAACAGGTTCTGATTGAACGGCGGGTCGAGAAACACCACGTCGTATTCAGTCGCCGCCTGGGTTTCCAGGTAGCGCAGCGCGTCGGCGGTCTGGACCTGGCCGGTGGTGCAGCGCAAAGTGCCCAGGTGCTCCTTGAGGCTGGACACCGCCACATTGCTGGCATCCAGCGCCTGGGCCTGGGCCGCGCCACGGGACAGCGCCTCCAGGAACAGCGCGCCGCTGCCGGCGAACGGGTCCAGCACTTTGGCGCCGCCGATGTACGGCGCAAGCCAGTTGAACAGGGTTTCACGCACGCGATCCGGCGTCGGGCGCAGGCCTACGACGTCGGGGAAGCTCAGCTTGCGGCTGCCCCATTCACCGCCAATGATGCGCAGTTGGCCCACACCGTTATGCACGTTGTGGACGGGTTTTTTCGGGCGAGATGAACTGGCCATTAATGCTCCGGAACCCCGAGCGGCTGCTCGGCAGGTTTATCAGTGGGGGGCGGTAGTGGCTTTTGCGCAATCGTCGGGCCGGCGGTCACGATGACCATCTTGTCGGCGCTCAAGTGTTTATTCATTGCAGCCTTGACCTGCTCTACGGTCAGGGCCTGGGATTGGTTCATGAAATCCTCAAGATAGCTCAGCGGCAGGTTGTAGAAACCCATGGCGCCCAGCTGTCCGACGATATCGGCGTTGCTCGCGGTGGACAGCGGGAAGCTGCCGGCCAGCTCACGCTTGGCGTCGTCCAGTTCCTTTTGCGTCGGGCCGGTCTTGAGGTAGTCGGCCAGCACGTCTTCGACCAGGCGCAGGGTGCCGCCGCTCATTTCGGCGCGGGTCTGCAGGTTGATCATGAACGGGCCGCGTGCCTGCATCGGCGAGAAGCCGGAGTACACGCCGTAGGTCAGGCCGCGTTTTTCACGCACTTCACTCATCAAGCGGGTGCCGAAACCACCGCCGCCCAGGATCTGGTTGCCCAGCGACAAGGCCGCGTAGTCCGGGTCGGCGCGGTCGATGCCCAATTGCGCAAACAGCAGGTGCGTCTGCTTGGACGGGAATTCGATATGGCTCAAGCCGGGTTGCGGTTCGGTCGGTTGGGCGATCTTCGCCAGGGCCGGGCCTTTAGGCAGCGACGCGGAGACCTTGGCCGTCATGGCTTCGGCCTCGGCACGGGTCAGGTCGCCGACCACTGCAATCACCGCATTGCCCGCGGCATAAGCCTTGGCGTGGAACGCCTGCAATTGCGCGAGGTTAATCTTCGCAATGCTGTCCGGCGTGCCTTCGCTCGGGTGGGCGTAAGGATGGTCACCGTACAGGCGCTTGAACAGCTCAAGGCTGGCCAGCTTGGCCGGGTTCTGCTTCTGGTATTCAAAGCCTGCGAGGATCTGGTTTTTGATCCGCGCCAGGGAATCGGCAGGGAAGGTCGGCTTGCCGATCACGTCGTCGAACAGCGCCAGGGCCGCGTCGCGCTTGTCGCTGTCGCTCAGGCTGCGCAGCGAAACCAGCGCCATGTCGCGGTAAGCACCATTGCCGAAATCGGCGCCCAAGCCTTCAAAACCGCTGGCGATCTGGCTGACATCCTTGCCCGGTACGCCTTCGTTGAGCATTGCATTGGTCAACAGTGCCAGGCCGGGCGTGTCGCCGTCCTGGCTGCTGCCGGCGGCGAACAGGATGCGCATGTCGAACATCGGCAATTCGTGGGCTTCGACGAACAGCACCTTGGCGCCGTCAGCGGTGGTCCAGGTTTGCACGTCGAGCTTGCGGTTGGTCGGCGCCTTGCCGTCCAGTTCCGCCAGCGATTGCAATTTGTTGGCCGATTCAGCTTTATCCAGGGCCTGGCTGGCGACGGATTCGCTTGGGCGCAGGAAGTACACGGCACTGGCGGCGATCAGGGTAACGACGACCAGGCCAGGAAAGATCAGGCGGCTGCTTTTACGATCATTCATGAGCGGTCTCCTCAGGCAAAACATGGGCGACGCTCAAACGCTCGCGGGTGAAATAAGTGCGTGCGGCTTTCTGGATATCTTCCGGCGTCACGCTTTGCAGGTCGGCCAGTTCGGTGTCCATCAGTTTCCAGGACAGGCCGACGGTTTCCAGGGAGCCGATAGCCGTGGCCTGGCTGGTGATGGAGTCACGTTGATAGACCACGCCGGCAATCACTTGAGCGCGAATACGCTCCAGTTCTTCGGTGGTCGGCGGCTTGGCTTTCAGCTCATCCAGCAGGCGCCACAGGCCGGCTTCGGCTTGGGCAATGGTCTTTTTCTTCTGCTGGTTCGGCGTGGCCGTCAGGGTGAACAGGCTGTCACCCCGGGTGTAGGCGTCGTAGCTGGTGGAGGCGGCAGATACCAGCTCTTCACCGCGCTCCAGTTGCTCCGAGATACGCGCGCTATAGCCGCCGTCGAGCAGCGCCGAGAGCAGACGCAGGGCTTGTACCGAGCGCTTGTCTTCGGCGGTGGCCAGGCCCGGCACGTTGAAGCCCAGGATCACGCTCGGCAGTTGGGTCTGCACGTGCATCGTCAGCAGGCGTTCGCCGGGTTCGGCGAGTTCCAGCGGGATTTTCGCGGGTGGCACGTCACGCTTGGGGATAGGGCCGAAATAACGCTGGGCAAGGTTCTTGACCTCATCCGGGGTCACATCGCCGACCACTACCAGCGTGGCGTTGTTCGGCACATACCAGGACTGATACCAGTGACGCAGCTCTTCGACTTTCATGCGCTCCAGGTCCGCCATCCAGCCGATGGTCGGCGTGTGGTAGCCGCTGGCCGGGTAGGCCATGGCCTTGAAGCGCTCGTAGGCTTTGGACATCGGGTTATCGTCGGTGCGCAGGCGGCGCTCTTCCTTGATCACCTCGATCTCGCGGCTGAACTCATCGGCCGGCAGGCGCAGGCTGGCCATGCGGTCGGCTTCCAACTCGAACGCGACGCCCAGGCGGTCACGGGCCAGCACTTGGTAGTAGGCGGTGTAGTCGTCGCTGGTGAAAGCATTTTCTTCGGCGCCCAGGTCGCGCAGGATCAGCGAGGCTTCGCCGGGGCCGACCTTGGCGCTGCCCTTGAACATCATGTGTTCCAGGGCGTGGGACAACCCGGTCTGGCCGGGCGTTTCATAGCTCGAACCAACCTTGTACCAAACCTGTGAAACCACCACCGGCGCGCGATGATCTTCGCGCACGACCACTTTGAGGCCGTTATCCAGGGTGAATTCGTGGGTGGGTTGTGGGTCGGCAGCCAAGGCTGAAAGGGGCAGACAAACTGTGCTGAGCAGCAGGCCTGCAGCGCGGCGGGCTAGAGCATTCATTCGTTTTTAAACCTGTTGGGCTGCCCGCTTGGTCTTAGCGTCGGCGGGCGAGGAGGTGCTAGGATACTGATCCGATTTAGGGACGGCCACTGCGGCGGCCATCTTGTCCCGGATCCAGTCGTAGAAATGTTGGAATAGAGGGTGGTTTTCCCCGATGATCTTCCACTTTTCGCCGATTTTGTCGCTTCAGTCCTTTATTGAAACGATTTGTTGAGGCCTTTATTTACGCCTTGCAGAATGTTGCGCATGAACAAGCGAGCGTTAAAGCAGTCTGTTCTGCATCGAATTTATTTACCGAGGCGCCCTGGCGCATCGCTACTTTGAGATAGCCGTCCTCCATGTTTGGTTCCAACGACGACAAGAAGAGCCCAGCTGCGGCTGGCGAGAAAAAAGGCCTGTTCGGATGGCTGCGCAAAAAGCCGCAGGAAACCGTCGTCGAACAGCCACAGGTTCAGCCTGAGCCGATTCCCGAACCTATAGTTGACGCCGAACCGGTTGCTGAAATCCCGGCACCGGTGGTGTTGCCGATGGCCGAGCCGGTGTTGCAGCCGGTGGTTGAGGAGGTGCCGGAACCTGAGCCTGAACACAAGCCGTGGCTTGAGCTACCGGTTGCCGAAGAACCTGTGGCACTGGTCGAGGATGTGCAGGCTGAGCACGTGACGCCGCCGATTCCGGTCGCGGTCGAGCCGGTGGCCGTTGTGGTTGAGTCGTCACCTGTCATCGAAGCGCCTGCGCCGGCAGTTGTTGAGCCTGCGCCAGCGCCTGTCGTCGTTGCCGCGCCTGCCGTGATCGAGCCGCCCGCTGCCCCGGAGCCGGTCGCCGCTGCCGCTGAAACCAGCAAAACCGGCTTCTTTGCCCGCCTTAAGCAAGGTCTGAGCAAGACCAGCGCCAGCATCGGCGAAGGCATGGCCAGTCTGTTTCTGGGCAAAAAGGTCATCGATGACGAGCTGCTGGAAGACATCGAAACCCGTCTGCTGACCGCCGACGTGGGCGTCGAAGCCACTGCGGTGATCATCCAGAGCCTGACGCAGAAGGTTGCGCGCAAACAACTGACCGACGCCGACGCGCTCTACAAATCGCTGCAGGCTGAACTGGCCGCGATGCTCAAACCCGTGGAAGCGCCGCTGGTGATCACGCCGAACAAGCCGTTCGTGATCCTGGTTGTCGGTGTCAACGGCGCCGGCAAAACCACCACCATTGGCAAGCTGGCCAAGAAGCTGCAGTCGGAAGGCAAGAAAGTCATGCTCGCCGCCGGCGACACCTTCCGCGCCGCAGCCGTGGAGCAGCTGCAGGTGTGGGGTGAGCGCAACAAGATTCCGGTCATCGCCCAGCACACCGGCGCCGACTCCGCGTCCGTCATCTTCGACGCCGTGCAAGCCGCCAAGGCCCGTAACATCGACGTATTGATTGCCGATACCGCCGGTCGTCTGCACACCAAAGACAACTTGATGGAAGAGTTGAAAAAGGTCCGCCGCGTCATCAGCAAGCTCGACGCCGACGCGCCGCACGAAGTGTTGCTGGTGCTTGACGCCGGCACCGGCCAGAACGCCATCAGCCAGGCCAAACAATTCAACCAGACGGTGCAACTCACCGGCCTGGCATTGACTAAGCTCGACGGCACGGCCAAGGGCGGCGTGATCTTCGCCCTGGCCAAACAGTTCGGGTTGCCGATTCGTTACATCGGCGTCGGTGAAGGCATCGACGACCTGCGCACCTTTGAAGCCGAACCCTTTGTACAGGCACTTTTCGCCGAGCGGGAGCGTTCATGATTCGATTCGAACAGGTCGGTAAACGCTACGCCAACGGGCATGTGGGCTTGCATGAGCTGAGCTTTCGAGTGCGTCGTGGCGAATTCTTGTTTGTAACTGGTCATTCGGGCGCGGGCAAAAGTACGCTGTTGCGGCTGCTGCTGGCCATGGAACGCCCGACCACCGGCAAGTTGCTGCTGGCGGGCCAGGATCTGGCCACCATCAGCAATGCACAGATTCCGTTCCTGCGCCGTCAGATTGGCGTGGTGTTCCAGAATCACCAGCTGCTGTTTGATCGCACCGTGTTCAACAACATTGCGCTGCCGTTGCAGATTCTCGGGCTGTCCAAGGCCGAGATCGTCAAGCGGGTGGACTCGGCCCTGGAGCGTGTGGCGCTGTCGGACAAGACAGACCTGTATCCGGGCGATTTGTCCACCGGCCAGCAACAGCGCGTCGGCATCGCCCGCGCGATTGTTCACCGCCCGGCCTTGCTGCTGGCGGACGAACCTACCGGTAACCTCGACCCGCGCCTGGCGGCCGAGATCATGGGCGTATTCGAAGATATCAATCGCCTGGGCACCAGCGTGCTGATCGCCAGTCACGACCTGGCGCTGATCGCGCGCATGCGCCACCGCATGCTGACCCTGCAACGCGGCCGCCTGATTGGTGATGGGGAGGCCGGCGTATGAGTGCAACACGCAGCCCTAAAGTATCCGAGCGTGTGGCGCCTAAAGCCGCCGACCCGCAGCCGCAGAAGAAAAAACGCGACGAGGACGACGGTCCGGACTTCGGCACGCTGCTGCGCGCCTGGATCGAAAGCCATCGCGCCAGCCTGCTCGACAGCCTACGCCGTCTGGGCAAGCAACCGATTGGCAGCTTTTTCACCTGCCTGGTGATGGCCGTGGCGCTGAGCCTGCCGATGGGTTTGTCGCTGCTGCTCAACAATGTCGAGCGCTTGGGCGGTTCCTGGCAGCGTGCGGCGCAGATTTCGCTGTACCTGAACCTCGACGCGAGCGCCAAAGACGGCGAGAACTTGCGCGATGACATCAAGAACCTGCCGGGTGTGGCGGACGCCGAGTACATCAGTCGCGACCAGGCGCTTGAGGAGTTCCAGCAGCAATCCGGCCTGGGTGAGGCGCTCAAAGAGTTGCCGCAGAACCCGCTGCCGGGCGTGGTGCTGGTAACACCAAATGAAGTCGACAAGCCGGCGCTGGAGGCCCTGCGACAAAAACTCGCAGAGATGCCGAAGGTACAACAGGCGCAACTTGATCTAGTCTGGGTAGAGCGTCTTGCCGCGATTCTCAAGCTGGGCGACCGCTTTGTGTTCGGCCTGACGGTGCTGTTGGTGTCTGCATTACTTTTGGTGATAGGTAATACCATTCGTCTTCATATTGAAAACCGTCGCACCGAGATAGAAGTGATTAAACTGGTTGGCGGCACGGACAGCTATGTGCGTCGTCCTTTTCTGTACATGGGCGCGCTTTATGGCTTTGGTGCCGGGATTTTGTCCTGGGGCGTACTGGCTTTTGGCCTCGACTGGCTGAACGACGCGGTAGTCGGGCTTGCCGGCTTGTACGGCAGCGATTTTGCCCTGGCCGGCGTGCCGGTTGCCGATGGGTTGTCACTCTTGCTTGGCGCGGTATTGTTGGGGTATATCGGTGCGTGGATTGCGGTCGCTCGTCACTTACGTGAGCTGGCGCCGAAGTAGTTAATGTCAGATTAATGTGGTTTCGTTTGTATTGACCGTATCAGTGGTTTAGGGAACTTATCCTACGGTTCCCGGTCAATTTTCGCAGTGCTGAACTGCACGAGTTATGTAAGTCGGAGGTTTTTTCGTATGACCACTTCTTTGCAACCTGCTCATGCTCTGGTCCCGGGTGCGAACCTGGAGGCCTATGTGCACACGGTCAACAGCATTCCATTGCTGACGCCCGAGCAGGAGCGTGAACTGGCCGAGAGTCTCTACTATGAGCAGGATTTGGGGGCGGCTCGGCAGATGGTGCTCGCCCACCTGCGTTTTGTCGTACATATCGCCCGTAGCTATAGCGGCTACGGTCTGGCCCAGGCTGACCTGATTCAGGAAGGCAACGTCGGCCTGATGAAGGCTGTAAAACGCTTCAACCCTGAAATGGGTGTGCGTCTGGTGTCGTTTGCTGTGCACTGGATCAAGGCGGAGATTCACGAGTTCATCCTGCGCAACTGGCGCATTGTGAAAGTCGCGACCACCAAGGCCCAGCGCAAGCTGTTCTTCAACCTGCGCAGCCAGAAGAAACGCCTGGCGTGGCTGAACAACGAGGAAGTCCACCGTGTGGCCGAAAGCCTCGGTGTAGAGCCGCGTGAAGTGCGCGAGATGGAAAGCCGCCTGACCGGTCATGACATGGCCTTCGACCCGGCCGCCGAAGCGGACGACGACAGCGCCTTCCAGTCGCCGGCCAACTACCTGGAAGACCACCGGTACGACCCGGCGCGTCAACTGGAAGATGCGGACTGGAGCGACAACTCCAACCACAACCTGCACGAAGCGCTGGAAGTGTTGGACGACCGCAGCCGTGACATCCTCTACCAGCGCTGGCTGGCAGAAGAAAAAGCCACGCTGCACGACTTGGCGCAGAAGTACAACGTGTCGGCCGAGCGGATTCGTCAGCTTGAAAAAAGCGCGATGAACAAGCTGAAACTGTCCATCGCCGCCTAAACGCTGGTTTCGAAAACACCACGATCGAATGTGGGAGCGGGCTTGCTCGCGAAAGCGGAGTGTCAGTCATCGCAAATGTTGACTGAACCACCGTATTCGCGAGCAAGCCCGCTCCCACATTTGTTTTTGTGTTGCGTCAGTGGGTATCAGTCGGACCAGGGTGCCTTGCGCGAATTGTTCAGTTCGACCAGATAACCATCGCCCCCCAACTGGCTCATCTGCTGGCGAATCCACGCAGCCCGTCGCGCCACATAGGCGGTTGGATGGCTGGCGCTCCATACCCGTGGGTTCGGCAACACCGCCGCCAGGTAACTGGCCTGCTGACGGGAAAGCCCTTTGGCACTCACGCCAAAGTGATGCCGAGCCGCCGCTTCGGCGCCGAACACACCTTCATCCCATTCGACGCTGTTGAGGTACACCTCAAGAATCCGTTGCTTGGGCCAGAACACCTCGATCAACCCGGTAAACCAGGCCTCCAGGCCTTTGCGCAGGTAACTGCGGCCGGTCCACAGAAACAGGTTTTTCGACACTTGCTGGCTCAGGGTGCTGGCGCCGCGAATAGAACCGCCGCGTTCGTTGTGCAGCAGCGCCGCTTGAATCGCGTCAAAATCAAAGCCCCAATGCTGCGGGAAGCGCTGGTCTTCACCGGCCATCACCGCCACTTTGAGGTCGTCGGAGATCTCGTCCCACGCCACCCACGTGCGTTGCAGGTCAATCGGCTCGCCGTCGACCCAGGATTCGACCTTGCGCTCCACCATCAATGCGGTGAACGGTGGCGGCACGACACGAAACAGCAACACCAGCAGCACACTGCCGATGGCAAACCATTTCACGACTTTGAGAAAACGCTTGAAGAGGAGACGCAGCATAGAGATGGCTTGGCCGAACCCGTTGAGCGGGCCATTATACAGACCCGGCCCTTTGAGTCTGACTGGAGTTCCTCATGCTGCGTAGCTTTCTGATGCTGGCTGCCTTTTTTGGCTTCACCGGCGTTGCCCTCGGCGCTTTTGCTGCTCATGCCCTGAAAAACCGCTTGAGCGCCGAGTACCTGGCGATCTTCCATACCGGCGTGACGTACCAACTGGTGCACGCCCTGGCGCTGTTCGGCGTGGCGCTGCTGGCCGCGCACATTCCTGGCCGGCTGGTCAGCTGGGCGGGCATCTCGTTTACCGTCGGTATCCTGCTGTTTTCCGGCAGCTTGTATGCACTGACCCTGACCGGCATCAGCAAGCTCGGCATCATTACGCCGTTTGGTGGGCTGGCATTCCTGTTGGGCTGGTTCTTTCTCGGCCTCACCGCATGGCGCCTGCAGGTCATCTGACCGAGGGGCTTGGGCCGACAACGCCAATCGGGCTAGAATGCTGGCCCCTAAAAACGATGGCGGCCCGTGGCATGCGCATTCAGTTGAACGGCGAATCCTTTGAACTGCCCGACGGTGAAACCGTTGCGGCCCTGCTGACCCGTCTGGACTTGACCGGGCGTCGCGTCGCAGTGGAGCTCAACCTGGATATCGTCCCGCGTAGCCTGCACGCCGAGACCGCGCTCACCGAAGGTGATCAGGTCGAAGTGGTCCATGCCATCGGCGGCGGCTAGTCGCCCGGCGCGCCAGCGCGCCAATCCGCATTCTGCAGAACCTCACCCCACCTCGAGGATTTCCCATGAGCATCGTTCGTAGCGACAAGCCCTTCGTTCTGGCCGGTCGTACCTACCAGTCCCGTCTGCTGGTCGGCACCGGCAAGTACCGCGACATGGAAGAAACCCGCCTGGCCATCGAAGCCTCGGGCGCCGAGATCGTTACCTTCGCCGTGCGTCGCACCAACCTCGGGCAGATCGAGGGCGAGCCAAACCTGCTCGAAGTGCTGTCGCCGGACCGCTACACCTTCTTGCCGAACACCGCCGGGTGCTACGACGCGATTGAAGCGGTGCGCACTTGCCGCCTGGCCCGCGAGCTGCTCGACGGCCATAACCTGGTGAAGCTGGAAGTGCTGGCCGACCAGAAAACCCTGTTCCCCAACGTGATCGAAACCCTGAAGGCCGCCGAAACGCTGGTCAAGGAAGGCTTCGACGTGATGGTTTACACCAGCGATGACCCGATCATTGCCCGCCAACTGGCAGAAATCGGCTGCATTGCCGTGATGCCGCTGGCCGGTCTGATCGGTTCCGGCCTGGGTATCTGCAACCCGTACAACCTGCAGATCATCCTCGAAGAAGCCAAGATTCCGGTGCTGGTGGACGCGGGCGTAGGCACTGCCTCCGACGCCACCATTGCCATGGAGCTGGGTTGCGATGCGGTGCTGATGAACTCGGCCATCGCTCATGCCCAGCAGCCGATCATGATGGCTGAAGCCATGAACCATGCGATCGTTGCGGGCCGCCTGGCCTACCTCGCCGGCCGTATGCCGAAAAAACTCTATGCCAGCGCCTCTTCGCCGCTGGATGGTCTGATCAAGTAAGAGCTATTGATGACTGAATCAAACGAAACGCCGAACACCGTGGAAGAGGGCGACGAGTCCAAGCACCGCCGCATCAAGAGCTTTGTGATGCGTGCGGGCCGTATGACCGAAGGCCAGCAAAAGGGCCTGGAGCAGGGCACGCCGCTGTTCGTTTTGCCATTGGCCGACGCGCCAGTGGACTACGACCAGGTGTTTGGCCGTTCGGCCCCGCGTTCCCTGGAAATCGGTTTCGGCATGGGTCACTCCTTGCTGGAAATGGCCGCGGCCTCGCCGGAGCAGGACTTCATCGGTGTGGAAGTACACCGTCCGGGTGTCGGCGCGTTGCTCAACGGCGTGCTGACCCAAGGCCTGACTAACCTGCGGGTCTATGACTGCGACGCGATTGAAGTGCTCAACCGCTGCATCGCCGATAACAGCCTCGATCGCCTGATGCTGTTCTTCCCGGACCCGTGGCACAAAGCCCGTCACCACAAGCGTCGCATCGTCCAGGCTTCGTTCGCGGAGCTGGTGCGCAGCAAGCTTAAAGTCGGTGGCATCCTGCACATGGCGACCGACTGGGAACCGTACGCCGAGTACATGCTGGAAGTGATGAACGTCGCCCCTGGCTATCGCAACCTGGCCGAGGACGGCAAATGCGTGCCACGCCCGGCTGAGCGTCCGATCACCAAGTTCGAGCGCCGCGGCGAGCGGTTGGGGCATGGCGTTTGGGATCTGAAGTTCGAGAAGGTCGACTGACAAGCCATTAGCGTGCAATACGGTCAAAAAAGTGGGAGCGGGCTTGCTCGCGAAGGCGCTGAATCAGTCGACCTGTAAGGTGACTGACACACCGTTTTCGCGAGCAAGCCCGCTCCCACATTTGTATCCCCGTTGGATTGGCAGTCAGCGGCGGTCTGCTACTACGCCAATCAACACCAGCACCACCACCAACACCGGCGCCAGGCTGTAGTTATTGAACTGGCTCAACCCCCGCACAATCCATGGCGTGGCGTAGATCAACGCCGCACCGCTGCCGATCATGCACACCAGCGCCATCAAGGGGACGCGCAATGCGCCCGCGATACTGCCCAGGCGGGCCTCGACCCAGCCTTTGATATCGGCGCCGAACAACACCAGCAAGCAGCCGACAAGAGCCAGAGAGATTTCCGACAGGTTACTTCGGCTCCAGCGGGATACGGTGGCGAGCAGGTCGAGTACCAAATCCATTCGAATTCCTTAGAGCGTCAGCTCAAAAACTTCTGCAACAGGTCATTGAGAAAGAGTTGCCCGCGGTCGGTCGCCGCCAGGCGTGACGGTTCGACCTGCATTAAGCCACTTTGTTCTGCCTCACGGCGGCCTTCCTCAAGGCTCGCCAGATCAAGGCCGGTGCGCTCGGCGTAGAGCGTGGCGTCGACGCCTTCGGTGAGCCGCAACGCATTCATGAGGAACTCGAATGGAAGCTCTTCATTGGTCAGTTCTTTCGCCCCGGCCTGAAAGCTTTTGGCCGGGTTGAGGTAGTCCTTGGGTGCTCGGGTCTTCCAAGTGCGCACGATGCGCCCATCCGGATGGCTCAGCTTGCCGTGGGCGCCAGCGCCGATGCCGATAAAGTCGCCGAAGCTCCAGTAATTGAGGTTATGCCGTGCTGGGCGGCCCGCTTGGGCATACGCCGACACTTCATATTGCGCGTAACCGTGTTCAGCCAGCAGCGCCTGGCCGGCTTCCTGAATGTCCCACAGGGTGTCGTCTTCCGGCAGCGCGGGCGGCTGGTTCCAGAACACGGTGTTGGGTTCCAGGGTCAGCTGATACCAAGACAGGTGCGTCGGTTTCAGGGCGATGGCCTGGCGCAAGTCGCTCAGGGCGTCGTCCAGGGTTTGATCGGGCAAGCCATGCATCAGGTCCAGGTTGAAGTTATCAAACCCGGCCTGGCGCGCCATGCCGGCGGCGCGCACGGCTTCGTCACCGTTGTGAATGCGGCCCAGGGCTTCGAGCTTCTCCTGCTGGAAACTCTGGATGCCGATGGACAGGCGGTTGATGCCCAGCGCGCGGTAGGCCACGAACTTCTCTTGCTCGAAGGTCCCGGGGTTGGCTTCCAGGGTGATTTCGATGTCGCCGGCAAACGGGATGCGTGCTTCCACGCCCTTGAGCAAACGGCCCAGCGCAGCGGCGCTGAACAAGCTTGGCGTGCCGCCACCGAAGAAGATCGAACTGAGTTCACGGCCATAAACCGCGTGCAGGTCTTGATCAAGGTCAGCCAGCAACGCGTCCACGTACTCTTCTTCCGGCAGCACTTTGCTGGCGGTGTGGGAGTTGAAGTCGCAATACGGGCATTTGCGCACGCACCACGGAATGTGGATGTACAGCGCCAAGGGCGGCAGGTGCGGCAGGGCCGCCCGAGGCGTTTGCGCGCCGCCGTGGATCAGCGGCTGCGCGGAGGTGTTCTGGGTCATTTCAGGCTCAGGCGTTGGCGCAGCAAATCCATTGCGCGGGCGCGGTGGCTGATCTGGTTCTTGTCGGCCGGGCTCAGTTCGGCGCTGGAAACATTACGCTCCGGCACCCAGAACAGCGGATCGTAGCCAAACCCGTGCTCGCCGCTGGCCGCATGCAGGATGCGCCCGTGCCACAGGCCTTCGCAGAGGATCGGCAGCGGGTCGTCGGCGTGGCGCACCAGCGCCAGCACACAGACAAACTGCGCACCGCGCATCGCGTCCGGCACGTCCTTGAGAGCGTCCAGCAACTTGGCGTTGTTGGCCGCGTCGCCCTTGCCGTCGGCATACCGCGCCGAATAAATGCCAGGTGCTCCGCCCAGGAAGTCCACCGCCAGGCCCGAATCATCCGCCAGCGCCGGCAAACCGGAGATACGCGCGGCGTTGCGGGCCTTGAGGATCGCGTTTTCGACAAACGACAGGCCGGTTTCTTCCGGCTCGACCTGGCTGAACTCGCCGATCGAGCGCAGTTGCACGCAATTACCGAGCATCGCCTGGAGCTCTTTGAGTTTGCCGGCGTTATGGCTGGCCAGTACGAGTTGTGTGAGGTTCATCAGTCGGCCGGAAACAGTTCTTGGTTGAATTGGAAACCGTGGGCTTTGCCGCCGGTTTCAACATTGATGGTGAAAATCTTGGTTTCCTGCTGTGGCACCGCGTACTGGGCGACATACAGCGTGGAGCCGTTCTGGATGATTTTCTTGAACGTGAGCATCTCGCTCTTGCCGCCCAGGTCTTTGATCGTGCCGGTGACGGTTGCGTCGATCGGTTCGACGCCCTTGTTCACGAACACATTGATCATGCCCAGCTCTTTGCTGCGTACTATCCCGGCTTCCTGAGCCATTTCCGGCGTCAGGAAACTCGTGGTCAGGGTGTTGTAATGCACCGTGATATCGCCGAATTCTTTCTGGCGATTACCATCGATGGCATCCGCCGCCATGGCGCTGACGCCCAGGCATGCGGTGAGTAGAAATACAGCCAAACGACTCATGTTCGTCCTCCTTGAAAATGGTTAGACGGCAATTTGATGGTCCGTGAGGCCAGGACTGCTGACGCGGTAGATCCCGATTTCGCCCAACAGATTGGGCCATAGCTTACTCGCCCAGCCGTGGCGATGCTGTTGATCGACGGCAAGGCGGTTGATGACTTTGGCCTCACGCTCTCCGCACAAGGCTTCGAAGTCTTCGAAGGTGCAGAAGTGGATGTTCGGGGTGTTGTACCACGTGTACGGCAGGAAGTCCGACACCGGCATCCGGCCCTTGGTGGCCAAGTACCAGCGGCAGCGCCAGTGGCCGAAGTTGGGGAAGGTAATGATGCATTGGCGGCCCACACGCAGCATTTCGTCGAGAATGCGGTCCGGGTAGTGCACGGCTTGCAGGGCCTGGGTCATCACCACGATGTCGAAGCTGTTGCTGGCAAAGTTGCCCAGGCCCTTGTCCAGGTCCTGCTCGATCACGTTGATGCCCTTGGCCACGCATTGGGCAATGTTGTCCGGGTCATTTTCCAGGCCGTAGCCGGTGACTTGCTTGTTGTCGCGCAGCCAGCTCAGCAGTTCGCCATCACCGCAACCGAGGTCGAGCACGCGGCTGCCGGCGGGGATCCAGTCTTGGATGATTTCCAGGTCGGCTCTCATGGCGTTCTCACAGAGTTATGCGGTTCATGTAATTGCTGAAAGCCTGCAGGTAGCGCGGGATCGGAATCAGGAAGGCGTCATGGCCTTGCGGAGCATCGATCTCCAGGTAGCAGACATCTTTCTTGGCGGCCATCAGTGCGTCCACCAGCTCACGGGAGCGGGCCGGCGAGAAGCGCCAGTCGGTGGTGAACGACATCACGCAGAACTTGGCGGTGGCACCCTCAAAAGTTTTCGCCAGGTCGTCGTTGAAATTGGCGGCCGGGTCGAAGTAGTCCAGCGCCTTGGTCATCAGCAGGTAGGTGTTGGCGTCGAAACGCCCGGAAAACTCCTCGCCCTGATAGCGCAGGTAACTTTCGACCTGGAACTCGACGCTGTGGAAGTCGTAGTTGAGCTTCTCGCTCTTGAGGCCACGGCCGAATTTTTCGCCCATGGAGTCATCGGACAGGTAAGTGATGTGCCCGACCATGCGCGCGAGCATCAAGCCACGTTTGGGGATTACGCCCGCTTCCTGGAACGAACCGCCGTGGAACTCGGGGTCGGTGAGGATGGCCTGACGCGCCACTTCGTTGAAAGCAATGTTCTGCGCCGACAGTTTCGGCGCCGAAGCGATTGCCAGGCAATGGCGCACGCGGTCCGGGTAGGAGATGGTCCATTGCAGCGCTTGCATGCCGCCCAGGCTGCCGCCGATCACTGCAGCCCACTGGCCGATGCCCAGCAGGTCAGCCAGACGCGCCTGGCTGTGCACCCAGTCTTCCACGGTCAGCACCGGGAAATCCGCGCCGAACGGTTTGCCGGTTTCCGGGTTGAGGCTGCTCGGGCCGGTGGAGCCGTTGCAGCCGCCGAGATTGTTCAGGCTGACCACAAAGAATTTGTTGGTGTCGATGGGCTTGCCGGGGCCGATGCAGCTGTCCCACCAGCCGGGCTTGCGCTCGTCGGCACTGTGGAAACCGGCGGCGTGATGATGGCCGGACAAGGCATGGCAGATCAGCACGGCGTTGCTCGCCGTGGCGTTCAGTTGGCCATAGGTTTCGTAGATCAGGTCATAGGCCGGCAGCGAACGGCCGCAGGCCAGGGCCAGCGGTTCGCTGAAGTGCGCCACTTGGGGCACGACCAGTCCAACAGAATCGGGGGGGAAGGCAGCTGGCATCGACCCTGCTCTCGTTTAAATGAGGCGTAAGTCTAAAGACCGCTGCACCTAGCGGCAAGCAAAGGCCTGCGCCCGTACAAAGATACAAATGTGGGAGGGGGCTTGTGTGGGAGCTGGCTTGCCTGCGATGCAGTCACCTCGGTGTTTCAGTCACACCGCAGTGATGCAATCGCAGGCAAGCCAGCTTACCCAAAAGCGGCTTGCACAGTGATCCGCCAGGAATCAAATCAGCCCGAACAGCTCCTTGGGCATGAACGCGTAGTAAGCCAGGCGCGGGATCACCCAGCTTTGCAGCAGCTGGATCGCGATAAACGCGAAGATCGGCGAGATATCCAGGCCGCCCAGGTTCGGGATCAACCGACGGAACGGCGCCAGCACCGGTTCGGTGATCTGGGCCACCAGCTCCGCGCCAGGGCTACGGCTGCCGGGTGCAACCCACGAGAGGATCACGCTGATGATCATCGACCAGAAGATGATCTTCAAAAACAGCGAGAAGATACCGATCAGGCCCCATGGCAACAGCAGCGGGGTGAAGGCCTGGTAGCCGTTGAGCATCAGGATCACCACAAACAGCAAAATCTGCAGCAGCAGCGCCAGCACCAGCGATGACATGTCCAGGCCGAACAGGCTTGGGATCACGCGGCGCAGCGGTTTGAGCAGCGGTTGGGTGGCTTTCACCACGAACTGGCAGAGCGGGTTGTAGAAGTTCGCCCGCACCAATTGCAGGATAAAGCGCATCAGCACGATCAGCAGGTACAGGCTGCCCAAGGTCTGGATGATGAAAATGGCAGCGTCATTGATTCCGAGCATGTTTGTTTCCTATCGGGTCCAGTTGCAGGGGACGACTATTTGCCCAGTTGCTCGGCCATCTCGGCCGAACGATGTGCCGCAGCACCCAGGGCTTTTTCCACCAGGGCTTCAAAGCCACCGGCCTGGAACGATTCAATGGCCGCTTGCGTAGTGCCACCCGGCGACGTTACGCGGCGGCGCAGTTCGGCGGCGTCCACGTCGCTGTCGACGGCCATGTTGGCGGCGCCCAGCGCGGTTTGCTCAGCCAGTTGCTCAGCCACTTCGTGTGGCAGGCCCAGTTTCACGCCGGCGGCGGTCATGGCTTCGATCAACAGAAAGAAGTACGCCGGGCCGCTGCCGGAAACGGCGGTGACCGCATCCAGTTGCTGCTCTTGCTCCAGCCACACGGCGATGCCGACGGCGGACAACAGCTCTTGCGCTTGATCGCGTTGCTCAGCCGTCACTTCGGCGGTGGCGTACAGGCCGCTCACGCCCTTGCGCAGCAGCGCCGGGGTGTTGGGCATGCAGCGCACGATTGGCTGTTCACCGAGCCAGGTGTTCATGCTGGCGCAGGTGATGCCGGCGGCGATCGACACCACCAACTGATGCGGTTGCAGGCTTGGGCGCAGGCTTTCGCACACGGCCTTCATAGCTTGCGGTTTCACCGCCAGTACGATCACGTCAACGCCCTGGATGGCCTCAGCGTTGTCGGCAAAGGTTTCAATGCCATGCTCGTTGCTGACGCGGGCGCGGGTGTCGGCGCCCGGGTCGCTGGCGCGGATCTGGGAGGCTTCGAGGCCTTTGGCCCGCAGGCCACCGATCAGGCTGGCCGCCATGTTACCGGCGCCGATAAAGGCAATACGCGTGTTGCTCATGACAAGTCCTTATTCAGAGGAAAGTCAGCCATTTCACGGCTGGCCGTAGTCGCGGGCGCCAAACAGGGCGGTACCGATCCGCACCCAGGTGGCGCCTTGGGCGATGGCCGACTCGAGGTCGTGGCTCATGCCCATGGAAAGTGTGTCCAGCGGCAGATTCAGGCTGGCTTGCAGGTCTCTCACCGCTGCGAACGCCGCATCTTGTGCGGCGCGCTCTTCAGTCGGCTCGGGGATCGCCATCAAGCCGCGCAGTTTCAGGCGCGGCAAAGCGCTGATCGCATGGGCCAGGGCCGGCAAGTCGGCGGGCGTACAGCCGGATTTGCTGGCTTCGCCACTGACGTTGACCTGGATGCAGATGTTCAGCGGCGGCAGGTCGGCCGGGCGTTGTTCGGACAGGCGTTGAGCGATTTTCAAGCGGTCCACGGAATGTACCCAAGCGAAGTTCTCGGCGATCGCACGAGTCTTGTTCGATTGAATGGGGCCAATGAAGTGCCAACTCAAGGGCAGGTCGGTTAATTGCGCCTGTTTGCCCAAGGCTTCCTGCAGGTAGTTCTCGCCAAAATCGTGCATCCCGGCGGCGTAGGCCTCGCGCACAGCTTGCGCGGGTTTGGTCTTGCTCACGGCCAGCAGGTGGATGCTGTTTTCGTCACGTTGCACGGCGTGGGCCGCGGCACGGATCCGCTCGCTAACCAGGCCAATGTTGTCTGCTATCGTCGACATTCAAGATGCACCCGTGGATATGGAGTCCGCGGCATTCTACTGGAAATGGAAAGCCCTATGGATATCACTGAATTGCTGACGGCCAGCGTGCGCCGTGGCGCCTCCGACCTGCATTTGTCGGCCGGCCTGGCACCGATGCTGCGTGTCGATGGCGAGGTCTGGCCTCTGGAAGGCCCGGTGCTCACGCCCCCGCAAGTTGCGGACTTATTGAGCCCTTTGCTCAACAGCTACCAACAAAAGGATTTCAAAACATCTCTTGAAACCGATTTTGCCTTTGAACTGCCGAGCGTGGCGCGGTTCCGGGTGAACGTATTTCAGCAGGACCGCGGCATGGGGGCGGTGTTTCGCACCATTCCCGCCGAGGTGCAGAGCCTTGAAAGCCTCGGGTTGGGGGCGGTGTTCCAGCGGATCGCGCAACTGCCGCGCGGCCTGGTGCTGGTCACCGGGCCGACCGGGTCGGGCAAGTCCACCACGCTGGCAGCAATGATCGACTACCTCAACGGGCATCGACGCCAGCACATCCTCACCCTCGAAGACCCCATCGAATTTATCCACAGGCCGAAAATGGCCTTGATCAACCAGCGCCAGGTGCACCGCGATACCCACAGCTTTTCGGCGGCGCTGCGTTCGGCTCTGCGTGAAGACCCGGATGTGATTCTGGTGGGCGAATTGCGCGACCTTGAGACCATCCGTCTGGCGCTGACCGCCGCTGAGACCGGGCACCTGGTATTTGGCACCCTGCACACCACGTCGGCCGCAAAGAGCGTGGACCGGCTGGTGGACGTGTTCCCGGCAGCGGAAAAAGCCATGGTGCGCTCGATGCTCTCGGAATCGTTGCAGGCGGTGGTGTCGCAAGTGCTGGTCAAGAAAATCGGCGGCGGGCGGGTGGCGGCTCACGAGATCATGCTGGGGACACCGGCTATTCGTAACTTGATCCGTGAAGACAAAGTGGCGCAGATGGTCTCGGCGATCCAGACCGGTGGGGCGCTGGGGATGAAAACGTTGGACATGAGCTTGAAGGCGTTGGTCAGCGAGGGGTTGATCAGCCGGGAAGATGCGCGGGGGCAGGCGAGGGTGCCTGGGGACATCTGAGGTCTTGCGGGCAATGAAAATCAAATGTGGGAGCGGGCTTGCCCGCGAATGCGCAGTGTCAGTCACCAGCTTGGTTGACTGATCTAACGCATTCGCGAGCAAGCCCGCTCCCACATTGGTTACCGCATATCAGACTGAAATCAGCGCTGCACAACCCGCAGGTTGTTGTTCTGCTCTTTCGGCAGAACTCGTTTGGCAATCACGTAGTTCTTGTCCCAGAACGGCTTTTTCAGCGTGTCGATGCTTACCGACTTGCCACGACGCGGTGCGTGGATGAAGCGGTCGTTGCCCAGGTAGATGGCAACGTGATTGACCTGGCGGCTCTTGAGCTTGAAGAACAACAGGTCGCCCGGTTTCAGGTCTTTACGATCAACCTTCAGCCCGTGACCGGCGGCCATGGCGTTGGAAGTGCGTGGCAAATCCACCGCTTTGACGTCATTAAACGCATATTTCACCAAACCACTGCAGTCGAACCCTTTACTTGGGCTGCTGCCGCCCCAACGATAAGGAGTACCGAGCACATTAACCGCGCGGCTGAGGACGTTGCTGCTTTGTTTGGTGTTGACTGCCATCAGGCCGGCGGTTGCTTTACCGTGGGCCTTGCTCACTTGAGTCGGGCGGTTGACGGTCAGCTTTACCGACTTGGCGGTGCCTGGTGTGCTGTGAACTTTAGGGGTGAAACCGTTAACGTTAGGAAGACGTTGCTCACGATTGGTGGCGTGGGCGGCCAGTGGCATTAATAGGCAGATGGTTAGCCATGTCTTGAAAAATGGTCGCATTAGGCGTGGCTCTTTTTGGTTTGCGCGCAACTTTATAACAGCTTTTTGTGTCGTTCTAAGGCCGTTTGTCGACTGAACCCTGGGGTCAAATTCAGGAAAAACGCGACGAATTGCCGCTATTGTCCTGCAGAGGTCAGGTGGCATAAGGCTTTGCGGGAAGGAAGATACCATTTGCCGTGCGTCGGGCGCCCGTAAAAAAGTCACAAAGAAAATGAAAAAATTTATCTATCGAGGCAAAAGAGGTACTCCATGAACACCTATCGAGAGGATGTGATGCAGCAGGACACCCACAGCAAGGTGATCGGTTACCTGCTGTGGATTTTCGGTTTTACCGGGGCGCACCGCTTCTATTACGGCAAGCCGGTGACCGGGACGATCTGGTTTTTCACCTTTGGACTTTTCGGGATCGGCTGGCTGATCGACTTGTTCCTGATCCCCGCCATGGACCGTGAAGCAGACCTGCGTTTTACCGCCGGGCCGATCGAATACAACGTGGCCTGGGTACTGTTGGCGTTCCTGGGCGTGTTCGGGCTGCACCGCATGTATCAGGGCAAATGGATCACCGGCCTGATCTACCTGCTGACCGGCGGTTTGTTCCTGGTGGGCGTGCTGTATGACTTCTGGACGCTGAATACGCAGGTTTCGATCCGCAATGCCGAGCGCAACAACGGCCGATAAGCGCGCATACATTCAATGCGAGCACGGGCAATGTGGGAGCCGGGCTTGCCCGCGATAGCATCACCTCGGTTTGGCTGAAAGGCCGAGGTGCCTGCATCGCAGGCAAGCCAGATCCCACGGTGGCCACTTTAGATTTTGCGATCTATCAGGCCTGGTAGCTGATCCGCCCATCCACCAAGGTGTACCGCACCGTCGCCGGCAGGCTATGGCCGATGAACGGGCAGTTTTCACCCTTGGACAGCCAGTGTTCCCCGGCAACCGTGGAGCTGGTCGGATCAAACAGCACCAGGTCCGCCGCCGAACCCACCGCCACCTTGCCCGCCGGTAGCCGCAAGGCCTCAGCCGGGCCGGCACTCAGGCGCGCCAACAGCGTTGGCAGGTCGAGCAGACCGTCTTGCACCAGGGTCATCGCCAGCGGCAGCAGCAGTTCGACACTGCTGATGCCCGGCTCGGTCGCGCCAAACGGCGCCAGCTTGGCATCACGCTCGTGGGGTTGGTGGTGGCTGGAGATTGCCGACACCACACCCGACTTCACGGCCGCGCGCAAACCGTCACGGTCGGCCAGCGTGCGCAGGGGTGGCTGCACGTGGTAAAGGCTGGAGAAATCGATCAGCGCTTCATCGGTCAAAATCAGCTGGTACAACGCCACGTCCGCCGTCACCGGCAGGCCGCGCGCTTGTGCCTGGGCGATCAGGGCCACGCCGCGCGCGCTGGTCAACTGGCTGAAGTGCGCACGCACGCCACTTTGCTCCACCAGCAGCAGATCACGGGCCAGGGCCACGGTTTCAGCGGTTTCCGGGATGCCCGGCAGGCCGAGGAAACTGGCGACGGCGCCTTCATGGGCCAGGCCGCCTTCGGCCAGGTCGCGGTCCTGGGAGTGGAAGATCACCGTCAGGTCGAAGGTGGCCGCGTATTCCAGGGCGCGGCACAGCGTGCGCGTGCTGCGAAAACTTTCCAGCCCGTTGCCGAATGCCACGCAACCGGCGTCGCGCAGGGCGATCAGCTCGGCGAGTTGTTCGCCTTCCAGGCCTTTGCTCAGCGCGCCAATGGGGAACACTTTGCAATTGCCGGCTTCGCGGGCGCGGTCCAGGATCAGCTCGGTCACCGCCGAGGTGTCCAGGATTGGCTTGGTGTGCGGCGGGCAGCACAGGCTGGTGACGCCACCGGCAGCGGCGGCGCGGGTTTCACTGGCGATGGTGCCCTTGCGGCTGTAACCCGGTTCGCGCAGGGCGACGTTCAGGTCGACCAAACCAGGCGCGGCCACCAGGCCTTTGGCGTCGATCGTCTCGCTGGCGTTGAATCCCGCAGGCGCAGCGCCAATGGCGAGGATCTTGCCGGCTTCCAGGTGAAGATCGGTAACTTGATCCAGGCCGCTGGCCGGATCGATGACTCGGGCGCCGAGAATGCTGAGCTTCACTGGGCGTTCTCCTGCTCGAATTGACGTTGCGCGGTTTGCCCGCTCATGGCCATGGACAACACCGCCATGCGCACGGCGATGCCGTAGGTGACTTGATTGAGGATCACCGATTGGCTGCCGTCGGCCACCGCCGACTCAATCTCAACCCCACGGTTGATCGGCCCTGGGTGCATCACGATGGCATCCGGCTTGGCGCCGGCCAGCCGCGCGGTGGTCAGGCCGAACAGGCGGTAGAACTCACCTTCGCTCGGCAGCAGGCCACCGGCCATGCGCTCGCGTTGCAGGCGCAGCATGATCACCACGTCTACGTCCTTGAGGCCTGCGGTCATGTCGGTGTAGACCTTGACGCCGTACTGCTCGATACCAATCGGCAGCAGGGTTTTCGGCGCGATCACGCGGATGTCCGGGCAACCCAGGGCTTTGAGAGCCAGCATGTTCGAGCGCGCGACCCGCGAGTGCAGGATGTCGCCGACGATGGCCACCGAGAGGTTTTCAAAACCGCCCTTGTGCCGACGGATCGTCAGCATGTCGAGCATGCCTTGGGTTGGGTGCGCGTGACGGCCGTCGCCGCCGTTGATGATTGCCACGTTCGGGCACACATGCTCGGCGATGAAGTGTGCGGCGCCGGAGTCGCCGTGGCGCACCACGAACATGTCGGCGGCCATGGCTTCGAGGTTGCGCAGGGTATCGAGCAGGGTCTCGCCCTTGCTCGCCGACGAGGTCGACACGTTCAGTGTGATCACGTCGGCCGACAGTCGCTGGGCCGCCAGTTCAAAGGTGGTGCGGGTGCGGGTGGAGTTCTCGAAGAACACATTGCAGATGGTCTTGCCGCGCAGCAGCGGGACCTTCTTCACCGCGCGGCCACCGACTTCGAGGAACGAGTCGGCGGTGTCGAGGATTTCAGTCAGCAGTTCGCGGGGCAAACCGTCGAGGGACAAGAAGTGTTGCAACTGGCCCTGAGCATTGAGCTGCAGCGGGCGCTTGGCATCTAGAGGCGTCATCGCGGGGACTCTGTACAAGGCGGTTTAAAGGGCAAGGTCTTGCAGTTCGAGTTCGAGCGGCGTGGGACCGGACAATTTTACCCGCTGGTGGGCCTCCAGGGACAGGGTGGCACCGACCACATCCGGGCTGATCGGCAATTCGCCAGCGTCCAGGTCGAGCAGGCACACCAGCGTCACGCTGGCCGGGCGGCCGTAATCGAACAACTCGTTCATGGCGGCGCGGATGGTGCGGCCGCTCATCAGCACGTCGTCGATCAGCACCAGGTGCTGGCCTTCGATCTCGAACGGCAGGGCCGAAGGGCGCACCTGCGGGTGCAGGCCGTTCTGGCTGAAGTCGTCGCGGTAGAAAGACACGTCCAGCGTGCCCAGCGGCGAATCACTGCCCAGCTCTTTCAGCAACGCTTGGGCCACCCACACACCACCGGTGCGAATGCCGATGAAGCGCGGTTCGCTGATGGCACGGTGTTGCAAGTGCGCCTTGAGGCGAATCGCCATCTGGCTGATCAGGTCGGCGGGATTGGGCAGGCTCATGGTGGCTCCTTCAAGGCCTCGCGCAGGCAAGGTCCGGGCTCAAACGTAAAAAGACGCGGCAAGCCGCGTCAGTCAGGATTCAAATAAAGCGGTGTTTTCATCCAGCCAACCCTGCAACAGCAGGGCGGCGGCGATGGCGTCCACCGGGTTGTCGCGGTAGCTGCCTTTCTGCCCGCCACGGTCACGGCGCTCACCCTTGGCTTCAAAGGTGGTCAGGCGCTCGTCGTGGGTATAGAAGGGCAGGTTGTAGCGGCCATTGAGGCGGCGGGCGAACTTTTCGGCGCGCAGGCACATGTCGCTGGGGGTGCCGTCCATGTTCAAGGGCAGGCCGACCACGACGGCGTCGGGTTTCCACTCCTTGATCAGGGCCTCGACCTGGTTCCAGTCCGGAACGCCGTTCTGGGCCTTCAAGGTGCACAACTCGCGGGCCTGGCCGGTAATCACCTGGCCGACCGCTACGCCGATCTGTTTGGTGCCGTAGTCAAAACCGAGGATCAAGCGCAAGGCCATCAGGCGTGCCCCGCCTGGCTGGTCAGCAGGTTGAGGTTGACCCGCAACTTGGCTGCCGCCGCTTCCAGGCGCAGCTCGCTGGCGGTGTTGAATAAGATGTCGGCGTCGAACGGGCAAGTCAGCCAGGCATTGCTGGCCAGTTCGGCTTCCAGTTGCCCGGCTTCCCAGCCGGCGTAGCCGAGGGTGATCACGCTTTGCTCAGGCCCCACGCCGTCGGCGATGGCGAACAACACGTCCTGGGACGTGGACAACGACACACCTTCCAGGTCGACCGTGGCCTGGAACTTCGGCCCGGTGGGGTGCAGCACAAAACCGCGATCGGTCTGCACCGGCCCGCCGATGTAGATCGGTACGTTTTGGCAGCGCGCCGGTGGGTCGATCTCGGGGCGCAGTTGCTCAAGAATGTCGGCCAGGTTCAGCTCTTGCGGGCGGTTCACCACCAACCCCATGGCACCATTGGCCGTGTGCTCGACGATGTAGGTCAAGGTTTGCGCAAAGTTCGGGTCGGCCATATGGGGCATGGCGATCAGGAATTGGTGCTTGAGGTAGGTCGGGCTGACATTTTTCATGTCCGCTAGTGTGGCGTCGGAGGGGCGAACTGACAAGCTGCGGCGGACGCTAATTGTGGTAAGCGGGCTTGCCGTGGCGGGTGGACTTGTCGTGACGAGCGAGCTGTTGTGGCGAGCGGGCTTGCCTCGCGTTGGGGCGCGAAGCAGCCTTGAAATCTGGCGCTGTGGTCTTTCAGGCAGCGCGCGGTGGCCCTGTTGGGGGCCGCTTCGCAGCCCAGCGCGGGGCAAGCCCGCTCGCCACGACAGCCCCGCTCGCCACACGGGCGTGCAGCCTTTGGCAGGGTGTAGGAACGATCAGTTACTGGAAAGCCGATCACCCCGGGCAAACTTCCAGGTGCGGATGATTTCCAGGCGGTCTATGTCGTTCAAGTCGCCGGTAAACGGCGCGAAAGGCGCGGCCAGGCGCACGATGCGCTGAGCCGCCTGGTCCAGCAACGGTTGGCCGGACGACTCCAGCACCTGCACTTCATATAACGAACCGTCGCGGTTGATCGACACCAGTAAGCGCAAATTGCCATAGATCTGCTGGCGCCGGGCTTCGTCCGGGTAGTTGAGGTTGCCGATGCGTTCGACCTTCTTGCGCCATTCGTCCTTATACCAGGCGCCTTTGTCGCGCATGGTCGAGGCGGCGTTCAGGCGATAGATGCGCGGGCGCTTGGCGTACAACTGTTGTTCGTTGGCCAGTTCGGCTTCGAGGCTGGAGATCTGGTCGGAGAGCTGCGAGCTGTCGAAGGTCGGCGCCGGCTTGACCGGCTCGGGCTGCGGCTCAGTCTTGGTTTTCTCGCGCTGGGTCGGGGCTTTTTGCGGTTTCGGCGCAACAGTGGTCACGGCGGCCTTGGGCGCGGCCTGCTTGACCTCAGGCTTGGGCGTCGGCGGCGGGGTGACTTTATTCACCTTGTTGTCCTGGAACGGCGCCACTTCGGTGGTCTTGGGCACGGCCTTTTTGTCGAGCGTGCCGCTGCCTTGCTGATTGTCCTGGGCGAGAAAGTCAGCCTTTTCGGGCTGTTTTTCGCTCTTGAACGTGGCGAGGGTGATTTCCAGGGTTTTGGTGATCTGCTTGGGCTCGGCAAAGGTGAAACCCAGACCGAGTAACAAGGCGAGGTGGATCAGCGCTGCCAGAAACAGGGTAAATCCGAGCCGATCAGCCGGGCGCACGCCGCTGTGGGAGAGTTCGGGGGGCAGATCGGGCGGGAGCGTCATGACAAAAAAACCAACATCGCGCGTTTCACAGGTGCCGCATGATAACGCAATGTTGGTGTGTGTCCGGCTGTTCTATGTCACTTGGCTTGCAGCTTGCGCTCGATGGCTGCCATCAACATTTCGCCGATGTTCGTGCCAAATGCGTTGTCGATCTCGCGAATGCAGGTCGGGCTGGTGACGTTGATTTCGGTGAGATTCTCACCAATTACGTCCAGTCCTACGAACAGCAGGCCTTTTTCGCGCAGCGTTGGACCGACTTGGGAAGCGATCCAACGGTCTTTGTCCGACAGCGGTCGCGCTTCACCGCGACCGCCGGCTGCCAGGTTGCCACGGGTCTCGCCTGCGGCCGGGATACGCGCCAAGCAATAATCCACCGGCTCGCCGTCGATCATCAGGATGCGTTTGTCGCCGTCCTTGATCGCCGGAATGTAAGCCTGGCCCATGATCTGCTGGGTGCCCAGCGCGGTCAGGGTTTCCAGGATCACCGACAGGTTAGGGTCGCCGGCACGGTGGCGGAAGATCGACGTGCCGCCCATGCCGTCCAGCGGCTTGAGGATCACGTCGCCGTGCTTGGCGGCGAATTCACGCAACACGTCGGCGCGGCGGCTCACCACGGTAGGCGGCGTGCACTGTGGGAACAGGGTGGCGAACAGCTTTTCATTGCAGTCGCGCAGGCTTTGCGGCTTGTTGACGATCAGCACGCCAGCCCGCTCGGCCTGTTCCAGCAAGTAAGTGGAGTAGACGAATTCCATGTCGAACGGCGGGTCCTTGCGCATCAGGATCACGTCCAGATCGCTCAAGGGGCTGTCGATTTCATCTGCAAGCTCGAACCACTTTTCAGGGTTGGCAAACACCTGCAGCGGGCGCATGCGTGCGCGGGCCTCGCCGTCGCCCTGGTAAAGGTCCGGCTGCTCCATATAGAACAGCGTCCAGCCGCGGGCCTGGGCGGCCAGGAGCATGGCCAGCGAACTGTCCTTTTTATAGGAAATGCTGGCAATAGGGTCCATGACAATGCCGACGCGAACGCTCATGGGGGATTTCCTCTAGCAAATTAGGGCGCATAAAAGTGGCGTCAGAGTGGCGCTGCGGCTGTTGTGGGTCAAGGAAAAACCACCTGGCCGGTTGCTCGATAGATTGCGCCCGGAGACTGTGCTAAAAAGACTCCCACGGTGCAGCAGCCCTTGAATTCCAAGGCTTGCAGCGCTCATCCTGTGCAACATCAGGCAGTACACACCGAAAACCGATTCGCTGTGGCGATGGTAGAGCAGATATGGAACAGCATTCCAACGCCTTGAGAGTGATGGTGATCGACGATTCGAAAACGATCCGCCGCACCGCCGAGACCCTGTTGAAGAACGTGGGGTGCGAAGTCATCACGGCCATCGACGGTTTCGATGCACTGGCCCGGATTGTTGATCATCACCCGCACATTATCTTTGTCGACATCATGATGCCGCGCCTGGATGGCTATCAAACCTGCGCGCTGGTGAAGAACAACCCGGCGTTCAAGTCGATTCCGGTGATCATGTTGTCCTCCAAGGACGGCCTGTTCGACAAGGCCAAGGGGCGCATCGTGGGTGTCGATCAGTTTTTGACCAAGCCTTTCAGCAAGGAAGAACTGCTGAGCGCGATCAAGGCCTACGTGCCCGGCTTCGCCGCAGTAGAACAAGCACACTGACACCGCCTCACAAGGGCCGGCGTCCACCAATGTAGTGGGGAAAACCATGGCACGTGTTCTGATCGTCGACGATTCGCCGACCGAAATGTACAAACTGACCGGCATGCTGGAAAAGCACGGCCACCAGGTCCTCAAAGCCGAAAACGGCGCAGACGGCGTGGCCCTGGCCCGTCAGGAAAAGCCCGACGCCGTGCTGATGGACATCGTGATGCCGGGCCTCAATGGCTTTCAGGCCACCCGCCAGCTGTCCAAGGAGCCGGAAACCAACGGCATCCCGATCATCATCATCACCACCAAGGATCAGGAAACCGACAAGATCTGGGGCGCACGCCAGGGCGCCAAGGATTACCTGACCAAACCCGTGGACGAAGACACTCTGATCGCCACCCTGAACAAGGTGTTGGCCGGCTGACGGCACGCCATCATGACCGAGTCACAAACCGCCTTCGAGCTGCTGCTGGACATCGACCGCCGCTGCCGCCTGCTGGCCGCCGACCTGCCGTCCCAGGAAACCCGCCTGCAACGTTGGAGCGGGATCGGTTTTCGCCTGGGGCCGTATTGGTACGTGGCGCCGATGGGCGAAGTCGCCGAGGTGTTGCATGAACCGCGCTGCACCTTGATGCCCGGCGTCAAGCCCTGGGTCAAAGGCGTGGCCAACCTGCGTGGGCGTTTACTGCCGGTGATGGACCTGGGCGGGTTCCTCGACCTCGGGCTGTCCAGGGCCCGCAAGCAACGGCGGGTGCTGGTGGTGGAATTCAACGACTTGTTTGTCGGGCTGCTGGTGGACGAGGTGGTGGGCATGCAGCATTTCGCACAAGACGCACTGTTGGCGAGCACCGCGCCCACCGCGCCGTTTATCCAGGGCCAGTTCGACAGTGACCAGCTGTGGCAGGTCTTCAGCCCCTTCGCTTTGGCCCAGGCCCCAGGCTTCATGGATGTCGCCGCATGACCACCGCTACCACGCCCAAACCGCAAGCCGCATCGCGCAGCCGTTCGCAGATCATCGTGCTGTTTATCGCGCTGATCGTGTTCATCATGCTGTTGTTCGCCAACTTCGCGTACCTCAATACCCAGTCCACGTACGACAAACAGTACATCGGCCACGCCGGTGAGCTGCGCGTGCTGTCGCAGCGCATCGCCAAGAACGCCACCGAAGCCGCCGCCGGCAAGGCGGCCGCGTTCAAGCTGCTGGGCGATGCACGCAACGACTTCGCCCAGCGCTGGGGCTATCTGAAAAAAGGCGACACCGAGACCGGCCTGCCGGCTGCACCCAACGCGGTACGCGCCGAAATGCGCGCGGTGCAGACCGACTGGGAAGCGCTGCTGAAAAACACCGACGCGATTCTCGCCAGCGAACAGACCGTGTTGTCGTTGCACCAAGTGGCCGCGACCCTTGCCGAAACCGTGCCGCAATTGCAGATGGAATCGGAAAAGGTCGTCGACATTCTGCTGCAACGCGGCGCCCCGGCCAGCCAGGTGGTGTTGGCCCAGCGCCAATCATTACTGGCCGAACGCATCCTCGGCGCAGTCAATACCGTGTTGGCCGGCGACGAAACCTCGGTGCAGGCCGCCGATGCCTTTGGCCGCGACGCCAACCGTTTTGGCCAAGTGCTTAACGGCATGCTCCAGGGCAACGCCGGCCTGCGCATTGCTCAGGTTGAAGACCACGACGCCCGTGCGCGGCTGGCGGAAATCGCCGAGCTGTTTGAATTTGTCTCCGGCTCCGTGGATGAAATTCTCGAAACCTCGCCGCAGCTGTTCCAGGTACGCGCCTCGGCGAGCAATATTTTCAACCTGTCGCAAACACTGCTCGATGAAGCCTCGCACCTGGCCACCGGGTTTGAAAACCTCGCCAGCGGGCGCAGCTTCGACACCATCGGCGGCTACGTATTGGGCTTGCTGGCGCTGACCTCGATCATTCTGATCGGCTTGGTGATGGTGCGCGAGACCAACCGCCAGCTGCATGAAACCGCTGAGAAAAACGAGCGCAACCAGAACGCGATCATGCGCCTGCTCGATGAAATCGAAGACCTGGCCGATGGTGACCTGACGGTGACCGCCTCGGTCACCGAAGACTTCACCGGCACCATCGCCGACTCCATCAATTATTCCGTGGACCAGCTGCGCGATCTGGTGGCGACCATCAACCTCACGGCCGGGCAAGTGGCCGGCGCGGTGCAGGAAACCCAGGCCACCGCCATGCACCTGGCCCAGGCCTCGGAGCATCAGGCCCAGCAAATCGCCGAGGCTTCTACCGCGATCAACCAGATGGCCCAATCCATCGACCAGGTGTCGGCCAACGCCGCCGAGTCTTCGGCGGTGGCGGAGCGCTCGGTGGAAATCGCCAACAAGGGCAATGAGGTGGTGCACAACACCATCCACGGCATGGACAACATTCGCGAGCAGATTCAGGACACCGCCAAGCGCATCAAACGCCTGGGCGAGTCGTCCCAGGAGATTGGCGACATCGTCAGCCTGATCGACGACATTGCCGATCAGACCAACATCCTTGCCCTCAACGCCGCGATTCAGGCGAGCATGGCCGGTGATGCCGGGCGCGGGTTTGCCGTGGTGGCCGACGAAGTGCAGCGGTTGGCCGAGCGCTCGTCCGCCGCCACCCGCCAAATTGAAACCCTGGTGCGGGCGATCCAGACCGACACCAACGAAGCGGTTATTTCCATGGAACAGACCACCACCGAAGTGGTGCGTGGCGCGCGGCTGGCGCAAGACGCCGGGGTGGCGCTGGAAGAGATCGAAGGCGTGTCGAAAACCCTGGCAGCGTTGATCCAGAGTATTTCCAACGCGGCGCAGCAACAGACCTCGTCGGCCGGGCAGATTTCCCTGACGATGAACGTGATCCAGCAGATCACCACGCAGACGTCATCGGGCTCGACCGCCACGGCGGAGAGCATCGGCAACCTGGCAAAAATGGCCAGCCAGTTGCGGCGTTCGGTGTCGGGTTTCACGTTGCCAGCCGCCAAGCAGGTGGACGATTGAAATGCTATCCAACTGTGGGAGCGGGCTTGCTCGCGAATGCGGTGTATCAGTCAGCTGATCTATTAGCTGGCCCACCGCTTTCGCGAGCAAGCCCGCTCCCACATTGGATCTCCTTTTGATTTGAGATCTTGGCAACACACGCAATTCACGAATTCTAAGCGGAGCAGTTATGGTTGATCGGCACGACTACGTGGCCCTCGAATGGGTCAAGGGCGACATTGCCGAAACCCTGAAACAGGCCCGTTCGGCGCTGGACACGTTTGTCGAAACCCGCGACAGCGACGCCATTGCCGAGTGCCTGGCCGGCATCCACCAAGTGCATGGCGCGCTGCAAATGGTCGAGTTCTACGGCGCGGCGCTGCTGGCCGAAGAGATCGAAGCACTGGCCCTGGCCCTGCAGGCCGAGCGCGTCAGCCAGCGCGATGAAAGCATCCGCCTGCTGCAACAGGCCCTCGGCCAACTGCCGCTGTACCTCGACCGCGTGCACAGCGCCCGCCGCGACCTGCCATTGGTGGTGTTGCCGCTGCTCAACGACCTGCGCAGTGCGCGCGGTGAAAGCCTGCTGTCGGAGACCAGCCTGTTCAGCCCGCAACTGTTGTCGATTGCGCCGTTGCCCGACGAGGCCTTGGCCCAGCGCATGCTGCCGGACCTTCACGAGCAACTGCGCCAGTGGCATCAATTGCTGCAACAGGCCCTGGCCGGGCTGTTGCGTGAAGACCACGGCCCCAGCAACCTGGAAGACATGGCGCGGGTGTTCGCGCGCCTCGAAGCGCTGTGCCAGGGCGCGCCATTGCTGCCATTGTGGCAAGTCACCTCGGCGCTGGTCGAAGGCATGCTCACCGGCGTGATCGCCAACAGCCCGGCGCTGCGCAGCCTGCTCAAGGCCAGCGACAAGCAACTCAAGCGCCTGCTGGCCCAGGGCATCGGCGGCATCAACCAGCCAGCGCCGGATGAGCTGCTAAAAAGCCTGTTGTTCTACGTGGCCAAGGTCACCCGGCCGACGCCGCGCATGCAAAGCCTAAAGGAACGATACGGGCTGGATGAAGCCTTGCCCGACAGCGCGGTGGTCGATGCCGAGCGTGCACGTTTGGCTGGACCTGACCGCAATGCCATGGGCTCGGTGCTCGGCGCCTTGTGCGAGGAGCTGGTGCGGGTCAAGGAGCGCCTCGACCTGTTCGTGCGCAGCGACCGCCAACACACCAACGACCTCGATGCCTTGCTGGCGCCACTGCGCCAGATCGCCGACACCTTGGCGGTGCTGGGCTTTGGCCAGCCGCGTAAGGTCATCATCGATCAGCTTGCGGTGGTGCTGAGCCTGGTGCAGGGCCAGCGCGAACCCAATGACGCGGTGTTGATGGATGTTGCCGGCGCCTTGCTCTACGTTGAGGCCACGCTGGCGGGCATGGTGGGTACGGTCGAGCCGGAAAGCCGTGAAGAAAGCCGCCTGCCTACCACCGACCTGACCCAGATCCATCAATTGGTGATCCGCGAATCCTGCCAATGCTTGCGTCAGGCCAAAGAGCTGGTGATCGATTGCCTTGAGGCCGATTGGGACCGCCAGCGCCTGGAGTCGCTGCCCGAGCTGCTCAGCCAGGTGCGCGGCGCGTTGGCGATGATTCCGCTGCCACGCGCGGCGAGCTTGATGCGTGGTTGCACCCACTATGTCGATGAACAGTTGATGACCAGCGCTGCGCCGCCGCCCGAAGCGCAGCTGGCGCATTTCGCCGACGTGGTCAGCAGCCTCGAATACTACCTGGAACGCATGCTCCAGGACCCCGACGCCGCCGGCGAACGCGTGCTGGAGCTGGCCACCCAAGGCCTGGCTGCACTCGGCTACCTGCCGGTCGAAAAGCCTTGGCGCCAAGCGCTGGTCGCGCCGGATGGGGCATTGTCGAGCGAGAGCGCGCCGAGCCAGTCCCAGTTCGATGCATTGGCCAGCCCCACGTCGCGCCTGAACCCACCCGCCCAGCACCGCCCCGGCAGCCTGCTGCCGCCGCCGGCCGGTGAAGCCTCCATCGACGATGAGCTGCGCGAAGTCTTCCTCGAAGAAACCGACGAAGTCCTCGACGTGTTGCATCGCTACTTGCCCAACAGCGCGGATAAAACCGCCCAAAGCGAGATGCGGCGTGCCTTCCACACGCTCAAAGGCAGCGGCCGGATGGTCCGCGCCCTGGTACTGGCCGAGCTGGCCTGGGCGGTGGAAAACCTGCTTAACCGCGTGCTCGAACGCAGCGTGGCGCTCGACGCCGAGGTGCAACACGTGCTGGATGAAGCCGTGGCCTTGCTGCCGGAGCTGATCGCCGACTTTGCGGCCGACGACCAACGCCAGCGCGACGAAGTCGACGCCCTGGCGGCCCGTGCCCACGCCTTGGCCAGCGGCACTCAACCGGTCGCAGAGCCCCATGACCCGATGTTGCTGGAGATCTTTCGCAACGAAGCCCAGAGCCACCTGGAAAGCCTCAACCACTTTCTGCAACAGGCCGCCGAGCATGTGCCGCTGCAAGTCAGCGATGAACTGCAACGTGCCCTGCACACCCTCAAGGGCAGCGCCTACATGGCCGGCGTGTTGCCGATGGCTGAACTGGCGCGACCGCTCGATCACCTGACCCGCGAATACAAGGCCCACCGCCTGCCGCTGGACCTGGATGAAGTAGAACTGCTGCTGGAAGCCGAAGGCCTGTTCCAGCGCGGGTTGCGTCAGCTGGACAGTGATCCGCTGGTGCCGATCAAGGGCGCGCCGGATTTGATCAGCCGCACGCAAAGCCTGCTCGACCAACAGCTGCAAGCCTTGCTCGACGCGCCCAACACCGGGCTGCGCATCAAGCGCGACCCGCAACTGATCAGCAACTTCCTGGCCCAGGGCATGGACATCCTGCTGGACGCCGAAAGCCTGCTGCGCCGCTGGCAGCAACACCCCGGCGAACGCCAGGAGCTGACCGCGCTGCTGGACGAATTGACCACCCTGGGCGAGGGCGCGCACATCGCCGACCTGCACGCCATCGACGAACTCTGCGAAGCCTTGCTCGACCTCTATGGCGCTGTGGAAGAGAGCAGCCTGGCGGTCAGCGAACGGTTTTTCCATGAGGCCGAACAGGCCCATGAAGCGCTGATCAACATGCTCGACCAACTGGCGGCCGGCCAGGAAATCAACCCGGCGCCGGCGCGGGTAGACGCCCTGCGCGAACTGCTGGATGAAGCCCTCGACCCGTCCGCCACCGGCCTGATCAAAAGCGACGGCGGGCGCGCCCCGAGTATTTCCGAACTGGGCGCCGCCACGGCCCGGTTGGGCCAGGACACGGCGATGGACGACGAGATCGTCGAGATTTTCCTGGAAGAGGCAGTGGACATCCTCGACAGTGCCGGGCAGTCGCTTAAACGCTGGCTGCTGGAGCCGGACAGCGCGGCGCCGTTGTCGTCGTTGCAGCGTGACCTGCACACCCTCAAGGGCGGCGCGCGCATGGCCGAAATCGGCCCGATTGGCGACCTCGCCCATGAGCTGGAATGCCTGTACGAAGGCCTGGTGGACCGCCGCTACAGTTACTCGACCGAACTGTCCCAAGTATTGATGGCCAGCCATGAGCGGCTGGCCTTGCAGCTCGATCAATTGCAAGACCACCAACCCCTGAGCGACTCCAGTGACTTGATCGCTCAGTTGCGCGCGTTGCGCCAGAACAACGCGCCCGCGACTGCGCCCACAGAACCTGAAACCGCAGCGGCTGATCCCGAGTTGCTGGATATCTTCCTCGAAGAAGCCGCCGACATTCTCGACAGTTCAAGCAGCGCGTTGCTGCGTTGGCAGGCCGAGCCGAGCAATCGCCAGGAGGTGGAAACCTTGCTGCGCGACTTGCACACCCTCAAGGGCGGCGCGCGCATGGTCGAAATCGGGCCGATTGGCGATTTGGCCCATGAACTGGAGTTTCTCTACGAAGGCTTGTCTGCCGGTTTGCTCGCGCCGTCGTCGGAACTGTTCGCCTTGCTGCAAGGCTGCCATGACCGCCTGGCGCAGATGATCGACGCGGTGGCGGGCGGTTTGCCGGTGGGGTCGGTGGATAAGCTCATCGAGCGCATCAGAAGCCTGGTGCACCCCGGTGATGAGCCGCTGGCGCCCGTAGCCTTGCCGGCCGGCAAGGCCGACGCGGCGGTGGACCCGGGCGCCGACATGGTGAAGATTTCCGCCGACTTGCTTGATGATCTGGTCAACCTGGCCGGTGAAACCTCGATCTTCCGTGGCCGTATCGAGCAGCAAGTCAACGACGCGCGTATCGCCCTCAACGAAGTCGAAACCACCATCGAGCGCATGCGTGACCAACTGCGCCGCCTCGACACCGAAACCCAGGGCCGCATTCTCAGTCGTCAGCAGGCCGAGGCCGAGCGCCTGGGTTATGAAGAGTTCGACCCGCTGGAAATGGACCGTCATTCGCAACTGCAGCAGTTGTCGCGTGCGCTGTCCGAATCGGCCTCCGACCTGCTGGACCTCAAGGAAACCCTCGACCGTCGCAACGGGGATGCACACAACCTGTTGCAGCAACAGGCACGCATCAACACCGAGCTGCAGGAAGGCCTGATGCGCACGCGCATGGTGCCGTTCGAACGCATGCTGCCGCGCCTCAAGCGCATCGTGCGCCAGGTGGCGGAGGAGTTGGGCAAGGACGTTGAATTTGTGGTCGGCAATGCCGAAGGCGAGATGGACCGCAACGTACTGGAACGCATGGTGGCGCCGCTGGAGCATATGCTGCGCAATGCCGTCGACCATGGCCTGGAGTCCCGCGAGGCGCGCGTGTTGGCCGGTAAACCCGAGAAGGGCCGGATCAGCCTGGACCTGACCCACGAAGGCGGCGATATCGTCTTCGACATGCGCGACGACGGTGCCGGTGTGCCCCTGGACGCGGTGCGGCGCAAGGCGATCAAGCGCGGCCTGCTCGCGCCTGATCAAGACATGAGCGACCGCGACGTGTTGCAGTTCATCCTGCAGCCGGGCTTTTCCACCGCCGAAAAAATCACCCAGATTTCCGGCCGCGGCGTGGGCATGGACGTGGTGCACGAAGAGGTGCGCCAGCTCGGTGGCTCGATGTTCATCGACTCGACGCCGGGTGCGGGCGTGCACTTTCGCATTCGCCTGCCGTTTACCGTGTCGGTCAATCGCGCGCTGATGGTGCAATGCGCGGACGACCAATATGCGATCCCGCTCAACACCATCGAAGGCCTGGTGCGCGTGCTGCCCCACGAGCTGGCCGGGCACTATCAGCAAGACCCGCCGCGCTATGAATACGCTGGTCAGCGCTATGAGTTGTTCTACCTCGGCGACCTGCTGCACACCGTCGCCCGGCCGAAACTGCTCGGCCAATACCAGCCAGTGCCGGTGTTGCTGGTGCAATGCAACGAGCGACGCGTGGCGGTGCACGTGGACGCCATGGCCGGTACGCGCGAGATCGTGGTCAAGGGCCTGGGGCCGCAGTTTGCCGGGGTGCAGGGTTTGTCCGGGGCGACGATCCTGGGCGATGGTCGCGTGGTGCTGATTATCGATTTGCTGGCGCATATCCGCGCCCGCCAACCGGCGTTGCCGGCGCAGTCGGTGGACGCGCCACTGGTCCTCAATGACCCGTTGAAAAAGCGCCCGCTGCTGGTGCTGGTGGTGGACGACTCGGTCACCGTGCGCAAAGTCACCAGCCGCCTGCTGGAGCGCAACGGCATGAACGTGCTCACCGCCAAAGATGGCATCGACGCCATCGCGCTGCTCGAAGAACACACCCCGGACCTGATGCTGCTCGACATCGAAATGCCGCGCATGGACGGCTTCGAAGTGGCGATTCAGGTGCGCAACGACCCCCGGCTGATGCGCCTGCCGATCATCATGATCACCTCGCGCACCGGCCAGAAACACCGCGACCGCGCCATGGCCATTGGCGTCAACGACTACCTCGGCAAGCCGTACCAAGAGTCGGTGCTGCTGGAAAGCATTGCCTACTGGAGCAAGTCCCATGCTTGACCACCGCACCAGCCAACTCACCGGCCTGCTGCTGCCCCTGGCCGACCGCCACCTGGTGCTGCCCAACGTCGCCATCGCCGAACTGATCGACTTCCAGCGCGGCGAACCCGCCAGCGATGCACCGCCGTGGTACCTGCGGCAAGTGACATGGCGCGATCGGCAATTGCCGCTGATCAGCTTTGAAGCCGTGTGCGGTGAAGCCAGCGTGACCGGCGAGCGCTCGCGGATTGTGGTGCTGAACGCGCTGGGCGGGCGGCCGACGTTGAAGTTTATTGCGATGGTGATTCAGGGGATTCCACGTTCGTACAAGTTGGATAGTCAGCTGAGTTATGTCGACGTGCCGCTGTGCCCGCTGGAACTGGCGGCGGTGCAGGTGGGCGAGCATGTGGCGAAGGTGCCGGATTTGATGGGGCTTGAAGCGTTGTTGGTCGAGTCCGGCCTGGCCTGAGCGTAATCCTTGTGAAGATCCACTGTGTGAGCTGGCATGCCTGCCATGGCGGAGTGTCAATCACTGCATCAACAACTGACCCACCGCCATCGCAGGCAAGCCAGCTCCCACACTGAGTTGTGCTCGATCGCGCAAACCGCTCAGTCACCTCTTATGCTTTTTATCGTTTTCGGCGCGAACAGTGGATGTGTTATCAAATTCAATCAAACGTTAGGGTTTTCGTGACAAAAAATTGTCGTTGATGATCGTACCTTATCGCCATTTCGGATCTGCTAATGATGAGGGTTGATCGCTCACATGTCGGAATGGGATGGAGTTGCTGTAGGCGAGTTCTGCATTTGGATTAAGCGGGTTTTCAGGCCTGAGTGGAGTGGCTAGCTTCTGCGCTCCTCACTGCCTGCAAGGATCTGCAAATGGCCGTACCGTTAATGCCGCCCGGTGTTTCAATTTTTGAAAACATTGCGATATCTCGATGCAAACGTACTCATCTCAAACCGGGCTCGGCATTCGCCTATTCCTGGTTTTATTCTCAGGTCAGGGCTGCTGGCCCATGGAACTACAAGAGGCGAGGGCGCGAGTATGAGGCTTTTGGTAACTTCAATTACGGTGCCACAGGCACGGTGTTGGGCATTCCCGAGAATGTATTGCTGCGAGCCGCCGGTGTGGCTCAAACCGCCGCAAAAACCACCCTTCCGGATTTTGGAACATGGTGGGGCGGTGAGCCTTTTGGTGATGACCCACGGGACCAATATTGGATAAGAAAAGGTATTGAATATGCAATTTCGCAAGGCCACTAAGCGCCTCATACCGTTTCTGCGTAATTGCCTGCTTGTGGTCTGCCTGATCTATATCGGTGGCAGTTGGATCCTGTCGTCCGGAACTCCGGATCTGGATGAAGTGGTGTTGAAGCATTCATTGGGCAACGGCACCTCTATATACGGTGCGCGAGACGGCCAGGGCGGTGCGACGGTAGGATTTTCCTACAGGTACTACGTCCATGAGGACTTGGGGAGTGATCAGGAAATACTCACCGCATTAGTGTCTGCACATCCTTTTCTGAAAACCAAAGAGCCCGATGTTCAAGTGAGTGATGAGGGCGGTGCGCTGCACCTGATCATTCAGGGGAAGGTCTATGAGTACCACAGCTATGCGCTGGAGGGCCTTGGAGCGGTCAAGGTGATGATGGCTTTGTGATGGGTCAGTCTTCGGATTTTTCCTGCAAGATTTCGGGCTGTACATGAACTTGTTGTGGGTAGTCATGGCGGCTAGTCTTCGTCCCGTCATCGAAAAAACGGTGACACGGACGTGCAAGTCCGACGAAACTGTTTAGGCGTACAAACGCCCAGCCAACCACGGGCGTTTTTTGTGCTCGCTGCTTTATGGCGGCTGCGCGCAGGAGGTCTTTGGACCTGCTGGGTGTCCTAAACAGGCCCGGTCTTGCACACCTGCGCACGGTCGCCACCCTCATTCGCGTGCAAGCGAACGGTGGCGCTCCTTACTAACTGTTTAGGAGCTTTATCATGGCTAAACCCACCCCTAATCCGCCTCTCTTCACCGTCAACCCACACCAAAACACCGAAGCTCTACTGGTCAACGCCAGCGAAACCTTATCGTCGCTAAACGCCATGACCTGTAATCTTGCCTTCAACCTAGACACCTCCCAGCGCGCAATCATGCTCGGCATTCAGCAAATGGCCGAGTTGAGTCAGTTGCTGGTCGATAGAGCGCTGGAACACGTCAGCCCGACACCGGAAGGTTGAAGCGGTCCCAAAAAGGGATTGATCGGTCAGTGTTTGGGACCGCTATCTAACAGCCACCACCGAACAAATGTGGGAGCGGGCTTGCTCGCGAATGCAGGGTGTCAGTCGGTACATGAGTAACTGACCCACCGCATTCGCGAGCAAGCCCGCTCCCACATTTTGTTCTTCATTCGGCTCGAACCCAGTATTTGCTCATTGATCGTTTCCTATATCTCAACCGCCTAACACTTGATCGTTCCCAAAAAGGGACCTATCGTTCCCTTTTTGGGACTCTTTGGCCGTTGCCATGCAAATCTTGCCGCTCAGTGCTGCACTCTTCACCAACACCCAGCAGAAAGTGCTGGGCCTGCTTTTCGGCAAGCCCGATCAAAGTTTCTTCACCAATGAAATCGCGCGCTGGGCCCAGGTGGGCAAGGGCAGCCTTACCCGCGAGCTGGAGCGGTTGCAGCTGGCGGGCATCTTGAGCATGACGCGCCAAGGCAATCAGACCCACTACCAAGCCAACCCCCAATGCCCGATTTACTCGGAGTTGCTGGCCATCGTGCGCAAGACCCTGAGCCTGGACGAACCCTTGCGCAATGCATTGGCACCGTTCGTGGAGCAGATAACCTGGGCCTTTATCTACGGCTCCATCGCCAGGGGTGAGGCGCACTCATCCAGTGACATAGATCTGATGCTGATCGGCGAAAGCCTCAACTACAGTGAAGTCATGGAGCAGCTCATGCCGCTGGAAGAGCAGCTGGGCCGCACCATCAACCCGACGCTTTACACCCCCGAGGACTGGATCGGCAAATGGAATGCCGGGAACAGTTTTGTGCAGCGGGTCTTGGCACAGGACAAGATTAATCTGATTGGGGCCAACCCCCTGGAATCCATGGATGGACAGCAAAGCCAATCTGGAGAATCTGCAACGTAGTGGTGGCTTGAAGGCTGAGCCGCCGGATCGCAAGGAGTGTGATGGGCTGATGCGCTCAGCACGGGACCGGTTAACGGATGCGGGTAATCCACAGCTATCGTTCGCCAGTCGTTTCGACTTGGCCTACAACGCCGCCCACGCTATCGCGCTCACGGCTTTGCGCCTGCAAGGGTATCGTTCTGACAAACGCTATCTGGTCTTTCAATGTCTGATTCACTCCGCCGACGTGAACAAGGTGCAGGTGAGGTTACTGGCGTTGTGTCATGAACGCCGAAACCTGGCGGAATATGAAGGGTATATGGATGAGGACGAGGCGTTGCTGGGGCAGTTGATGGATGGCGCGACAGTACTGCTGAATGAAGTGGAAAACTTGTTGGCTGACCATTGGTGACAATGATGAGATTTCCCTGAACACCACCGAACAAATGTGGGAGCGGGCTTGCCCGCGAATGCGGTGGGTCAGTGACTTATGTACCGACTGACACCCTGCATTCGCGAGCAAGCCCGCTCCCACATTTTGATTTTCATTTGGTCCTAGCTCAGCGATTGCTGACGATCCATTACTCCAGCCGTAACGATCCGCCTTCGGGCTTGATTGATACCCCCCACGTTCACTCCTAAGGTACAGCCCACGACAGCAAACCCCGTGGAGCGACCATGACAACAACCATCACCCCCGACTCGCGCTGGACGCGGCGGCGCGACGAGAAGCAGCGGCGCCTCGGGCTGGTCAAAAAATACGCAGACGGGGCGGTGTTGCCCAGTGACAGAATCGTCGAGGCGCTGGAAGCGCTGATCCTCCCCGGCGACCGCGTGGTGCTGGAGGGCAATAACCAGAAGCAGGCCGACTTCCTCTCGCGCTCCCTGGCCAAGGCCGACCCGGCCAAGCTCCACGATTTGCACATGATCATGCCCAGCGTCGGGCGTTCCGAGCATCTGGACCTGTTTGAAAAGGGCATCGCGCGCAAGCTGGATTTCTCCTTTGCCGGCACCCAATCCCTGCGCATCAGCCAGTTGCTGGAAGACGGCCTGCTGGAAATTGGCGCGATCCACACCTACATCGAACTCTATGCGCGGCTGGTGGTGGACCTGATCCCCAACGTCGTGCTCTCGGCCGGTTTCATGGCCGACCGCGCCGGTAACATTTACACCGGTGCCAGCACCGAAGACACCCCGGCGTTGATCGAGCCGGCAGCATTCAGCGATGGCATCGTCATCGTGCAGGTCAACCAGTTGGTGGATGACGTCACCGATTTGCCCCGCGTCGACATCCCCGCAAGCTGGGTGGATTTTGTGGTGGTGGCCGACAAGCCGTTCTACATCGAGCCGCTGTTCACCCGCGACCCGCGCCATATCAAGCCGGTGCATGTGCTGATGGCGATGATGGCGATCCGTGGCATTTACGAAAAACACAATGTGCAGTCGCTCAACCACGGTATCGGTTTCAATACGGCCGCCATCGAATTGATCCTGCCGACCTACGGCGAATCCCTCGGCCTCAAAGGCAAAATCTGCCGCAACTGGACCCTCAACCCGCACCCAACCTTGATCCCTGCCATCGAAAGCGGCTGGGTCGAAAGCGTGCATTGCTTCGGTACCGAATTGGGCATGGAAAACTACATCGCCGCACGGCCTGATGTGTTCTTCACCGGCCGCGACGGCTCGATGCGCTCCAACCGCATGTTCTGCCAGCTCGCCGGCCAATACGCCGTGGACCTGTTTATCGGCGCCACCCTGCAAGTGGATGGCGACGGGCATTCTTCCACAGTGACCCGTGGTCGTCTCGCCGGGTTTGGTGGTGCGCCGAACATGGGCCACGACCCACACGGTCGTCGGCATGGCACTCCGGCCTGGCTGGATATGCGCCACGACGACGCGCCGGAAGCCCTGCTCGAACGCGGCAAAAAACTCGTGGTGCAGATGGTCGAAACCTTCCAGGAAGGCGGCAAACCGACCTTTGTCGAGACCCTCGACGCGGTGGAAGTGGCGCGCAAAAGCGGCATGCCGCTGGCGCCGATCATGATCTACGGCGACGACGTCACCCACTTGCTCACCGAAGAAGGCATCGCCTACCTGTACAAGGCGCGTTCGCTGGAAGAGCGCCAGGCGATGATCGCCGCCGTCGCTGGCGTCACCGCCATCGGCCTGCGCCACAACCCCAAGGACACCGCGCGCATGCGCCGCGAAGGCTTGATCGCGTTGCCCGAAGACCTCGGCATCCGCCGTACCGACGCCACCCGCGAGCTGTTGGCCGCCAAGAGCGTGGCCGACTTGGTGGAGTGGTCCGGTGGCCTGTACAACCCGCCCGCCAAATTCAGGAGCTGGTAAATGCGCGCCCTCAAATTGCATGAACTCAGCCTGGCTGATCGCTTGGCAGACATGGCGGTCGACGCATTGATAGATGAGGCGGACTTGTCGCCAAAACCGGCCTTGGTGGACCGCCGCGGCAATGGCGCCCACAGCGATTTGCACCTGGGCCTGATGCACGCTTCGGCGCTGTCGCTGTGGCCGATGTTCAAGGAGATGGCGGAAGCCGCGCTTGAGTTCGGTGAAGTCGGTTTGCCCTTGCGCGAAGCACTCGGGCGCATTGGCCGTGAAGGCGAGCAGGCGATGCTCACCACCACCAATGGCGTGAACACTCATCGCGGCGCGATCTGGGCGCTCGGTTTGCTCACTGCTGCGGCGGCGCTGGAACCACGCAGCGTCACGCTGACGGCGGCCAAGCTGGCCCTGCTCAACGACCGCTACGCCCCACAGCCGATGAGCCACGGCGCCCAGGTTGCGCAACGCTACGGCGCACGCGGTGCCCGTGAAGAAGCACAACTGGGCTTCCCGTCCGTGATGCAGCGCGGCCTGCCGCAACTGCACAAAAGCCGCCGGCAAAACGCTGGCGAACAGAACGCCCGCCTGGACGCCTTGCTCGCCATCATGACCGACCTCGCCGACACCTGCGTGCTCTACCGCGCAGGCACCGAAGGCTTGCACGCCATGCAACGCGGCGCTCAAGCCGTACTGGATGCAGGCGGCAGCGCGACCCTCGCGGGCCGGCGCCAACTGCACGAACTCGACCAACAATTGCTGGCCCTGAATGCCTCCCCCGGCGGCGCCGCCGACCTGTTGGCCGCCTGCCTGTTTATCGACCGCCTCGACGGAGCGTTTTGATGGAAACCTTATCCTTTGAATTCCCCGCCGGGCAGCCGCCCAAAGGCCGTGCGCTGGTGGGTTGCGTCGGCTCCGGCGACCTGGAAGTGCTGCTGGAGCCGGGCACGCCCGGCACGCTGACCATCCAGGTGCAGACCTCGGTGAATGGCGCCGAACAACGCTGGCAGCATCTGTTCGAGCGGATCTTCCAGGAGCACACGCCACCCGCTTTGAAGATTGATATCCACGACTTCGGCGCCACGCCCGGCGTGGTGCGTTTGCGTCTGGAGCAAGGCTTCGAGGAGATCGGCCATGACTGACTTGCTCAGCAAACACAGCTTCGTTGAGTTGGGGGCCCGGCAGCGGGCCAAGGCCTTGCTGGACGCCGGCACGTATCGCGAACTGATCGACCCCTTCCAGCGCGTGATGTCGCCGTGGCTCAGCCGCCAGGGCGTGGTGCCCCAGGCCGATGACGGCGTGGTGATCGCCAAAGGCAGCATCGCCGGAAGGCCGGTGGTGGTGGCCGCTATCGAAGGTAACTTCCAGGGCGGCAGCCTCGGTGAAGTCGGCGGTGCAAAAATGGCCGGTGCGCTGGAATTGGCGGCCGAAGACAACCGCAAGGGCATCCCGACCGGCGCGGTGCTGTTGCTGGAAACCGGCGGCGTGCGCCTGCAGGAAGCCAACCTTGGCCTCGCGGCGATTGCCGATATCCACGCGGCGATTGTCGACCTGCGCCAGTACCAGCCGGTGATCGGCGTAGTGGCCGGCAGTGTTGGCTGCTTTGGCGGCATGTCCATCGCCGCTGGGCTGTGCAGCTATCTGGTGGTGACCCGCGAAGCGCGCCTGGGCCTGAATGGTCCGCAAGTGATCGAGCAGGAAGCCGGGCTGGACGAATACGACTCCCGCGACCGCCCGTTTATCTGGAGCCTCACGGGCGGCGAACAACGCTTCAACAGCGGCTTGGCCGACCGCTACGTGGCGGACGATGTGGCGCAGATTCAGCAGACCGTTACCGAGTTGCTGCAACAAGGCTTGCCCACACAACAACGCAGCCGTCAGGTCGATTTTTACCTGGCGCGTCTGGCCGAGCTGGACGCCACGCCGCAGATCGACGCGGCGACGGTGCGCGACCTGTACCAAGGAGATCGCTCATGAGAGGCCTGCAGTGGTTCAACGCATTGAGTGCCGGCGCCACACCTGTGGATGGTTTGCCGGCCTCGCTGAAAGTCGCCGACGGCGTATTGGGTGAGCAAGCCGTGCGCTTCATCGCCGTGGTCACCGACGCGCACAACCGCTTCGCGCGTGCGCGCAATGGTGAAGTCGGCCTGCTGGAAGGCTGGGGCCTGGCCAAGGCGGTGGACGATGCCATCGCGCGCGGTGACAAGCGCCCGATCATCGCCATCGTCGATGTGCCCAGCCAAGCCTATGGCCGTCGCGAAGAAGCCCTCGGCATTCATCAGGCCCTGGCCGCCGCTGCCGACAGCTACGCCCGCGCGCGGTTGGCCGGCCACCCGGTGATTGCGCTGCTAGTGGGCAAGGCCATGTCCGGCGCGTTCCTCGCCCACGGCTACCAGGCCAACCGCCTGATTGCTCTGCGCGACCCCGGCGTGATGGTGCATGCGATGGGCAAGGCCTCGGCGGCGCGGGTGACCCTGCGCAGTGTCGAAGAGCTGGAAGCCCTGGCCGCCAGCGTGCCGCCGATGGCCTATGACATCGACAGTTATGCCAGCCTTGGTTTGCTCTGGGAGACGCTGTCGGTCAGCCAGATTGAACACCCTACGGCGGACGACGTGGTGCGCGTCAGTGATTGCCTGCTGCACGCCATCAACGATGTCGCGGGCCCCGATTTAAAAGGGCGCCTGGGCGCCACCCACCGCGCCGCCTCCAGCCACGTGCGCCAACTGCTGCGGGAGCAATGGTGAACGCCCACGATTTGCTCTGGGGCATGACCCCGGCGCATCTGCCCGCCGACGCGCCGGCTTGGGTGGTGGAGGCGATCAACGCCGGCCATCCGGTGGTGGTGCGTCGCGCCATCGCCGAGCCGGGCCAGGTGGCCGTCGGCGTGCGCGGGCGTTTGCGTGAGCAGCGGTTTGCGGCGGTGATGCCCATCGCGGCGGTGCAGCGGCGAGTAGTGCCCGAGGCACTGTGCGGTGTGACCTCATCACGGGATTTACCGGCGTTGCGCGCGCTCGATCTACTACGACCCGTGTTAGCGCAGGAGGCGTGGGGCGTCACCGGCAGCGCCGGTTTCGAGTTGGCCAGCGGAATTGCAGCGCTGCATGCGCAGAGCGACCTGGATTTGATCCTGCGCACGCCCCAGCGGCTGGAGCGCGGTGATGCCGAGGACCTGCTCGCGATATTGCACACGGCGCCGTGTGCCGTGGACCTGCAACTGCAAACCCCGTTTGGCGCCGTCGCCTTACGCGAATGGGCGGGTGGCTCGCGCCGAATACTGCTGAAAACCGTCGGCGGCGCGCACTTGGTGGTTGACCCGTGGCAGGCGGTGGCATGAGCAGCCTTCTGGTGTTTCCGGGGCAGGGCGCCCAGCGTACGGGCATGCTCCGCGCGCTGGCGGCCGACGTTCTGGATGAAGCCAGTGATGCCTTGGGTGAAGACGTTCGCCTGCTCGATTCGGCGCAAGCCTTGGCGAGTACGCGCGCTGTTCAACTGTGCCTGCTGATTGTCGGCGTGGCCCATGCCCGTCAGCTGCAACACACGCCGGATTACGTGGCGGGCCTGTCCATCGGCGCCTACCCGGCGGCCGTTATCGCGGGCGCCCTGGGGTTTGCCGACGCGGTAAAACTGGTCAGCCTGCGCGGCGAGCTGATGCAACACGCTTATCCACAAGGCTACGGGATGACCGCAATCATCGGCCCTGAGTTATCCACAGTCGAAAAAATACTGAGCGAAATCCACAGCCCGCAAACGCCGGTGTATTTGGCCAACATCAACGCCGACAACCAAACCGTCATTGCTGGCAGCGATGAAGCGATGAAGCGCGTCGCGGCGCGCATCAAGGGCAACGGCGTCGCCAAGCGCCTGGCCGTCAGCGTGCCGTCCCATTGCGCGCTGCTGGAGGCGCCTGCCCAGGCGCTGGCGCAAGCATTCGTTGCGCTCAAGGCGCCGCGCATTACTTACCTGAGCAGCACCCGCGCGCGGCCGATCCACAACCCCGAGCAGCTGCGCGACGACCTGGCCTTCAACATGTGCCGCATCGTCGATTGGCGCGGCACCGTGCAAAGCGCCTACGAGCGTGGCGTGCGCCTGCAAATCGAGCTGCCGCCGGGCGCGGTGCTCACCGGCCTGTCACGCCGCGTGTTCGAGCAGGGCACGGTGATCGCCTGCGAAGGCGCGCGCCTGGACACCTTGCAGGCCCTGCTGCAAGAGGAGGAACGCCGCCACCGATAAAGCACCACCCAAGGCTTTCGAAGCACAAAAACAACAATTTCGATGAAGCACTTTGAGGACAACAACGATGATTATTTATGGTGTGGCCTTGTTGGCGATCTGCATGTTGGCGGGTGTGATCCTCGGCGACATGCTCGGCGTGTTGCTGGGCGTAAAATCCAATGTGGGCGGCGTCGGGATCGCCATGATCCTGCTGATCTGCGCGCGCTTGTGGATGCAAAAACACGGTGGCATGACCAAAGACTGCGAAATGGGCGTGGGCTTTTGGGGCGCCATGTATATCCCGGTGGTGGTGGCGATGGCCGCGCAACAAAACGTCGTGACCGCGCTGCACGGCGGCCCGGTCGCGGTGCTGGCGGCCATCGGTTCGGTGGTGGTCTGCGGCTGCACCATTGCCCTGATCAGCCGCACGCACAAGGGCGAACCCTTGCCCGCCGACGAGCCGCTGATCGCTGCTGCGGGAGGTCGCTGATATGTGGCCTCTGATCGAAAAAGGTTTGGAAAATAACAGCCTGGTCACCGCGTTTGCCTTTGTCGGGGTGGTGATGTGGGTTTCCGTGGTGCTGTCCAAGCGCCTGACGTTCGGGCGCATTCATGGCTCGGCGATTGCCATCGTGATCGGGCTGGTGTTGGCCTGGGTCGGCGGCACGCTCACCGGCGGGCAAAAAGGCCTGGCGGACATGGCGCTGTTCTCCGGCATCGGCTTGATGGGCGGCGCGATGCTGCGCGATTTCGCCATTGTTGCCACCGCGTTTGAAGTGCAGGCCACCGAAGCGCGCAAAGCCGGGCTGATCGGTGTGATTGCGTTGCTGCTCGGCACGATCCTGCCGTTTATTGTCGGCGCGAGCATGGCCTGGGCGTTTGGCTATCGCGATGCGATCAGCATGACCACCATCGGCGCGGGCGCCGTGACCTACATCGTTGGCCCTGTGACCGGTGCGGCGATTGGCGCGACCTCGGATGTGATGGCGCTGTCGATTGCCACGGGGCTGATCAAGGCGATTCTGGTGATGGTCGGCACGCCCGTGGCGGCGCGCTGGATGGGCCTGGATAACCCGCGCTCGGCGATGGTGTTTGGTGGGCTGGCCGGCACGGTGAGTGGGGTCACGGCGGGGTTGGCGGCGACGGATCGGCGGTTGGTACCGTACGGGGCGTTGACGGCTACTTTCCATACCGGGCTGGGGTGTTTGCTTGGGCCTTCGTTGTTGTACTTCATCGTGCGCGGGATCGTTGGCTAACCCCGTAATTCAAGTTGATGGGTCTGGCCTCTTCGCGAGCAAGCCCGCTCCCACATTTGGAATGCATTTCAAATGTGGGAGCGGGCTTGCTCGCGAAAGCGGTTTGTCAGGTTGGCACCTGGCGGTTGGCATACATCCGGCACTCTGCCAACAACGCCAGCAAATTCGGATCACGCTCCTTGGCCTTCAAAAACACCACGCCAATGTGCTGCTGCAGCCGGTACCTGGGCTGCAGCGGTATCAGCTTCACACGGTTCTCATACACCGCCGCAATCCGCCCCGGCAGCAGTGCATAACCCACGCCCGAACTGACCATGCTCAGCAAGGTGAAGATGTCATTGACCTGCATCGCCACCTTCGGCTCAAACCCCGCCTGGTTGAACACCCGGTTGCCATCCTGGTGCGTGGCGAAGCCTTGGGTGAGGGTGATGAAGGTCGCGTCGCGCACATCGGCCAGGTCGATTTCCTGCTCGCGATCGAAGGGTGAGTCGGCCGGGGTGGCGAGGAAGATGTCGTCGGTGAACAGCGCGATCTGTTCGCAATCGGGGTCGTTGGCGCGTTCGTCGAGGGAGATCAGGATCGCATCGACTTCCATGTTCTTGAGCTTGTAGAGCAGGTCAAAGTTGGAGCCCAGGATCAGGTCGATATTGAGTTCGCTGCGCCTGATTTTCAGGCCCATGATCAGCTGCGGTACGGTTTTGACCGTCAGCGAATACAGCGAGCCGAGCTTGAAGCGCTCAGCCGAGAACCCCGCGGCTTCGCGGGTCAGGCGCACGCTGTCGACCACGTCGGCTACCAGCTTTTGCGCGCGCTCTTCCAGCACGTAGGCGCTTTCCAGCGGGGTGAGGTTGCGCCCTTCGTGTTTGAACAGCGGGCAGCGCAGCGCGTTTTCCAGCGAGTGGATGGCGCGGTGCACGCTGACGTTGCTGGTTTGCAGCTCGGCGGCGGCGCGGGCCAGGTTGCCGGTGCGCATGAACGCCAGGAAGATCTCGAGCTTCTTGAGGGTGAATTCTTCGTCGATCAGCATGGCCGTGGCTCTTAGTCGAATGCCCTCGATTGTGCCCCTAAAACCAGTTCACTCCCAGCCATGCACTGCCCAGGCCCAACAGCACGCCGCAGATGATCAGCCAGATCGCGTTGAGCCGCGTGTAATACACCACGGCGGCGCTGGCCAGGGTCAGCACCAGGCTGGTCGCGTTGTTTTCCAGGCTGTTCATCAGGATGTAGGTCGAGGCGAGGATCAGGCCGATGGAGATCGGCAGCAGGCTGCGTTTAACCCGTTGCACCCACGGCGTTCGGGTGTGCCGTTCCAGCCAGCCGGCGCCCAGGTAAGCCAGCACCGAACAGGGCACCAGCTTGGCCAATAACGCCACCAGCGCGCCAGGCAAGCCCGCCGCCTGTTGGCCGATAAACACCAGGAACATGCCATTGGGCCCTGGCAACGCCTGGGACAAGGCGAAGAAGGCGACAAATTGCGCGTCGGTGATCCAGTGCATGTCGACCACGGTGTAGCGATGGATATCGCCGATGGCCACCGTGTTGCCGCCAATCGCCATCAACGACCACAGCGCGCATTGGATCATCAGGTGCAGCAGGACGGTCTGCATCAGCCGGCCACCTTGTTCGAACCGATAAAGCTCAAGGCCAGGGAGCTGGGAATGCAGATCAGCAAGACCATCCACAGCGGCAACACAAAGACGGCCATCAATACGAAGGTCAACACGAAGGCGCTGTAGTTGGCGAGCGTGCGCGGCATGGCCTTGAGCAGGCGCAGCGTGGTGCCGAGCATCAAACCCGTGGCAATCGGCATCACCGCGCCGAAGATCTGCTGTACCACGTCGTGACTCCACCACTTGGCATAGGCAAATCCGGCGAGCACGGTGATCAACGAGGGGAACAGGTACAGCCCACAGACGGTCACAACCGCACCGGGCAAGCCATGCAGGCGCCGCCCGTAGATGATGCCGACGTTGGCGATATTCGGGCCGGGGAAGAACTGGCCGGTGGTCAGCAGTTCATTGAAGCTTTGCTCGCTGACCCAGCGGCGCCGGTCGACCATCATCTGCCGCGCCCAGGGCATCACGCCGCCAAAGCCGAACAGGCCGACCATGGCAAAGTTGTAAAACAGCTGCCATAGGCTGGGATGAGGCGGGGCGGGTTCTAGCTCGGGCATGGCAATTACCGATAGGACGCTTTTACGTGGGCGCTGGCTTGCCTGCGATTGCGGCGTAACAGTCGAAAGAGAGGTTGAATGTTAGGCCCTTATCGCAGGCAAGCCAGCGCCCACAGGATGAAGCGAATCATCTATGGACGTGGGTATTTGGGCAAATGAAGAAAGGGTGTTACCTGATATGGGTAGGGTGGCGTCAGAATGCTCAAGGTGGTAACCGTTATGCGAGGTGAGTGACACATGTATCACGGGGAACGATTTAACGCCTGGAGCCATTTGGTCGGGGCGGTTGCAGCTTTTGTTGGCGCAGTGTGGATGTTGGTGGTGGCAAGCCTGGATGGCAGCCCCTGGAAGATTGTCAGCGTGGCGATTTATGGTTTTACGCTGCTGGTGCTGTACAGCGCGTCCACCGTGTACCACAGCGTGCGCGGGCGACGAAAAGAGATCATGCAGAAGGTCGACCACTTTTCGATCTACCTGTTGATCGCGGGCAGCTACACGCCGTTTTGCCTGGTGACGCTGCGCGGGCCGTGGGGCTGGACACTGTTCGGAATCGTGTGGGGGCTGGCGGTGATCGGCATCCTGCAGGAGATCAAGCCGCGCTCCGAGGCGCGCATCCTGTCGATTGTGATTTACGCGGTGATGGGCTGGATCGTGCTGGTGGCGGTCAAACCGCTGATTGCCGCGTTGGGCACGGCGGGGTTTGTATGGCTGGCCTCGGGCGGGGTGTTGTACACCGTCGGGATTATCTTTTTTGCCCTGGAAGATCGCCTGCGCCACTCCCATGGCATCTGGCATTTATTCGTGATCGGCGGCAGCCTGCTGCATTTTGTGGCGATCATGCATTACGTGCTCTAACAGGCGGCGCGGGCAAAAACTGTGGGAGCGGGCTTGTGTGGGAGCGGGCTTGCTCGCGAATGCGGTGTATCAGTCGCTGGATGCGTTGAATGACACACCGCTTTCGCGAGCAAGCCCGCTCCCACACTGGTTGGGTGGTGTTATCACAAGCGTTCTAGCCGTTCACGGGCGCGCTTGCCGAAAATCTGCAGCAGGCTGGCCAGCATATGCGGCGGCGGCTCATCGGCGCGGGTCAGCGCGTACAGGGTGATCGGCAGCGGCGGGGTGAGCGTGCGGATGCAGGTGGTGGCCGTCGATGCGCCGAGGGCGGTGAAGGGATCGATCACGGTCAGGCCGGCGCCGGACTCCACCATGGCCCGGGCCAGGGAATAAGTCTGGACAGAAATGGTCACTCGTGGCGGCGGGTCGACGTTTTCCAGGTAGCTGTCGAGCTTTGCCGCCAAGGGGTCGGCACTGGACAGGCCAATCAACGGCGCCCCCGCCAGGTCAGCCAGTGGCAACGGTTTGCTCATCTCGGCCTCAGGCCAGTAACCCTTGGAAGCCAACGCCACCAGCACCCCATTGGCCAACACTTGCGTGGTTAAACCCGGATGGCCGGAGAAGTTGAGCGTCAGCGCCAGGTCGATCTCACGCATCAACAGCTTCTGCACCAGCTCACGGCTGTGGTCGCTGGACAGCTCGCAGGCGATGTCCGGGTAGGCGCGCTTCCACTCCAGAATCGAAGGCGGCAGCAGTGACAATGCCAGGGCAGGGATGGCGCCTATCCTCACACTTTGCCCAGGTTCGCGGCGCAAGCTCTTGGCCAGCCGCCGCACACCTTGCAGGCTCTCGGTGACTTTCTCGACTTCGCGTTCCAGCGCCAGGGCTTCCGGGGTGGGCTGCAGTTTGCCGCGCACGCGCAGAAACAGCGGAAAGCCCAGTTGCAGCTCGGCGTGCTGCAACACCTTGGTCACCGCCGGTTGCGAGACGTGCAGCAACTGCGCGGCGGCGCTGACGGAGCCGGTCTGGCGGATGGCCTGGAAGATTTCGATATGACGCAAGCGCATGGCACGTCCATAACCTTTGTTTATAGGTGAGCCATCTTTATTCATTGTCGGTGGCCTGTCACCTGCCCCTAGGCTTGAGGCCTGTCAATTCAATTGCGGGTGAGGGGAATGGCCAAGCGGGTTTGCATCATCGGCGGCGGTGTCATCGGTCTGGCGAGTGCATACGCCCTGGTGCGCGCAGGCCATGAGGTCACGGTGATCGACGCGCGCGACAGCCTGGGCAGCGAAACCAGTTTTGCCAACGGCGGGCAACTGTCTTACCGCTATGTCGCGCCGCTGGCCGACGCCGGCGTGCCCCTGCAAGCGCTGGGCTGGCTGCTGCGTGGGGACTCGCCGTTGACCCTGCGTCCGCGTCTCGATCCCCGGCAATGGCGCTGGATGGCGTCCTTCCTGGGCGCCTGCCGGGGTTCGGTGAACAAGCGTAATGCCGCTCACCTGCTGCGCCTGGCGTCTTTGAGCCAGGCCACCTTGCAGCAATGGCGCGAGGATGATCGCCTGGACGGCTTCGACTGGCGGCGCAACGGCAAGCTGGTGACCTTTCGCAGTGCCGGCACCTTTGAGCTTGCGCGCAGCAAGGTCACCGATTTTCTGCAACAGCAGGTGCTGTCGGCCGCCGAGTGCGCGTGCCTGGAGCCGGCGCTGGTGGGGGATGGTTTTGTCGGCGGTATTTACACGCCAAATGAAGAGGTCGCAGATTGTCATGCCTTCTGCCAACGACTGGCCGCGCGGCTTGAGGCTTCCGGGCGCTGCTCGTTTTTGCTTGGCCGCAAGGTCACGGGACTACGTCACGGCGACGGTGCGGTGCAGGCCATCGATCTAGGCGATGAAATGATGCCGGTGGACCAGCTTGTAATCGCCGCCGGGCATCGCAGCGCCGAGTTAGCGTTGCCTGGCGTGGCCCTTGCGCTGTATCCGCTCAAAGGCTACAGCCTGAGCGTGCCGATTGACGCGCAGCACCAGGCGCCGAATGTGAGCATCACCGATTACGACCGCAAGATCGTCTACGCGCGGATCGGTGAGCAGCTGCGAGTCGCCGCGATGGTGGATATTGTCGGTTTCGACGCCCGCCTTGAGCCCAAGCGCCTGGCGCTGATCAAACGCCAGGCGCTGGAGACCTTTCCCCATGGCGGCGATTACGCCCAGGCGGTCGAATGGGCCGGCATGCGCCCGGCCACGCCGACCGGTGTGCCGCTGATTGGCGCGAGTGCTTATCGCAATCTGTGGCTGAACCTGGGCCACGGTGCGCTCGGCTTCACCTTGGCCTGTGGCAGCGGGCAACTGCTGGCCGAGCTGATCGGCCAGCAGGCGCCTTCCATTGATATGCAGGGCCTGGCGCCCCGCGCGGCTTGATTCGTCACACCACCAACGGAGAATAACAATGAAAAAAATCCTGTTGACCGGCTGCACCCTGGGGCTTTTGTTGGGCGCTCAGGCTCAGGCGACTGAAGCACCTCTGGACGGCACGTTGGGCAAGATCGCCAGCGCCAAGTCCATCACGCTGGGTTATCGCGATGCGTCTGTGCCGTTTTCCTACGTAGGTGACAACAGCGGCCAACCCATGGGCTATTCAGTAGAGTTGGCGAGCAAGATCGTCGAGCGCATCCAGCAGAAAATCGGCGTGGCTAACCTTGGCGTGAAGTACACCCTGGTGACGTCCCAGACCCGCATCCCGCTGGTGCAGAACGGCACTGTGGACCTGGAATGCGGCTCCACCGGGGTGACCGCCGAGCGCCAGAAACAGGTGGCGTTTTCGTACGGGTTTATCTACGTGAAGGGCCAGTTGCTGAGCGCCAGGGACAGCGGCATCAACGGGTTTGACGACCTCAAGGGCAAGAACGTGGTGACCACCGCCGGCACCACCAATGAGCGGTACCTCAAGCGCTACAACGCCGAACACAACAGCAACATGTCGGTGATCAGTGCCAAGGACCACGGCGAAGCCTTCAAGATGCTCGAGACCGGCCGCGCGGCGGCGTTTTACATGGACGATGCGCTGCTCTACGGCGAGCGCGCCAAGGCCCGCGACCCGCACCGCTGGGTGGTGGTGGGCAAGGAGCAGTCGCGGGAGATCTACAGCTGCATGGTGCGCAAGGACGACCCGCAGCTTCTGGCGGTGGTCAACGAAACGCTGGCTGACCTTTACCGCTCCGGGGAAATCAACGGGATTTACCAGCGCTGGTTTGAACAGCCGATCCCGCCCAAGGGCTTGAACCTGGAATTCCCGATGACGGCTGAGTTGAAGGCGATTATCGCCAAGCCGGTCAGTGACCCGGTGGACTGACAACCCAATCCAAAATGTGGCAGCGGGTTTGCTCGCGAAGGCAGTGTGTCAGTTGATAAACAGGCTGACTGATCCACCGCATTGGCGAGCAAGCGCGCTCCCACATTGGGTTAGGGTTTGCACAGCGGGGTTAGAAGTCGCCCCACAGTTGCTGGGCGACGGCCAGCGCCACCACTGGCGCCGTCTCAGTGCGCAGCACGCGCGGGCCGAGGCGGGCGGCGTGGAAGCCGGCGCTTTGGGCGGTGTCGACTTCGTTATCGGTCAAGCCACCTTCAGGCCCGATCAAAAACGCCAGGCTGGCAGGCTTGGCATGGCTGATCATCGGCGCGGCCACCGGGTGCAGCACCAGCTTCAACTGCGCCTCGGCCTGCTTCAACCAGTCTGCGAGCAGCAGCGGCGGATGAATCACCGGCACCGTCGAACGCCCGCATTGCTCGCACGCGCTGATCGCCACCTGGCGCCAGTGCAGCAGGCGCTTGTCGGCGCGCTCGTCCTTGAGGCGCACTTCGCAGCGGTCGCTGAAGATCGGCGTGATTTCATTCACGCCCAGCTCGGTGGCTTTCTGAATCGCCCAGTCCATACGCTCGCCCCGGGACAGGCCCTGGCCGAGGTGGATGTGCAGCGGCGATTCGCTCTGGCCTGCGAAACTTTGCGTGAGCTGCACGCTGACGCGTTTTTTACCGACCTCTAGCAACGTGCCCAAAAACTCCTGGCCGGAGCCGTCGAACAGTTGCACGGCATCGCCTTCGCCCATGCGCAATACACGGCTGATGTAGTGGGCCTGGGCTTCGGGCAGTTCGTGCTCGCCAAGGCTCAGCGGGGTGTCGGTGAAAAAGCGGGACAGTCTCATTTCTGTTCTCTGGAAAATTTAAGTAGGTGCTATCAGCCCGGATCACGGAAGCCTGGGTGGAAGTCTTTCGGCACCGCAACGCTGACTTTATCGTTGGTGGCGATATCGATGCCTTCACTGGCCACTTCAGCCAAAAAGTCGATCTGCTCCGGTGTGATCACATACGGCGGCAGGAAATACACCACGCTGCCCAACGGCCGCAACAGCGCGCCGCGCTCCAGGGCATGTTCGAAGACCTTCAGGCCACGGCGTTCCTGCCACGGGTAGGCGGTCTTGGTGGCTTTGTCCTGGACCATCTCGATGGCCAGCACCATGCCGGTCTGGCGCACTTCCGAGACGTGCGGGTGGTCCGCCAGGTGCGCGGTGGCGGTGGCCATGCGCTGGGCCAGCGCCTTGTTGTTTTCGATGACGTTGTCTTCTTCGAAAATATCCAGGGTTGCCAGGGCCGCCGCGCACGCCAGCGGGTTGCCGGTGTAGCTGTGGGAGTGCAGGAAGGCGCGCAGGGTCGGGTAGTCGTCGTAGAAGGCGTCGTAGACATCGTCGGTGGTGACCACGGCGGCCAACGGCAGGTAGCCACCGGTGAGGGCCTTGGACAGGCACAGGAAGTCCGGACGGATGCCGGCCTGTTCACAGGCGAACATCGTGCCGGTACGGCCGAAGCCCACAGCGATTTCGTCGTGGATCAGGTGCACGCCGTAGCGGTCGCAGGCCTCGCGCAGCAGCTTGAGGTACACCGGATGGTACATGCGCATGCCGCCGGCGCCCTGGATCAGCGGTTCGACGATCACGGCGGCGACGGTGTCGTGGTTTTCGGCGAGGGTCTGTTCCATGGCCAGGAACATGTTCCGGGAATGTTCTTCCCAGCTCATGCCGTCGGGGCGCAGGTAGCAGTCCGGGCTCGGCACCTTGATGGTGTCCAGCAGCAAGGCCTTGTAGGTTTCGGTGAACAGCGGCACATCGCCTACCGACATCGCGGCGATGGTTTCGCCGTGGTAGCTGTTGGTCAGGGTCACGAAGCGCTTTTTGTTCGGCAGGCCGCGGTTGAGCCAATAGTGAAAGCTCATCTTCAGCGCGACTTCGATGCACGACGAACCGTTATCGGCGTAGAAGCAGCGGGTCAGGCCTTCGGGCGTCATTTTGACCAGGCGTTCGGACAGCTCGATCACCGGCTGGTGGCTGAAACCGGCGAGGATCACGTGTTCCAGTTGGTCGACCTGATCCTTGATGCGCTGGTTGATGCGCGGGTTGGCGTGGCCGAATACGTTGACCCACCAGGAACTGACCGCATCGAGGTAGCGCTTGCCTTCGAAGTCTTCCAGCCACACGCCTTCACCGCGCTTGATCGGGATCAGCGGCAGCTGCTGGTGATCTTTCATTTGGGTGCAGGGATGCCACAGCACCGCGAGGTCGCGTTGCATCCACTGGTTATTCAAGCCCATCGGTTATCTCCTCGAAGCGGTCCTGCGGCCGGCGCAGGCGTAACAATCGCGCAAGCCTATGCAATGCCAGGCGGTGCCACAACCCATTACGGATGAATTGGCAGTAAACGCGGGACGGTCTGTCACGTTTCTCAGGAATAGTCCTTAATTCATTGTTAACGTACTGTGCATAACCTCTTGATCGTATTTCTCGATATTTCAAAGCGAAATTTTCCGCTTTAATTCGATAGGTAAATCGCTAGTCTTGGGCACAGTTCTTACGGGATTTGGGACATGCAGCTACGTAATTCACCGGCTCGCTATGGTTGGGTCAGCATGGTTTTGCACTGGGGCGTGGCCCTGGTGGTGTTTGGTTTGTTCGCGCTGGGCCTGTGGATGGTCGGTCTCGACTACTACAGCGCCTGGCGCAAAGACGCGCCCGACCTGCACAAGAGCATCGGCATCACGCTGTTCGCCATCATGCTCGTGCGCATCGTCTGGCGTTTGGTCAGCCCGCCACCACCGCCGCTGGCCAGCTACAGTCGTTTGACCCGTTTGGGCGCTGCGTTTGGCCATGCGTTCCTGTATCTCGGGCTGTTTGCCGTGATGATTGCCGGTTACCTGATTTCCACCGCAGACGGTGTCGGTATCCCGGTGTTTGGCCTGTTTGAGATTCCTGCCGTGGTTTCCGGGCTACCGGACCAGGCAGACACTGCCGGTGTGGTGCACTTGTACCTTGCCTGGGTGTTGGTGGTCTTTGCCGGTTTGCACGGCGTGGCTGCATTGAAACACCACTTTATCGATCGTGATGCGACCCTCCTGCGAATGCTGGGGCGCAAAGCCTGATGTTCAACCTCGACTCACAAGGAATAGAAAGCATGTTGAAAAAGACACTCGCCGCTCTGGCAATCGGTTCTGCTCTGCTGTCCGCCGGTTCAGCGATGGCCGCTGACTACGTGATCGACAAAGAAGGCCAGCACGCCTTCGTCGACTTCAAGATCAGCCACTTGGGCTACAGCTACATCACCGGTACCTTCAAGGACCTGGACGGCAAGTTCAGCTTCGACGCTGCCAAGCCTGAAGACGCCAAGATCGAAGTGAACGTGCGCACCGCCAGCGTGTTCACCAACCACGCCGAACGTGACAAGCACATCGCCAGCAAAGACTTCCTGGACGTTGCCAAGTTTGCCGACGCCAAGTTCGTGTCCACCAAGGTCACGCCAACCGGCAAGAATGCTGATGGCAAAGTCACTGCTGACGTAGCAGGCGACCTGACCCTGCTGGGCGTGACCAAGCCAGTTGTGGTCAAGGCCACGTTCCTGGGTGAAGGCAAGGATCCATGGGGCGGCTACCGTGCCGGCTTCGAAGGCACCACCACCATCAATCGCCAGGACTTCGGCAAGCAGATGGACCTGGGTCCAGCGTCCAACTCGGTTGAGTTGTACGTGACGTTTGAAGGTGTGAAAGCGAAGTAATTTTCGCCTCGCACACAAAAATGCCCCGCATCTTTGGATGCGGGGCATTTTTTATGGCGCGTTGAAAATCAGCGGTTGCGGGTCAGCAACGCCGGTTTTTCACCACGAGGACGGCCTGGCAGTTGATCCAACTGCTCGGGTGTCGGGAAGCGGTCAGCCTTCGACTCCTTGTGGATGATCTTCGGCGCCGGGCCACCGCGCGGGTTCTGCACGGCAGGTTCGGACGAGCGTGGCTGGTCGTCACGGGCCGGGCGGCGGTTGTTGCTGCGCGAGTCTTCGCGACGGGCTTGACCGTCACGCGGTGCGCCATTGCGCGGGCCGCTGCGTTTGGCAGGTGGCGTGCCGGTGGTGCCGCCGCTGCTGTTGCGCGGACCATTCTGACGGCCGCCCTGCGGCTGGCCGCCACGTGGAGCGGCTGCGCCTGCACCCTGTGCCGGTGCACCTGGACGACGGCCACGGCCCTGGGCCGGTTTGGCCTGAGGCACGTAGTCGACGCGGTTACCGAAGTTGTCCACGTCGTCGTCGAGGAACTCGTCCGGGGCGCGGTCGGCGGCGGCGCGTGGCGGCTGGCTTGGCTGGCGCTGTTCGCGGGCCGGGGTGCCTTCGCGCGGCTTTTGCTCACGGGCTGGGCGTTCGCCACGGCCGTTGGTGGGCGCTTTGTCCTTGCCGCCTTTGTCCTTGCCTTTGTCGCGACGGCCACCGCCACCACCGCCACCGTTCGGGCCATCGCCCTTCGGACCGCGTGGGTTGCGTGGGTTACGCACATCCGGACGCTCGCGCACTTCAGGCTTTTCAGCCTCTACGGCGCTGGCATCGAAGCCCATCAGGTCGCCGTCGGCGATTTTCTGCTTGGTCATGCGCTCAATGCTTTTCAGCAGTTTTTCTTCGTCCGGGGCGACCAGCGAAATGGCCTCGCCCGAACGCCCGGCACGGCCAGTACGGCCGATACGGTGCACATAGTCTTCGTCGACGTTTGGCAGCTCGAAATTGACCACGTGTGGCAGTTGGTCGATATCCAGGCCGCGCGCGGCGATGTCGGTGGCGACCAGGATGCGCACTTCACCGGCCTTGAAATCGGCCAGGGCTTTGGTGCGCGCGTTCTGGCTCTTGTTGCCGTGGATGGCGACGGCGGTGAGGCCGTGCTTGTCCAGGTACTCGGCCAGGCGGTTGGCGCCGTGCTTGGTGCGGGTAAACACCAGCACTTGTTCCCAGGCGCCGGCGGTGATCAGGTGGGCCAGCAGCGCACGCTTGTGGCTGGCAGCCAGGCGGAATACGCGTTGCTCGATCCGCTCGACCGTGGTGTTCGGCGGCGTGACTTCGATGCGTTCCGGGTTGTGCAGCAGCTTGCCGGCCAGGGCAGTGATGTCCTGGGAGAACGTTGCCGAGAACAGCAGGTTCTGACGTTTGGCCGGCAGGCGTGCGAGGACCTTTTTCACGTCATGGACAAAGCCCATGTCGAGCATGCGGTCGGCTTCGTCCAGCACGAGGATTTCCACGTGGGACAAGTCAACGCTGCCTTGGCCGCACAGGTCGAGCAAACGACCCGGGCAGGCGACCAGCACGTCAACACCGCGGGACATGGCCTGAACCTGTGGGTTCATGCCGACGCCGCCGAAGATGCAGGCGCTGACGAACTTCAAGTCGCGGGCATACAGCTTGAAGCTGTCGTGCACTTGGGCGGCGAGTTCGCGGGTAGGGGTCAGGACCAGTACGCGCGGTTGGCGCGGGCCGTGACGCTGGGATTTGTCCGGGTGACCGTTGGGGAACAAGCGCTCCAGAATCGGGAGAGCGAAACCACCGGTTTTACCAGTACCTGTCTGAGCCGCAACCATCAGGTCGCGACCTTGCAACACGGCGGGAATGGCCCGCTGTTGCACCGGAGTAGGCTCGGTATAGCCCGCTGCCTCGATGGCGCGGACTAAAGCCTCGGAGAGACCGAGGGAAGCAAAGGACATGAGTAATCCTGTTTTAGTTAGGGCTTGGCCCAAAGGGATAATCTTGCCGGGCGTGAATGGCGCTTAGGGGAGCGCAACCCCGTCCGGTCCTGCTGCGTCTGGCGGGCACTCCACCGGCTCGCGCGGGCTGAAAGCTGCGCAGTAGCTGGGTTAGGTGCCTTTTTCAAGACCTCAGCGGCCGGGCGTGAGCCTGGCGGAAAGGCCGGAGTATAACAGAGCAATCACGGCGCGCTGCTTTCCTGCTGCTCAACGGTGTGTTCAGAGGCCGTAATGGCCTGGATTCCGCCGTATTTTGCGCTTAAGTCGGCGTAGGCCGGCTCTTGTTTGAAGCGCTTGAGCTCGGCGGCGAAGCGCTGCACCAGCAAATCCATGCCGGCGCCACGGCGCACGGCAAGAAACTGCGGCTGGCGGCTGACCACCACGGGCGCCTGGCTGACCTTGCCCTCCAGGCCCATGGCCTTGATTACATGCTGGCCCACTCGGCGGTCCGTAATGACCAGATCGATGCGCCCCAGCGACAGCTTGCCGAAGTTGGCCTCATGGCTGGGCGCCGGCTCGCGGTTGAACAAGGTCGACTCGCTGAAATCTTCGCCATAGAGGTAGCCAGGGGATGTACCGACGGTGAGCCCGCGCAGATCATCGAGGGTTTCGGCCGGATGAGGGCGGTCGTTGGCGTAGAACAGCACGAATTCGACATCCGACAGCGGCTCGCTGGGGTAAAGCAGCAGGGCGTCGCGCTCATGGCTGTGAAAGATGTCCAGTGCGCCATCGGCGTGGCCTTGGTCGAGCATCGCCAGGCAGCGCTTCCAGGGCAGGAATTGCCATTGCACGTCCACGCCCAGGCGTTGGAACACGGTCACCGTGGTTTCGTAATCCAGCCCGCGCATGCTGCCTTTGTCGTCGTAGACGTAGGGGGCCCAGGGCTCGGTGACAATGCGCAGTTTCTCACCGTAAGCGGTGAGGCTCAGGCAAGTAAAAAACACAGCAGTCAACAACTTGAGAATGACAGGCATGCCCTGAGGTTACGACGCTCTTGCGCTAAAGAGAAGCTCTGGCGCAAGCATTCGCGGGCACGTTGATGTGGCGCATTTAAAACAAAAAGGCCCTCGTATTGACGAGGGCCTTTGAGTCACGGAGCAAGCCTCAGCGTGGCAGCTTGAGGTTGTTCCAGATGGCCAGGCTCGGTTCGGCCTGGTTCAGGGTGTAGAAGTGCAACCCTGGCGCGCCGCCTTGCAGCAGTTGTTCGCACATCTGGGTGATGACCTGCTCGCCAAACGCCTGGATGCTCTTGACGTCGTCGCCGTAGGCTTCCAGTTGCTTGCGCACCCAGCGCGGGATTTCAGCGCCGCAAGCGTCGGAGAAGCGCGCCAGCTTGCTGTAGTTGGTGATCGGCATGATGCCCGGCACGATCGGGATGTTCACGCCCATGGCCCGTACACGCTCGACGAAGTAGAAATAGCTGTCGGCGTTGAAAAAGTACTGGGTGATCGCACTGTCGGCGCCGGCGTTGGCCTTGCGCACGAAATTCTGCAGGTCGTCTTCGAAATTGCGTGCCTGGGGATGCATCTCCGGGTACGCCGCCACTTCGATATGGAAGTGATCGCCGCTTTCTTCACGGATGAAATTCACCAGGTCATTGGCGTAGCGCAGCTCACCGCTGGCCATGCCCATGCCGGACGGCAAATCGCCACGCAGGGCGACGATGCGCTTGATGCCGGCTTGCTTGTACTGGGTCAGCAGGCCGCGCAGGTCGGCTTTGCTGTCGCCCACGCACGACAAGTGCGGAGCGGCGGGAACTTTGACTTCGCTTTCCAGCTGCAACACGGTGTTGATCGTGCGATCACGGGTCGAACCGCCGGCGCCGTAGGTGCAGGAGAAGAAGTCGGGGTTGTAACTGGCCAACTGCTTGGCGGTCGCCATCAGTTTTTCATGCCCAGCATCGGTCTTGGTCGGGAAGAACTCGAAGCTGTAGCGACGGTCTTGGGACATGGTAATAACCCTATGAAACTCAGATACCGGAAGTCATGCACCGATTTAATGTGGGAGCGGGCTTGCTCGCGAATGCGGTGTATCAGTCGCCGATTGCATCAACTGACATACCGCATTCGCGAGCAAGCCCGCTCCCACACAAGCCCGCTCCGCCAGGGAGCGGGCCGGCTGCTTAGTAGCGGTAAGCGTGCGGCTTGAACGGGCCTTCAACCGTCACGCCGATGTAGTCGGCCTGGGTCTTGGTCAGTTGAGTCACTACGCCGCCAAAGCCGCGGACCATTTCCAGGGCCACTTCTTCGTCGAGTTTCTTGGGCAGCACTTCCACGGTCAGGCGCTCGGCTTTCTGGGCTGGCGACAGGTCGGCGTACTTCTGGCCGAACAGGAAGATCTGCGCCAGAACCTGGTTGGCGAACGAACCGTCCATGATGCGGCTTGGGTGGCCAGTAGCATTGCCCAGGTTAACCAGACGGCCTTCAGCCAGCAGGATCAGGTAGTCGTCGTTCTGTGGGTCAAAATCGCCAGCGCCGGTGCGGTGAACCTTGTGCACCTGCGGCTTCACTTCTTCCCATGCCCAGTTTTTGCGCATGAAAGCGGTGTCGATTTCGTTGTCGAAGTGACCGATGTTGCACACCACAGCGCGCTTTTTCAGGGCTTTGAGCATGTTCGCGTCGCAAACATTCACGTTACCGGTGGTGGTCACGATCAGGTCGATCTTGCCCAGCAGGGCCTTGTCGACGCTCGCTTCGGTGCCGTCGTTCTGGCCGTTGATGAACGGCGAAACCACTTCGAAGCCGTCCATGCAGGCTTGCATGGCGCAAATCGGGTCAACTTCGGAGACTTTAACGATCATGCCTTCCTGACGCAGGGACTGGGACGAACCCTTGCCCACGTCGCCGTAGCCGATCACCAGGGCTTGTTTGCCCGACAGCAGGTGGTCGGTGCCGCGCTTGATGGCATCGTTCAGGCTGTGACGGCAGCCGTACTTGTTGTCGTTCTTGCTCTTGGTCACCGAGTCGTTGACGTTGATGGCCGGGATTTTCAGCTCGCCCTTGGCCAGCATGTCCAGCAGGCGGTGCACGCCGGTGGTGGTTTCTTCGGTCACGCCGTGGACGCGGTCGAGGATCTGCGGGTACTTCTTGTGCAGCAGCTCAGTCAGGTCGCCGCCGTCGTCGAGGATCATGTTGGCGTCCCATGGCTTGCCATCTTTGAGGATGGTTTGCTCCAGGCACCACTCGTACTCTTCTTCGGTCTCGCCCTTCCAGGCATAGACCGCGATGCCGGCAGCAGCGATAGCAGCAGCGGCCTGATCTTGAGTCGAGAAAATGTTGCAGGACGACCAACGCACTTCGGCGCCCAGCGCGACCAGGGTCTCGATCAGCACGGCTGTCTGGATGGTCATGTGGATGCAGCCGAGAATCTTCGCGCCCTTGAGCGGTTGCTCGGCGGCGTATTTGCGACGCAGGCCCATCAGGGCAGGCATTTCGGATTCGGCGATAAAGGTTTCGCGACGGCCCCAGGCAGCGAGGGACATGTCGGCGACTTTGTAGTCGGTGAAATCTGCAGGCGTGATTACAGCGCTCATGAAGAGCCTCCATTCGTAGTGTGCGAATGGGCGCCGTTGTGCGTTTAGTATCAAACCCGATAAACCAGGCCTGACAACGCCCCATCCGAGCCTGACAGGTCGAGCCTGCTGCAGCGCCCCTCGGACAGGTGGCGGGAGAACGGTATCAATCAGAGATGACCGTTTTGAAGCGGTGGCGATTATAGCTGTGTGCGCCAGACTTCCCAAGCCTTTCTGTCGGGCATATGAAGATCGCTCATGGGCTTGATAGGCAATGGCTCATAGAGCTTGGGCCTGGGCTCTGCCATGATGTTGCCCATCATTTCGCAATATGCTTTGGAGTGACCATGAACTTCCACACCCGCAAATGGGTAAAACCCGAAGACCTCAACCCCAACGGCACCCTGTTCGGCGGCAGCCTGCTGCGCTGGATCGACGAAGAAGCGGCCATTTACGCGATTGTGCAATTGGGCAACCAGCGCGTGGTGACCAAATACATCTCCGAAATCAACTTCGTCAGCGCCTCGCGCCAGGGCGACATCATCGAGCTGGGCATCACCGCCACCGAGTTCGGCCGCACCTCCATCACCCTGACCTGCGAAGTGCGCAACAAGATCACGCGCAAAAGTATCCTGACCGTAGAAAAAATGGTTTTCGTCAACCTCGGCGAAGACGGCTTGCCGGCGCCCCACGGTCGCACTGAGATCAAGTACGTGAAGGACCAGTTCCAGGAAGACGGCATCAAGGACTAATCCTGCCGCTGGCCAGTGAACGCTATTGATAGGTCAAAGGTCGTACCTGAACAACGCCCCCCGTTCAGGTATCACCATGGCTACGCAAACAGACGGCAAGACCCCTAACCTGTCGCAGGAAGAACAGCACGACGTCGACAAGAACCAGCCGCCCCGCGCGGCGGTTCTGCATGAAATCATCCGCACCCAGGGCGATCAAGAACTGGAACGCACCGTGGCCGCATTGTGGTGGTCGGCGCTGGCCGCCGGCCTGACCATGGGCCTGTCGTTGATGGGCATGGGCCTGCTCAATTCGCGGCTACCGGACGGCGAAGGGTTCAAAGTGATCGCCAGTTTCGGGTACTGCGCAGGTTTCCTGGCGGTGATCCTCGCCCGTCAGCAGTTGTTTACCGAAAACACCCTGACGGCCGTGCTGCCAGTGATGAGCAAGCCAACCCTGGCCAACGCCGGACGCTTGCTGCGCCTGTGGACAGTGGTGCTGGTGGGCAACCTGTGCGGCACCTTGCTGGTGGCGTATGTGATGCTGCATTTGCCGATCTTCGACACCAAGACCGACATGGCCTTCCTCGAAATCGGTCGCAAAGTCATGGAAAACGACCCCGGCCAGATGTTCGCGAAGGGCATTATTTCCGGCTGGATGATCGCCACCATGGTGTGGATGATCCCGTCCATGGAAAGCGCGAAAATGTTCATCATTATCCTGATTACCTACCTGATGGCGCTGGGTGACTTCACCCATATCGTCGTTGGGTCGGCGGAAGTCTCGTACCTGGTGTTTGCGGGCGAACTGCCGTGGAAGGATTTCTGGCTGGTGTTCGCCGGGCCGACGCTGGCGGGCAACATCATCGGCGGCAGTTTCATCTTTGCGCTGATCAGCCACGCACAGATTCGCAGCGAAAACAGTTTACCGGGCGAGACCGCAGACCCGCGCCACCCCCAGCAGGTCAACAAAGAGCGGTAAGCCGATTCGTCATAAATGAATGGCAAAGTCGCTGCGCGGCTTTCCATTCATGAAAGAAGGATCTTTATGCGGGCTTCCCCTTTTTTACGGGTGCGCAATGGGTGCGCGCTGATCGTGGCGCTGGGCGTGTTCGGCATGGCGCAGGCCAGGGACGATGCGGCGGATCGCTCGGTGACCATCGAAAAGAATACTCAACACTACGTGATCAACGCCGACGGCAGTTATGTGCTGCAGGCCGATAAGGTCACGTTGATCAACGAAGAGCGAGCCATCAGGTTCAGTGCCCAGCAGGCGGTCAGTTACAACCGCTCGCTGGACAGCCTGGAGATTGTCGAAGCCTTCACGCTCAAGCCCGACGGGCGCAAAGTGAGGGTCACCGCGCCGCAGATCAGGGAGCAACAGGAGCAGGCGTCGGCGAATGCCCCGATGTTTCAGGACTCACGGGTCAAAGTGGTGATTTTTCCTGAGGTGGCGGTAGGGGATCGTCTGAGCCTGCGCTACACACGAACGCGCAAGACGGCGTTATTCCCTGGCGAGTTCACCGACTTCGCCACGCCGAGCCTGAGCCAGACCCAGGATTACAGCCTGACCTATGACCTGCCGGCCGACAAACCCTTGTATGCCGAGGCTCGGGGTTTCAAGGCGGCCCCCCCTGCGCAGGCCACCGCCGGGCGCAAGGTCTACCGTTGGGACTATGTGCCGGTTGACAAACTCCGACCTGAGCAGAGTGCTGTGGCCTACACCGACTATGGCCAAATCCTCGCCGTTTCGACCTTTGCAAACTACCAAGACCTGGCCAAAGCGTACCAGGCACGGGCCCAGGTCGAGGTGACGCCGCAAATCACTGAGTTGGCGCACACGCTCACGGCCGACCAGCCAACGCCTCGGGCCAAAGCCCTGGCGCTCAGTGACTGGGTGCGCAAGAACATCCGTTATGTGGCGGTGTACATCGATGCCGGCGGCGTGGTGCCACACTCGGCGCAGTCCGTGCTGGATAACCGTTACGGCGACTGCAAGGACCATGTGGCCTTGCTCGAAGCCATGCTAAAGGCCGTGGCCATCGACAGCTCGCCGGCGCTGATCAACCTGGGCAATGCCTACACCTTGCCCACGGTGGCCGCGTTACGTGTGATCAACCATGTGATCACCTATGTGCCCAGCCTTGACCTGTACCTGGACTCTACCGCCCGTTTCATCGCCGCCGGTTACCTGCCGCTGCAGGACCTGGATAAGCCAGTGTTGTTGACGCGCACCGGCGAGATGGCGCGTACCCCGGCCACTCAAGCTGGCAAGTTGTCCAGTGAGTTGGTGTTCAAGATCGATGACACGGGCGCGGCGGATTTTACCCAAACGTCTCTGGCCGAAGGTTGGCGCACGGAAGCGATGCGTTTTGGTATCAGGTCGCTGCCGCCGACGGAGCGTGAGCAGATCATTCAGAAAACGCTACGCAGCCATGGCCTGGCGGGCAGCGGTGCGCTGCAAACAGATGCACTCGACGGGGATGCGTCCGGCTTCAACACCACGTTGGCCGGGCGCACGGAAAACCTCGTCAACTTACCGGGGCCGATCGGCGTGCCGGCCCTCAGTCGACTGGGCAGCAATATTGCTCAGGACGTGCAGGCCCTGTCGGTAGAAAAGGAGCGGCTGCAGAACTTCAGCTGTTTCGCCAACCAGAGTATTGAAAAGGCCCGCTTCGAGTTTCCCGAAGGGGTGAATATTCTGGCGGTGCCCAAGACCGTTTCGCTTAAGAACGCGGATGTTACCTACGACGCCCGTTACGAGCGCAGCGGCAACACCGTACTGGTTTCCCGCACCCTGGCGTTCAGTCATCCCGAAGCGGTGTGCAGCCCTGCGTGGTTCAAGGCGATGCAGCCGATGATCGAGGCGATGTTCAATGACCTGAAAAGCCAGATCATCGTGCAGACCCTCTGACCGTAATGCGGGCGGCGAAGTCAGCTCGCCGCCCGTGTCCATCAGTGGGTCTCGGCCTGCGGAGCCGGTTCATCCTTGGTCACGTGTTTGACCAGCTTGCCGATGCTCAAACCCTGCAGCAGGATCGACGACAGCACCACGATGTAGGTGATGCTCAGCAACAAGTCGCGCTCCGGCCCCAACGGCAAGGCCAGTGCCAATGCTACCGACACCCCGCCACGCAGGCCGCCCCAGGTAAGGATACGGATAGTGCCGCGCGGTACGGTGCGCCAGCGGCGCAGCAACAGGATCGCCGGGGCCACGGTCAGCAGGCGCGAAAGCAGGATCGCTACCGCCAGCAAACTGGCCGCCAATACGTGCAGCCAGTTGAACGGCAACAGCAACAGCTCCATGCCGATCAACGCGAACAGCAGGGCGTTGAGCATGTCATCGAGCAACTCCCAAATTTTGCCATTCGCATTTTTTTGTCAGTTGCCTGTGTTGCCTGTAGACTAGGCATCTTAGCCAGCTGAGCACGGATTTCGTAAGTGACAATCGTCAAAAAAGGGTCACCCATCGAAACCTATCCCTTCCGAGCCCTGGCGCCTGAGGTGGTGGAGTTGTTTCAGCGCTGCGCTGAGCTTAGGAAGGTGCCGTCAACAACGACACTGAAGCTTCTCGAATGCTTTTGTGACATCACCAACCAGACCTTGTCTTTTTTGAAGCTCTCATCATCAGCGCTGACTGACATCGTTGCGGGTTTTCAAGGAGCGTTGTTTGAACAGGATTTGGTCGGTACGTCTGACGTGACGCGCGCGAAGATTTCCGTTTATCTACAAGATATTCTGCTCGAAGCACGTAATTACGTCCCTTCCATGCCGCCGACTGAATTTGGGAGCGGGCTAAGAAAAAAATATAATCCGAAGTGGAGAAAAATACTTCTTGGTGTTGACCTGGGTAAAGTCAAATATTGGACTGGATGGCCTGTAGAGAACCGTAAAGGCACCACTTTGTATTGTCACTTTGCCAATATGTATAACAGCCATGGTCATGATTTTACATATGGTCTGTATGAGCAGTTGCGATTCCATATTTCCGGGTATGGGACGACACAGTTGACTATGCCCAATAAGATGGCTGACTTCCTGAGTGAGAATAGTGATTCCTGGCCTGAGGACACGTTTAACGATTCGACAATGATTTATAATTTCTTCTGGGATTTCAGAAAGAGTTTTTTCATGAGTGGCGAGGCCCTAGGGCTGGATATCGACGCACAAATGAAAACCTGGAATAAATATATTGGGTTCGTCGAGAAGATATTTATTCTTCCAGGTGTATGGGTCGAGCCCTTGGGCGGAAAACTGCCTTTGGCACCTGCGAAGCGAATTGATGGTCAGTCGACTAACATTCGAACGAATGATGATGGTGCTGATGTAAAGGTAAAGCTCGTACTGGAAATACCGTTACATCTTACTGAGTCTGAAGCTATTGAAGTTTTATTCATTTCCATATCTAAGCGGCTGAAGATTATTGAGAGCTGGGCCACAGCGCAGATTGCTGATCTATATGGTAGGGTTCTTCGTCGTAAACAGCTCGCTGCGCAGGGCGAATTAGTAGACACGACTAAGCGTAAGAAGGGACACCTATTAATAATTCCCAATATTTGCTGCATTTTTGAGACGTACGGCTACGGAGAGCCTTACAGTCACTACGCTTCTTTATCAGTGGATACAAAAGATTCTCAGACGCCTGCTTATGATTTGGCTAGTTACATGGGGATGCCACTGGCCGGAAGCCTCATGCCATTTCAGCTCCTACTTATCCTAAGGCATCCGATAATTACGTCAGAGTTTCTGGTTGATTTCGATCTCTGGAATAAGCTGGGGCAGAGATCAGGATATGTATTGGATGGGGCGGTATATAAGCTGGTGGGGTACAAAGATCGTAAGGGGGCAGGAAGGTCTGAGCAGAAAATTACGCTAACCCCAGAAACTAAAGCTTTGGTCGACCAAATTATTGAGATTACTGCGCCCCTACGTGAGTATCTGAAGTCGCAGGGTAATCCCATATGGAGAAAATTGTTCATCACATGCGGTAACGCATTTTCTCCGCCAGTCAAGAGCACCCTAGCACCGTGGTCGAGGTCAACACTCAGACCTGGTACATACTTGAGAACTAATCTTTTAACTCAGTTTCGTCCTCACACAGAAATGCCCGAAGATGACCTCGTTAAGTTTTTGGAGATGGTGAGTGCATCTTCAGTGCGCGCATCCCGAGTCGCCGAGATATTTATTAAGACGCACAGCGCTGAAACTACCTCTCAGGCTTTAGGTCATGAGAGCTACGATCCTAATCTCATGGATCACTACCTCCCCAAAGTGATCATCGATTTCCTTCATGAGAGGCGCATGCGAGTATTCAATAAAATATTAATTTGTCATAGCCTTCAAGATAGCCCGTTTTTATTTCGGGCGAGTAATTTTTCAAGCGTGGCTGAATTAGATACTTTCCTAGTGAATCATGCTTTTGGGGATGTCCCTGCATATCTTCAAGATCCAGAGGGCCGCCATGAAAAGCTTGAGAACGACGGGACTGTATATGCGTTAGTGTCTGCAGATATTTTGAGCGTGCTGCTTTCGATAAAACAGGCTGTTGAGCAAGCGCCAACCAATCAGAAAGTTAATGCTAAGGCCGTGTACTGGGCGACCTACACAGGCTTTCTTGAGAGGGAGATCAGTAAGCATCGAGATGCAACTTATCGGAGCGAACTCTACAGGGCGTCATTAATAGCAAACGCAGAGTCTATGGAGAGATTTGTTTATGAATGCGCCCTCTAAACTTGGCTTCCTAAGTGAGCCTCGCTTGGCGCCGGCAGAAGCTTTTCGCAAAGCTTCCTGGCTGACCACTGATTTTAATGCTTCCGTCTGGCATGTGAATTTCAGCGGTGATCCCATCCCACTCAACTGGAAGGTCGCTCTAGACAACAATTCATACCTGACTGATGACGAGAATCTAGATCTATTGAATGGTCTCAAATATTCGCTCATTGGCGCCACGCGAAATAGCCTGGTTGAAATGGCTAACTCTCAATGTGTTGAGACATTAAGGCGGAAGTTTCACGCAGCTGTAGGTGTTATTGACTGTCTGCTAATACATTCACGTGCGCTTAAACTTTCAAGTGCAGGGTTGGCAGGTTTGTCTGAAGGCGATATAAAATGGATACTAAATAAGCTGTCTTCAGAATCTTCCGTGGCCGAAGCGCTGTATGATTGGTCAGGCAAATTGTGTGAGTATGCTCTAGCACTGTTGAATGAGATCCCGAGCGAGACGATTGCTTCCCTATTGGAAGCGAATCCGTCGATGTCAGAGATAAGTTCTACTCAGCTCGAGTCTAACGAGCTTGATATTACGGTTGATAATGTTCCACGTATTCGGGCCGCTTTATACTATAAAGGCCACTACGACGGACATAGAGGTGCTGGCTATACGGTAAACTCTGTACGTATCTCAAACGAAATTTACAAAAATACTATCCGTGGCAGCTTGGCCAAACCGAGGCATGAAATCCTTAGTTTTTATCCGCTTGGAGAATCCTATAAGCGTGAGATGGAGGGGGTCAAGGTTGTTTCTAGTTCGGGGAGTCTTATGGCTGAGTCCCAGTACAGGCTATTTTACAATTTCTTATATGGAATGGGGCTGCTTAAAGATCTTGGTATGCCAGGGCCTAGTGAGCGAGTCTTGGATCGAATTAAAGGTTACACGCCAGAGCTCGCCAAGCCTGGTCGTTTTGTGACAATCCCGTCTGGCACCATTTTTAAGTTATTCAAAGGTGCTGTCGAGTTTCATTACGAGCTGGGCCCGCTCGTGGTTGAGGGATTTTGCAGGTTGGCTCGATACTGTGATGAGCATGACAAGTCGCTTACAAGCCTAACAGATGAACAGGTTGTTTCAATTGTAGGAAGTGATTTGGAGCGTCACGGCGTAACGAAGCTGGGGCTTGGTTGTAGAAATACAAGTGATGTCGATGGCAGTGGTCTTGAAAATCGCAAGGGAGCGAAAGAGGACTATTTTGAGCGGCTCAGATCCAATGTAGGCTTGCTAGAACTTGTCTATGTTTATATTGGAGTTATTCAATTCGTTGTTGGTTTACTTATGGCTCGGCGAATCGACGAGCTTTTGCAGATCCCATCAGCACAAGCATTCGACTCCACGAATACATGGCTGATGTTTAAGAGAGAAAAGAGCACAGTAAATACGTATGGTCTCCGTAAGTATGATGCTAGGCCTATAGATCCTCTTGCTGTACAGATGCTTGCGCAATTAGTGCGGCTCCAAGAGGAGCTGATTAATGCGGGTTTCTCGGCTGAAGCTCCTACTATTTTCTCTGTTCCTTCTCTGCATGGAAGAAAGGTACTATATTCGGCCACGAAAACAAGCATGAGTACCTGCTTCGACTTCTTTTGTGATTATTTCGAGAGCGAAGTTAATGAGGTCGGTCTTCGGTATTACATCAGACAACACCAGTTGCGACGTGTAGCAGCTTTGTTGTTTTTTCACGCGTATGGGAAAGGACGCATAGATACACTGCGTTGGATTCTCGGGCATAACGATATCGAGCACGCATGGAGGTACATTACATCTGCTACAGATGGAGCATCCCTCCGTGGTGCGGAAGCTCAAATAATTGCTGAGAAATTCTTTTCTGGTGATGTGCATAATTATAAGTCATTACGTGCGTTGATGAAGGAGCAGTTTGGAACGGATGATCTTCGCCTTGTAGATCAAGAGTCCTTTTCAGAGCGCTTGGAACACTTGATGAGTAAAGGTATTGTAAGATTTGAACCCGTATTTGTTATTGGAACTAATGGCAAAGAAATGCAGGTTCTTGTTCACGTAAAGGGCGCATAGTCATGGGTAAGCCTAGATCAGAAATTCAAGTTCATAATGAATCAATCAAGGCGCGGCAGGTTCTGTTGGAAGATGTACTTTCCGATATAAAAAAATACGCCTTAAATGAGATTGTCATTGCTGCTCTAAAAAATCAGGGCGCTTTGGCTTCCCTTTCTTATAAATTCGATCTGGCTGGACAGCAATACGCGATTGACTCTACAAGTCTGAACACTCTCAAAAAGAAATCTGATGAACTGCTTGGTCATCACGGTTTTGCAGGGCTAGAGCGTCTTAGGGGGGTGGCTAAAGATGCAGTTGCTGCGTATGCCGGAAAGGACAGCAAACCCACCAAAAAGACCAAGTACGGGTTGGAGCAGATTAATAGCGAGTTGGAATGCGCAGTGGTCGCACTACGCCGCTCTAATTTCAGGTTGCTCCAAGGGCTTTCCGCTGCTATCTCAGGCATCAAAGAAACCAGGGATGGTTCTAGTGAGGCTGTTAGAAATAAAAGCGCCAGCGAAGCTATAAATGCACTGCTGGCAATAGTCTCGCTTAATGAGTCTCCTTTTGATGTGATCCCGTCTCACGAGAATATCCAATCTTTAAAGGTGGTGCGGGGTGAGTAATTTCCCTGAGCGTAAGCTTTATTCAGTGATTCCTGAGCTTGAGTTGTTTGACCACAACGCACTGGGGAAGCTTGTGACTAGGGATGCGAGCAACCTGACATTCATCAATTGGCCAAACGGGGCGCCCTGTTTTAGCGCGAATCTGTACATGCTGTCCCTTACGGTTCGGCCCAATAGGATGAAGCGTAAGGGGTTAGCCCGTGCGGGCAGAAAAGGTGGGACGATTGGTGAATACGCTCAGAAAATCAGTCAACTGGTGAGATTCTGTTATGCTTCAAATATTGATTTTATAGATCTATCAGATAATGATTTTACGCGTTTTATTCATCATCTAGGGACGGAAGTTGACCCCAAAAATCTTCGTGAGAAGAGGAAAGCCACACTCGCGGTTGTAGACGTTGGGACTGTATGCATAGACTTCCTGAAGTACATTGGCGGGCTTTATGAGCAGCCCAATTTCGTCGCGACTGGAGGGCGAATAAAAGTTACTGAAAATGTTACGGTGAAGAAAGATAAGCGTGGTCGTGATTATGCTGTGCATAGCGTGTGGCATCACGCATTTCCACCTGGTGGTAGGAGGCACGAGCGGAATGCAATTCCAGCTGTTCATATCGACCAGCTCAGGAAAGCTGTTGATGAAATGGGTGGCTCGCGTTTCATCAAGATTCGACGGCATGCATTTATCTCAACTTTGGAAAACTCTGGAGCTAGGCTGTCAGAGGTGGCGAGTCTTAAAGTAGTAGATGTCCTGGCCGCGTATAAAATGAAACATCCTATGCTAAGGTTTATCACGCTAAAGGGTGACGATAATGAGGAAAGAGAAGTACCCGTAAATAAGATGTTTCTCAATGAGCTGGTATCATACATTGAGTTTCACAGGGATAAAATTGTAAGAAATAAATTTTCCAGTTTTAAAGATCATGGTTTCGTCTTTGTATCATCATCAACCGGAACTCCGATTTCAGAAACCTCCCTGGGCAACGAGATCGGTTCAGTGCGCAGGTTTGCTGGTATCGAGGAGCAGGCCTGCGCACACATGTTTCGCCACTCGTTTATCACGAATTTAGTAATGGAGTTCGTGCAGCGGGATAGATATAGGCGTGCCGGAGATTTTGAAGTCAGGTTGCTTTCTGATGAGAGCTATCTTGAGGAAGTTAAGATGTATACCGGTCAGAAATCAGTTGCGACTGTCATGGGCTATGTGCATGCGGCATTCAAGCAGATTGAGGGATATAGCACTACAGTTAGCAATGTTTTCCTAATGCGAGCCATGGAGCAGTTCGATAAATACTCTCGCAAACTCCGGGCTCAGCTCGGCTCTACCCTTACAATTCAAGAGTATAACGTAGAGATGGAGAAGCTTGAGACTTTAAGGGATGATGACTTTGCACGTGAGCTTGCGAGAGAGAAAACGGTCAAAGGAATCGCTCCGATTCTGCCTGGCCACGAATGATTCGATGAATTCTGGGACGAGTGTTGAGATACCATTGTTCATTACCAATGGATTCAAGCCTTAGGCTGTAGGTCAGGAGAACGTTTTGCTGCTGCTTTCACGCCTCTGGAACCTTATCAGCCCCGACCGCCGCCCAGAGTGGGAGAAAGCGCGTGAACGCGAGTTCATCCGGGTGGCGAACTCCTTGAACACCCTCAAGGTGACACCAGAGGGCGGAATGTCCATCGATCCTGAAGAACTCCGCGATCAGATAATCGCCTCACGTGAGCAACTCAAGCATCTCGTCCACACACCTGGTGCGCCTGGCAGGTCATTAAAAGCAGCGGTACACGTCACGGTGGATCAGGAAGAGAGTCCTACCTTAGAGGCTCCGGTGAGCGCATTGGACTGTATGGAGGTGGTAGTTTGGCGTCGGCTCTCTAGTGGCGCTGCTGTGCGCTACGTGTGCCTCCAGTCTACAAGTACGGGGCGATTCGCTGTCGCTACAGCCAGTCTGTTCACAGAAGCGATAGAGAGTCTCCCGACTTGGGTCGACGGCAATACCAACAGGCAAATCGCGAATGCCCTACAGCTCGGTAAGCTCCACTGGTACGCGACTGTGAGCGAGGCTATGGATGCATGGAATGCGGAGCTCTGATGACCCTGAGTTTTCGGTCACGGCGTGCCCCTGCGGGTAGCGGCTGTCGTGAACCGAGCCTTGGCAAAGCCTGCGTCTCGGCCCTTCGGGCTTTCATCCCGCACGCCTGCGCGCTCCGCTTGCGGTATGCAGAGATCAGTTCCTCCCTGGACAGTGCCTGTAGCTCGCACATTCTGATCCATTGAAAAGTCAAACGTGAGTCTGGCACTGGCTTTCTGAAGGGATAAACGCCCAGATTGGATGCAGGCTGAGAAAAGGGCATTCACCAGTGCGGTGAACAGCTTGATAGGAGTGAACCCGACCGAGGGCGATGCCCTGAAGCCGGGTTTATTCGGATTAAGCGAGCACAGCAGCGGGTTCCGCCGTATCGTCACCGCCTCCCTGTGCCGCTAGATCAGGCGAAACCAGACCTTGGGAGGAAGGGGCATAAGGGTAAAAAGCTTCAAACTTGTCATACGGGAAGAGTGACTGAATTTTGTACACGGCGTTTGTAAGAAACTGAGTCTTCTCTATATCGGCGTAATCACCGCTGTACCTTCCAGAGAAGAAGTTGACCTCCCAATAGCCAGCCTTTGGCCGTATTTCTCCCGCAATCCGAGCGGCCTGCATCCCAGTCATACTTGGGTGACCGAGCTCATCAGGTTTTGGAATGTCCTCAGCGACGAATAACACGCCGTCCTTACCTATGGCCCAGATAAGCTTACTCTCAGAGGATGGGTCGTTAGCCACTGAATCGGCCACTTTCTTGTAGGCCTCGTGAACATCAACCAAACGGATTTGTTGCGGATCCCAGAATTTTTTCGCGGTCTTGTTGGTGCCTTTTCCGTTCCGCGAGACCTCGTTCTCTTTAATGTGGTTGGGCGCACGCAATGTCCCATACATGCTATTGAGATGACTTTCGTAGTCATCTCGGCGCTGCTTCACAGCCCTGGTGAACGCCGGGAAGAAGTGCTGATCATCTAGACCGGCGATCTGGCTCTCCTGCCCCTTGAAGCCGGCCAGCATCGCATCTGCATAAATTGGGTCATGAATGTAAATGCCAGATACAGCGTTGCCCAAGGGAATGTCAGTCGCATCCAAGAACACCTGGAAAGCACACTCGGAATCCCAGTAGACATCAATTTGCCACTGTAAGCGTGCGAGGCTGCCAGTCAAGAAACTGAGTTTTTCCTTACGCCAGCGAATCATTCTCTCTTCATCGAGGGTGTAAGTACCCAACACGTCATTGACCTTGCGGTGGGTGTAATGTTTACGGACATCGTCTCGCGCTTGAGCAATCGATGCCAGTTTGATCTCGTACCTGACCGAAGGAACCGGGATCTCAAGCAGAGGACACATTTCATCTTCCAGGTATCCCAATACCTGATCACGAATACGCTCTGCTGTGCCATGAGCGAACTTGAAGTCGATGCGCGTCTTTCTATCTGCCGGGATGATCGAGATATCTGGAACAATAATCTCATGGGGAGCCACCCAGTTAGTGGCATCCGGTTCTCGAATGGACATCGCCAGCCCCCAACGACCTTTTACGGCCTCAGGAGTGGATTCCCCGAAAAATTCGTCAAGCATGACCATTTCTGCTCGTGCGTACGGCCCGAGTCGGTCGTCATGAACGTATACCCATTTCGAATCACCCCGGAAGTCATAACCAAGGGCGGTAATTGCGTGCCCAGCTTTGACGTACTCACCAGCTTCGTTGGGTTCCACGCCGTATACTTTTCCCGTCAAAATGACGGGCAGGTTGCTATTAATGTGAGCAACGAGGGACTCTCGGAAAGATTCAGGAGTTGATTCCTCAAGGCTATTGTTGTGATATCGCAGCCCCTCAATATCAAGCGTTCGCTGGATCTGCTTATTGGTAAGCTCTTTATTTGGGAATCCATTACTGGAACCGTCCACAAAATTCAGGGCGGCGGTGGTGATCTCACTGCAGGATTTAATGTCCTTAACACTACGACCAGGCGAACTGTGCAACGCTGTCCAAATGGCGGTGGTAGCACACGCGGCAACCACCTTGTCCTGTTCTTGGAATGCAATTGAGTCGATTGTCAGCTTGATGCCAAAGAGATTCACATCATAAGGCTTGTCAATTTTCTTCTTGCCCACACCTCGGTCACCACTGACACGAAGGCAGGTTTTCCCCACGAATGTCCTGGTGAGAGGTTTGATAACCATGAAACCGAGGTAGTGCGACTGGAGTTGCTCTAGAGTTTTTACAGCATTGTCATCCTCAGCATCATCTAACATTTCTCCCACGTCACCCGCCAGTAGAGCGTCGAGCCGCTTGTGAGTCAGATCGCAACTGAAGAAGTGAAGCCGAGCGCACTTGTAGCCATCGTTGCCGAAACGCCCCAGGTAAAAACGCGAGTAGTCCTCGAGGAAGTCTCGGTCGATGTATTCGTGCTCAAGCAGGATGCTTCCTACCGTCTTCTTACCCTTCGGAATCTCGGGCATGAAGGACTTCAAGTAGTTATAGATGTACTTGATCTGAGGTTTTTTGAAGATGTCAGCGTGATCATAGCCGTATGGCTCATGAATCAACGCTGCCATCGTCGCCTCTTCGAAGCTGGTGATGAGGTATGGAGTCATTGTGATCGCGCAAAAAAAAGCAGCCCATTAGGCTGCTTTCGGATGAAGGGATTTATTAGAGGCTGCAGGTCTTGGCAAGCAGCGTCGCAGTGACTTCTTGTTTAGCGAATTCACGTGCCAGACGGTGGTTAGTCGCGGCCATGCGATCACGAGCCGCCTTTAGGCTGGCTTCATGAGAACCGTTACGGTTACGGGCCTCTTCGATCATACGCTCAAGAGTCATAGCTCCATCCTCTAAGAATTTTGTTCCACGGTGCATCAACGAATTCCAATGCGCGACCACTGCTTTCAATGGAAAAAAACGTAATACTGCCTCGCTAGCAAAAGCGGTGCGGATTATCGAGCTCGTTCACCAAGCTTCACAAGCAGTACCTGCCGTCAGCCGACAAGCGGCTTTACGACTATAGTTCAGACTTGGCGAAAGCCCCCAAGGTTCAATAAACAAGCAGCCTCAGAACTCGGCAAACGGCAGCCCCGTCACAGCTCCGCTTCTCAGGAACGCCATTAAGGCTCTTCTCCTGCTAGTCGTTACCATAGCGACTAAAACCTCCATCAGGGAGGTGGCCAAGCTGGGCGAAAAATCGTTGATAACCGAGTATGGCATATGGCAATCACCCACTTAAAGTGTATTTTGCCGTTATTTTCGCCCCGTTATAGGGCGCCGGAGCGACGTTTTTTGAGTCTTCCATGCTCCCAGTCAGCGTTTGCTCGTCTGAATGGAAAGGATAGCCGACTAAAGGCTCAGTTATGCGTCGGCCCCCATGGGCCCCACGATGGCGGATTCTTAACGATGTCGATTGAGGTGCTGAGCTCGTCCTGCATGTGTTCAAAAACTCTGTCGAGACTTGGATGAGCTTTCGACTCTCGCAGGGCATTCACTAACGCCAATAGCTCACGCCCTTGAGCCACCGGCATTTGGATGTCGCAATACACGGTGTCATCGCTGTCTCGTTCCACGTCTATTCTCCGTCTGCATCAATCCAGCTTGGGCTTACTTCTGGCAGTTCTGTGTGCCTCGAGGTGCTGCATCTCTGATTCCCAACAAGCCAGGAATTTATACCAGTCCGCAGCGTAAGGCCCATCTAACAATCTGGTCGACCCGATACTCGCCTGATTGAAGCGCTCCCTCCAGGGCTGGGGGATAGTCTGCTCCAAAATGATGTCGATTCCGGAGTTGTGATGCTGCAGCGTGACACAATCCCGAAGCTGGTTGAGATCAAGTGCCTTGTCAGCATTGGGGGAGTATTTCCGTTCTTGAAGGTCAAGGTCATCAAGGATGGATAAGGCATCGAACGCCTTCGAATCGCCTGGAGATATGTGCGCAAGTATCCACAAAGCCTTTCGTCTCTTGGCCTCCAGTTCGCGCAGTTCATCGTCGGGCATTTGAGTTACCTCTTGTTGGCGTTGATGGCGTGCCGCCTGCGGCGTCAGGCTGCCGTAAATCGAGCCCCGCCAAGGCGTGTCTCGACCCTGCGGGCTCGCATCCCTCACGCCTGCGCGCTCCGCTTGCTTGGTGTTTGCGTCTCTGTGAAACATAGATCGTAACGCACCCTCCCTCGTGACTCGCAGCGGAGCATCGCTATTCAGAGCGTTCTGTTATCGTTCTAAAAGTAATTTAGTCGCTCTTAGCCATCAGCCTTCTGGGGAGCCGAGAATGGACACGACTCGACGCGTACCAGGCAGAGCCTACCAAACGGTTCGCGATCCCGAGCGTCTGCTCATTGAAGAGCGCGCCGAAGCTCTATCTGCTGCAGGCTACCCGCTGCCAGATGATGATCCGGCTATGTACGCTGAGCAATTGTTGAAAGAGGCCAGAGCGACACGACGACTACCGTGTTCAGATATTTGTCTTTCGTCCTGTGGGTCACAAGGTACTGACAACTAGGAAGTTAAGAGCTACCGCCCCTCATTTTTATCATCAAGGAAGAAAATGAAATACTCATTGCTTGAAGGCGCTCGTGTAGAGGCCACTCCAAAAGCACGTGGTGTTTGCAGTTTTTGTGGTTCCCAGACTGTCGCTAAATGCGGGAACCATGTCGTCTGGCATTGGGCTCATAAACGTTTGGACAATTGCGATCCGTGGTGGGAAACGGAAACGGCATGGCATCGCGATTGGAAGAATATGTTCCCAACCGAGTGGCAGGAAGTTGTGTTGCAAGCGTCCTCAGGGGAGAGACATATAGCAGATGTCCGAACGCCTTCAGGGATGGTTATTGAGTTTCAGAGATCGACGATACATCCTGAAGAGGTAATCGCGAGGCAAAACTACTATCAAAATATGATCTGGGTGATCGATGGCACGCGGACTGAGTTCGACAGGTACAACTTCAGAATGGGTTTGTCGAAAGTGTCGGAGAATGGACTGGCTTCATTTAGCTGGCATTCCCGCAGCAAGCTTTTTGCTCGCTGGTGGGTTTCCAAACCCGTGTTCATCGACTTCGGCCCCGATTTCGGTATATGGCGCGTCTTAAGATTCGATCCGACTCAAAAACGTGGAGTGGTGGCTTACACTCACAAGGAAAAGCTGGTCGAATGGATCACCAACGGCACCACCGATTTTAGCTTCAATGGAGGCCCGGCCTCTGATAAATCCGGTACGGCGGGTCAATAAAAACCGACCAAGTGTCTAGCGGGCATCTCTGTCCTTCGGGCTTCTTGCTGTTCTAGCTTGCAAATCAAACACCTTGAGACTACTTAGGGACGGGACGCTCATAAGGTGCTCTCAGGGTATGCCTATACCCGCAAGACACTTGCTGACTCATCATCGAGCTATGCTGGGTCGACATCAAGGAGTCCATGTAGATGCCCAGTGAATACTCGCTATCAGATGTGCTGGAAAGGATGTACCAAAACCAGCTGGCCCTTGAGGCTGCGCTCATGGAGCTGACCCTCCAGGTGGAAGCCCAGGGACATGCGGAAGTCGGCGACAACGTCCGTGGTGCGCTTTACACAATTGGTGAGAACGCTGGTCATATCAAACAGGGGCTGGCCCGGCTCAAAACACTCCCATGAACCAGCCGCTTTTCGATTTTGATCTCAAACGCGTTTCCCGCACGCACTACATCACTGGCAAAGCTGCGATCAATTTTCCAGATCCAGGTAGTACAACGGGAGGATGGCATTTCCTGTCTTACTTCGACCGAAAATCCGGCGTGGCCAAGGTGTCCTTGGCAGGTATTCATTATCCAGATACGACCGATTTCTTTGGAGACGCTGGACTCATCGACGTAACCGACGAGCTTGCGATGAGAGGCTGGTCAGAAGACGGCAAAAGGCTGTTCATGGCGGATCACTACCGTGCCGCAGCAGACATGATTATTAAGTGGGCGGTAGGTGACGCCAAACGCTGCAACGTCGAAATCGCTGATTGGTTCCCTTCAACATGCGAAAGGCAGGGATTGTTGGTGATGTTGGATTTAGGGAAACCGGTGCTTTTACGTAGAGGAAGGTTGCAAAAAATGGAAGCTTGGCTTCGCTCGCAATGACCACCGCAAGTCTGCGTGTCTGTTCCTTCTTCCGAATGCCCTCTGAACAACTGCTTTTGTTGAGCACCGCTTCCCAAGCCTTGCAGCAAGGAGTAGCGTAGCGATTACTACATATCGAGTAGATATTCCTACATGAAAAATTGGCTCGCATTGATCCTTGGCTTACCCACCGCCAACGCCACCGAGCGCATGCGAGCCTGGCGTGCCTTGAAAGCTTCAGGTGCCGCTGTACTCCGTGACGGTGTTTACCTGCTCCCTGATACCAGCGCTTGCCGCGAAGCTCTGACTTCTGTCGAACGAGACATATTGGCCATCAATGGCACCGCCTACCTCCTGCCTGTAGTTGATCCCAACGGTGAGCGCTTTATCGAGTTTTTCGACCGCAAGGATGACTACACCAAACTTGGTGGAGAGATCGAAGGCTGCCGTGAGCAGTTGAATGCTGAAAATGCGCTGGCGACGACCAAACAAATCCGCAAGCTGCGCAAAGCCTACGATCAGATAGCGAGCATCGATTACTTCCCAGGTGAACCAAAGCACCAGATTGATGCGGCTCTACAGGAGTTAGAGACGGCAGTCAGTAGAGCCCTGTCGCCGGATGAGCCGCACAGCAGTAATCAACCGATATCGGTACTCAATCTCAGCGATTATCAGGGCCGTATCTGGGCAACGCGTAAACGTCCCTGGGTCGACCGGCTCGCCTGTGCCTGGTTGATCCGCCGCTTCATCGACCCGCAAGCTCAGATCGTCTGGCTGAACACTCCACAGGACTGCCCAGTCAACGCCTTGGGGTTTGATTTTGATGACGCAACCTTCAGCCATGTTGGTAACCGCGTCACCTTTGAAACCCTACAGGCCAGTTTTCAAATCCAGATACAAGGTCTAGGTCGCATTGCTGCCCTTGTGCATTACCTCGATGTTGGCGGTATTCAGCCGGTGGAGGCTGCCGGGATTGAGCGGGTGCTTGCTGGGCTGCGAGAGACCATTTCCGACGACGACCAACTTCTGGCTGCCGCGAGCGCCATCTTCGACGGCCTGCTCGCCGGGTTTGTGAAAGAGGAGCAACCCAATGAGTAAAGTTATGGCACCAGAGGTTGAAGCGAATCCGTTGAGGCCTGAACAGATTAGTCTGCGTGAGGCGTTCTGGTTCTGGTTGAAGCTCGGTTTCATTAGCTTCGGCGGGCCTGCGGGCCAGATCTCGATCATGCATCAGGAGTTGGTGGAGCGGCGACGCTGGATTTCAGAACGCAGATTTCTACATGCCCTCAATTACTGCATGTTGTTGCCAGGGCCCGAGGCTCAGCAATTGGCGACTTACATTGGTTGGCTGATGCATCGAACGTGGGGAGGCGTGATCGCCGGCGCGCTGTTTGTACTGCCCTCACTATTCATCCTGATCGCGCTGTCGTGGATGTACATCGCGTTCGGCGAAGTACCCGTGGTAGCCGGACTTTTCTACGGCATCAAGCCCGCCGTGACGGCCATCGTGGTGCAGGCGGCGCATAGAATCGGCTCTCGGGCACTGAAGAATAATTGGCTGTGGGCGATAGCAGCGGCTTCATTTGCCGCCATCTTTGCATTCAATGTTCCGTTCCCGCTGATCGTCTTAGGGGCAGCGTTGATTGGCTATTTCGGGGGGCGAATGGCACCCGAAAAATTCAGAGCCGGTGGCCATAGCGCCGCCAAAAAATCCTTCGGCCCGGCCTTAATCGATGACGACACGCCGTCCCCCGAACATGCTCGGTTCAGCTGGTTGAAATTGGCCTCACTCGCACTGATTAGTGCCGTGCTATGGGCTTTGCCGATGGGTGTTTTGACCGCGCTCTTTGGGTGGGAAGGAACCCTGACCCAGATGAGCTGGTTCTTTACCAAAGCTGCATTGCTGACCTTCGGCGGGGCTTATGCCGTACTGCCGTATGTCTATCAAGGCGCAGTCGGTCACTATGGCTGGCTAACCCCGACACAGATGATCGACGGCCTTGCGCTGGGGGAAACCACGCCAGGGCCGCTGATCATGGTGGTGGCTTTCGTCGGCTTCGTCGGGGCCTATGTCTCGCAAGTGTTCGGGGCTGATCAGGTGTTTCTGGCCGGAGCTGTCGCAGCTGCCCTGGTGACCTGGTTCACCTTCTTACCTTCGTTCCTGTTCATCCTTGCGGGTGGCCCTCTGGTTGAGTCGACCCACAACGAACTCAAGTTCACTGCACCGCTTACCGCCATCACCGCCGCCGTAGTTGGGGTGATCCTCAATCTGGCGTGCTTCTTCGGGTATCACGTGCTTTGGCCGAAAGGCTTCAGCGGTAACCTCGACTGGCCCTCTGCATTGATCGCCATCGCAGCCGCAATAGCATTGTTCCGCTTCAAGCGCGGCGTCATTCAGGTACTGATGGCCTGTGCGCTCGCTGGTCTGGCAGTACATCTGTTGCGCTAGCGATCACGAGCGGATTAAACAGCGTCCGTCAGACACCCAGAGATCTGAAGTGACCAGCTCACACCAAAGCCCAGCCTGACGCTGGGCTTTGGCCATTTAATGGCAGTGGTAGTCGTTGGTTTTATGGTTGCGATGGCAACCTTTTGAATCAGTACCGCCGCTGTGTGCGAAGGCAGCAACGGACGTAATCGAAAGTAAAGCGGCGATCAAAATGGCGGACAGTTTCATCAGGGCTTGCTCCTTGCTCATATTTTATATCCGTGAGAGGTCTCACGCCCGGCAGCGTATGGCTAAGTGCCTTCACTGAGCAAGCTACTTCTCCGGAGACTCGATCAAAGGTCGAATGCTTATTTCTTGAGCTACTTCTGGCTCTGGTTTAGGATGAATTCATATCCCCCTAGGGGGGATATGAATTCATCTGAAAACGAGAAACTCGTAGTTCTTTTATCTTCGGGAAATCTCAGTAACCAGATAGTCGTACGCGCTTCCTTTTGAGATTTCTCATGCTGAAAATCCTAGCCAACCGAACCTATCGCCATCTTTTCCTGGCTCAGGTGATTGCACTCTTAGGGACTGGCCTTGCCACCGTCGCGCTCGGTTTACTGGCGTTCGATCTAGCAGGCGCCCAAGCAGGTGCCGTTCTCGGCACGGCGTTGGCTATAAAAATGACGGCCTATATTGGCGTAGCGCCCATTGCAGCGGCTTTTGCAGAGCGCCTGCCTCGCAGAGCCATGCTGGTCTCGCTGGATCTGGTGCGGGCGCTGGTCGCGCTTGCTCTCCCGTTTGTGACCGAGGTTTGGCAAATCTACGTGCTGATTTTCGTCCTTCAGTCCGCATCGGCAGCGTTCACTCCAACGTTCCAAGCGACCATTCCAGACATCCTGCCGGATGAAGACGACTACACCCGTGCCTTGTCGCTATCGCGTCTGGCTTACGATCTCGAAAGTGTCGCGAGCCCGATGCTCGCTGCCGCGCTCCTGACGGTGATCAGCTTCCACAGCCTTTTCGCCGGCACGGTCATCGGCTTCCTCGCTTCTGCCGCCCTAGTCGCCACGGTGTTGTTGCCAAAGGCGAAGCAAGTACCACGACGCAGCATCTATGAACGAACTACTCGTGGCATGCGCATATTCCTAGCGACGCCCCGCCTGCGAGGGCTGCTGGCTCTCAACCTGACGGTAGCGGCTGCCAGTGCCATGGTCATCGTCAATACCGTGGTGATGGTTCAGTCGCGCTTCGCTCTGCCTCAAAGCTCAACGGCATTGGCGCTGGCTGCGTTTGGTGGTGGTTCCATGATCTCGGCCCTGGTCTTGCCTCGCCTGCTGAAAAACATCAAAGACCGAACGGCCATGTTGTTTGGCGGAGGAATACTGGTCGTAGGCTTGGCCGTCGGCATCAACCTGACCACCTACAACTTCCTGCTGCCGCTGTGGATGGTGCTCGGGGTGGGCTATTCGCTGGCCCAGACTCCGAGCGGTCGCCTGTTGCGTCGCTCGGCACATGCCGAAGATCGCCCGGCGTTGTTTGCCGCCCAATTTGCGCTGTCCCATGCTTGCTGGTTGATTACTTATCCACTGGCGGGATGGCTGGGAGCCAACATCAGCCTCACGGCGTCGTTTGTTGGCCTCGCCGTGGTGGCAGGCAGTGCACTACTGGTCAGCATCGTGATCTGGCGCCCAGCTCATGATCAGGAGTCGATCAAACACACCCATGAGAATCTGCCGGGCGATCACGCACACATCGACGGCCAGGACGGTGTGGATCACGAACATCCATACGTGATCGATGATCAGCATCGCCGATGGCCCAACAGATGATCGTGAGTTCCTAGGGCTTGCTAAAGCTGGTGACCGGTATTCAGACCAGCAACCGTAGCGCTTGCAAAGCGGCAAGGTGGCCCGGATAGAACCAATATCCCCATTGCCGCACCGGCCAGACCTTGAAGGTGAAGGTCTGACGCAGTAGCCAGAGTCCTATCAGCGGCGCCGCGAACGCGGTGCTCAACGCCACCATTGAATAGACTTCCAAGTCCAGCGCCCTGGTTACGATGCTACTTCGAGTATTGCTCATCAGGCATAGAGCCGCTGGCAGCAGCCAAAGAACACCGGGGCCTTTGATTGCTATTAAGACAGCCGCTGGAACAAGTGCACCGTAGAATCCGTACATAAGTGGATCATCCAGCACGTAGGCAATCGCGGCGGCCAATAATGCCATAGCGCTGCTCAATAGGGTGCGATGTTGCCATCCCCAGGCAATCACCAGCCCCAATGCCAGCGTCACCAACACATTGAATGATCCTGAGGTGCTGATGTAGCGGTAAGGCACTTCTGATATGACGGCGAACAAGAGCATCAACGCAAGGTATCGAACGTTCGCAGTAGTCAGCAATTCCCCCTGTTTAGAGCGTGCCACGTTTGCCGCAATGGCGACACAGAACAGCGGGAATGAAAGCCTTCCTGGAATGAACAGGTTGCTCATTTCCGGCCAGACCAATCGTAAGTGATCGATAACCATGGTGAGCATTGCCAGCCATTTGATCAGATCCAGGCTGGCGTTTCGGCTCTTGAGTGAAGAAGGCGGATTTGTATGAGCAGTCGTCATGTCCATCCCAAAGTGACGGCGGTCAGCACGAGATAACGCATCCCCTTGGCCAGGGTGACAATCAACAGGAAACTCCAGAGCGGCTCGCGCATGACTCCAGCGACGACTGTCAGCGGGTCGCCAATGATGGGCACCCAGCTCAATAACAGTGACCAGCGCCCGTAGCGCAGATAGGACTGCTGGGCTTTTTCTAACTTGCTCTCGCTCACGGGGAACCAGCGCTTGTGGCGGAATCGCTCAACGGAACGGCCCAGAAGCCAGTTCAGTGCGGAGCCAAGCACATTGCCAACAGTGGCTACCGCCAATAGCGTAGAAACGACGTACCGGTCGGAGAGCAACATCCCGACCAGCACGGCTTCAGACTGCATTGGCAATAACGTCGCGGCACCGAATGCCGCCACGAACAGACCAATGTAGCTCGTAAGTTCAAGCACGAAAGACTTGCCTCAAGCGTTCAGGCCGATCCAGCCATGGAAACCCACGTACAGACCAACACAAATGATCAGCACGCTGGACAGGTACGGAGCACGACGAGCCACGGTGCCCAGCCAAGGCCAACGGTTGGAGGCCTGCTTAGCACCAATTGCCGCCGCAGCACCTACAGTGACCAAGGTGAGCGCCAATCCGATGCTGAAACACAGGACAAGCATGCCTCCCAGCGCAACTTCTTTAACCTGAAGACATAGCAACAGAACGGTGATGGCTGCCGGACAAGGAATCAGACCGCCAGTCAGGCCGAACATAACGATCTGGCCCGTAGTGACCTCGCGATTGGTGAAGCGCTTGCGGATATCGCTGGCATGCGCACGTTCATGCGCATCCTGGTAGCCATCATTCGACAACTCTAAGCCTTCCAATTCGGAATGAGCATGCCCGTGATCGTGTTCCTGATACTGGAGATCGTAATCATGGGAGTGATCTGCATGTCCAAGACTCAAGCGAGCACTGAACTCATGTGGTTCCGGAATATCGACCGTCGACTCCAGGAAGCCGTCGCGCTCAACGAAAGAGAACGATTGGCTGCTACCGTCGGGACGAGTAGTCATCAGGCGAACATCTGAGGCAGCCCAAGCGTGCCCGGTCAGTGTCTTCAGGCGCCAGTGCGGTGGCATGCCTTCCTCGAAGATCGACAGCTCGATGCGGCCATGGCCGGTATCGATTCGATGGGTCTCGTCATGATGACCATGGTCGTGCTCGCCGTGGTGATGATCATCACCTTGCTCGAACTTGAACATCTGCTCGCCGCGCCAAGTACGCCAGAGCATCCATAGCGCAATCACGATAATCAGTGCAGAAGAGGCAAGCTGGAAGTACGGCTCAGTGGTTTGCGCATCCAGGCCTTTGCCCAGGTACATGCCGCCGATGGCGACCAACCACACCACTGCGGTATGCGACAACGTCGCGGCCAAACCTAACAAAACAGCCTGTTTGACCGAGCCACGGATGGCCACGATGAAGGCCGCCATCATGGTTTTGGAATGTCCCGGCTCCAGGCCATGCAAGGCGCCGAGCAGGATCGCGCTCGGGAAATACAGCCAGGCGTGAGCCCCGCCTTGTTGCAGCAGTTCAGCAAAATTGGGCATGACAGACCTAGAGGTACTTGGTGATTTGCTTGAAAGCTTCCAGTGGTGCGCGTTCGCCATTGCCTAGCGCCGAAACGGTGTCCTCCAGGCAGTGATCAATGTGATCCTGGATGAGCGTACGTTTGGCCTGGCACACTGCTTTTTCAACCGCATGCAGCTGCTGGGCGATGTCCACGCACTCACGACCCTCTTCGATCATGGTGATGATGCCGCGTAAATGCCCATCCGCCCGTTTGAGACGTTTGATGATCGCCTCATGACTTTGGTGGGTGTGGGGATGGCTGTGTTCGTGTTCGTGCTCACTCATGACTTGAGCCTCAGGCCTCAATGAATTACGCTGGCATCCTATCCCCCCTAGGGGGATCCGGTCAAACGCGTAAAAGCCCTATAAACCGAGTTGAAACCCTAACGCCATGTTCAGCAGAACACTGACAACTACGGTGGTAATCGCGCTTGCTCTCGCCATATTGGTGGCTTGGGCCGGGCATACCTATTCGTTATCAGTGGCGTCGAAACAGCCAGCCTGGGAGATCACGCAAGACGCCCATCACTCCCACGGCGAAGAGGCTTCATCAAGCTATTCGAGTCTTTCAGATCACTACCATTCGCCATTGACCCCTGATCACCAGCACGAAACACCGCAACTCACAGCGGCGTTGATGCTGGCGACATCCCCGATGCTATCCATCCGGGTCGATGCGCTTCGACACTCTGTTCCCCTGCCGCCGATATTCTTGATCGAGCGTCCACCCCGTCCTTCGTTCGCATCTTGACCTTGGCCGCACTACGGCCTTCGATCTCTGCAACATAGGATTGATATATGCATTCGTACTTGATGAGCGGCGTCGGCGCGATTACTGCGCCTTTGCACCGCCCCGTATTGCTGTTGTTTTGTAACCGTCCGGCCAACTCACCTTCCTGACCCCGACGCCAAAGGCGATGGTGTCCACCTAATTTGATCTGACCCCGAAATGTTGGACATCAACATTGGGGGGTGTCATGAAAAAATACACAGAGCAGACGAAATTGTCGGTTGTTGAAGATTACTGCTCGGGGAGCGCAGGTCACAGAGAGGTCGCGCAT
>NZ_JCBCUX010000029.1:0-14743 GCF_059862645.1 Pseudomonas sp. MF08831 | reverse complement strand
CTCCCACCTTTGATTGAGTTCAGCCTTCAAGATCAGGTCGGCTGTCAGGCCGCCTCGCTTGCGCTTTTGATCTAACCACTCAGGTCGGCTACTAGGCCGCCGTGCTGTAGATCTTGATCTTGATCTTGATCTTAGGCGCCCCGTTAAACCACGCTGGCCGAACGCAGGTTTTGGAGCGGGGGTAAACCGGCAGGACGCCGGTTTAGCCGTGTTGGGCCATGGATGGCCCATCGCGGCGGCCCACGGTCCAAAGCCTGCGTGAGGGCACACCGAGCCTAAGCGAGGTGCCGAGTGGTGGGGCAAGAGCCCTTTGGTTACTTTGGGGCTTTTCCAAAGTGACCCGCCGTAAGGGCGGAACCCAAAGCAGCCATCACCCAACCAACGGATATGCCCCCCAACACACCATCCCCTACACCGGCAGGGTAATGCCAAACGTATTCCCCCCACCCTCACTGCGCACAAACACATCCCCGCCGTGCATCAAAGCGATCGCCTTCACAATCGCCAACCCCAGCCCATGATTCGCCCCGCTGTTGCTGCGCGACGCATCCACCCGATAAAACCGCTCGAACAGCCGTGGCAAATGCTCCCTGGCAATCTCATCCCCAGGGTTGGTCACCCCAATCGCCACCTGATGCTCCTGCACCTCAATATTCACCTCGATAACCTGCCCCGCCGCGGTGTGCTGCACCGCATTACTGAGCAGATTAATCAACGCACGACGCAAGTGAGCTTTCTCGATCTGCACCAACGCATCGCCACGCACCCGCACTTGAACCTGGGCGTCTTCGAGGATGAAATCCAGGTAGTCGAGCGTGGTCGCCACCTCATCCGCCAGCGAGCTTTCGATCAGCTTGGTGGCCTTGCTGCCCTGGTCCGCACTGGCCAGGAACAGCATGTCATTGATGATCGAGCGCAACCGCTCCAACTCTTCAAGATTGGATTGCAGCACCTCGAAATAATGCTCAGCCGAACGCCCGCGCGTCAGCGCCACCTGCGTCTGGCCGATCAGGTTGGTCAGCGGAGAACGCAGCTCATGGGCCACATCGGCATTAAACGATTCCAGGCGTGAATAAGCCTGTTCCACCCGATCCAGCGTGGAGTTGAACGAGTTGACGAACTGGCTCAACTCCGGCGGCAACGGCGACAGTTGCAAGCGCCCCGAGAGCTTGGGCGGCGCAAGCTTCTGCGCTTCATCCGAGAGCTTGCCCAACGGCTTGAGGCCGATGCGTGACACCCAGAACCCCAACAGCGCCGCCAGCACCACGCCGACAAACGCCAGGCCGATCAGCGCCACCAGCAACTGATGCTGAGTCGCGCGGAAGTTTTCAGTGTCAATGGCGATCATAAAGCGCAGCGGCGGGCGCTGTTCTTTCGCCGCGAACTGGCTCACCAACACCTTGAACGGGTACTCGCGCCCCGGCAGGCGCAAGTCGCGCTTACCGGTCGGCCCTGCGGCGAACGCGCGGATCTGTGCATCCGGGTTGCCGTATTCGTAGTTCGGATCGCTGCTCACCACCCAGAAGCGGATGCGCTTGTCTTCCTCGCCGAGCAATTTCAGTTTGGCGGTGATTTTCGCCCAGTGGTCCGGTGTGCCAAAGCGGTTCACCGAGGATTCAAGCACGCTGTAGCGCGCATCCAGCTCGGCGCCCGGCAACAACCCAAGGCCGCGGTCCACTTGCTGGTACAGCGCGCCGCCGATCAACACGAAGATCAGCAGCGCCACCAGCGTGAACATACCGCTCAGGCGCAGGGCGATGGAGTTAGCCGACACTGCGGTTCTCCAGCACATACCCCATGCCACGAATGGTGTGCAGCAATTTGTGCTCGAACGGCCCGTCGAGCTTGGCGCGCAGGCGCTTGATTGCGACTTCGACGACGTTGGCGTCGCTGTCGAAATTGATGTCCCAGACCATCTCGGCAATCGCCGTTTTCGAGAGGATTTCACCCTGGCGGCGTGCCAACACGCTGAGCAGCGAGAACTCCTTGGCGGTCAAGTCCAGGCGCAGGCCGTTACGACTGGCCTTGCGGCTGATCAAATCGATCCACAGGTCAGCGACGGTGACCTGTACCGGCTCATGCCCGCCGCTGCGGCGGGTCAGCGCTTGCAGGCGCGCCACCAGTTCGAGGAACGAAAACGGTTTGCCCAAATAGTCGTCGGCGCCTTCGCGCAAGCCGCGAATGCGGTCTTCCACGCGCTCGCGGGCGGTGAGCATGATCACCGGCGTTTGCTTGCGCGCTCGCAGCGCGCGCAACACGCCGAAGCCGTCGAGGCCGGGCAGCATCACGTCGAGCACGATCACCGCGTAATCGTTTTCCAGCGCCAGGTGCAAGCCCTCGACGCCTTCACGCGCCACATCGACGGTGTAACCCTGTTCCGTCAGGCCGCGGTGCAAGTAGTCCGCGGTTTTTTCTTCATCTTCAATAATCAGGACGCGCATGACCCCGCCTTTAGTGTGTGGTCGCCAGCGCCAGCGCTGGTTTGGGCCTGTGGAAAAACTTCTCAAGGTACAAGTATATGACCGGCGTGGTGAACAGCGTCAGCGCCTGGCTCACCAGCAAGCCGCCGACCACCGCAATCCCCAGCGGTTGGCGCAACTCCGCGCCCGGGCCAGAGCCGAGCATCAGCGGCACCGCGCCGAGCAGGGCGGCGAGGGTGGTCATGATGATCGGCCGGAACCGCGTGACACAGGCTTCATAAATCGCCTCCTCGGGCGCCAGCCCGCGCACGCGCTGGGCGTCCAGGGCAAAGTCGATCATCAGGATGCCGTTTTTCTTGACGATGCCGATCAGCAACACCAGGCCGATCAGGGCCATGATCGAAAAGTCCTGGCCCAGCAGCCACAGCATGATCAGCGCGCCCAAGCCTGCCGAAGGCAACGTCGAAATGATCGTCAGCGGGTGCACGAAACTCTCGTACAACACACCCAGAATAATGTAGACCGCCACCAGCGCCGCGAGGATCAGCCAGGGCTGGCTGGCCAGCGAACTCTGGAACGCCTGGGCCGCGCCCTGGAATGTGCCGATCATGGTGGACGGCATGCCGATTTCATTCTTGGCCTGGTTAAGCATGATCACTGCATCGCCCAACGCCACGCCAGGCGCGAGGTTGAAGGACAGGTTGGCGGCCGGGAACATGCCGTCATGGCTGATCGACAAGGGCCCCACGGTGGGCGGGTCGACCTTGGCCAGCGCCGACAGTGGCACCATCTCGTTGGTCAGCGGCGAGCGCAGGTAGAAATAGTTCAGGCTCTCGGCCTTGCCGCGTTGTTGGGTGTCGAGTTCCAGCACCACTTGGTACTGGTTGATTTCGGTCTGGAACTCGTTGATCTGGCGCTGACCGAAGGCGTCATACAGCGCCTGGTCGACATCGGTGGCGGTCAGGCCGAAGCGCGCGGCGGCCTGGCGGTCGATGCTGATGTGGGTGATGCTGCCGCCCAGTTGCAGGTCGTTGGAGAGGTCGCGGAAGGCCGGGTTGGCGCGCAGTTTTTCAGTCAGGCGCTGGGTCCAGGTGTTCAGCGTCGGGCCGTCGTTGCTCTTGAGCACGTATTGGTACTGGGCGCGGCTCGGGCCGGAGCTTAAGTTGATGTCCTGGCCGGCGCGCAGGTACAGCACGATGCCCGGCACCTTGGCCAGTTTCGGGCGGATGCGGTCGATGAACTGGCTGGCGGACACATCGCGGTCACCGCGGTCTTTCAAGGCGATCCAGAAGCGGCCGTTGGCGATGGTCTGGTTGCTGCCGGTCACGCCCACCGAGTGGGAAAACGCTTCCACCGCCGGGTCGGCCTTGACGATCTCGGCCAGGGCTTTGTGCTTGTCGACCATGTCCGGGTACGACACGTCGGCCGCGGCCTCGCTGGTGCCGAGCACGAAACCGGTGTCCTGCACCGGGAAGAAACCCTTGGGGATAAAGATGTAGCCGACCACGGCCAGGGCCAGGGTCACCATGAAGATCGCCGCCATCGTGCGTTGATGGGCCAGCGCGCGGCGCAGGTTGCGCGCGTAGCCGGCCAGCAGGCGTTCGCTGAAGCCGGGTTTGTCGTGGGCGTGATGGGTTGGCGCGCGCATGAACAGCGCGGCCAGCGTCGGCGCCAGCGTCAGTGACACCACCACCGAAATCAGGATGGTCGAGGTGGCCGTCAGCGCAAACTCCTTGAACAGCCGTCCGACCACGCCGCCCATGAACAGCAGCGGAATAAACGCCGCCACCAGCGAGAAGCTGATGGACACCACGGTAAAGCCAATCTCGCCGGAACCCTTGATCGCCGCTTCGCGTTTATCGAGGCCTGCCTCCAGATGGCGGTGAATGTTTTCCACCACCACGATGGCGTCGTCCACCACAAAGCCCACGGCAATGACGATCGCCACCAGCGTGAGGTTGTTCAGGCTGAAACCCAGTACATACATCAGCGCAAAACTGGCGATCAGCGACACGCCGAGCACGCTGGACACAATCATCGTCGCCGACAATTGACGCAGGAACAGCGCCATCACCGCCACCACCAGCAAGATGGCAATCAGCAACGTCACTTCCACTTCATGCAACGAGGCGCGAATCGTCTTGGTGCGGTCGGTCAAGACGCTGACCTGCACCGAGGCCGGCAACATGCCTTCCAGGCGTGGCAGCTCGGCTTGAATGCGGTCCACGGTTTCGACAATGTTGGCGCCGGGCTGGCGCGAAATCACCAGGTTCACGCCGGGCGTGTCGCCCGACCAGGCCTGTACGTAGGCGTTTTCCGAACCGTTGATGACTTTGGCGATATCACGCAGTTGAACCGGTGCGCCGTTCTTGTAGGAAACAATCAACTGGCCGTATTCATCCGGGTGAAACAGCTGGTCGTTGGTCGACAGGGTCGACACGCTGTTCTCCCCGTAAATCGCACCCTTGGCCAGGTTCAAACTCGATTGCTGAATGGCCAGGCGCACGTCGGCGAGGGTCAGGCCAATCGCTGCGAGTTTGTCGGGCGAAGCCTGTACGCGAATCGCCGGGCGCTGTTGGCCGGTGATGTTGATCTGGCCGACGCCGTCGATCTGGCTGATCTGACGAGCCAGCAGGGTTTCCACGTAGTCGCTCAGCTCGGTGCTGGGCATGCTGTCGGAACTGACGCTGAGGATCAGCACCGGGCTGTCCGCCGGGTTGACCTTCTTCCAGGTCGGCAGGCTTGGCATGTCGCTGGGCAGCTTGCCGGAGGCGGTGTTGATCGCCGCTTGCACTTCCTGCGCGGCGGTATCGATGCTTTTGTTCAGGGTGAATTGCAGCGTCAGCAGGCTGGAGCCCAAGGCGCTGCTGGAGGTCATTTGCGTCATGCCGGGGATGGCGCTGAATTGCACCTCCAGCGGGGTGGCCACCGACGATGCCATGGTGTCCGGGCTGGCGCCGGGTAACTGCGCGGTGACCTGGATCGTCGGAAATTCCGCTTCCGGCAGTGGGGCGACGGCCAAGCGCGGGAAGGCGATCAACCCCAGCAGCACCAAGGCGAAGGTCAGCAGCAGGGTGGCGACCGGGTGGTCGACGCACCAGGCCGACGGCGAGCGGCTGCCGCTCATGGCTGCACCTTGGCGTCTACCGTCTGGATGGTTTGTGGCGGCTCCTTGAGCACTTCGACCTGGGCGCCGGCCTTGAGCCGCGACTGGCCGTCGCTGACCAATACATCCCCAGCCTGCACGCCCTTGATGATGTTCACGTCACTGTCCTGGTAAGCGATTTGAACGGGCACAATCTCGACCTTGTCACCGTTGACCCGGTACACGAAATGCGAATCCAGGCCGCGCTGCACCACGGTCGGCGGCACCACCAGGGCATTCTTGTCGAGGGCGGTCTGGATCTTGATGGTCACCAGTTGCCCCGGCCACAGGCGCTGCGATGCATTCTTGAACTCGGCCTTGGCGCGCAAGGTGCCGGTGGTGGAGCTGATCTGGTTGTCGATCAGGCTCAAGTGGCCTTCACCGAGCAAGTCGCCGGTCTGGCCGTCGGTGTCGGCGCCCATGTAGGCGTCGACGCTGGCTTGAGTCGGCGATGCGATCAGGCCTTGCAGGGTCGGCAGCATTTGTTGCGGCAGTGAGAACTCCACCGCAATCGGGTCGATCTGCGTCACGGAGAACAAGCCCTGGGTATCACTCATGCGCAGGAAGTTGCCTTCATCCACCGTGCGAATGCCGACGCGACCTGTAACCGGAGAGCGAATCTGGGTGTAGGAAAGCTGTACTTGAGCGGAGTCGATGGCGGCCTGGTTGCCTTGCGCCGTGGCTTTGAGCTGGTTGACCAAGGCTTGTTGCTGGTCGTAGGTCTGCTTCGACACGCCGTCGTCGATGCTCAATTCCTTGTAGCGCTTGAGGTTGACCAGCGCGACTTGCAGTTGCGCCTGGCTTTCCCCCAGCTGCGCCTTGGCCTGGTCGAGGCTCGCGCGGATCGAGCGGTCATCGATGGTCGCCAGCAGGTCGCCGGTTTTGACCAATTGGCCTTCCTTGACCAGCAAATGGGTGAGGATGCCGTCGATTTGCGGGCGGATCACCACGCTGTGCAACGACAGCACCGAGCCGATGCCGCTGACAAAACGGGGAATGTCCTGTTGCACGACGCTCACCACCCGCACCGGAATTGCGCTTGGCGCCGCCAGTTTGGTCTTGGCGGGCCGGGTCACGGCCCAGGCTGCAATCGCCACTACCACGAGGACACCCACGGTCAGGGCGGTTTTTCGTTGAATGTGCATGGGGTGAGGCGCCGGGGCAAAGGGGTGGGAGAATGAAGATGCTTTCTTTATAGCCCGCCAACCCGGTCAGCACGGTGACTGCTAACTGACAGCGCTGTCAGTAAAGTCAGACCATTCGTACAGGTGGTGGTTAAAGATCCGGGGCGCGCAGGTATACTGCGCGCCAGCGCGGCCCGCAAACCGGCCGCCGCCTCATTTTTTGCATGCCCGGAGCTTCCATGACTTCCCCGACACAATCCCCTGTTGAAGCGGCCGACCTCGTCGATCCGGCCAGCGCTGAAAGCGTTGAAAAAGCCGAGATCCCGGCGTTCAAGTTTCCGTTCAAGCCGGGTGAACTGGCCGGGGCCAAGAATGCTGCCCAGCCTTGGTACAAAAATGGCGCCAAAAACGGCCATACCAAGTCGCCAGGTATGGCGCCGCCGGGCACTCGCCGTTCGATGGGTAAACGCTGAGAGTAATCGGTCACCTATTGGTCGGCATTGCCTTACATCACTCGCTGATGTTTCTGATTGCAGGTGCACGACCGTTTCTTGAAAGCTTGCACAGCATTTGCTTCGCCCCGGGTGGATTGCGCCGGGGCGTGGTGACGCTGGACTTTCCGGAAAAGGACGTACCTTGTGGTTTCGATACGTGTCTGTGTTGCGCCTGCCTTATCCCTGCTGGCCGCTGTTTTCTGCACGGCTGCAACAGCTGACGAACCACGGCGCGAGATCCGTTTCGCGGTCGCCGCGCAATTCCCGCCGTTCCAAAGCCGCAACCAGCACGATCAACTGGTGGGGCTCAATATCGACCTGGGAAACGCGTTGTGCCAGCAACTCAGTGTGCGTTGTACCTGGGTTGATCAGGTCCTGATGGAGAGTTTTCCTGCGCTGGAGGGCCGGCGGTTCGATGCGATCATGGGCATGGCGCCCACCTCCAGGCGGCGCCAATGGGTCAACTTCACGGATACGCTGTACCCGTTCACCACTCGGCTGGTAGGGCGCAAGACCTCAGGCCTGATGCCGACGCTGCAGTCGCTCAGGGGCAAGCGGGTTGGCGTGCTGCTGGGGAGCAACCGCGAAGCCTTTGCTCGAATCAAGTGGGCGCCAGCGGGCGTCATCATCAAGAGTTTCTGGCTCAATGACGAATTGACGCGCAGCCTGGTGGCCGGCCATATCGATGCGACGCTGCAAGGCACGGTGGAAATCCGCAAGGCACTGCTCGACACCGCGCAGGGCCAGGATTTCGACTTCCTGGGTCCTGTTGTGTCGGCTGAACTGCTGGGTGATGGCGCGGCCATCGCGGTGCGCAAACCGGACACCGCCTTGCGCCAGGACCTCAACCGAGCGCTTGAACAACTGCGCCAGAGCGGTGAATACCAACGCATCGTGCAGCCCTACAATCTGAACGAGCCGCCTTCCGACCAGTGATGGCTAATTAATTGCGCGGAACATGAGCTGGATCAGTGTTCGCCCCCTGAGTGCGCTTAGAGTCGACGCCCTGCCGACTCCTCCAATAATTACGAGCGCGCTTATCCATGAAGATCAATCTGCCGGTCACCGGTCGGAATGTGGACTTTGCCCCCGACGCCAATATCCTCTCAACCACCGACCTGACCAGCGCGATGACCTACGCCAACCAGGACTTCATCGATGTCTGCGGCTATAGCCGTGACGAATTGCTTGGCTCGCCACATAACCTGTTGCGCCACCCCGATATGCCGCCTGCGGCGTTTGCGCACATGTGGCGGACCCTCAAAAGTGGCCGGTCCTGGATGGGCATGGTGAAAAACCGCTGCAAGAACGGCGACCACTATTGGGTCAGCGCCTATGCCACGCCGGTCACCCGCGAAGGGGCGACGGTGGAGTATCAGTCAGTGCGCACCAAGCCGGACCCGCGCACGGTGGCGGCGGCAGAACACGCTTATGCGCAGCTGCGCGCGGGGAAACGCCAGAGGCTGCCGACGCTCGGCATGGGCTTCAAGTTGTCGGCCTGGGTGGTCGGCAGCTGCGCGATAACGTGGGCGTTGAGTCGGGGCCTGGCTTCTTATTCGCTGGCCTGGCAACTGCTGGGGCCGGCGATTGGGTGTCTGATCGGGGCGGTCGGGATCAAAGCGATCCTGCGCCCCCTGGCGCAACTCAATCAACGCGCGCGATTGATCGCCGACAACCCGTTGAGCCAGGCGATCTATACCGGGCGCAGGGATGAGTGCGGGCAGATCGAATTCGCCCTGCAAATGCTCGAAGCCCAAGTGGGCGCGGTGGTCGGGCGCATCGGCGATGCGTCCCAGCGGTTGGCGGGGCATGCTGCGCACCTGGTCAAGCACCTGCACAACAGTCACGCCAGCAGCCTCGGTCAACAGGCCCAGACTGATCAGGTGGCGGCGGCGATCCATCAGATGGCCGCCAGCGTGGCCGAGGTTGCCGACCATGCGCTGCAGGCTTCCCGGGCCGCGGACCAGGCCGGCAGCGAAACCCGTGAAGGCCATCAGCGCGTCGACGAAAGCCGTGATGCGGTGTTGCGTTTATCTCAGGAGTTGGCGCGCGCCACCGAGGTGATTCAGCAGTTGGAAAGCCACAGCGGTGAAATCAGCGGCGTGCTGGAAGTCATCCGGACAATTGCCGAGCAGACCAACCTGCTGGCCCTCAATGCGGCCATCGAGGCCGCGCGGGCTGGCGAGCAGGGCCGTGGTTTTGCCGTGGTCGCCGACGAAGTGCGCGGCCTGGCTCAGCGCACCCAGCAATCGACCAATGAAATCCAGCGCATGATCAGCACCCTGCAAGGCGGAGCCCGCGATGCGGTGCAAGCCATGTCACACAGCAGCGAGCATGTTGAGGCAAGTGTCGAGCAGGCACAGCGGGCGGCGGCGGCGCTGGATGGCATCAGCCAGCGTGTCACCCAGATCACCGCGATGAGTCAACAGATTGCCGCGGCGGTAGAGGAGCAGAGCGCAGTGAGCGAGGACATCAATCGCACTATCGTCGGCATCCGCAATGCCGGCGAAGCCACCGTCAGCGCCGGGCAGCAGAGCCAGTGCAGTTCAGGTGACGTGGCGGCGCTGGCGGAAGATCTACGTCTGCTTGCGCAGGAGTTCTGGGGCCGACGGCGCTGAGGCTAAAAAGCGTCTAGGCTGAATTTGGGAATTCTCCTATGAAACAAACAGGCGTGTCGTAGTTAAAGACCAGTCAGTGCTTGTTAGAACGTCGGGTGCGTTCGGGCCGTGAGTGATAGAGCACGGACGTCTCACACCACTTTTGAACAGGACAGGTCTATGACTACGACAAGAAGAATATTGGCGCTGGCGCTGATGATGTTGGCCGGGAGCGGATGCGCGGTGGCTCCCCCTCCGGTAAACCCGTGGAGCGAAATCCGCTTCGGCGTCGAGGCGGATGTACCGCCATTTGAATATCGCAACGAGCAAGGCGAACTCGTCGGGTTGGATATCGAGCTGGGCAACGCCTTGTGTGCTGAGCTCAACGCGCGCTGCGTGTGGGTCGATCAGCCTTATGCAACCAACCTTGCGGCGCTCCAGGCCGGGCGTTTTGACGCCATCATGCCGATGACCGCGACGCCGCCACGGCGCGAAACAGTCGACTTCACCCATCCGCTCTATGCCCTTGAAAGCCGATTGGTCGCGCCCACAGGTTCCAGTCTTTTACCCACGCCCGATTCGCTCAGGGGCAAACGCGTGGGCGTACTGACGGGCACCAGTCGAGCCGCGTTTGCGTTGGCACGGTGGGCGCCCAAAGGGGTGCAGGTACGTCAATTCAACCTCAATGCCGAGCTGATCAAGGCCTTGAAGGCCGGTGAGTTGGACGCGACCTTGCAAGACACGGTTGAAATCACCCAGGCGTTGCTGAACACCCCTCAAGGCAAAGCGTTTGCCTTCGCAGGGCCGGTGATCAATGACGAGTTGTTGGGCAGCGGCCCGGCCATTGCGGTGCGCAAAACCGACCCGCAATTGACCGCGGCGCTGAACAAGGCCCTGCAGCGCTTGAAGGACAGTGGCAAATACGCGGCCATTACCCAGCCTTATCTGGCACCCGCTGCGGCTGAATCCGCATCGGCCCGGATGATTTACACACCGGCGCAGGGTGGGTTTCCTTACTCGGAGGTGGTGCAGGTTGGGCACACCCTGTATCTCGCGGGCGTGTTGGGCCTGGATGAAAATGGCAAGTTGGTGCGCGGAGGCATTCGCGCAGAAACCGCCCAGGCCCTGGAAAACTTGCGGGGCACGCTCAAGACAAAGGGCTTGGCGATGGACAGGGTAGCCAAATGCACGGTGATTCTTGCCGATGTCAAAGATTTCCCGGCAATGAACGAGGTGTATGCCAGTTATTTCCCCGCAGGCCGGCTTCCTGCCCGAACCACCTTTGCCGCCGGCAAACTGCTGTTGAATGCGCGGATCGAAATCGAGTGTATCGCCAGCCTGTAAACCCTCGCAGGCGGCGGGCCTATGACGCCCGCAAGGAAATAAACGCGTAGTTGGCCGGCACCTGGGTGGCGATCCTGGCGCCGGCATCCAGCAGCTGTTCGGCAATATCCAGCCCGGACACATGAAACACCCACTCGTTGGCGACGGCGGGCTGATCGATCGCCAACTCCATCGCCTGGGCAAAGGCGTTCATGTCCGGCAGGTAGGCGGTAAACCCATCGCCCTTGAGCGCGGTGGTGCAAATGCCCAGCAGGGCGCACACGGCCTCTTTGGTCTGCACGTCATCGCGATCGGCCTGGCGCGAGCGCTGGATCAACTGCGCCAATTCCAGGTCCATCAATTCGCCGCCGACGATCAGCGCCGGCCCCTGTTCCCAGGATTGCGGCGGGCAGTCCTTGGCGCCAGGGTTGAGTGGGATATGCGGATTGATCTCCATCGGATAGATGCGACACACCAGCGGGCGGCGCTCATAGATGTTGCAGCGGTTGTCTTCGTCAAGATTCCGGCAGCGCCCGGCGTTGTAAGCGGCAAAGGTGATCGCCACAAACGCCTCGGTATTGCCGCTGGGCACCACCACCGAACGGCGCTCGGCGTGTTCGCGCTGTTGCAGGGGCAAGCCCAGGCCATCGGCGAGAAAACCCTCCACCAGAACGATGACGTTACCGCCGTCAGCCGCCCACTGCCGCGCTTCTTCGAGGGTCAGGGGCACATGATGGTCGGTGCAGCATTTGCCGCAACCCACGCAGGAAAAGTGAGTGTTCATGGAGGATCTGTCACCAGGCAAGGTCAGAGGGCACTCTTGAACAGTGACGGGTTTTTGCCTCTATGCACTGTTCTGTCTCTTGCGAAGCAAGTTATGCGCCAGTGCCTGTCAGTCCTCGGGCACCCGGTCGCGCAGCACAAAAACCATGCCCGCGCTTTCATACAATTGTCGGGCGCGCAGGTTGCTTTCGCGCACCTTGAGGTCGACGTAGGGTTCGCCGCGTTGCTTGAACACCTCAAAGCTGTGCAGCAACAACGCGCGGCCCAGCCCCTGGCCCTGGGCGCAGGGATGCACGGAGAGGTTCTTGATAAACGCGCTGGTCCAGCACTGGGCTACACCGAGGATGCCCTCGGCGTTGCTGGCCACCAGGCACAGCGTCGGGTCGAACTCGGCATCGGTGACGAACTGCTGGCGCCATTGCGCCAGGTCGGCGACACGGCCGCCGCCCTGCTCCTGGGTCATGCGCAGCACTGCATGAATCGCCGGGGCCAGTTCATCACGGTAATGACCCAGCCGAATATCGGCCGGCCACTGCGGAGCGGGCAGGCTGCCGGTCAGGTCGCGGCGCAACAGGTGGAAGTATTGCGTCACCGGTTACAAGCCCTTTTGCGCCACAGTCTGGGCGGCAACCACCAGGCACTTGGTCAGTTCGGGCGAAGAGAACTTGGTCAGCACCGCGTCGGCACCGGCCAGGCGAGCCTTTTCACTGTTCATCGCGCTGTCCAAAGAAGTGTGCAGCAGCACGTACAGCTCCTGGAAATCCGGGGTTTCGCGCAATGTACGGGTGAGGGCGTAGCCGTCCATTTCGGACATTTCGATGTCCGAGACCACCACGTTGATCTGCTCGACCGTGCCTTGCAGTTCCAGCAGCACGTCGATGGCTTCCTTGGCGCTGCGTGCGGTGTGGCAGGTCAAACCGAGATTGCGCAGGGTGTGCACCGATTGCTGCAGGGCGACCTGGCTGTCGTCCACCACCAGAATCCGCGCATTGCCGAGTACTTCGGCCTCCTCCATGGTCAGGTCGGTGGGCGCCGCTTCAACCGGTGCCGGGGCGATGCCGTGGATGACCTTTTCGATATCCAGCACCTGCACCAGCCCGCCTTCGACCTGGGTGACCCCGGTGATAAACGAGCGGTTGCCACCGGAGCCATACGGCGGCGGACGAATGTCGGTGGTCAGGCAATGCACGATCTTGCTCACCGCCTGCACATGCAAGCCCTGCTTGGAGCGGCTGACGTCAGTGACGATCAGGCAGCCGCCGTTCGGGTCTTCGAGGGGCATTTCGCCCAGCGCGCGGCTCAGGTCGATCACCGACAGCGAGGCACCGCGCAGCGTGGCGATGCCTTTGACGTGAGGGTGAGACTCCGGCAGCTTGGTCAGCGGCGGGCAGGGGATGATTTCGCTGACTTTCAGCAGGTTGATCGCCATCAGCTTGCCGCTGCGCAAGGTAAAGAGCAGAAGCGAGAGTGAATCTGCGCGGGCTTTGGTGGTGGACATAAAAACCTTCTGTGGATCAGGAATGACGATCTATAGAGGGTTATCGACTTGGGCGCGCCAGGCTTTAACCGGATTTATGCAGGGCTGGCGTGTGTGGGAGCGAGCAAGCCCGCTCCCACCGGGGGGAGGTGTCAGCCCTTCCAGACCTGTGGGTTCACCAAGTCCTGCGGGCGCTGGCCCAGCAAGGCGCTGCGCAGGTTGTCCAGGGCGCGGTTGGCCATGGCTTCACGGGTTTCGTGGGTGGCCGAGCCGATATGCGGCAGGGTTACGGCGTTGCTCAGCTGGAACAGCGGTGACTCGGCCAGCGGCTCCTGTTCATACACGTCCAGGCCGGCACCGCGAATCTTCTGGGTTTGCAGGGCGTCGATCAGCGCCGGCTCGTCCACCACCGGGCCACGGGAAATATTGATCAGGATCGCGCTGGATTTCATCAGGCCCAACTCGCGGGTGCTGATCAGGTGGCGGGTCTTGTCGCTCAATGGGACCACCAGGCAGACGAAGTCCGACTCGGCCAGCAATTGGTCGAGGCTGCGGAACTGGGCGCCCAATTCCTGTTCCAGCGCGGTCTTGCGGCTGTTGCCGCTGTACAGGATCGGCATATTGAAGCCCAGGCGTCCACGCCGGGCCACGGCGGCGCCGATGTTGCCCATGCCGACGATGCCGAGGGTTTTGCCGTGTACATCGCAACCGAACAGTGGCGCGCCGACGCTGGCTTTCCACTGGCCGGCCTTGGTCCAGGCGTCCAGTTCGGCCACGCGGCGTGCACTGCTCATCAGCAGGGCGAAGGCCAGGTCGGCGGTGCTTTCGGTGAGTACGTCGGGGGTGTTGGTGAGCATGATTCCGCGTTCATTGAAGTAGGGCACGTCGTAGTTGTCGTAGCCTACTGACACGCTGGAGACCACCTCCAGGTTGTTTGCGCCTTCGAGCTGTGCACGGCCGAGCTTGCGGCCTACGCCGATCAAACCGTGGGCGTGGGGCAGGGCTTCGTTGAATTGAGCGTTGATGTCGCCCAGCTTTGGGTTGGGGGCGATGACGTCGAAATCCTGTTGCAGGCGTTCGATCATTTCCGGGGTGACACGGCTGAAGGCGAGGACGGTCTTTTTCATTGCAGGCGGGCTCATCGACTACGGAAGAATGCTAAGCACGCTAACATTCTTGGGGGATTGGGGGGAGCCTTTTGGTGCTGTTTGGTTGAGCGGTTGAGTACATATCCGTTGCTGCGGTCACGGCCACTTAGGGTTCCGCTCTTACAGCGGGTCACTTTTGGCAAACGCCCCAAAAGTAACCAAAAGGTCTTTGCCCCACCACTCGGCACCTCGCCCAGGCTCGGTGTGCCCTCACTCCGGCTTGAATCCGTGG
>NZ_JCBCUX010000028.1:0-15003 GCF_059862645.1 Pseudomonas sp. MF08831 | reverse complement strand
TGATCTTAGGCGCCCCGTTAAACCACGCTGGCCGAACGCAGGCTTGAATCCGTGGGTAACCCGGCAGGACGCCGGGTTAGCCGTGTTGGGCCATGGATGGCCCGTCACGGCGGCCCACGGATTCAAGTCTGCGTGAGGGCACACCGAGCCCAAGCGAGGTGCCGAGTGGTGGGGCAAGAGCCCTTTGGTTACTTTGGGGCTTTTCCAAAGTGACCCGCCGTAAGGGCGGAACCCATCCCAGCCATCACCCAATAACGGATATTCCCCCTCCCTCCGATCCCCCCAACACCCGAGCAAACACCCCATCCACAGGACTGCGCAACGCGTGCCCCGGATGGCAGTCGTGTTTGAAGCATCGGCCGGTGCCTGATCGCAATGCTTCAGCCGCGATAACGCAGCGCTTCCACCAGCAACGCAAACGCCGGCGAGGCCTGGCGCCGGCTCGGGTAGTACAGGTGAAAGCCGGCAAACGGTGCGCACCAGTCATCCAACACCGCGATCAAGCGACCGTCCGCCAAATACGGCGCCACCAGGTCCTGCGCAATGTAGCTCAGCCCAAAGCCATCCACGGCCGCCTTGAGCAACTGGTACACACCATTGAAAGTCACCTGGCCGGACACGCGCACATTCAGGCTTTCCGAGGCTTTGCGAAACTCCCATGCATACAAGCCGCCATTGGTAGGCAGGCGCAGGTTGTTGCATGCGTGGCCCGTGAGGTCGCGCGGCGTCGTCGGCCGTGGTCGGTTGGCAAAGTACGCCGGCGAACCCACGACGCGCATGCGCATGTCCGGCCCGATGCGGGTGGCGATCATGCCGTCGGCCACATCTTCGCCCAGGCGCACCCCGGCGTCGAAACCCTGGGCGGCGATGTCGACAAAGCCGTAGTCGCAGCAGACTTCGACGGCGATGTCGGGGTATTGCGCCAGAAACGGTTTGAGCACCGGCCAGAGGATGTGCTCCAGCGCATGGTCCATGGCGTTGATGCGAATCGTGCCGGAAGGCGTGTCGCGTAAATGACTCAGGCCTTCCAGACCAATCTGGATTTCATCGAAGTGCGGCCCGACAGTGTCGATCAGGTGCTGGCCTGCTTGTGTGGGCGACACGCTGCGCGTGGTGCGCGTGAGCAAGCGCAGCCCCAGACGGGCTTCGAGCGCCCGGATCGTATGGCTCAGCGCCGACTGTGAGACCCCAAGTTTGGCCGCCGCCTTGGTAAAGCTGCGCGCACGCGCCACAGCCAGAAAGGCGAGCAGGTCATTGGCATTTTCCCTGAGCATTAGTGAGCCACTCTCATAAGTATATTCAGATTCTAGCGACTAATTATCTCAATGGCGTGCTGTTAGATTGAACCAACCCTTGAATTCAGCCGTTAAACAGGTGAACCCGCATGCTCAAACGCACACTCGGCAACAGCTCGCTTGAAGTCTCGGCCCTGGGCCTGGGCTGCATGGGCATGAGTTTCGGCTACGGCGCCCCGCAGATGATCGCGCTGCTGCGCGGTGCGGTGGAGCAAGGCGTGACCTTCTTCGATACAGCCGAAGTCTACGGCCCGTTCACCAACGAGGCGTTGCTGGGCGAAGCGCTCGCACCGTTGCGCGATCAGGTGGTGATCGCGACCAAATTCGGTTTCGCGCTCGACCCCTCCAGCAACGGGAAAGGGGCGGGCCTCAACAGCCGCCCCGAGCATATTCGCCTCGTAGCGGAAGCCTCGCTCAAACGCCTTAAAACCGATGTGATCGACCTGTTCTACCAACATCGGGTGGACCCCAACGTGCCCATCGAAGACGTGGCCGGTGCCGTGAAGGACTTGATCCAGGAAGGCAAGGTCAAGCATTTCGGGCTGTCGGAGGCGGGCGCGGCGACCATTCGCCGGGCTCACTCGGTGCAGCCGGTGACGGCCCTGCAAAGTGAATATTCGCTGTGGTGGCGCAAGCCTGAAACCGAAATCCTGCCATTGCTCGAAGAGCTGGGGATTGGCCTGGTGCCTTACAGCCCACTGGGCAAAGGGTTTCTGACCGGCAAATTCGACAGCCAAAGCACGTTTGACAGCAGTGATTTTCGCAGCAGCCTGCCACGTTTTACCCCGCAAGCCCTAAAGGCCAACCAGGCGCTGGTGGCGTTGTTGCGTGAGGTCGGGCAGCGCAAAAATGCCACGCCATCACAGATCGCCCTGGCCTGGTTGTTGGCGCAAAAGCCGTGGATTGTGCCGATTCCGGGCACCACCAAAGCCGCGCGTCTGAGCGAAAACCTGGGGGCGGTGCAACTGCAACTGAGTGCACAAGAGCTTCAGGACCTGGACGTGGCCGCGTCCAGCATTCAGGTGGAGGGCGAGCGCTATCCCGAAGCCCTGGAAAAGATGACCGGCCTATGAAAACCCTCGCCGCCGCAGCGCTGTCGCTGTCATTGCTTGCCCAAGAAACCCGCGCACAGGAGACCCCAATGCTCACCATCACCCCGAATGGCTCGCAACCTTCAGCCCAAGGCCCGGCCGACTGGTTCACCGGCACCGTGCGCGTCGACGCACCCTTCAAAGGCACCGACGCCGCGCGTGTCAGTGGCGCCACGGTGACCTTCGAACCGGGCGCACGCACCGCCTGGCATACCCATCCTTTGGGACAGACGTTGATCGTCACCGCCGGTGCCGGGCTGGTGCAGGAATGGGGCCAGCCGGTGCGTGCCATCCGCCCCGGCGACACCGTGTGGATCGCCCCCGGCGTCAAGCATTGGCATGGCGCCACGCCGACTACTGCAATGACCCATATCGCGATTGCCGAAGTACTGGATGGCAAGGTGGTGGATTGGCTGGAGCAGGTCAGTGATGGGCAGTACGCGCCGGCGCTGTGAGGTTAAATCTGCTCTGCTTCACGTAACTGCACACTCATGTCATCACAACTGCTCGCCCAGTCGCTCAGCCACTGCGGCATCGGCGGCGATTGCTCGGCCAACCCCAGCTCCCGCACAACATCTGCAGGGGGCAGGGTGCCTTTGGCTGAGCGAAACAGCCCGCGCATCACCACCACGCCCACCACCCGACCCTTGCTGACGAAACGGTGCTCCATCAGGCTCCACTTGTGGTCCCAGCCGAGCATTCGGGTGTGCACCTCGAAGACTTCGAACAACTTCAGTTCGCGGCGAAACTTGCCCCAGGTATCGCCCACGATCGGCAGCGCCTTGTTGCGCAAGGCCACGCGAAATGCGCCGGTACGCAGTACAAAATCCATCCGCGCCACATCGGCCAGGGAGAAATACCGGCCATTGGTGACATGCCGGTTCAAATCCAGGTCCAGGGGCCACACGCGCATGCGCACCACAGTGGTCTCCAGACCATGGGCCGGTTTGCGCCAGGGGCGACGGGACAGCATGTACAGCAATCGAAACCAGAGATTCATAAACGCGCCAGACAGTTGATCAGTGGCAGCACTGTACGGGCGAGTAATCGGCTAAGGTAGGTGCGCAAATGACTTATTACATGCGAAAAGCGCAAACAGGTTCCTTTATGCACATCACTTTACTCCTGGCCGATCAATGCTCCGCCGCCAGCGCCACCCTGGCGCTGGAGATGCTCAGCGCAGCCAACCTGTTTGCCGAGCGCGCGCCATTCGAGATCGTCGTCGCGTCCCTGGATGGCCAGGCCGTGGACGCCTGGGGCGGGCAGCGTTTACAGGTGATGTGCTCGGCTGCCGAGGTTCTTCAAACCGACCTGATTCTGATCCCCGGCTTCCTTTTTACCCTTAAAGAGGCCTTGCCGAGCTTTCCCGCCTACGGGCCCTGGTTGCGCCAACAGCACGCCCAAGGGGCAGTGCTGGCGTCGATGTGCACGGCGGCGTTTCTGCTGGCCGAGACCGGCATGTTGCAGGGCCTGCGCGCCACCACCCACTGGGCGTTTGCCGAGTTTTTCCGGCGCCGTTACGCAGGCGTGGTGCTGGATGACACGCAGATCCTCTGCGAAGAAAACCGCGTGATCACCTGCGGTGGCGCCAGTGCCGCGATGGACCTGATGTTGCACCTGATCCGCCGTTTCGGTTCACCGGAGCTGGCGCATACCTGCGGCAAGTACCTGTTGATCGACAACGTGCGCACCGAACAGTCGGTGTACGCCATGTGGTCGTTACCCAAAAGCCACGGCGACGGCGAGGTCCTGCGGGTGCAACATTGGCTGGAGCAACAGTTTGCCCAGCCGTTGGTCATCGATGACGTGGCCCGGCGCTTCGGTTTCGGGGTGCGTAATTTCAAGCGTCGGTTCAAGGAAGCGACGGGGTATACGCCTATCGCCTATGTGCAAACCCTGCGCCTGGAGCGCGCCAAGCAGATGCTGGAGTCAACGCGCATGACCCTCGAAAGCATCACCTACGCGGTAGGGTATGAAGACAGCAATTCGTTTCGCCGCCTGTTCCAGCAGCGCGTGGGGATGCTCCCGGCGGCGTATCGCAAGAAATTCCTCGCCACCGCGGGCTGATTCAGCGCCGCAGCTGCGCTTCACCTTCGATGCATGCCACCAGAAACTCCATCACCACCTTTACCGACGGCGAGCGACGCATGTCCGGGTACACCGTCAGCCAGATATCACGGACCGGCCCGTCGCCGGGCGTCGGCAACCTGGCCAGCAGCGGATCGTGGTCGCCCACCAATGTTGGCAACACCACTGCGCCGACGTGCGCGCGTGCGGCCATCTGTTGAGTGATCAACTCGCTGGCCGCAAACACGATCGGGCGTTGGCCGCGCAGTTGGTGCAGCCATGCCTGTTGCGGCAAGTGATCACGGCTGCTGTCGTAGGCGATGAAGGTCCATTGGGCGGCAGGCAGCTGCGTGAACCCGGGCGCGCCATAAAGACCGAAGCGCACCACGCCGACCTTGCGGCGCACCAGCGCCTCTTCGTCGGGGCGCACCGTGCGCAGCGCGATATCGGCCTCGCCCTTGTCGAGCGCAGCCAGTTGAGTGGACGGTATCAGCACCAGATTCAGCTGCGGGTACTGGGCCCGCAACCGCGCTATGTGAGGCGCAAGGCAGTGGTTGGCGATGGACGGCGGGCAGCTGACCCGCACAGTCCCGGCCAGTTCGATGGAGGCTACCCGCGACAGGCGCAGCACGTCGGTGGCCATCTCGCCCATGCCCGCGGCCAGCTCGGCCAGCGCCAGGCCTTGAGCCGTGAGTGGCCGGCTGCGTGGCAAGCGGTCTACCAGTTTAACGCCGAGGGCTTTTTCCAGCGCATCGACGCGTCGCCCGACGGTGGCGTGTTCCAGCTGCAACTCGCGAGCGGCCGCCGACAGCGACTGGGTGCGGGCCAGAACGGTGAAGTAATACAGATCCTGCCAATCGAACATCGGGTTATTTCCGCACAGAGGCTGGGAGGTGTTGGGGAATATTCCTACCGAGCGTGCCCTTTTACCATGGCCGCTTCCCAGTGCACACGGAGTTGTTCCCCGATGAAAGCCATCACCCTGCAAGCTTACGGCGGTCCCGAAGTTGCCCAATTGCGCCACGACGTTGAAAAACCCCAGGCCACACCGGGGCATGTGATGGTCAAGGTGGCCTGCGCCGGGATCAATTTCATGGACATTCATACCCGCCAGGGCAAATACGCACACTCTTCGACGTACCCGGTGCGCCTGCCGTGCACCTTGGGCATGGAAGGCGCCGGCGTGGTGATTGAAGTCGGTCCGGGCGTCAGCCACCTGGCTGTGGGCGACCGCGTGGCCTGGTGCATCGCCTGGGGCGCGTATGCCGAGTATGCGAATGTGCCTGTCGAGAAAATTGCGCAGATCCCGAACGCAATCAGCTTCGATCAGGCCGCTGCGGCGATGTTTCAGGGCTGCACCGCGCACTACCTGATTGACGATGTGGCCCGTTTGCAGGCGGGCAGTACCTGCCTGGTTCATGCCGCGTCCGGCAGCATCGGCCAATTGCTGGTGCAGATGGCGCGTCGGTTGGGGGCAACGGTATTGACCACCGCCAGTACCGTCGAGAAATGTGCGATTGCCTTGCAGCAGGGCGCCCATCGAGCCTGGACCTATGACCGATTTGCCGATCAGGTACGGCAAGCCACGGGCGGGCGAGGGGTGGATGTGGTGTTTGATTGCGTCGGCAAAAACACCTTGCGTGAGAGTTTTCGCGCCTGTCGCACGCGCGGTTTGATCGTCAACTACGGCAATGTCTCGGGCTCGCTGACAGACCTGGACCCGATGGAATTGGGGGAGGCGGGCTCGTTGTTCCTGACGCGCCCACGGCTGGCTGACCACATGGCCGATGGCGCGACTGTGCAACGGCGTGCCAACGCCGTGTTCGCGGCAATGTTGGAAGGGACGCTGACAGTGGACATCGAAGGGCATTACAACCTGGAGACGGTGCAGCAGGTCCATGCACGTATCGAGGCGCGGCAGCAGATCGGCAAGGCGGTACTGTGGGTGGACCGCGACCTGCATTAACCGCAGGCGAAAAAAAACCGGCTGATCAGGCCGGTTTGGGGTGCCCCGCGAACAGTGCGGGGTTACGCGTTGTGCCCTTGCAGACGATCCGCACCGCCTTCAGCCAGGCCACGTTCCTGCAGGCGATCCGCACCGCCTTCAGCCAGGCCACGTTCCTGCAGACGATCCGCGCCGCCTTCAGCCAGACCACGTTCCTGCAAGCGATCCGCACCGCCTTCAGCCAGGCCACGTTCCTGCAGACGATCCGCACCGCCTTCAGCCAGGCCGCGTTGCTGCAAGCGATCCGCACCGCCTTCAGCAACACGACGGTCCAGCAGACGGTCAGAACCGCCTTCGGCTACGGAGTTACCTTGCAGGCGATCCGCGCCACCTTCAGCGACAACCGGGTGAGCAAAAGCGTTTGCAGCGAGTACCGAAAAAGCGAGGCTAAGCAAGAGTTGGCGTTTCATGGTGGTGTGCTCCGAGTGTTCTAGTTGGGTGCCGTTTGGCATGGGTTTGATGTTACGCGTTGGTTTTTTTAAGAGAACTTCATTGAGCTGATGGTGACTATCGATGCCAGCGATGACCCGTTTTGGGGCGGGTCATCGCGGTGACGGTCAAGGCATCTGCGGCCGTTCCTGAGGGCGCAGGTCGAACACCAGCACCTCGGCATCCTCGCCGTGGCTCAGGTTGATCTGCCGTTCATCCCGCACGCGGGCACCGTCGCCTTCCTGCAAGCGCTGGCCGTTGACTTCAACGCTGCCGCGGGCCACATGGATGTACACATGGCGATCCGGCGGCACGTCCAGCGTCGCGGCTTCGTCGCCGTCGAACAGCCCGGCATACACCCGCGCATCCTGGCGCACATTCAGCGAACCCTCGGCACCTTCCGGCGAGATGATCAATTGCAAGCGCCCACGTTTCTGCGCCTCGCTGAAGTGTTCCTGTTGATAGCGCGGCTCGGCGCCGACCACATTCGGCACGATCCAGATCTGCAGGAAGTGCACGCCCTGGCGTTGGCTATGGTTGAACTCACTGTGCGCCACGCCGCTGCCGGCGCTCATCAACTGCACATCGCCAGGGCGAATCACCGAGCCGGTGCCCAGGGTGTCCTTGTGTTCCAGGGCGCCTTCGAGCACGTAGGAGAAAATCTCCATGTCGCGGTGCGGGTGCTGGCCGAAGCCTTTGCCGGCGGCGACGCGGTCATCGTTGATTACCAGCAGGTCAGAAAAACCCTGCTCGGCCGGGTTCCAGTAGTTGGCGAACGAGAAGGTGTGAAACGACTTCAACCAACCGTGATTGGCGGCGCCGCGGTCCGAAGCTTTGCGAAGGGTCAGCATGGTCTTGTCCTCAAGTGAGAGCGGGCTGCGTCATGCAGGGCTCTTGCGTTGAGAAGAAGGTTAATGGTTAGCGTGGGATTCATTAAGAAGCTGAAACCTGAATAACTGTCTCTATCAAGTTGACAGTAAAAGGCATGCCATAATGTCGCCTCGACTTCCTTCTCGATGGACTTTCTCTGCATGAAAACCGTGGCCATGGCGCTGTTTCCGGACTTTTTGCTGCTCGATATGGCCGGTCCACTCGAAGTGTTTTCCATCGCCAATCGCTACCTGCCGGCGAACGCTCACTATCAGATCCTGACCATTGGCACCGAACCTGGGCTGCTGCGCGCCTCCAATGGTGTGCAGGTGCAACCCGACCTGTTATTGGCGCAGGCTCACGACGCCTATGACCTGTTGCTGGTGCCGGGCGGCCCCGGTGCCTATAACGAGTGCCATCCTGCGCTGTTGCCCTGGCTCAAGGCCGCCGCACCCAGGGCGCGACGCTTTGGCTCGATCTGCACCGGTGCCTTTGTGCTGGGGCATGCCGGACTGCTCGACGGCCACCGCGTGACCACCCACTGGCATTACACCGAACGCCTGATCAAGGGCTTCCCCAAGGCTATCGTCGAGACCGATCGTATCTATTTGCAGGATGGCCGCTTGATCACCTCCGGCGGGGTGACCGCCGGTATCGACCTGGCGCTGTCGGTCGTCGCCCAGGACCATGGCAAACAAGTGGCGGTGGACGTGGCCAAGGTGTTGCTGGTGGTGATGAAACGCCAGGGCGGCCAGGCCCAGTTCAGCCCGATGACGGCGGCTGTGGCGCCGTTGGAAACGGCGATCACCCGTGTGCAGAACCAGGTGCTGGCGCAGTTGGACCAGCCCTTTACCATCGACTCAATGGCCGCGTTGGCGGGCATGAGCGCGCGGCACTTCACGCGGCTGTTTGCCAAGGAGGTGCAGATGACGCCCATGGCGTTCCTGCAAGGCGCGCGCATCGACCGCGCCCGGCAGTTGCTGGAAACTACCGACCTGCCACTCAAGACCGTGGCGTTTCGCGCAGGGTTTGGCAGCGTGCGGCATATGCGTTTTCTGTTCAGTGAAAAGCTCGGCCTGAACCCTACGCAATACCGACAACAGTTCAGTTAACGACAGGATGTCTGTTTCGCGCACCTGATTGGCCGTGGCGCTCCCCGTGCCAGCATTGTCCTGTCATGGCGAGCTGGCAAGATAGCCACAGGCCCATGGAAAAGGATGCGCAAACGCCCAAGGCCGGGTGTTCCAGCGCTTTGACCCGCATGCACAACCCACACGCAGTCAGCTTTGGCCCCTACACCTTTCACCGCCAACAGCGCCTGGTCAGCAAGGCAGGCCTGCCGGTGCCGCTGGGTGGGCGTGCGCTGGATATCCTCGCGGTACTGCTGGAGACGCCTGGGCAATTTGTGCGCAAAGACACGCTGATTGCGCGGGTCTGGCCGCGCAGCGTGGTGGAAGAGAACAACCTGCGCGTGCACATCGCGGCCCTGCGCCGTGCGCTGGACGGGCAGCGCTATATCCTCAATGAACCCTTGCGTGGCTACTGCTGTGTTGCGCCGTCCAGCGTCGCATCGGCGCTGCCCTGGCACAATCTGGCCGTGCGACTCAGCCCGGTGCTGGGCCGTGATGAGCTGTTGGGCACATTGGTGCGGCGCTTGTACAGCCAACGCCTGATCATGCTCACCGGCTGCGCCGGCGTGGGCAAGAGCACCGTGGCCCTGGCCCTGGCTGAACGCGTGTTGCCGCGTTATCGCGACGGCGTGTGCTGGGTGGATCTGGCAGCGGTGCAGGGGCCGACCCACATGCTGCCTCATCTGGCCGCAACGCTGAACCTGCAACCCTGTGGCAGCGCCAACGCACTGGCCGAGCAGTTGGCGCTGCGCCAGCTGTTACTGGTACTCGACGGCGCCGATGTGTTGCTCGGCGCCTGCCGCCACCTGGTGCGCACGTTGCAGGCACACGCGCCGCAGGTGACGGTGGTGTTGACCAGTCGTGAAGCCTTGCAGGTGCCCGGCGAATGGGTGCAACACGTGCCCAGGCTGGCGCTGCCGATGCCCTCGGCCTGGCGCGGTGTCGAACAGGCGATGGCCGCTGCGGCGGTTCAGTTATTTGTCGCACGGTTGCGTGCCGGTCAGCAGGGCTTTGTGCTGCGTGCCCAGGATTTGGCGCCACTGCGCGACATCTGCCGGCGGCTCGACGGTATTCCCCTGGCCCTGGAACTGGCGGCGGCCCAGGTCGATGCCCTGGGCATACGGGGTGTGCACGAGCAGTTGCAACAAGGCTTGCAGGTGTTGACGCGCGGCAGGCGCACGGCGGTGGAACGGCACCAATCCCTGATCGCGGCTCTGGACTGGTCGTATCAGCGCCTGAGCCTGCCGCAGCGTTGGCTGTTCCTGCAGTTGGCGCTGTTCAAAATGGCCGTGACTTTGCCGCGCTTGAGCGAGCTGGTGGCAGGCACCGAGCTGGAACACGCCGACCTGTCCTACCTGCTGTCGCGTCTGGCGGCCACCTCGATGCTGGCGGTGGAACCGGGCCCCGGCCCTGCGCGTTACCGGCTGCTCAACAGCGTGCGCAGCTACGCCCTGGCGCTACTGCGCGACCCGGCGCAAGTCGCGCAGTTGCAAAAGGGGTATGGGCATTACCTGGGCTGCAGTTCAGGCCGGCCGTTTGTCCTGCAACTCGTCGAGCAGGCGGCGTACACAGACTAGGTCGTGGGTGGCAAAGCCTTCGTTGAATTGCGTGTAGAGGGCGTTCAACAGGTCGCGCGCCGCCTGCCGCCGTCCTTGGCTCTGCCATAGGCTTGCCAGCGACGTTGCGCTGCGTAACTCCCAGGCCAGCGCGCCTTGCTGATGCGCCAGGGCCAGCGCCTCCAGCAGCAGCGTTTCGCGCGCGTGAAGGTCGGGTAACGACTCGGCTCGCACGCGCAGAATCTCGGCGCTGCACCAACCGGCCGCGCCACTTCTGGCGCGTTCAAACACTTCATCATCTACGTCGATGGCGTTGAACGTCACCAGCGTGTCCCGGACCAGGCCCAGCCCTTGCAAACCCGCCTGCGGCGCCGTGCCCGCGTAGTGCTGCGCCCAGGTATGAAACAGCTGCACCGAGTGTTTTTGTGCCTGTTGCAGCAACAGGTCGAGCAACGAGCGTGCCGCGGCGGTATCGCCGTTGTAGCGGGCGATCACCACGCCGGCCAGGGCCAGCGTGTAGCAGATCGAGGTGCCGTGGTTGATCTGCAGCGCCAGCTCCAGCGCCTGGTTGGCGGTGCGCCAGGCACGCTCTGCAAAACCCCGTAGCCACAGGGTGCGCGCAAGCATTGTCAACGACGCCACACTCTGGTCGTACTGCACGCCAAAGCCATGGGTGAACCGATTGAGATGGCCGCTGTGGGCCATGCGCTGGATCACTTGTTCGGCGTTGTGCAGCGCCAGTGCCTGGTTGCCGGCAAAGTGCTGCGCCAACACCCGCAGGCGCTGGGCGCTGAGGTCCAGCAATGGCTCGGATTGTGGACCGAGCTGATCGAAGTGCAGGCTCTGTGCCAACGCCTCACGGTAGTTGCCGCTGCACAAATTCACCGCCATATGGCCCGACACCGCCCGTAGCTGGCCGGTGAGGTCGTTGCTCGCTTGTGCCAGGCGCAGCGCGCCGGCAAAGGCTTGAATGGTCTGTGGCGTGCTGCCCTGGGCGTGGTAGGAGAAACTGCCCAGCGCCAGCTGCAATTCCATCTGCAGGCGTTGGCTCGGCGCGGTTGACTGCGCCAGCCGCGCCAGGGCCTTGCCCACGTACAGCCCGTGCTCGTGCAGCAGCGACAGTTCCTGCCACAACGGCATCGCACTGACCGTGAGGCGAATACCCAGCAGGTGCGCCCCCATCTCGCCCAGGCACCAATCGAGGGCGGCGCGGATGTCTTCGCGCAGCGGGGCATAGCGGCTGATCCACGCCTGGGTCGCGATCAGTTCCCAGTCCTCCCGGGCCTGTTCCATCAGCGCCAGGCAGCGTGCCGCGTGGCGCTCGCGGGTGGCCTCAAGCTCCGCGGCCACGCTGAGTTTTTCCAGCGCGTAGGTGCGGGTGATGTCGAGCAAGCGATAGACCACGTCGTCATCGCCAGCCTCGACGTTGAGCAGCGACTTGGCCACCAACTGGGTGATCGAGCCCAGCACCTCGTTTGGCGCGATCCGCTCCCCGGCGATCACCGCCGCTGCGCTGGCCAGGCTGAACCCGCCACGAAACACGGCCAGGCGCCGCAGGCAAATCTGCTCGCAGGCCGTCAGCAGCTCGAAACTCCAGTCCAGCGTGGCGCGCAGAGTTTGCTGACGGGGCAGGGCGCTGCGTCGGCCACGCACCAGCAGGCGAAAGTTGTCTTCCATCTGCACCAGCAGCCCCGGCAGGCCGAAGCGCTGGATCTGCGCCGCCACCAACTCGATCGCCAGGGGAATGCCGTCCAGGCGCTGGCAGATATCAATGGCCAGCGGCAGTTGCGCTTCGCTGAGTTCAAAACGGTCTTGATGGGACATGGCGCGTTCGATCAGCAACTGCAACGCCGGGTAGCCGAGGGCCTGGGCACGGTTGCCGGTGGCAGGCGGGCAGGCCAGCGGCTCGAGGCGCTGCACGTATTCGCCCTCGGCCCGCAGCGCTTCGCGGCTGGTGGCCAGGATGTGCACGTGGGGCGCGTGGCGCAGCAGGGTTTCGCTGATCAGGGCGATGTCGTCGAGCAGGTGTTCGCAATTGTCGATCACCAGCAACAGCTGACGCGCGTGCAGGCTGCGGGCGAAGGTCAGCAGCGGCGCATGCGCTTGGGGCGTGAGGTCGAGCAGCGCGGCGAGGTTGGGCAGGATCATCGACGGCGCGCTCAGCGGTGCCAGGTCCAGCAGGCGAATGCCGTCGCGGTAATGCCCGATCAGCAATTCGGCCACGCGCAGCGCCACGGTGGTCTTGCCGATGCCGCCTGCGCCGGTCAGGGTGATAAAGCGTTGCTGCGGCAGTTGCTGCACCAATGCATCAATCAGCGCCTGGCGACCGATCATGCGCGTGCGCCGCAGTGGCAGGTTATGGCCCTGGCTGTGGGGCAGGCCGTCGGCAGGAATCGTCATCGGTTCGATGCTCAGTGGCGCAACAAAACTGTAGCCGCGCTGGGCCACGGTGACGATGTAGCGCTGCCCGGCCTGGCCATCGCCGAGTGCCTTGCGCAACGCCGCCATGTGCACCCGCAGGTTGCCGTCTTCCACCACCGTTTTCGGCCAGACCCGCGCGATCAATTCCTGCTTGCTCACCACATTGCCGGCCTGCTCCAGCAGGATCAGCAAAATCTCCACCGCACGCCGTCCCAGGCGCAACGGGCGACCGGCCTCCAGCACCAGGCGTTGGCGCGGGTGGATGCAGTAGGGGCCGAAATGCACGGCCTGGTCGCTGAGGTCACTCATGGTGGCCCATGCTCGGAAAAAAGGGTTCGGCCAGCATATTCCAGGTGCGTACAGACCACTAGGCCGCAATCACTTGCGGCTTGTGACGTAAGTGGTGGTTTCGCCAGGTCATCGGGTTGACGCCTTCGCTGCGCGTGAACATGTGGCAGAAGTGCGCCTGGTCGCAAAACCCGCATTCCAGGCTGATTTGCGTGAGGCTCAAGGAAGAGCCGGTGATCAGTTCCTTGGCTCGCTGGATACGCTGTTGGCGAATCCACTCCTGCGGCGACAGCCCGGTGGTGCACTTGAAGGCGCGGGAGAAGTGGCTGCGCGACAGCGCGCAAGCCTGCGCCAGGTCGGCAATTGCCAGGCTTTCGCCGAGGTTGGCAAGGATCAGTTGTTTGGCAATGCGCTCGCGTCGGGGGCATAGGCCGCCGGTCGCGGAGAAGCGCGGAGCACAGTACTCAAGTCGGGCCATGACAAATATCCGTAGTCGATGGGAGCGTTCCCGGTGAATGGATCCAGTGTAGACCGCTTCATTTTTGGCGCCGGACCGTCTGGCTGACGAGTTAATCGTTGTTAATTTCGCCAGGTCAGGGCGCGGAAAAGACAGCACAGGCGTGCAATCGCCGCATGGCGGTATCTGCTTATCTGGCGGCCTGGAAACCGTTTGGAAGCCGCCATGAACCGCAATGACTTGCGCCGCGTCGACATGAACCTGCTGGTGATTTTCGAAGCATTGATGTTCGAGAAGAACCTGACCCGGGTTGCCGAGAAGCTCTTTATGGGCCAGCCGGCGGTGAGTGCGGCGCTTGGGCGCTTGCGGGATTTGTTCGACGACCCGTTGCTGCTGCGCAATGGGCGGGGCATGGAGCCCACGCCACGGGCGCTGGCGATACTCAAGGAGTTGCAACCGGCCATGGACACCATTTCCGGCGCGGTCAGCCGTGCCAAGGATTTTGACCCTTCCACCAGCTGCGCGGTGTTTCGTATTGGTTTGTCGGATGATGCGGAGTTCGGGTTGTTTCCGCCGCTGCTCAGTCAACTGCGTGAGGAGGCGCCTGGGATTATCGTGGTGGTGCGTCGGGCCAACTACCTGCTGATGTCGGCGTTGTTGGCCAGCGGGGAGATTTCGGTGGGGGTGAGTTACACCACGGAATTGCCGGCGAATGCCAAGCGCAAGAAGCTACGGGATATTCCATGCAAGGTGCTGCGTGGGGATGACGGGGAAGCGCCGCTGACCCTGGATGATTACTGCGAGCGGCCGCATGCGATGGTTTCGTTTTCGGGGGATTTGAGCGGCAATATCGACCTGGACCTGGCGCGGATCGGCCGGGCGCGCCGGGTGGTGTTGGCGGTGCCGCAATTCAGTGGGTTGCGGGCGTTGTTGGCGGGCACGCGGATTATTGCGACGGTGCCGGATTATGCGGCCTGTGCGTTGACTGAGGGGACGGTGTTACGGGCGCAGGATCCGCCGTTTGAGATTGAGGCGGCGGAGTTGTCGATGGTTTGGAGTGGGGTGCATGATAATGACCCGGCGGAGCGGTGGCTGCGGTCGCGTATCAGTGAGCATATGTCGCGGGCGGTTTAGGCGTGGCGGCCTCTGGGCCGACCAGGTTGGGTGGGTTGGGTTGGGTGCATATCCGTTGCTGCGGTCACGGCCGCTTAGGGTTCCGCTCTTACAGCGGGTCACTTTTGGCAAACGCCCCAAAAGTAACCAAAAAGTCTTTGCCCCACCACTCGGTGCCTCGCCTAGGCTCGGCATGCCCTCACTCCGGCTTGAATCCGTGGGCCGCCGCGACGGGCCATCCATGGCCCAACGCGGCTAACCCGGCGTCCTGCCGGGTTACC
>NZ_JCBCUX010000027.1:0-24746 GCF_059862645.1 Pseudomonas sp. MF08831 | reverse complement strand
AGAGCATTGGAACCACCTGATCCCATCCCGAACTCAGCAGTGAAACGATGCATCGCCGATGGTAGTGTGGGGTTTCCCCATGTGAGAGTAGGTCATCGTCAAGATTAAATTCCAGAGCCCCTGTTTGTTAACGCAAACAGGGGTTTTGTTTATGTAGAAGTCCACGAATTTCACCGGCACGTTGCAAGCGCAACGCACTGGTACACAGAATTTCTTGACGACCATAGAGCATTGGAACCACCTGATCCCATCCCGAACTCAGCAGTGAAACGATGCATCGCCGATGGTAGTGTGGGGTTTCCCCATGTGAGAGTAGGTCATCGTCAAGATCAAATTCCGAAACCCCTGTCTGCTAACGCAGACAGGGGTTTTGTCGTTTTGGAGGACTGTTGCCGACTGAGAGAAATCCTCCCGAGCCGGCCACATCAGATCCCCCTGCACCCTGCCCACAAAAAAGCCAGTGCCTGAAAGAAGACACTGGCTTGTCAGAAACGCTAACAGATCAGAATTGATAGCTTACCGTCGCACTGACATTACGCTCTTCGCCCAAATAGCAGAAGTTCAGGCTGGCACAGGACGCTACATAGGTCTCATTGGTCAGGTTGTTCGCGTTCAACCGTACATCTACGCCTTTGAGTCCGACCTTGCCCAAGTCATACCCTAAGGATGCGTCGAATAAGGTGTAGGCGGGTACCTTCATTGTGTTCTCCGCGTCTGCCCAGCTGTAGCCGACGTACCGAACCCTGCCGCCAAGTCGCAAGCCGTCAAAGGCGCCGCTATCAAACATGTAGTCCGCCCACACCGATGCCATATGGCGAGGTGCCTGCGTGGGGGAGTTGCCTTTGTTCTCAATCAAGTTGTCGGCTGAGCTCAGCGTACTGACCATCGATTTTGAATATTTAATATCGGTAAAGGTATAGCTGCCCAAGATCTTCAGGTTATCGGTCAGTTGCATATGTGCTTCCAACTCCAATCCCTGCGAGCGAACCGCACCTACTGCGCGATAGAAGTTTTCTTGAGGAAGCTTTGTCGCCAGGTTCTCCTGGTCAATGCGAAACCAGGAAGCTGTAAACAGGTTATCCGTCCCCGGCGGCTGATACTTCAAGCCCGCTTCCCACTGCGTTCCATTGGTGGGTGCCAGCGGGTTGCCGGCGTTGTCTGAATAGGAGTTCGGGTTGAACGACTCTGAATAGCTGACATAGGGTGCCAAGCCATTATCAAACAGATACAGCGCACCGGCTCGCCCAGTCAGTTTGGTACGTTTGTCAGAAATTTCCGTGCCCAGCGGTCGCCCCGCTTCAGCGATACGGTTCTCGTCGGACGTCTCTACCCAGTCCTGACGCAGCCCTAGAGAGAACCGCCATTTATCCATCTCGATCAGGTCTTGTAGATAAACGCCAGTTTGCTCAAGGCGACGCAGATAGCTGGTCAGGCTGGCATTGCTGATAGCAGTGTTGCCATAGACCGGGTTGAATGCGTTGATTGGCTGCAGTGACCCGCTCGTCCAGTCCACCACCGTTTTACGTCGCTGATAATCAGCCCCCATCAGCACGGTATGGTGAGTGGTACCGGTAAAAAACTCCGCCTGCAGCATGTTGTCGATGATGAACGCATGCAGCTTCTCATCACCTCCCGAATAATAGCGATTCAACTCGTTACTGGTCGGTGTGGTCCAGCCATAGGCGTACACCTGATCCAATTGCACCTTGGAGTCGAGATAGCGCAAGTTCTGTCGCGCAGTAAACACGTCGTTGAATCGATGCTCGAACTGATAACCGAACGACTGCTGATCACGTTTGTAGCCATCTACTCCAGGTTCACCTTCGAAGAAGTGGCTGGAGATGCGCTGGCCATTACGCTGATGCAATGCGCCGTCTGCCGGCATACCGCCGTGATAGCCGCCATCAGGATCATGCTGCAGGTACGCCTGGAGTGTCAGCGAGGTGTCTTCGGTAAAGTCGATGCTGAGTGTCGGCGCCAAGGCTAAGCGCTTTTCTTTGGCGTGGTCGAACTGCGTATCAGACTTGTCCGCTAAACCGGTAAGCCGATAGGCGATGCGCTTGTCGTCATCCACGGGTCCACTGAAGTCAAAACCCATGCCCTGCTGACCGTGACTGCCTGCCGTTGCTTGAACCTGATGGTAGGGCTCCAGCAATGGCTTCTTGCTGGTCAGCGCGACCAGGCCGCCGGGCGAGCTACGTCCATAGAGGACAGAGGAAGGCCCCTTCAGAATGTCTACGCGCTCGAGAAAATACGGATCAACCTGCATGGTGCTATAGGTGCCGCTATCCCCCATGGACTTCAAACCATCAAGGTAGATGTTGTCCACAGAACCATCATTAAAACCGCGCATTGCCACGTAGTCATAACGATGGGTCGCGCCATAGGGGTTGGTCAGTACACCAGGGGTGTAACGCAGGGCTTGTGCGACGGTTTGGGAGCCTTGGTCGTCCATCTGCTCGCGCGTCACCACGGAAACGGTTTGCGACGTCTCCAGCAATGCGGCGCTGGTCTTGGTTGCGATTTGGCTATGCGTCGCGTTGTAGCCTTCCATGCTGCCTAAGGCATTACCCAGGGCGAAGCCTTTGATATCCGTGGTGGGCAGCGTCAAGGTGCTGCTCTGCGTCTGGGTCTCCAGCACAAAGCTGACACCCTCTTGCGATACCGCCTGCAAGCCAGAGCCGGTGAGCAGATGATTTAACCCCTGCTCGGCTGAATACTCGCCATGCAGCCCGGCTGATTGCCGGCCTTGGGTTTGCCCAGGCGTGCTGGAGAGGGTAATGCCTGCCTGACGGGCGAATTGATTGAGCACCTCGCCCAGGGCGCCGGCAGGCAGGTCGTAGCGCTGGTTAACCTGCTCGATGTTTGCATGCGCAGCCATGCCGGCGATTGGACCCGCGCCCATGCCCATCGCGGTTGACAGCAATACCGCACGGATGGATTTAGCCAAAAGGGGGTAGGAAGAGCACGGTGAGTTGCCGGGAAAACGCGCTGTCATGATCAAGATCCGTGGAGGCCGGTGAGGGCTGATTGAAGGGCTTACTGTCTAAGCCGGTCTCACGGAAAAAAACCGCCAAAAAAATTTCATATAAAGCATAAAAGATCAGGCTGAACGTTCCAGGCTTACCCACCAACGCGTGCGGTAGCGCACTTCAACAGGCAGCGTCTGTGCAACGATCGCCAACAATTTATCCGTGTCCTCCAGCCGGAAAACCCCTGACAACCGCAAGTCGCTGGCTTCTGCCGAACAACCCAGATAACCAGGTCGATAGCGCCCCACCTCCGACAGGAAGGCAGCCAGGCGCATGTTCCGTGTCACGATCAGCCCATCGACCCAGGCGCCCATGTCCATATCCAGCGGCGGTGCCAGCGTGGCATGTGTGTGATGTACGAGGTAGCTCTCTCCTGCGTGGACTTGAGTCGACAGTCCGTCTGCCGAGTGTGGTGAGTGAATGGCCACGTTGCCACTGACCACACTCAAGCGGGTGCAATCGCTGTCTTGGCGCACGGCAAAGCGCCCGTCGATACCTTCGAACAAGCCGTGCCGAGTTTGAACCAGCAGTGGCGCCGAAGAAGGCGCGCCGCACGTCACCAGGATTTCCCCGCGAACCAGCGTGATCAGACGCTGCTGCGCGTTGAAATCCAGGTCCACGGCGCTGTCGGTGTTGAGTTGCAAACGAGCGCCATCCTGCAATTGCACGCTGCGCCGTTCCCCGGTGGCGGTCGCAAGGTCGGACGTCCAGCGCTGCCAGCCGGTGAGGTCGCGGCTTAACCAGGCTGCGGAGCCCACCAACATGACGCCAGACAACATCTTCAGTGCCTGCCGCCGGCCCACGCCTTGCGAAACGTTTTCCAAGGCGACGCGCGCGCCGGGGATCGCGGCCATCTGGCTGCTCAATTCCTGCTGCAGTGCCTGTACCCGCTGCCAGGCCAATTCATGGTCGTCATGCGCTTCGCGCCAGCGCACACATTGTGCATGCAAGCGCACGTTGGCCCGGTTATTACGCAGGCGCAGTGCCCAAGCGATGGCCTGCTTGACCACCTGAGGATCTGGTCCGGAGCGCGCGGCATTATCCATCGTAGTCACGCCCCATAACGCAGTACGTAACAGTGATACAGCGCCTGCGCGACATACCGTTCCACTGTTCGCAACGACACCCCCATCTGCAGCGCGATCTGCTTGTGCGCCAACCCATCACACTGAGCCAGTAGAAACGCCTTACGTACTTTCGGCTTCAATCCGTCCAGCAGGCGGGCGATTTCCTCCAGCAGTTCCAACACCAATATCCGCGTTTCTACGCTGGGGACCAACGCCTCAGGGAGATGGGCAATGGACTCGAGGTAGGCGCGCTGGATGTCTTCACGCCGCCAATGATCAATCACCAGGTCGCTGGCAATGGTTCGCAGAAAGGCACGAGGGGCTTTGAGTTCCAGGCGTTCGGTTTTTTGCAGCAAGCGCACGAACGTGTCCTGACCAGGTCCGCTGCATCCGCCGCATTGCCCAGGCGGCTGCGCAGCCACCGGTTGAGCCAGCTGTGATGGGTGCTGTAAAGCGTCTGCACAACACGTTCACAAGGGATGTACTCAGTAGTCGGCATTCACACAGGCTCGGCCAAACGTCACAAATGATAATTAGTCGCATTGTCTGGGAGGCTGAAAAATTTTGCAACGCCGACGCCTACCGATCTACCGTCGGTCGGTTTCCTACTCAAAATCAGGATGCTTCTCACAAATTTCTAAGATTTATCCTGGCCTGGCCGAAAGCCTGACGAGCCATGCGTGCACCGAAATAGAGCGGTCGCAGAGTCCGCCTATCCCGTTACATGGAATGTTCCACTCGGCACGCTCATCCCCCTTTGGCAAAAGAAGTCGATGAAATGAATCTTAAGTTCAGTCATAAAATTCTGCTGGCCGCATCAGGCGTCGTGGTTCTCGCGTTCGCGTTATTCACGCTTTACAACGACTACCTGCAGCGCAGCACTATCAAGCAAAACCTGGAGTCGTCTATCCAGCAATCAGGCGAACTCACGGCCAGCAGTGTGCAGAACTGGCTCAGTGGCCGCATTCTGGTACTCGAAAGCCTGGCGCAAAACGTTGCCCATCAGGGCAGCCAGGCCGATCTTCCTGGCTTGGTTGATCAGCCAGCGTTCACCTCGAACTTCCAGTTCACCTACGTCGGGCAAACCAACGGGGTGTTCACCCAGCGTCCTGATGCGAAGATGCCTGACGATTACGACCCGCGTCAGCGCCCTTGGTACAAGCAGGCGGTGGCTGCCGATAAAACCATGCTGACTCCGCCTTACATGGCCGCAGTCGGCGGGCAGATCGTAACCATTGCTCTGCCCGTCAAAAAGAACGGTGAGCTGTTGGGTGTGGTCGGCGGTGACCTGAGCCTGCAAACCCTGGTGAAGATCATCAACTCGGTAGACTTCGGTGGGATCGGCCATGCGTTCCTGGTCAGCGCCGATGGCCAGGTCATCGTCAGTCCTGACCAGGACCATGTGATGAAAAACCTCAAGGACATCTACCCAGGTACCAACCTGCGTATCGAAAAGGTCAGCCAGGACGTTGTTCTCAATGGCCAGGATCGCATTCTTTCGTTCACGCCAATCAGCGGTTTACCCGGTGCAGATTGGTACATCGGTCTGTCGATCGACAAAGACAAAGCCTACGCGCCACTTGGCAAGTTCCGTACTTCGGCATTGATCGCCATGTTGATTGCCGTCGTCGCCATTGCCGTGTTGTTGAGCCTGTTGATCCAAGTACTGCTGCGCCCGCTGACCACCATGGGTGTGGCCATGCAGGACATTGCCCAGGGTGAGGGCGATTTGACTCGCCGCCTGGACGTGACCAGCAAGGACGAGTTTGGCGAGGTGGGCAGCGCTTTCAACCAGTTCGTCGAGCGTATCCACGCCTCTATTTCCGAGGTGTCTTCGGCAACGCGTCAAGTGCATGACCTGTCCCAACGCGTGATGGCGTCGTCCAACGCCTCGATCATCGGCTCGGACGAGCAAAGCGCGCGCACCAACAGCGTGGCCGCGGCGATCAACGAGCTGGGTGCCGCTACCCAGGAAATCGCGCGTAACGCAGCTGATGCTTCGCAGCACGCCAGTGGTGCCAGTGAACAAGCAGACGACGGGCGCAAGGTGGTGGAGAAAACCATCCTGGCGATGTCGGAACTGTCGCAGAAGATCAGCCTGTCCTGCACTCAGATCGAAACCCTGAACGCCAGCACCGACAACATTGGCCACATCCTTGATGTGATCAAAGGCATCTCCCAGCAAACCAACTTGTTGGCGCTCAATGCCGCGATCGAGGCCGCGCGTGCCGGGGAAGCCGGGCGTGGGTTTGCCGTGGTTGCCGATGAAGTGCGTAACCTCGCTCACCGTACCCAGGAGTCCGCCGAAGAGATTCATAAGATGATCACGTCGCTGCAAGTGGGCTCGCGTGAGGCCGTGACCACCATGAACGCCAGTCAGACCTCCAGCGAGGAGAGCGTTGAAGTGGCCAACCAGGCCGGCGAGCGCCTGGTCAGCGTGACGCAGCGAATCGTCGAGATTGATGGCATGAACCAGTCGGTCGCGGCGGCTACCGAGGAGCAGACCGCTGTGGTTGAAACCCTCAATGTCGACATCAACCAGATCAACCTGCTGAATCAGCAGGGTGTGGCCAACCTCAACGAAACGCTGAAGGACTGCGATGCGCTGTCTCAGCAAGCGAGCCGCCTGAAGCAACTGGTCGACAGCTTCAAAATCTGACCGGGCTCATGCAGGAGCGAGGCGTCTCGCTCCTGCTGATCAGCTGAACATCTGGCGTACATTCTCCAGGGCCGTGTCGGCGAAGGTCTGCACAAACTGTTCAAACGCCGCCTGGGTGGTATCGACCGGCTCACCCATGAGCGTCCAGGTTGCCCGCGAACATCCTGTGCCAAGCGCTTCCACCTGCATGGCAGCCCACAGCCGGGCGACGCCCAAGGTGTTGTAGAGTGTGGTCCAGGTCATGTACATGGCGTCGTCGTCGCGGCTGTTGAGTTGCTCTACGACGCAATGGCCATCGTGGAAATGTTTGGTGCGCAAGGCGCCTATGCCTGTGCCCGTCATTTCGATGTGCGAGAGAGCCGGAACGAAGGCATCAAAGCCTGCAAAATTGCCCACCACTCGCCACAGATCAGCGGCCTCGCACGCGACGTCAACAGACGCCACCACCGGTGTGCCGTTCGGGTTGCGAATTAATGTATCGGGTTGCAGCAGATTCATGGAAATGTCCTGAACGGTCAGAGAAAGCCGATGGCCTTGAGGTGGTCGCAGCCTCTGCGCAACAGCGCCGGGTCTTTGTACGGGTACTGCTCGCCCATCGCCTCCACACCCTGGCGTGCGTTCTCGTGACAAATCATCGTGATGTCGCTGATGTCTTCTGCGAGGTTATCCAGGTAGAAGCCCAGCACGCCAAACAGCGCGTTATCAGGGCCTACCGTTCGCAGCTCGGTCTGCCACTGCGCAACGCTCACCCGCTCGAAGCAGTGGCCCGCCTGACTGAATGCATCAAGGTAGTGATCCCAGCTCAAAGGCTGTGGGTTGTGCAGGTTGAATACGTTTCGGCTTGCAACGAAGCGGCCGCAGTGGAACGCAACAAAACGGGCAAAGAAGTCCACCGGCATCAGGTCGAAGTTCACCTGCAGGCGGGGCGCCAGGCCCAATTGCAACGAACCCTTGAGCATCATCATCAGGCGGTTGTTGTGCGGCTTGCAGACGCCGTTGCGGCTATTGAAAGCGATGTTTCCCGGGCGATAGATGTTCACCCATGCGCCTTGCTCGGCTGCACGCCGCAGCAAGCGTTCGGCGACCCACTTGGAGAGGTTGTAGCCATTCTTGAGGTAGAGCGGCAACGTGGTTGCAGCCGGCGTTTCGAGGATGTTTCCCTGGGCGTCGACACTGCTGCAGGCCGACAGGGTCGAGATGAAATTGAAGACTTTCTTGCAGTGGGTTTCACACAGGCGCAGGCACTCACGTATCGGTTCGACGTTGTCCTGGGCCAGTGAGGCGTAATCCATCACATGATTGACCCGCGCGGCGTTGTGCACCAAGACCCCGTGGTTTCGGGCGAGGTGCTCATAAACATCGCTAGCCAAGCCCAGCCGGGGCAAGCCCATATCGGCGGCGTATACCTGCACCCGGCTCAGGTCCAGATGTTGCAGCCGGTACTCGCGCAATGCCTGGGTAAACCGCGTCATCGCCGACTGCCCCGGCTGTTCACGCACCAGGCATGCCACCTCCTGGGCACCGCCAGCCAACAAGGCTTCGACGAGGTGCACGCCGACAAAACTGTTGGCGCCCGTGACAATCACCTTGCGCGGATCGCCAGCGCGGTCCTCATGCAGCGTTTCTATATTCAGCGTTTGCGACGCATCCTTTTCCACCTGGCCTGACGGTGCATGCGGCAGTGCCCCGTCTTCCATCAGCACGCAGAGCGTACGAATTGTCGGCGCTTCAAAGAAACTGCTCAGTGAAAGGCTACGGCCAAACGCTTTGCGCAGACGCAGCAGCAGGGTAGACAGCAGAATGGAATGGCCGCCCAGGTTGAAAAACCCATCGTCGATGGAAATGTCGCCATCCGGCACCGCCAACAACTCGCTCCACAGCGCTACCAGCCGCATTTGCAGAGGCGTTTGTGCGGCATTGCACTCGTTGCGGGGAGTGGCGTGTTTCGGTATCGCCAGCAAGGCCTGACGGTCGATCTTGCCGTGGTGAGTGCGTGGCAGAGTGGGTAATTCTGTCCACACCTCGGGCTGCATGTAGGTCGCCAGCCATTGCCGCGCATGGTGCTTGAGGCCTGCCATGCTGGCGCCTGGTTCAGGTTGGGCGGCAAAGCTCAGGATCCTGCGGTCAGGATCAATCAGCACAGCCACTTGGCGAAACAGCCGACTGCTGCGCAGGCATTGCTCAATCTCCTGGGGCTCGACCCGAAAGCCGCGGATCTTCACCTGATCATCCCGCCGACCGCCCAGTTCGATACCGTCGGCCGTCCATTTCGCCCGGTCGCCACTGCGGTATGCCCTCACTGATCGGCCGTCCGGCTGTGTCAGCTCAACAAACGGGCTGTCGACCCCCTGCGGCGCGCTCACATACCCAAGGCCCAGGCCAGGGCCGACGATATACAGATCGCCCATCACCTGTTCATCCACCGGGTGCAGGTCGTCGTCGAGGATCAGCACCTGGCTGTTGGCAATGGGGCGCCCAAGATTGCGTGTGCTGTCACCGGGCTGGAAGGTTCGGTGGGTGACCAGTACCGTCGTCTCGGTAGGGCCGTAGAAATTGTGCAGGTGGCATTTGCTCGCCAGGCACTCGATCACAAGCGGCTCGCAGGCATCACCGCCGGTCATCAAGTGAGTCAAACCCAAGGGCTGATCCAGCGGCAGAATGCTCAGCAGCGCCGGCGGCAGAAACGCGTGGCTGATGCCCTGTTGGCGAATCAGCTCGACCAGTTGCTGAGGATCGTGCCGTTGGCCCTCGCTCGGGACGACCAACTCGGCGCCGGCTATCAGGGCGGGGAAGATGTCGATCAGCGATGAGTCAAAACTCAGCGGCGAAAACTGCAGCACGCGGCTGTGCTCGTCCAACGACATACAGGCGCCTAGCCAGGCGGTGAAATGTGCAAGGTTGCGTTGGCTGAGCAACACGCCTTTCGGTTGGCCGGTGGTGCCTGAGGTGAAAAGCGCCACGCAGGGTGCCTCGCTGCTGGGACGATGCTGCATCAGCGGGCGTGTGATGTCGGCACAGGTCGGGTCGACAGTGCTGAGATTCAGGGTAACGAAATCGTCGCGCAAAGGGTGCTGACCCTCTACCACCAACACCCTGGCGTTGCTGCTTTGCAGCATGGCGCGCTGGCGTTGCGGCGGATGATCGGGTGCCAGTGGCAGGTACACCGCGCCGCAACCCAGCACCGCCAGAATGCTGGCATACAGATCAACGGATTTTTCCAGGCACACGCCGATCACCGCTGGCGTCTGCGCGTGCTGCAGCAGGAGACTCAGGCTTTGCTGGATCGACACGGCGCGATGCAGTAATTGACGGTAGGTCAGCACGCTGCCCGCGATGTTCAGCGCCGGTCGTTCAGCAAAGGAATGAAGACTGGCCTGTAACCGCTCGATCATTGGCACCTGTGCAGCCTGTAACAGTGCCGGCTGCGAAGTACGGTTGAATCGATGCAGGAACGCCAACCCTTCAAGCCCATGAAGGCCTTGCTCAGGCCAGGCATTAGCGACGGTTGTCGCCGAAAAAAACGTAGGGTCTCGCGAGAATTGACTGACCAGCGAGGCTACCCATTCCACCAGGGCATTCGTCGCTTGGCGGCGCAATCGCTCGCCGTTGCCGCTGGGTTCTTCGGTGATGCCGCATATCGCCAGTACGCGGCGGGTTTGGTCATAGCAGCGCAATTGCACCGCAGGAAGCCCATGTTCAGACACCGGGCCAATACCCAGTCGCAGGCTGATCCGCTGGGTATTATCGGCAGGCACGCGCAGCGGTTGGCTGCCGTCTTCAATCATGACGTCGAGGTTCTCCGTCGCGGTGACGTGCCCATACTGCTCCAGCGTTTGCCTGATCGCTTCCAAGGCTTTGCTGGTGCCGCTCCATCCCATGTTCAAGCGCCTCATGGCTGCCTCCCCGATTCGGGTAAATAGGTGCTCAGGGCCAGGGCGACGCTCGGGGTGTTCAGCACACCGCTGTGGTGCAGAAAACCCATGATATTGCCAAGCAGCGGGTGCTGGCGGGTGATGGGAAAGTGCAGCGCTGCGACTTCGTCTTGTAGCGCACGGCGAACGTCGGCGCTGACGTCCAGGTGTTCGATCAACTGCAGATCGAAAGCTTTCTGCAGGTCGTTGGTCAGGTAATGCGTCAAGAAGGCCGGCAGGGTGGCCGCGATGCTGTCGCGGTCGGCCGGGTTTGCCGACTGCCAGTAGATACGCACCAGGTGGGTCCAGAACTGTGCATGGCGGCCTTCATCGAACAAGTGGTCGGCCATCAAGCCGCGTATGGACGGTTTGACGCTGTCATCCTTGGCAAACGCCGCGACGTCATGGGTGATGGTGTTCTCGGCGATGGCCACGCCAATCAACTCCACGGCGTCACGCAGGTGCGGCGGCGCCAATGCCTGCGCGGCGGGCAAGGCATGGCTCAGCTCGATTTGGCCGGGCAAGTCGAGCGGTTGCAGGCCCGTCATGTTCACGGTTTGTTGCAGGAAATCCAGCGCGACCAGCGCGTGGTAATCCTCATCGACCACGACAGTCATTGCGTCGTAGCGACAGGCGAGGGGGAAGGACAGTGAGAAGCGATTCTTGGCAATGCTGCGAGCGGTCTTGTCGACGATCTCGGTTTCGAAGATCACCACGTCATTGAGGAATTTGTAGAAGCTTTGCACCAGCACGAAGTCGCGCCACTGCGAGCAATGCTCAAGGAAGGTCGCGCTCAGCACCAGTGGCTGGCGGCTCGCGGGGTAGATGAGTCTGTCGTCGTTTTCCAGCATGCGCCGCGGACGTGTGCGCAGGGTTGCACGGCGTTCCCAGTCGTCGGCGAAGGAGCGATAGTCGGCGGCGTTCATGGCCGCGTCTCTTGCAGCGAGGCGCGCACGTCGTCCCAGAAGCGGAGGCGGCTGTGCACCGCGCCCAGAGCTATCTCATCGGCCTGGCGTTGGCGAGTCGGGTCTGTACCGATCAGGCGCTGGAGCAGCGCCTCTGCGGCGGGCCCGTGCCCTTGCGTGTCCAGTTCGATGTGACGGTTCAAGTAGTAGCAGAAGGTCGGCGCCTGGCGGCCCTTGAATACATCGCCGCGCAGAATGCACGCGAACATGGAGGGAATGACACTCTCGCGTCCATGCAGGAAGGCGGACGCTACGCCGTGGGTGGGCGCGTTCAAGGCGATCTGCAACGTGCTTTCGACAAAGCGGGCTACGCCTGGCGGCGCATCGACCTGATGCAAGGCTGTGCTGGCTTCGGTCCCCTGACGCTGCAGCTCAATGAAGCGCCGGACGACGCGGGTGTCAGCGCCTACTTCGGCCATCGCTTGCAGGTACAGGTCGAAGTGGCTGCAATGGCCCTGTGCGGGATGTTCATCGGACTCTTCGCCGAGCACGATTTCATTGATGAGGCGCGTCGCTTGCGGGTCGAGGGGCGGCAGCCAGGGTAACTGCGTGCAGCTCAGGTCCTGCTGCAAGCGTTTGGTCAGGCTCATAAAATCCCAAACGGCAAATACATGGTGTTGCATGAAACGCTGTAACTTGGTCAGTGAAGTTATTTCTTTAAATAACGGATGGCGGCACAGCTGCAGTTTCTTTTGTTCAAGTAAGTGTTGATGCATGGTTGATGCCTATAAGTTATTGCGCTGCTCTGAAAACAGGATGGTATTTACAATTGGACGTGCAGGCGTGGCGCATAGCCAGGCCCCGCGCGCAGCGAGAACGAGACTAAGCTGCTCTGCAAAATAAAATGGTTGTTGCATTAGGTCGCGATAGTAAGCTGATTAAACGGTGGGGCGAGATGATGAAAGTATTAGATATTTTTTCGAGATACAGTGTGTTGTAAGTAACTTGCTTGAATCGAAGTGGGACGTTTCTTTAAGTTAGCCAGGCACCAACAAATATGCGATGTATACCGTGGGGGCCCTTCCGCACAGAAAGGGGCCTTCACCGTATAAGGATCCACAACGAGCGCGGTAAAACTTACTGCGTGTCGGGTGTTGCGGCGGCTTCAAGACCGCTGAGGTAGGTAGAGATGACCTCCATGCCGCGCATCAGGTGGTTGCGCAACGTCAGGATGCTCTCGTCGGTTTTCTTCTGGGCCACCAGGCTCAGCAGTTCACGGTGATCTTCCTGGGACGTCTCGCCCAGCCCCATCGCTTCGAGGTTGAAGCGCAGAAAGCGTTCTTCCTCATTCAAGCCGTGTTCAACCAACTTGAGCAAACGCTGGTTGGGTGCCTTGCTATAAAGCGCCATGTGAAACAGACGATTGAGACGGCCGATCTCGGCGTAGTCTTTCTCCTGCTCCAGCGCTTTGATCAAGGCGTCGGCTTGGGCAATGTCGGCGTCGGTGAGCAACGGGATCGACAGGCGCAGCGCTTCGGATTCCAGCAGCATGCGCAGGGCATAGGTTTCAGCCGAATTGTCTTCGATCAACGGTGCAACCACGGCGCCCTTGTGAGTCACCACATGCAGCAAAGACTGGGCTTCCAGCTGGCGCAAAGCTTCGCGCACGGGCATGCGGCTGACACCGAACAGGCTGGCGAGCTCTTGCTGGCGCATCGCGGTGCCACAGGGCAGTCGACCGTCGAGAATGGCATTGCGCAAGGTTTCTTCAATAACGGCGCGAGCAAGGTGGGCGGGAATAGGCCCGCTGATTTTGATGCTGCTTAAAGGGTTCGGCTTCTGCGTCACGGTTACGCTATCCTCCTTATTGTTGAATGGAGTGTGTTTAATTGGATCCAATGCACACTAAAGATGGCCCACACGCTTGTCAAACAGCCAAAGTTTCCGTTTGTAAGGGCTTACAAGCTGTACTTTGTGCATCCCACAGCGGCGGGTCATGAACTTCGCCCACGCATGAATGATTGCACTGTGCCATTGTTTTTTGTGGGTTGAGGCTTCACCATCCTTTGAAATTCCGTCTCTCTCCACGGACTGAACGCCTTGGCGGTAAGTTTTATTCCCTCTCGAATCCTCAGCTGGCTATTTTCAGCGATTCTGTTGGCTGGCTTGATGCTCGGCGGGCTGCATGCCGATTGGGATTTCTCTCAGATCAGCCGCAAAGCCACCGCCTTGTACGGGCCGCTGGGTGAGGGCCAGCAGCGAATTGACGCCTGGCAGCGGTTGCTGGCGACCCAAAAGCAAGTCGACGAGCAGGAGCAGCTCAAGGTCGTCAATCTGTTCTTCAACAAACAAATGACGTACGTGGAAGACATCGACCTGTGGCACGTGGTCGATTATTGGGAGACGCCCATCGAAGCCCTGTGGAAAGGTGCCGGAGATTGTGAAGACTACGCAATCGCCAAGTATTTCAGCCTGCGTCACCTGGGCGTTTCCAGCGACAAATTGCGCATTACCTACGTCAAGGCCTTGCGGCAGAATCGCGCGCACATGGTGCTGACTTATTATTCGACCCCCAACGCCATCCCGCTGGTGCTCGATAGCCTGATGGACGAGATCCTGCCGGCCACTCGCCGTACCGACCTGATTCCCGTGTATTCCTTCAACGCCGAGGGTTTGTACCTGCCCGGCGCCAAGGGCAACACGAAAGTCGGTGATACCAAACGCTTGTCGCGCTGGCAGGATGTGTTGAGAAAAATGCGTGCCGAAGGCTTCCCGGCCGAGCCTGCCAACTAGGAGTAACTGATCGGATGTCTCTGTTCAAACAACTATTGATCGCAATCTGTCTGTTCCTCGTGGTCGCCTTCAGTGGCAGCTTCATGGTCAGCCTGGAAAGCTCGCGCACCCAATACGTCAACCAGCTTCGCTCCCACGCGCAGGATGCGGCGACGGCACTGGCGTTGTCGCTGACGCCCAATATCGACGACCCGGCCATGGTCGAACTGCTGGTCAGCTCAATCTTCGACAGCGGCTATTACGCGAGCATCCGCGTGGTGGACCTGGCCACGGATAAAACCATCGTCGAGCGCAGCGGCATTCCCGACAACAACGGTGTGCCCAACTGGTTCGTGAAATTGATCGGCCTGGAGCCGGCGGGTGGCGATGCGCTGGTCAATCGCGGCTGGGAGCAGGCGGCGCGCGTGGAGGTGGTCAGTCACCCGATGTTCGCCCTGGCCAAACTCTGGCAGAGCGCCCTGGGCAGCCTCGGCTGGCTGTTGCTGTGCGGCGCGGTCAGTGCGGTGCTTGGCGCGTTATTGCTGCGCCGGCAGTTGAAGCCATTGGACTACATGGTCAAGCAGTCCCACGCCATTGCCCGCCGCGAGTTCCTCAGCTTGCCCGACCTGCCGCGCACGCCGGAACTGCGCCGCGTGGTGCAGGCCATGAACCAGATGGTGGAAAAGCTCAAGGCGCTGTTCCAGGAGCAGGCCGAGCGCAGCGAAAAACTGCGCATCGAGTCCTATCAAGACAACCTCACCGGCCTCGCCAACCGGCGTTATTTCGAAATGCAGCTCAACGCCCGCGTGAGTCACCCGGAAGAGACCAGCTCCGGCTATCTGCTGCTGCTGCGGGTCAAGGACCTCGCCGGTCTCAACCAGCGCCTCGGTGGCCAGCGTACCGACCAATTGCTGCAAGCGGTCGGCGAACAGCTGCTGCGCGAGTGCGAGCCGTACCCGGAAACCCACAACCTCGTCACCCGTATCCGCGGCGGTGAGTTTGCGGTACTGGCGCCGGGGCTGGTGCGTGAAGAAGCGCTGCAACTGGCGCAGAACCTTGAGACCACGTTGCTCAGCCTGCAGGCCACTGGCGCCAGTGATGTCACGCCGGTTGCCTATATCGGCCTGGCACCGTTTAACCATGGCGATTCGCCTCAAGCCCTGTTGACCCTGGCTGACCAAGCCCTGGCCCAGGCCGAAGGGCAGGGCGACACCACCTGGGTGTGCCTCGACCATAGCGCCGCCGCCAGCGTCGGCGACGATCACCATGCGTGGCACACACTGCTCGACCAGGCCCTGACCCAGCAGCGTTTCCAGCTGTACTTCCAACCGGTGGTCGCCAGCCAGGACCCGCAGCTGGTCTTGCACTACAAAGTGCTGTCGCGCTTGCAGGATGAAGACGGCCACACGATACCTGCCGGACGTTTCCTGCCGTGGCTCGAGCGCTTCGGCTGGACGGCGCGCCTGGACCGCTTGATGCTTGAGCAGGTACTCAAGCAAATGGCCGGCCACAGCCATAGCCTGGCGCTGAACCTGTCTGCCGCGACCTTGCAGGATGCTCAGGCGCTGAATCGGATTTTTGAGCTGCTGCGCCAGCACAGCAACCTGGGCCCGCGCCTGACCCTGGAAATCGGTGAAGAACAATTGCCGGAGCAGGCGCTGCTGGAGCAGTTGACCCAGCGCCTGCGCGAGCTGGGCTTCTCTCTGAGCCTGCAGCGCTTTGGTGGGCGTTTCAGCATGATCGGCAACCTTGCACGGCTGGGCCTGGCGTACCTGAAAATCGACGGCAGCTACATCCGCGCCATCGATCAGGAAAGCGACAAACGCCTGTTTATCGAGGCGATCCAGCGTGCGGCCCACAGCATCGACTTGCCATTGATTGCCGAGCGTGTGGAAACCGAGGGTGAGCTGAAGGTGATTCGCGAGATGGGGATTTTCGGTGTGCAGGGCCAGCTGTTCGGTGAACCGGCGCCCTGGAAATAATCCAGACCTAACGGGGCACTCGCTTGTGTGGGAGCTGGCTTGCCTGCGATAGCATCACTTCGGTCCGCCTGATACACCGAGGTGCCTGCATCGCGGGCAAGCCAGCTCCCACAAAAGCCTGCCCCGATTTAGATTCGGTGTGCCTAACTAAATCAGATCAAACCAGTCTCTTCATCATTGATCAGGTGGCTCAACCCGCCCAACGCTTCCCGCGCGTGGGTACGGTCCATCAGCTTGGCCTGCGCCGCCGGTGGCAGGTCTGTCACGCTGATCACGCCCTTGCGCGTCAGCACCTGAATCAAGTCGTCCAGCACCCGAATCATCTCCAGGTCGCTTTGCTTGAGCTGCGCCAGGCTGGTTTCCACCACTTCGTTGGCGTACCAGGCCTGAATCTCATGGTGATCGGCCGGCAGGGTTTCAGTTGATTCGGCAAAGGCGGCGGCCTCCACGCGACTCAGTGCACCCTGTGCATCACGTTGCACGTAAAACATAAGAAACCCTCGAAAATGAGCCACACGCGTTCACCAGCATAGGTCAATGGTGTGTTTATGAGCGCGAGTATGCGATGCAACCGCCCGTGAGGGCCAGCGACGCATCAGCCAAATAAATCGGCCGCCCGAGTGGGCGGCCGGTTCATCGCGTCTTAGGCGGTGTGATCGATCTTGATGGTCGGGTCGGCGCCACTGATCAGCGAGTTGATGCTGGTGTGGGACCAATCGTTGCCTTCCAGCTTGATCGTCACATCGGCATTGGCCACGCCGCCCGCTGCGTTGAGCTTGCCTTCACTGCTGATTTGCAGGGTCGACACGCCGTCTACCGTGGTGATCTTGAGGTAGTTGTCGATGGTGCTGTCCGTCTCACCCTTCAACAGATCCTTGAGATCGATCCGGTCACCTTCCGAGGCTTTAAAGTCCTTGATCACATCGTTGCCCAGGTCACCCGCTTTCCACACGAAGGTGTCGGCACCCGAACCACCGATCAGGATGTCGTTGCCCGGACCACCGATCAAGGTGTCGTCACCGGTGCCGCCCAGCAAGATGTCATTGCCTTTGCCGCCGTCCAGGTAGTCATTGCCGCCCTGGCCGAACAGGATGTCATCACCCGCGCCGCCCAGCAGCGTGTCGTTGCCGTCCTTGGCGCCGGACACATCGAAGTCCGCGTAATGCTCGGTGACGTACTGGTGCACGTTCGAGGTGGTCACTGCCGTGACCGCCACGCCGGTCTTCTGTGCAACAAAGGCCTGCAGTGCGTTGTAACCCTCACCGGTAATACCGCTGAAGCTCACCAGGTCGCCGAAGATGATGTCGTTGCCGTCGCCACCGCTGATGGTGTCGTTACCCGGCAGCGTTGCTTCGGTGTGGCCGAGAATTGCGTTGGCCAGGTCTTTCGGGTCGATGTTGCTTTGCGGCTTGCCATCGCTGTCGTAAGGCTTCAGGTCGCTGAGGGTGACGTCGCTGTTGATGCCGATGGCTTCCACTTGCGACAACCCGCCCAGCAAGGCAAAGGCGCTTTTGGCGTTGCTCAGCGTCGCCGAGTCGGTGCTGCTGCCGGTACCGCTCAGGTTGGACAGCTCGTAGGTGCCGTCACCTTGGGCGTGCAGGGTGCCCAGGTTATTAACCACCCAGCGCGAGCCATTCCAGGTTTGCAACTGGGCCGCACCCGAGGAGTCGACACTGAAGTAGTGGGTGTTATCCAGGTATTTGCTGAACGTCGTGCCCAGTGTGTAGTTGGACGTGGTCACCAAGTCGTCGAGTTTCACGTTGTAAATCGTCGGGTTGGTCTGCTCGCCGCTCTGGTAATAGGTCGGCTTGCCGTCGGTGATGAAGTAGGTCAAGTTGGTGGCACCGCTGTTGCCGGTAGCCAGGCCGCTCTGGAAGAAGTTGGCCGTGGTCTTGAACACGTCTTCATAGTTGGTACCGCCGCCCGACGCCATCGAGTCCAGCACTGCCTTGAGCAACGTCAGGGCGTTTGGATCGTTGAGGTTGATGGCGACCGACTTGTTCACCTGGGTATCGAAATCCGCCAGGAAGATATTCACAGTCCCCGACGTGTTGGCGCCCAGGCTGTCTTTGAGCGAGTTGAACACCGAGGTCAACGAAGCCTTTGCCGCGTTGATCGACGCGGTGCTCATGCTGCCGGAACTGTCCACCATAAACGCGATGTTGTAGTTCTTGCCCTGCACCACGTTCAGGCCGCCGATATCGGCCACGACGATGTCGTTGCCATCGGTGCCGGTAATCGCGTCACTGCCCGAGGTGCCCGTGATCGCGCTGTAGGTGGCCGGGTACACCGTCACCGGCAATTGCGCGGTGGTGATGGCCGAACCGCCGAGGCTTTCGGTGGACGTCGAGGTGACGGTCAGGTTGAACTGGCCGCTGTAGTAGGTCGGCGGCTTGATGGTCAGGGTGCTCAGGTCCCAGCCGGTGACGTTGACTTCGCCCACGGTTTTGGTCGCGGTGAAGGTGTGCCCGGACGCGTCGGTTAGCACCGAGCCTGCCGGTACGCCACTGATCTTCACGCTCAGGGTTTCCGAACCGTCGGTATCGGTCAGCGCGGTGGTGACCTTGGACAGCTTCACGGTGCCGTTTTCCTGGCCTTCGTTGAGCTTGTAGCCCACGTAGTAACCGTCACCGTTGCTGCCATGCAGGTCGGACACGGTCACGCCGGCGTTGGTCAGGTCAGTGATGCCGGTGTACAACGCCGCGCCGCTGGTGCTCAGGTCTGTGGCCGCTGCGCCGTTGATCGACAGGTTGACGTCATAGCTGCCCGGGCCGGACTGGTTGGCGTGGTAAATCTCGATGCTGTAGTAGCCGCTGACGGTCGGGGTGATCGAGCCGCTGAACTTGCCACTGTTGGTGCCCCATTGCGCGCTGGCCACGTCTTTGCCGCCGACGTTGATCACCAGGCTGTCATCGCCGGTGCCGCTGAAGGTGTAGGACTTGCCGGCTTCCATGTACATCAGGCCGGAGATCTTCGAGCCTGCACCCGCCGCCACGTTGGCGGTGGATTCGACGTTGGTCACAATCCCACTGCTGTTGGGCGTGCCAGCGTTATCAATGGCGTTTTTCAGGTCGGCCGGGGCCGCGCCGTTACCGTTGGTGCCGATGCCGGCGATGCTGTTCCAGCTTTGTTTGAGCAAGCCCACCGAATTGACGTTGTTGTCAGCCACATTCAGGGTCGGTGCGTCGGCGACCGGTGTGATATCGACTTTCACCGTGGCGCTGGTGCCCAGGTCCTTGCCGTCGGTAGGCTGGAACTTGAACTGCGCGTAATCGGCCTGCTTGTTGCCAATACCGGTGCCGCCATAACCGTCGGTGCCGGACTCGTTGGCGTTGGGCATAAAGCGCAACTGGCCGCCGTCGATCTGCGCCTTGGTGAAGGTCTGGCCGGCGGTCACGTTGGTCCAGGTGGCGCCATCTGCCGCCAGGTATTGCAGCTTGCCGGCCACCGGCAGGTCGGTGATCTTCACGCCAAGGCTGGCTTGTGGCGAGTCCACATCGGTCACGCCGAAGTTGGCCCAGGTCAGCGCCAGCGGCGTGTCTTCGGTGCCGGTCACGGCGCTGCCGGTTGCCACTGGCGCATCGTTGACCGCCACTACGTTGACCGTGGCGGTAGCGACGTTGGAGTAATTGCCGCCATCGGTCACGGTCACGGTGATGGTCCGCGGCGTGGTGCTCGGGTCGTGGCTGTTGTTGGTGAACGTGATGTTCTTGATCTGCTGCATGTAGTCAGCCAGCGACGCCGTACCGGTCAGGGTCAGCGTGATCTTGCCGGTGGCAGGGTCTGTGGTCGGGGTCACAGTGATGCCGGTAACGCCTGTGTAGTTCAGCGAATCGCCCTGCTGAGTGTTGGTCAAGACCACCGTGGCGCCGGTCAGTTGAGTGCTGTCCGGATCGGTAATCTTGATGTCAGTGTCAGCAATCGACACGCCCGTGCCGCCTTCGGTGAACGAGGTCTTGTAGTCGGCACCGGTGGCGCCGCTGGAGTTGTTGGCATCCAGGTCGATGACCGGCGGCGCGTCGTTGTCGATGATGTTGGTGCTGACGCTGCCATTGCCGACCACCAGGTTTTCGAAGTTGCCGCCGGTGGTTTTATCGATGGTGATGACGATCGTTTCTGTCGGCTCGGTGATCTTGTCGTCGATCGTGCCGATGGTGAACGGCACGCTGCTGGCGCCAGCCGGGATCTTCACGGTGTACACGCCAGTGAAATCCGAGCCATCGGTGGCGGTGCCGCTGTACTTGAGCGTCACGGTCACATCGGTTTGCGCCGGGTTGCTCAGGGTCAGGGTGTAGTTCGCCGTGCCGCCTTCAGTCACCGACGCGTCGCCGGTAATGCTGATGGTGGTGTTGTTGATCACATCCGTCACCTTGGTGGTCACGGTGCTGCCGTCGACGATCAGATGCTCGTACTTGTCGCCGCCGCTGACCACGCCGGTGATCTTGGCAGTCACGTCGTTGGCGCCCACGTACGCATCGTTAGGCGCAGTGGTGGTCGCGGTGTTGCTGGACTGGCCGTTGCCGATGGTAATGGTCGAGCCGTTATTCAACTTCACCACCAGGTCGGAGCCGACGTTGGTTACGGCATTGCCGTTCTTGTCGACCAGGGACGCGGTGTAAGTGATCTGGCCGCCTTCGCTGACCGAACCGTTGGCTTTGAGCGACACGGTCACGTCATCGATGGTGTCGTTGACGACGGTGGTTGCGCCGCCCGGGGTGATGGTGACGCCCTCGAAATTACCGCCGGTAGTGCCGGTGATCTTCACGGTCTGGGTGCTTTTGTCGATGAACACGTCATCGCCTGGCGCATTGACGGTCACCTGACCGACCAGGGAATCCTTGGCGATCTTGATCGTGGCGCCGTTATCCAGGGTGACCACCATGTCGCTGCCGGCCTTGTTGCTCAAGGTGGCGGTGTAGGTGATGGTGCCGCCTTCGTTGACCGCACTTGGCGCGGTCAGGGTGACGGTCGTCAGGTCGGTGGTGCCCGGTGTGTCGTATACGGTGGTGCTCACCGGATCCTTGACCGGCACCAGGTTCTCGAACTGCTCCCCACCGGTTACGCCCTTGATGGCCGCAGTCACCGTCTGGTTGCCGGCGTACACATCGTTAGGCGCGACAACGGTGGCCGTGCTGGAACTCTGGCCGTCGGCAATGCTGATGGTCTTGCCGTTATCCAGCTCGACCACCACAGTCTTGCCGACGTTATTGACGGCATGACCGTCTTTGTCGACCAGGGTGGCGGTGTAGACGATGTTGCCTTTCTCGCCGACGCTGCCGGTGGCGGTCAGGAGGATTCTCACCGTATCAATGGTGTCGTTGACCACGGTGGTGGCGCCGCCCGGCGTCACGCTGAGGTTTTCGAAATTGCCGCCGGTAGTGCCGGCGATCTTGACGGTCTGGGTGCTCTTGTCGATGAACACGTCATCGCCTGGCGCATTGACGGTCACCTGGCCCACCAGGGAATCCTTGGCAATCTTGATCGTCGAGCCGTTATCCAGGGTGATCACCATGTCGCTGCCAGCCTTGTTGCTCAAGGTGGCGGTGTAGGTGATGGTGCCGCCTTCGTTGACCGCACTTGGCGCACTCAGGGTCACGGTGGTGGTGTCGATCGAGTCGGTGATGCTCGTCACTGCAGCGGCCGGATTCGCCGCCAGGTTCTCAAAATTACCGCCGGTTGCCTTGGTGATCGTCGTGCTGACAGTCGACGCGTTGTTGTAAACGTCGTTCGGCGGCGTTTGGAACACGACCGTGCCCGAAGACTTGCCGGCTTCGATGTTGATCGTCTGGCCGTTGCTCAGCGTGACCGCCACAGCGGTTTGCGCCGGGTTGGTCAGCGTGGCGGTGTAAATAATGTTGCCGCCTTCAACGACTGAAGGGGTTGCCGTCAGGGTGACGGTAGTGGTGTCGATCGAGTCGGTAATCGTAGTGGTCGCTGGCGCTGGGTTGGTTGCCAGGTTTTCGAAGTTACCGCCAGTGGCGTTGGTGATCGTCGTGTTGACGGTCGAACCGTTGTTATAGACGTCGTTGGCCGGGGTGTGGAACACCACTGAGCCTGAGGACTTGCCGGCTTCGATGTTGATCGTCTGGCCGTTGCTCAGCGTTACGGTTACCGCGGTTTGCGCTGGATTTGTCAGCGTGGCGGTGTAAGTGATATTGCCGCCTTCAACGACCGATGGATCCGCCGTCAGGGTAACGGTGGTGGTGTCGATCGAGTCGGTAATCGTAGTGGTCGCTGGCGTAGGGTTGGTCGCCAGGTTCTCGAAGTTACCGCCAGTGGCGTTGGTGATCGTCGTATTGACGGTCGAACCGTTGTTGTAGACGTCGTTGGCCGGGGTGTGGAACACCACTGAGCCTGAGGACTTGCCGGCTTCGATGTTGATCGTCTGGCCGTTGCTCAGCGTGACCGTCACGGCGGTTTGCGCCGGGTTAGTCAGCGTAGCGGTGTAAGTAATGTTGCCGCCTTCAACGACCGAAGGATCCGCCGTCAGGGTGACGGTAGTGGTGTCGATCGAGTCGGTGATCGTGGTGGTGGCTGGCGCTGGGTTGGTTGCCAGGTTCTCGAAGTTGCCACCGGTAGCGTTGGTGATCGTCGTGTTGACGGTCGAACCGTTGTTGTAGACGTCGTTGGCCGGCGTTTCAAACACCACCGAGCCAGCAGATTTACCCGCTTCGATAACGATGGTCTGGCCATTCGAAAGCGTCACAGTCACCGCAGTTTGCGCCGGGTTAGTCAGCGTAGCGGTGTAAGTAATGTTGCCGCCTTCAACGACCGATGGATCCGCCGTCAGGGTAACGGTAGTGGTGTCGATCGAGTCGGTGATCGTGGTGGTTGCTGGCGCTGGGTTGGTTGCGAGGTTTTCGAAGTTACCGCCAGTGGCGTTGGTGATCGTCGTATTGACGGTCGAACCGTTGTTGTAGACGTCGTTGGCCGGGGTGTGGAACACCACTGAGCCTGAGGACTTGCCGGCTTCGATGTTGATCGTCTGGCCGTTGCTCAGCGTGACCGTCACGGCGGTTTGCGCCGGGTTAGTCAGCGTAGCGGTGTAAGTAATGTTGCCGCCTTCAACGACCGAAGGATCCGCCGTCAGGGTGACGGTAGTGGTGTCGATCGAGTCGGTGATCGTGGTGGTGGCTGGCGCTGGGTTGGTTGCCAGGTTCTCGAAGTTGCCACCGGTAGCGTTGGTGATCGTCGTGTTGACGGTCGAACCGTTGTTGTAGACGTCGTTGGCCGGCGTTTCAAACACCACCGAGCCAGCAGATTTACCCGCTTCGATAACGATGGTCTGGCCATTCGAAAGCGTCACAGTCACCGCAGTTTGCGCCGGGTTAGTCAGCGTAGCGGTGTAAGTAATGTTGCCGCCTTCAACGACCGATGGATCCGCCGTCAGAGTGACAGTGGTGGTGTCGATCGAGTCGGTGATCGTGGTGACGGCTGGGGCGGTACCTGGAACCAGGTTCTCAAAGTTACCGCCAGTTGCACCGGTAATAGTGGTGCTGACAGTCGAACCATTGTTGTAAACGTCGTTGGCTGGAGTTTCGAAAACTACAGTTCCGCTGGATTTTCCAGCTTCGATGTTGATCGTCTGGCCGTTGCTCAACGTGACGGTCACGGCGGTTTGCGCCGGATTGGTCAACGTCGCGGTGTAAGTGATGTTGCCGCCTTCAACGACCGATGGATCCGCCGTCAGAGTGACAGTGGTGGTATCGATAGAGTCGGTGATGGTGGTGGTCGCTGGCGTAGGGTTGGTCGCCAGATTCTCGAAGTTACCGCCAGTGGCGTTGGTGATCGTCGTGTTGACGGTCGAACCGTTGTTATAGACGTCGTTGGCTGGGGTTTCGAAAACCACCGAGCCCGCAGATTTACCCGCTTCGATGACGATGGTCTGACCATTCGAAAGCGTCACAGTCACCGCAGTTTGCGCCGGGTTAGTCAGCGTAGCGGTGTAAGTAATGTTGCCGCCTTCAACGACTGATGGATCTGCCGTCAGAGTGACGGTGGTGGTGTCGATCGAATCAGTGATCGTGGTGACGGCTGGGGCAGTACCTGGAACCAGGTTCTCAAAGTTACCGCCAGTTGCACCGGTAATAGTGGTGCTGACAGTCGAACCATTGTTGTAAACGTCGTTGGCCGGAGTTTCGAAAACTACAGTTCCGCTGGACTTGCCCGCTTCGATATTGATCGTCTGACCGTTGCTCAAGGTAACCGTCACAGCGGTTTGTGCTGGGTTGGTCAGCGTGGCGGTGTAAGTGATGTTGCCGCCTTCAACGACCGATGGATCTGCCGTCAGAGTGACGGTGGTGGTGTCGATCGAATCGGTAATCGTGGTGGTCGCTGGCGCTGGGTTGGTCGCCAGGTTCTCGAAGTTACCGCCAGTGGCGTTGGTGATCGTCGTGTTGACGGTCGAACCGTTGTTGT
>NZ_JCBCUX010000026.1:0-40593 GCF_059862645.1 Pseudomonas sp. MF08831 | reverse complement strand
TGAATCCGTGGGCCGCCGCGACGGGCCATCCATGGCCCAACGCGGCTAACCCGGCGTCCTGCCGGGTTACCCACGGATTCAAGCCTGCGTTCGGCCAGCGTGGTTGACGGGGCCTGTCAGATCAAGATCAAAAGCAGATCAAAAGCAGAGCACGGCGGCCTGAAAGCCGACCTGAGTGGTTGAAGCAAAAGCAGGGCAACAGCACAGCAACACACTTCTATCTGATGCACAGAGTTCTAAATGTGGGAGCGGGCTTGCTCGCGAAAGCGGTGTGTCAGTTAGCTCATGTGTAGCTGACCCACCGCCTTCGCGAGCAAGCCCGCTCCCACAAGTTGACCGAGTTCAGCTGCCAGCACCGCAGTGCTTTTGCCTTTCTGTGGGAGCTGGCTTGCCTGCGATGCAGACAACTCGGGGTGTCAGGCACAACCAGTCGATGCCATCGCAGGCAAGCCAGCTCCCACATTTGATTGAGTTCATCTTCAAGAACCAGGTCGGCTGTCAGGCCGCCTCGCCTTCGCTTTTGATCTAACCACTCAGGTCGGCTACCAGGCCGCCGTGCTCTGCTTTTGATCTTGATCTTGATCTGCTTTTGACTTTGATCTTAGGCGCCCCGTTAAACCACGCTGGCCGAACGCAGGCTTGAATCCGTGGGTAACCCGGCAGGACGCCGGGTTAGCCGTGTTGGGCCATGGATGGCCCGTCACGGCGGCCCACGGATTCAAGCCGGAGTGAGGGCACACCGAAGCGTGAGCGAGGTGCCGAGTGGTGGGGCAAGAGCCCTTTGGTTACTTTGGGGCTTTTCCAAAGTGACCCGCCGTAAGGGCGGAACCCATACCCGCCATCACCCAAATAACGGATATGGTCCCAGCCCTGCAACCACCCCAAGTCCCAGCCCTACCACCTCGCCGCAAACAATCCCGGCCCCCACGCTGAACTCACACACCACCTAAGTGGTGGCGCAAAGCTAGCATTCATCGGCCTCTGCAAATCATTCCTTTGGCTGATTTAGCTGACACATAAGCTCTCTAAAGTGCAGGTCTTCAAGCCAACACCGTGCAGTCAGATAAGGGATTCGTATGTTGCAGACCCGTGTTATCCCACCCGCCGAAGGCGCTTACCAATACCCACTGTTGATCAAACGCCTGCTGATGTCCGGGACCCGCTACGAAAAAACCCGGGAAATCATCTACCGCGACAAACTGCGTTACACCTACCCCACCCTCATCGAGCGCGTTGCGCGCCTGGCCAATGTGCTGACCGAGGCCGGGGTCAAGGCCGGTGACACCGTCGCCGTGATGGACTGGGACAGTCACCGTTACCTCGAATGCATGTTCGCCATCCCGATGATCGGCGCGGTAATCCACACCATCAACGTGCGCCTGTCGCCCGAACAGATTCTCTACACCATGAACCACGCCGAAGACCGCTTCGTGCTGGTCAACAGCGAGTTCGTGGGGCTTTACCAGGCCATCGCCGGCCACCTGACCACGGTCGACAAAACGCTGCTGCTCACCGACGGCGACGAAAAAACCGCCGAGCTGCCCAACCTGGTCGGCGAGTACGAAACCCTGCTGGCGGCCGCCAGCCCCACGTACGACTTTCAGGACTTCGACGAAAACTCCGTCGCCACCACCTTCTACACCACCGGCACCACCGGCAACCCCAAAGGCGTGTACTTCACCCACCGCCAACTGGTGCTGCACACCATGGGCGTTGCGACGATCATGGGCAGCGTCGACAGCGTGCGCCTGCTGGGCACCAACGACGTGTACATGCCGATCACGCCGATGTTCCACGTGCACGCCTGGGGCCTGCCGTACGTGGCAACCATGCTCGGTTTGAAGCAGGTCTATCCGGGCCGCTACGACCCGGAATACCTGGTGGAGTTGTGGCGCAAGGAAAAGGTCACTTTCTCCCACTGCGTGCCGACCATCCTGCAAATGGTGCTCAACGCCAAGGCGGCGCAAGGCGTGGATTTTGGCGGCTGGAAAATCGTCATCGGCGGCAGCGCACTCAATCGCACGCTGTATGAAGCCGCCAAGGCGCGCGGTATTCAACTGACTGCCGCGTACGGCATGTCCGAGACCGGGCCGTTGGTGTCGTGTGCCCACCTCAACGAAGAACTGATGGCCGGCAACGAGGACGAGCGCACCACCTACCGCATCAAGGCCGGCGTGCCCGGGCCGTTGGTGGAAGCGGCGATTGTCGACAGCGAAGGCAACTTCCTGCCCGCTGACGGCGAGTCCCAGGGTGAGCTGGTGCTGCGCGCACCGTGGCTGACCGAGGGCTATTACAACGAGCCGCGAAAGGGCGCCGAGCTGTGGGAGGGCGGCTGGATGCACACCGGCGACGTGGCCACGCTGGACGCATTTGCCGTGATCGACATTCGCGACCGCATCAAGGATGTGATCAAGACCGGCGGCGAGTGGATCTCCTCCCTGGCCCTCGAAGATCTGGTCAGCCGTCACCCGGCGGTACGCGAAGTAGCGGTGGTGGGCATCGCCGACCCGCAGTGGGGCGAGCGCCCGTTTGCGTTGCTGGTGGTGCATGATGGCCAAGTGATAGGTGCTCGCGAGCTCAAGGAACACCTCAAGCCTTTTGTCGAACTGGGCCATTTGAGCAAGTGGGCGATTCCAAGTCAGATTGCCGTTGTTACTGAAATTCCCAAGACCAGTGTCGGCAAGCTCGACAAAAAACGTATCCGTATCGACATCATTGAATGGCAGGCCAATAACAGCACGTTCCTGTCCACCCTCTGATGCCTCTCGCCGCGCCCGATCGGGCGCGGCAATGCTCTATCTCAAGCCTTCACTTGTGATTTGCCAATTTTCAGCCATCCTTGCCGCGCCGGCCTTCGTCGGCGTGGCGAAAGGACTGTGGCAGACGGGTTGGTGATGCAAATCACACTTTAGAGGGATCAAGCGGTACCCCCTGCTGGCTATAGTCCATCTCAGAGTTTTTCAAGGATGTTGCGCTTCGGGCCATGGGGGCTCGGTTGCCGTTCGGCATTGGAATCGTTGTATTCCGGCCGGTACATGCATCCAGAAGAAAGAACTCACTGCCATAACAATAATGCACATGGAGTAGCGTCGATGACCTCAGTAAACCAGTTCTGGCGCCGGGCAAGACTGCCCCTGGCCGTCAGTCTCGCTTCTACGCTCGCCGGGCCCGCATTCGGCGTCAGTTTCAACATCGGTGAAATCGAAGGTAGTTTTGACTCCTCCCTGTCGGTGGGGGCGAGCTGGTCGACTGCGGGTCGCAATAAAGACCTGATTGGCGTCAACAACGGCGGCAAGGGGCTTTCGCAAACCTCCGATGACGGCCACCTGAACTTCAACAAGGGTGATTCCTTCTCGAAGATCTTCAAGGGTATCCATGACCTTGAATTGAAATACGGCGACACCGGCATTTTTGTGCGTGGCAAATACTGGTATGACTTCGCGCTGCAAAACGAAGACCTGGACTTCAAGAACGTCAGCAACAACAACCGCAAAGAGGGCGCCAAGTCCTCTGGCGGGCAGATCCTCGATGCGTTCATTTATCACAACTACACCGTTGCCGATGAGCCAGGCAGCGTGCGCTTCGGCAAGCAGGTAGTGAGCTGGGGCGAAAGTACGTTCATTGGTGGCGGTATCAACTCGATCAACCCGATCGACGTGTCTGCATTCCGCCGTCCGGGCGCCGAGATCAAGGAAGGCTTGATTCCGGTCAACATGTTCTACGTGTCCCAGACCCTCACCGACAACCTCTCCGCAGAGGCGTTCTACCAGTTGGAGTGGGACCAGACCGTTGTGGATAACTGCGGCACGTTCTTCTCCCAGCCAGACGTGATTGCCGACGGTTGCAGCAATAACCTGCGGGTCTTGAACAAGCGTTCCACCATCCCTGGCGCGGCCTTGCCGACATTGAATGCTCTGGGTGTGGACGTTAACAATGAGGGCGTGCTGGTAAAACGTGGCGGTGACCGCGATGCGCGTGACAGCGGCCAGTTCGGCGTGGCCATGCACTACAACTTTGAACCGCTGGACACCGAGTTCGGCGCGTATTTCATGAACTACCACAGCCGTGCGCCGATCTTCAGCGCGACAGGTGCGCCCAACTCGGCCTACACCCGTCCACTGGGGCAACTGGCGGCTTTGCGTCCGTTGATCGTGGCCGGCAGTTCCCAGTACTTTGTCGAGTACCCGGAAGATATCCGCCTCTATGGCCTGAGCTTCTCCACCACGCTGCCTACCGGCACCGCCTGGAGTGGTGAATTGAGCTACCGGCCAAACGCGCCGGTACAACTGAGCACCACCGATATTCTGTATGCGGGCGTTACGCCGATTCGGGGCTATGAAAATGCATCGGTGCTCAAGGGCACGCCGGGCCAGGATCTGCACGGCTACAACCGCAAGGAAGTGACCCAGTTCCAGACCACCTTCACGCACTTCTTTGACCAGGTGATGGGCGCGACCCGCCTGACCACCGTGGGCGAAATCGGCGTGACCCATGTGGGCGGGTTGGAAAGCAAAAACACTGCGCGTTATGGCCGCGATCCGGTGTTCGGCCCTGGCACGCTGCCGGGTGGTTTCTGCAACGCGCTGAACAATTCGACCGCTCAGGGGGCGGGCCTGCCGAATGCATCCGGCCTGAACACCAACTGCAACAACGACGGCTACACCACCGCGACGTCCTGGGGTTATCGCGCCCGGGCGATCTGGGAATACCCGGATGTGTTTGCCGGTGTGAACCTCAAGCCCAACGTGGCCTGGTCCCATGACGTCAAAGGTTATTCGCCAGGCCCTGGCGGCAACTTTGAAGAAGGTCGCAAGGCCGTCAGCCTGGGCGTCGATGCCGAGTACCAGAACACCTACACCGTCGGCCTGAACTACACCAACTTCTTTGGTGGCCGGTTCACCACGGTGGATGATCGCGACTTTATCGCCTTGAGCGCCGGCGTGAACTTCTAAGACTTTCTTTTTCAGATGCATGCATTTCAGGAAGAGCCAGAACATGAAAATAACTAAAAGTCTGTTGCACGTGGGTGTGCTTGGGCTGTCGATCATGGCGGGTAGCGTCATGGCGGCAGTCTCGGCCGATGAAGCCGCCAAGCTGGGCACGACCCTGACCCCGATGGGCGCAGAGATGGCCGGTAACGCGGCCGGCACCATCCCCAAATGGTCGCCGCTGCCCACCAATGCCGGCGCCGTGGATGCCCGTGGTTTCCTCGCCAACCCCTATGCCAGCGAGCAGCCGCAATTCACGATCACCGCGCAGAACGTCGAGCAGTACAAAGACAAGCTGGCGCCGGGGCAGTACGCGATGTTCAAGCGTTACCCGGACACCTTCAAGATGCCGGTCTACCCGACCCATCGCGGCGCCACCGTGCCGGCTGATGTGTTCGCTGCCATCAAGAAGAACGCCACCAATACCAACCTCGTGTCTGGCGGCAACGGCCTGGAAAATTTCGAAACCGCGGTTCCGTTTCCGATCCCCAAAAGCGGCGTGGAAGTGATCTGGAACCACATCACCCGCTATCGCGGCGGCAGCGTGACGCGTCTGGTCACCCAGGCCACGCCGCAAACCAACGGCTCGTTCAGCCTGGTGTACTTTCGCGATCAGTTTGTGTTCCGCGACAAGATGAAGGACTACGACCCGAAAAACCCGGGCAACGTGCTGTTCTACTTCAAGCAGCAAGTGACCGCGCCGGCACGTCTGGCCGGTGGTGTGCTGTTGGTGCACGAAACCCTCGACCAGGTGAAGGAGCCGCGTTCGGCGTGGGTCTATAACGCCGGCCAACGCCGTGTTCGCCGGGCGCCGCAAGTGTCCTATGACGGGCCGGGCACCGCCGCCGATGGCCTGCGTACCTCCGACAACCTCGACATGTACAACGGCGCACCGGACCGCTACGACTGGAAACTGGAAGGCAAGAAAGAAATCTACATCGCCTCCAACAGCTACAAGATCGACGATCCGAAGCTCAAGTATGTCGACATCATCAAGGCCGGCCACATCAACCAGGACCTGGCACGTTATGAGCTGCGTCGCGTCTGGCACGTGGTCGCAACCTTGAAGGAAGGCCAGCGCCACATCTACGCCAAGCGTGACTTCTTCATCGACGAAGACACCTGGCAAGCCGCTGTGATCGACCACTACGATGGCCGTGGCCAATTGTGGCGCGTGGCTGAAGCTCACGCTGAGAACTACTACGACAAACAAGTGCCGTGGTATGCCCTCGAAACCCTCTACGACCTGCAGTCCGGCCGTTACCTGGCCCTGGGCATGAAGAACGAAGAGAAGCAGGCGTATGACTTCGGCTTTACCGCCACCACCAGCGACTTCACCCCGGCGGCCCTGCGCCAGGATGGCGTGCGCTAAGCAACACTCACTCGACAATGTGGGAGCTGGCTTGCGCAAGGCTGGCTTGTGTGGGAGTCGGGCTTGCCCGCGATGCAGGCGCCTCGGTGTATCAGTTACACCAAGTTGATGCTATCGCAGGCAAGCCAGCTCCCACACAAGCCAGCCTTGCGCAAGGCAGCTCCCACATTTTTTGTCGTAGTTCTTTTTCAGGTAAATGTTGCAAAGATCTACAACCCTGCCGCTTTTACCGCTAGTCTGCGGACATCTGCAATGCCGACAACAGCCTTCTACAAGAGCCCGGCGATGACTGATCTGTCCCGAATCCAAGGGCCTGCAAGCGCAGTAATTCCGACCCTGGAAGCGCGCTTCTACAGGCCACCTCTGCCTGACGGCTATGTGCTACGCCCGCGCCTGTGCGAACGGCTGAGTGCTGGCCTGGAGGGGCGATTGCTACTGGTCAGCGCTCCGGCGGGGTTCGGCAAGAGTTCGCTGGCGGTGGAGTTCTGCCAGAGTTTGCCGGCGCATTGGCAAAGCCTGTGGCTGGGCCTGAGCCCACGCGATAACGACCCGGGCCGTTTCCTCGAGCGCCTGCTCGACGGTTTGCAACAGTATTTCCCGCAACTCGGCGCCCAATCCCTGGGCCTGCTGAAGATGCGCCAGCGTCACCAACCCTTTGCCTTTGAAGAATGGCTCGACGGCCTGCTCGATGAGCTGACGTTGCACTTGTCCACGCGCGCGCCCTTGTTGCTGGTGCTGGATGACTACCATCTGGCTCAGGGCCCGGTGCTGGATCGTTGCCTGCAGTTTTTCCTCAATCATTTACCCGATGGGCTGGTGGTCATGGTCACCAGTCGCCAACGTCCCGACTGGCACCTGGCGCGCCTGCGGCTGTCCCGGCACCTGCTGGAGCTGCACGAACAGGACCTGCGCCTGACCCACGACGAATCGCTGGCCGTGCTGGATCGGCACAGCAGTTCGTTGCGCGGCGAGGCGCTGGACAACTTGATCCGGCGCAGTGAAGGGTGGGTCGCCGGCCTGCGTTTCTGGCTGCTGGCAATCGCCGAAGCGGGCAATGAAAGCGCGTTGCCGCACAGCTTGCACGGTGGCGAAGGGCTGATTCGTGATTACCTGCTCGAAGAGGTCATCGACTGCCTGCCGGTTGAAGTGCAGGCGTTCCTGTACGACACGGCGCCTCAGGATCGTTTCTGCAGCGAACTGTGCGACGCCGTGCGCGAGGCCCACGACAGCGCGGAAATCCTGCGCTATCTGCAGGCCCATCAGGTGTTTCTGGTGCCGCTGGACGAACAGGGCCACTGGTACCGTTACCACCATTTGTTTTCCGATTTGCTGCGCACGCGCCGCGTGAGCAATGCCACCTTGCCGATTGCCAGCCTGCACTTGCGGGCCTGTCGTTGGTTCAACGCCCAGGGTTTTATCGACGAAGCCGTAGAGCAGGCATTGCGCGCCGGCCACCTCGATGTGGCGGCAAACCTGGTGCAGAACCTCTCAGAGGAGCAACTGCTGGCCGAGCAGAATGTGGGCATGCTGCTGCGCTGGAAGATGGACTTGCCCGACAGCCTGCTGATCAGCACGCCGCGCTTGATCGTGCTCTACAGTTGGGCGCTGGGGTTGGCGTGCCAGTTGGATGCGGCAGAAGAATTGTCAGGCTACCTCAGTCGCTTCCTGCCGGCGCCGTCGGCCACTGCGCAAAAGTCGATGCTGGCCCAATGGCTGGCGCTGAGCGGGATCATCGCCCGCGGGCGAGGTGATCGTGAATTGACCCAGCGTTATTGCAGCGAGGCGTTGGAAAGCCTGCCGCACAAACGCTATGGCCAGCGCCTGATGTGCCTGTCGACCCTGTCCAACCTGGCCATTGTCGATGCCGACCTGTGGCGCGCGCGTGGCCTGAATCGCGAATCCCTGGAGCTGGCGCAGCGCGTCGGCAACCCGCTGTTCGAGGCCCTGGCCCATTACGACCGCGCGCGCGTGTTGCAGGCGCGCGGCGAAATTCTGCGTTCTCTGGACGAAGTGCGCCAGGGGCTGCAACGCCTGCAGGGCCTTGCGCCTCAACGGCTGTACGCCGTACGCGCGCGGCTATCGCTGTACGAAGGTTATCTGCTGCTGGTGCGTTATCAGTCTGACGCTGGCCTTGCTCGCTTGCGTGCCGGCCTGAGCGAAGCGCGCGCCTGCCGCGATATCAGCGTGCTCATCGGGCATTGTGTGATCGCCAATTTCGAAGGGCGGCGCGGTGATTTCGCCAAGGCCTTCGCCGAACTTGCCGAAGCCGAGCGCTTGATGCATATCTGGGACGTGCCGCCGATCTATTACCTGGCGATGATCACCCTGATCAAATGCGAATTATGGCTGGCCCAAGGCCGCACCGACCTCGCCGACGCCTGGCTGACCCGTCTGGGGCAGACCTATAACGGTGAGCACGCCGCCGCCGCACCGGAGTTTCATCCGCACCTGGCGCAACACATCGGGCTGCAGCAAGCCGCACTCGATGCGATCCGCCATCAACCGGCTGCGGCCCTGCAGCGCCTCGAAGAGCTGGCGCAGCAGGCGCATAACAGCGGGCGCCAGATGATTGCCCTGATGGCCCTGACCCAGCAGGCGCATGTATTGCTGGAGTGCGGCCAGGAAGCCAAGGCGCGGCCGATCGTGGCCCAGGCGCTCGAGGCGGGCGTTGGTGGCGCACTGCAACCGTTCCAGCGGCTGTTGGAACGTTACCCTGACTGGATGCGCGAACAACTCGGCAAGACCCCGCATGCGTTGTTGAACCAAAGCCTGTTGGCGCTGCTGCCGGTGGTTGCCGCCGCCGAGGCCCTGCCCACGCACGAAACCCTCAGCACCCGCGAGCTGGCAGTGCTGCAACTGATCGCCCAAGGTTGCTCAAACCAGGAGATCAGCAACCAGTTGTTTATCTCCCTGCACACGGTGAAAACCCACGCCAGCCATATCAACAGCAAGCTGGGCGTGGAGCGCCGAACCCAGGCGGTAGCGCGGGCGCAGGAGATGGGGTTGTTGGGGTAGGCAGCAACGCATTTGTGCCAAAATCGCTGACTTACAAATGATCGAGTTCGCTCTGATGTCTCAGCTACCAGCCCTGATTCGCGAAACCTTCCCCGTCGGCCCGTTGCAGTGCAACTGCACCATCATCGGTGACCCGATCACCAAAAAAGCCATCGTGGTCGACCCCGGCGGCAATCACGAGCTGATCCTGGCTCGCCTGGAGGCGTTGGGCCTCAAGGTAGTGAGCATCATCCATACCCATGCGCACCTCGATCACTTCCTGGCTTCCGGCCAATTGAAAGAGAAAACCGGCGCCACTTTGCATCTGCACAAGGACGATAAATTCCTGTGGGATAACCTGGAAATGCAGTGCCAGATGTTTCGCGTGCCTTATACGCCGGTGCCGTCGCCGGATCGCTGGTTGGAAGATGATGAGGCGTTGGCCTGTGGTTGCGGCGTGGCCTTGCACACGCCAGGGCATACGCCAGGTTCGATGAGCTTCTGGTTTGCCGATGCCAAGTTGTTGATTGCCGGCGACACGTTGTTCAAGCGCGGCGTAGGGCGGACCGACCTGTGGGGCGGGGACCAGGCGACCATTGTGCGTTCGATCAAGCAGCGTTTGTACACCCTGGATGAGGGCGCGACGGTGGTTACCGGGCACGGGCCGGACACCCGGTTGGGCGATGAGATGCGTGAGAATCCGTTTGTGCGGGCGTAGGGAATAACCAAGGGTGTGAGGCTGTTCTATACAAAGAATCGTCGTCGCAGCTTGCGTTCAGCCTGGGTCTGCTACGGTTTCCTTAGCGGTGATGCTGGCCAGCCTTTGTCACAGCAGGGGCGATGGCCACGGAATTTTTACCGTTTGTCGCGTTCAAAACCCGGCACAGGTCCATTGCCAATGTCCTTTGCACCACAGAATGCAAAAGTAGGAGCTCCCTTCATGTTTACTCCACGTCGTCTTCTTGTTGTTGCCACCGCCGTAGCCCTGTTGTCCGGCTGCGCCTCGCCCAATCCTTATGACGGCAGCCAGGGGCAGGCAAATGATGGTTCGCAAGGCGGTATCAGCAAAACCGCCAAGTATGGCGGCCTGGGTGCGCTGGCTGGCGCATTGGCCGGTGCAGCCATCGACCATAACAACCGTGGCAAGGGTGCACTGATCGGTGGTGCTATCGCCGGTATCGGCGCCGCCGGTTACGGCTACTACGCCGACCAGCAGGAAAAGAAACTGCGTGAAAGCATGGCCAACACCGGTGTTGAAGTGCAGCGCCAGGGCGACCAGATCAAGTTGATCATGCCGGGTAACATTACCTTTGCCACCAACTCGGACGCGATTGCCAGCAGCTTCTATACGCCACTGAACAACCTGGCGAACTCGCTGAAGCAGTTCAACCAGAACACCATCCAGATTGTCGGCTACACCGACAGTACCGGCAGCCGCCAGTTGAACATGGACCTGTCCCAGCGTCGTGCACAGAGCGTGGCCAACTACCTGACGTCGCAGGGCGTGAGCCCGACCAACCTGAGTGCGCGTGGTGCCGGCCCGGATAATCCGATTGCCAGCAACGCCGACGTGAATGGCCGTGCGCAAAACCGTCGCGTAGAGGTCAACCTCGGCCCGATCCCAGGTCAGCAATACGGCCAACCAGGTCAGCAGCAACAACAGCAACAGGCGCCACAGCAGAACAACCAGTTCCAGGGCAACCCGTACCAGCAGTACCAATAAACGCGGGCCGCAAAAAAGGGCGCCGTGCAGTCAATGCACGGCGCCCTTTTTTGTGGCTGCGAATGACATCAGTCGATGTATTCGAACACTTTTACGATCTTCTGTACGCCGGACACACCCTGAACCAGGTTGGACGCGCGGGTGGCTTCCGCCTGGGTCAGCAGGCCCATCAGGTAAACGATGCCGTTATCGGTGACGACTTTGATGCGCGAGCCCGGCACGGCGCTGTCGGTAAGCATCTGCGCCTTGATTTTGGTGGTCAGCAACGCATCGTTACTGATGGCCAGCAGCGTAATAGGGTCCATGACCTGCAGTTCATTGTGGACCTTCTTGACCCGCTGGACCGACGAGGCGGCTTGTTCTGCCTGGGCCTTGAGCTCCGCACGCGGCGTCTGGCCGGCCAGCAGTACCACGCCGTTGAAGCTGGTCACCACAATGCGTGAGGCACCATTGCCCAAGTCTGTAGCGGCCTTGGCGACGTTGACCTTGACCTTGGTTTCGATGAGCGAGTCGTCGATTGTGCTGCCGAAAGTACGTGTGCCCCGGTCATCCTGAATCGGTGTGTCACGTGTCGCGGTGATTGCCGTGCTGCAGCCGCTGATGGCAAGGCACAGCGTAATGGCCAAAAGGCTGAGGCGGTTAACGGTCATTCTTCACTCCCGAACAGTTGGCTGTCGATCAGATCGCACAGGCAGTGGATCGCCAGCAGGTGGACTTCTTGAATGCGTGCAGTGACATTGGCCGGTACGCGGATTTCAACGTCCTCCGGCAACAGCAGCGAGGCCATGCCGCCGCCGTCACGACCGGTCAATGCTACGACAATCATTTCGCGATCATGTGCGGCCTGGATCGCTTGAATAATGTTCGCCGAGTTGCCGCTGGTGGAGATCGCCAGCAGCACGTCGCCGGGTTGGCCCAGGGCGCGAATCTGTTTGGAGAAGATTTCGTTGTAGCTGTAGTCGTTGGCGATCGAGGTGATCGTCGACGTGTCGGTGGTCAAGGCAATGGCCGGCAGGCTCGGGCGCTCGCGCTCGAAGCGGTTGAGCAGCTCGGAGGAAAAGTGCTGGGCATCACCGGCCGAACCGCCGTTGCCGCACGATAGCATTTTGCCCTCGTTGAGCAAGGCATTGACCATGACCTGACTGGCTTGCTCGATGTGCGGTGCAAGTACGTCCATCGCCTGTTGCTTGGTGTCGATGCTGGCCTGGAAAAGCTGGCGAATTCGGGATTGCATGTCCATCTGTGTGACCTTAAGTAGCGCGGCTGTTTGGCACAGGAATGTGCAGCCCGCAAAGCAAAGAGCAAAAGTGTGTGGTGAAGATGTCCGGTGAATCAGCTGTCGAAGGCATCTTTAAGCCAATTCAGATCAGCGGGGCCAGACGGTGTGCTTTCTATGGCAACCACATCGAAACGGCAGGGGGAGTCAGCCCAGCGATGCTCTTTTTGCAGGAAAAACTGCGCGGCGAGTATCAGCTTCTGACGCTTGCGCCCGTCGATACTGGCGAGCGCGCCACCCCATTGTGCGTGTTTTCTGTAGCGGACTTCGACGAATACTACTGTATCGCCGTCAAGCATGACCAGATCAAGCTCACCGCGTTTACACAACCAGTTCTGCGCCAGAAGGCGCAGACCCTGTTGTTGCAGATATTGGAGGGCTTGAAGTTCGGCATCCTTGCCGCTTTGTGCGCTGGACCGCTCGGGCATCAGCGCGAGGTGTCCGGCAGGCGCTGGATGTCGCCACCAACGAATTTCGCCCACGGCATCTGGCGGTCGACACGCTGGTTGGCGCTGATGCCCAGGCTGCCCGAGAGGCCGTCGACGCGCGTATCCGGCAGCGCCTTGAGTTGACCCAGGCGCGGTGCCAGGCGGTAGGCGTCGGCGCCCATCGCGTACAGGCGGCCCAGGCTGCCATTGGCTTGTGGCCATTGCGCGGCAACCTGGTTGCGCAGCGGGTCGGTGGTGTTGAGCAGCCAAGGGGTTTCGCAGAACATGACGTTGGTCATGTCCAGGTACTGGTTTTTGTCGCCGCTGGCGCTGAACACATGGGACGTCGCATACACAGGCACGTCGCCGGCGTACTGGAAGTTCAGGGTCGGCTTGATCTGCTGAGCTAATTGCGGCGTCACAGCCAGGAAGATGAACTCGATGTCCTGGCGGCGCGACGGTTGCGCCGCTACGTCAGTGCCAACGGCGCTTTGCAGGCTCTTGGCGCGACCTTCGCTTTTGCGCAGCTGGAACAGGTCGGCAATCTGCTGGGCGAGGGCGACCGGCTGGTCAACGTACTCGACGCCGACGACGGTGCCGCCATTGGCTTCCCAATCCTGGCGGAAGGCTTTGTAGACACGCTCACCCCATTCGCCACGCGGCACCATGGCGGCGGCGCGGTGCAAGCCGTCGGCGCGGGCACGGCGCGAGACTTCGCGGGCTTCGTCTTCAGCGGCCAGGCCGAACTGGAACAGCTGTGGCGGGTTTTCATTCAATTCACTGTAGTTCAGCGCCAGCGTCGTGATCGGCAGTTGCGGGCGAGCTGCGAGTTGTTTGACCAGCGGTTTTTCCAGCGGGCCGACGACCAGTTGTACGCCGGCTGCCTGGGCCTTGGCATAGAACTCGTCGAGGGAGGTCAGGCGCGAGCTGTCATAGAACTCGATGACCGGCGGTTTCTGCCCGGCTTGTTCGGCCTGGTAGTGAGCCGCCATGAAGCCTTCGCGCAGCGCCTTGCCGACCGCAGCCAGCGGACCGTCCTGCGGCAGTAGCAGGGCGATCTTGTTCAGCGGCTGGCTGGCCAGTTCCTTGAGCTTGGTCAGCGGCGTCGGCAGTTGCACTGCGGCCGGGTGCCCAGGGTTCTGCGCGCGCCATGTGTCGATCGCGGCTTGTTGTTGCTCCAGGGTGCCGGCGCCTTTGACGGCTTTGGCCAGGCTGATCCAGCCATCAAGCGTCGGGTTACCGCTGGCTTGCAACTGGTCAGCCGGCAGCGCGGCAATCAGCGCCCAGATGGCTTCGTGGTTGCTGTTGGCAGCGTCGCCCGTCAGCAGCGCAGCCATGGCGACACGCTCACGCGCGGCGGCCAGGGTCTGCCCATCGGCCTCATAGGCGCGGGCATGCACGGTGCCGGTGCGGATCTGCTGATCGGTCGGCAGCTCCTTCAGGCTCTGCAGGCTGGGATGGTTCAGGGCTGCCAATGCAGCCTTGGGTTGATTGCGCGCCATGGCCAGTTCGGCGGCCAGGGTGCTGGCAAACACTTGCGCGGCCGGCTTCAGGACATCCAGGGGCACCTGCGCGAGAATCTGCGATGAACGCCCAGGGTTGTTCTGGTGGTAGGCCAGGTCAGCCGCACTCAGGCGCAGCATCGCGGCCTTTTCTGGCGTGTTGGCGGAGGTAGCCTGTTCGAGCAGTTGCTCGATACTGGCATCCGGGGTCCGGGGGAGGTCGCCAAGGCTGGACGAGGGCGAGCTGGCGCAGGCAGCCAATAAGGCAGCGAGGCAGAGGGCGGAGAGCAGCCGCAGGCAAGCGATCATGTAAGTGTTCCTGATACCGATCAAATTAGCGTGGAATTGTACCCAAGCACTGGCCCAGGCGCGATGTTACTGGCGTGAAACCGTCGATTTAGGTCGTGCAAATGCTGCCAACAGCCATCGAAGGCCGACCTTGAGGGCATATTATCGAGGCGCCTACGCGCTACAATGCGACTTTTCCCAACCATCGAGGTGTGCGTTTTGACTGCTCCAGGTCCTTTGAATTCCACTGCAGGCTCGCTTTTTGTCGTGGCGACGCCCATTGGCAACCTGGACGACATCAGTGCCCGGGCGCTGAAAGTGTTGCGCGACGTAAAATTGATCGCGGCGGAAGACACACGGCATTCCCAGCGGTTGATGCAGCATTTTGGTATCAGCACGCCCTTGGCCGCCTGCCACGAACATAACGAACGCGAAGAAGGCAGCCGTTTTATCACGCGCCTGCTGGCCGGCGACGATGTGGCGCTGATCTCCGATGCCGGTACGCCGCTGATTTCCGATCCCGGCTACCACTTGGTCCGCCAGGCGCGAGCCGCTGGTATCAATGTAGTGCCTGTTCCGGGAGCGTGCGCGCTGATTGCTGCATTATCGGCTGCCGGGTTGCCGTCGGATCGTTTTATTTTTGAGGGCTTCCTGCCGGCCAAGACCGTTGGGCGCCGCGCGCGGCTTCAGGCACTCAAGGAAGAACCGCGTACGTTGATCTTCTATGAAGCCCCGCACCGCATCCTTGAATGCCTGCAAGACATGGAACTGGTGTTTGGCGGCGAGCGCCTTGCGCTGCTGGCGCGTGAGCTGACCAAGACGTTCGAAACCCTCAAGGGCCTGCCGTTGGAAGCGTTGCGTGCCTTCGTCGAAGGCGACAGCAATCAACAGCGTGGCGAGTGTGTGGTGCTGGTGGCCGGTTGGGCGGCGCCGGAGGATGAGGATGCTGTGGGCAGCGAGGCCATGCGCATTCTCGATCTGCTGCTCAAGGAAATGCCCCTCAAGCGTGCTGCAGCGCTAGCCGCTGAAATTACCGGCGTGCGCAAGAATGTGCTGTATCAGGTCGCGCTGGATAAACAGAAAGCCGAATAGTTCCGGGGGCGAACCGGCATTCCGTCCGAACGTGATGGCATTGCTGCGCTTTTAATACTTGTCCTCAGCCCGCCGTGCCGTTAACCTGCGCGGCGGAGAGTCGATTGGACAGTCGCTGCCTTCTATGAAAATTAGGGGGGGGAGGAAAGTCCGGGCTCCATAGGGCGAAGTGCCAGGTAATGCCTGGGAGGCGTGAGCCTACGGAAAGTGCCACAGAAAATAACCGCCTAAGCACTTCGGTGCCGGTAAGGGTGAAAAGGTGCGGTAAGAGCGCACCGCACGACTGGCAACAGTTCGTGGCTAGGTAAACCCCACTTGGAGCAAGACCAAATAGGGTCCCAAGGCGTGGCCCGCGCTGGGACCGGGTAGGTTGCTAAAGATGTCCAGTGATGGCCATCGTAGACGAATGACTGTTCAAGACAGAACCCGGCTTACAGATCGACTCTCCACCTTTTTTCCTTCTGTCCGAATCTCGTGCAGAAACCCGGTAGTAACGCAAGAATCCCTCCCTGCCAAATCATTGGCAGATGCATCTTCGTAATACCAAAAAAATCTTACTCTTAATAAATTACTTTAACTTTAAGCCATAGCTCCATGAGCTATTTGCGGTTGTTGAGTCAAAAACATCGCCGAACTCGCGTTTCTCCTCCTTTTACACTCCTAAATCTCCGTTCTGTAAGGCTTTTCCTTGAATCCGCGCCTTGACGGTGTGGTGGGCGCATTCCTATAGTGTGCGCAAGTGGCGGAAAGTGGCACAAAGTGGGTTTTTTGAACGTAAAACGCTAAAATTTGGAGAAGCGCATCTGTGTTTCGCGGAGCTAACGCTATCAGTCTCGATGCAAAAGGCCGTCTCGCCATGCCGAGCCGGTATCGTGACGAGCTCATTTCGCGAAGTTCAGGCCAGTTAATCATCACGATTGATGCCGTTGACCCTTGTTTGTGTGTTTACCCGCTCGATGAGTGGGAGTTGATCGAAACCAAGTTGCGCGCTCTGCCTTCATTGCGTGAAGAAAACCGCCGCCTGCAGCGTTTGCTGATTGGTAACGCCGTCGACCTCGAACTCGATGGCAGCGGTCGTTTCCTGGTGCCTCCGCGTCTGCGCGAGTACGCCAAGCTGGACAAGCGCGCAATGCTGGTCGGCCAACTGAACAAGTTCCAATTGTGGGACGAAGATGCCTGGGATGCTGTTTCTGCAGCTGACCTGGCTGCTATTCAACAACCGGGCGCCATGCCTGATGAACTGCGTGATTTGATCCTGTGACTATTGATAGCGGCTTTAACCACATCACCGTACTGCTTGACGAAGCCGTTGAGGCTCTCGCCGTACGCGCGGATGGCTGCTATCTGGATGGCACTTTCGGCCGGGGCGGGCACAGTCGGTTGATACTCAGCCAGCTCGGGCCCAACGGTAAGCTCCTCGGGTTCGACAAAGACCCTCAAGCGATTGCCACCGGGCAAGCGCTAGCGGCCGAAGACGGCCGCTTTGTCGTTGTGCAGCGTAGCTTTGCCGAGCTGGGTGCCGAAGTCGCCGAGCGCGGCATGGCAGGCAAGGTGGCCGGGGTTTTGCTCGATCTGGGCGTGTCTTCGCCGCAGCTCGATGACCCGGAGCGCGGCTTCAGTTTCATGAACGACGGCCCGCTCGACATGCGCATGGACCCCACCCGTGGTGTCAGTGCCGCGCAGTTCATCGCCACCGCGCCGGTGGAAGAAATTGCCCGCGTGTTCAAGGAATACGGTGAAGAACGCTTCGCCGGGCGCATGGCCCGCGCTGTGGTCGAACGCCGTGAAATCAAGCCGTTCGAACGCACCGCTGACCTGGCCGAAGTGCTCAAAGTCGCCAACCCTGCCTGGGAAAAGGGCAAGAACCCGGCGACCCGTGCGTTTCAGGGCCTGCGCATTCACGTCAACAACGAATTGGGCGATCTGGAAGCTGGTCTCGAAGCCGCGCTGGAAGCCTTGGAAGTGGGCGGTCGCCTGGTGGTGATCAGCTTCCACTCCCTAGAAGACCGCATCGTCAAACTGTTCATGCGTCGTCTGGTCAAGGGCGAGTCCGATAACCTGCCGCGCAACTTGCCGGTGCGTTTCGAAGCCTTTGTGCCGAAAATCAAAATCCATGGCAAAGCGCAGTTCGCTTCCGAAGCCGAACTCAAGGCCAACCCTCGTTCCCGTAGCGCCGTCATGCGCGTTGCGGAGAAGTTGCGGTGAGCAAGCTTTTCGCCAAGCCCCTTCCGGGCGGCAGCTTCTTTATGTTGCTGCTGTTTATCGGCGTGCTGGTGTCCGCAATTGCGGTGTCCTACAGCGCCCACTACAACCGTCAATTGCTCAATACCCTGTACGGGGAATTGAGCGTGCGTGATAAAGCGCAGGCGGAGTGGGGCCGGTTGATCCTCGAGCAAAGCACCTGGACCGCCCATAGCCGCATCGAAGTGCTGGCGACCGAGCAGTTGAAAATGCACATTCCGGGCGCGGCCGAAGTTCGGATGGTGGCGCCATGATGAAACTTGAAGGCGCACTCTACCCTTGGCGCTTCCGCCTGATGCTGGGTTTGCTGGCGTTGATGGTGGGCGCGATTGCCTGGCGAATTATCGACCTGCAAGTGGTTGACCGTGACTTCCTGATCGGCCAGGGCGACGCCCGGAGCCTGCGGCATATCCCGATTCCTGCGCACCGCGGTCTGATCACCGACCGTAATGGCGAGCCTCTGGCCGTCAGTACTCCGGTAACCACGCTGTGGGCCAACGCCAAGGAATTGCAGGTCGCCAAGGACAAGTGGCCGGAACTGGCCGCCGCCCTGGGCCAGGACCCAAAAGCCTTGTCCGAGCGCCTGGAAGCCCAGGCCAATAAAGAATTCATCTACCTGGTTCGCGGGCTGACCCCTGAACAGGGCCAGCAGGTGCTCGACCTTAAAGTCCCCGGTGTCTATGGCATCGAGGAGTTTCGTCGTTTCTACCCGGCCGGTGAAACCACCGCGCACATGGTTGGCTTTACCGACATCGATGACCACGGCCGTGAAGGTGTGGAACTGGCCTACGACGAATGGCTGGCTGGGGTTCCCGGCAAACGGCAGGTCATCAAGGATCGACGCGGCAGACTGATCAAGGATGTCCAGGTCACCAAAAACGCCAAGGCCGGTAAGCCCTTGGCGTTGTCGATTGACCTGCGCCTGCAATACCTGGCCAACCGCGAGCTGCGTAACGCGATCATCGAGAACGGCGCCAAGGCCGGCAGCCTGGTGATCATGGACGTGAAGACCGGCGAGATCCTCGCCATGGTCAACCAGCCGACCTACAACCCGAACAACCGTCGCAACCTGCAACCGGCGATGATGCGTAACCGCGCAATGATCGACGTGTTCGAGCCGGGTTCGACCATGAAAGCCATCTCCATGAGTGCGGCCCTGGAAACCGGGCGCTGGAAGCCGAGCGACAAAGTCGAGGTTTACCCAGGCACCTTGCAGCTGGGCAAATACACCATTCGTGACGTGTCCCGCACTGAAGGTCCGGTGCTGGATTTGACAGGTATTCTGATCAACTCCAGTAACGTCGGCATGAGTAAAGTCGCCTTCGATATCGGCGGCGAAACCATCTATCACCTGGCGCAGAAAATCGGCCTGGGCCAACCCACCGGGCTGGACTTCCCAGGCGAGCGCGTGGGCAACCTGCCGAACTATCGCGACTGGAAAAAGGCCGAGACGGCCACGCTTTCCTATGGCTACGGCCTGTCGGTGACCGCGATCCAGCTGGCTCACGCTTTCTCTGTATTGGCCAACAATGGCCGCATGGTTCCACTGAGCCTGATCCATGTCGACGAAGCCCCGAAAGCCACCCAGGTGATCCCGGAAAACGTCGCCAAGACCATGCAAGGCATGCTGCAACAAGTGATCGAAGCACCGCGCGGCGTGTTCCGTGCCCAGGTGCCGGCGTATCACGTGGCAGGCAAGTCCGGTACCGCACGTAAAACGTCGGTCGGCACCAAAGGCTACGCCGAGAACTCGTACCGCTCGTTGTTCGCCGGCTTCGGCCCGATGAGCGATCCGCGTTACGCCATCGTTGTTGTGATCGATGAGCCAAGCAAGGCCGGCTACTTCGGTGGCCTGGTATCGGCGCCGGTGTTCAGCAAAGTGATGTCCGGCACCCTGCGCCTGATGAACATTACGCCGGACAACCTGCCGCCGACTCAACAAGCGAACGCCGGACCACCGGCCGCTGCTGCCAAAGCCAATGGAGGGCGCGGCTGATGTCTCTTAGCTTGAACAAGATTTTTGCCCACGCCGGACGCGATCTGCTGATTCGCGAGTTGAGCCTGGACAGCCGTAACGTACGCGCCGGTGACCTGTTCCTGGCCGTGCCTGGCGGCAAGTTCGATGGCCGTGCGCACATCGCCGATGCCCTGCAACGTGGCGCGGCAGCCGTGGCGTACGAAGTGGAAGGCGCCACCGTGCTGCCAATCACCGACGTGCCGTTGATTCCGGTCAAAGGCCTGGCTGCGCAGCTCTCGGACATCGCCGGGCGCTTTTATGGCGACCCAAGCCGTCAACTGAACCTGATCGGCGTGACCGGCACCAACGGCAAGACCAGCGTGACCCAATTGGTCGCCCAGGCGCTTGACCTGCTGGGGCAGCACTGCGGCATTGTCGGCACGCTCGGTACCGGCTTTTATGGCGCGCTGCAAAGCGGCCTGCACACCACGCCAAACCCGATTGCCGTGCAAGCGACCCTGGCCGACCTGAAAAAGGCCGGTGCCAAGGCGGTTGCCATGGAAGTCTCTTCACACGGTCTGGACCAGGGCCGTGTTACCGCTCTGGCTTTCGATGTGGCGGTGATGACCAACCTGTCCCGCGATCACCTCGACTACCACGGCACCATGGAAGCGTACGCCGCCGCCAAGGCCAAGCTGTTCGCCTGGAATGACCTGAAATGCCGTGTGGTGAATCTCGATGACGCTTTTGGCCGCCAGTTGGCAGCCGAGGACAGCGAATCGCGCCTGATCACCTACAGCCTGGAAGACTCCAGCGCGTACCTGTATTGCCGCGAAGCCCAATTCAATGACGAAGGCGTGCTCGCCACGTTGGTCACGCCGCAGGGCGAGCACCACTTGCGCAGCACCTTGCTCGGCCGTTTCAACCTGAGCAACGTGCTGGCTGCCATCGGTGCATTGCTTGGCCTGGATTACGCACTGGATGAAATCCTGCGCGTGTTGCCCAAGCTCGAAGGCCCGGCCGGTCGCATGCAGCGTTTGGGCGGTGGCTCGCAGCCGCTGGTAGTGGTCGATTACGCCCACACCCCGGACGCTTTGGAAAAAGTCCTCGAAGCCCTGCGCCCACACGCCAAGGGCAAGTTGCTGTGCCTGTTCGGCTGCGGCGGCGATCGTGACCGCGGCAAACGGCCGTTGATGGCCGAGATCGTCGAGCGTCTCGCCGATGGCGTGCTCGTCACCGACGACAACCCGCGCAGCGAAGACCCAAGCCAGATTTTCGACGATATCCGTGTCGGCTTTAAAGACGCGTCCAAGGCAACTTTCGTGGCCGGTCGCGGCGCCGCTATTGCCCAGTTGATCGCCAGCGCCAGTGCTGACGACGTGGTGGTCCTGGCCGGCAAAGGCCACGAGGACTATCAGGAAATCAACGGCGAGCGCCATGCCTTCTCCGATCTGGTCGAGGCCGATCATGCCTTGACCGCCTGGGAGGTCGCCCATGCTTAAAGCGATGACGTTCAGCGAACTGACCCAGGCCCTGTCGGCCCGCGTAGTGTCGAGCGATTGCAGCTTCGACGGCGTCAGTATCGACAGCCGTAACATCAAGTCTGGGCAATTGTTTGTCGCCTTGGCCGGCCCGCGTTTTGATGGTCACGACTACCTGAACGACGTCGCCGCCAAAGGTGCCGTGGGTGCGTTGGTGCAGCGTGAAGTGACCGATTCCAACCTGCCGCAATTGCGGGTTGCAGATACCCGTTTGGCCTTGGGCCAGTTGGGTGCATTGAACCGCGCCGCCTTCGATAAACCGGTTGCAGCCATCACCGGCTCCAGCGGCAAAACCACGGTCAAGGAACTGCTCGCCGGTGTCCTGCGTACGCGCGGGCCGGTGCTCGCCACCCGTGGCAACTTGAACAATGATTTCGGCGCGCCGCTGACCCTGCTCGAGCTGGCCCCGGAACACACGGCGGCAGTGATCGAGCTGGGCGCGTCGCGCATCGGCGAAATCGCCTACACCGTGGCGCTGACCAAGCCTCACGTGGCGATCATCAACAATGCCGGCACCGCCCACGTTGGCGAGTTCGGTGGCCCAGAGAAAATCGTCGAAGCCAAGGGCGAAATCCTTGAAGGCCTCGATGCATCCGGCACCGCAGTATTGAACCTCGACGACAAGGCCTTCGAAACCTGGCGTGTACGTGCCGCCGGTCGCAAGGTGCTGACGTTTGCCGTGGCCAATGCCGCCGCTGATTTTCACGCCTCCCACATCACCGTTGACGCCCGAGGCTGCCCGTCCTTCACCTTGCACACCCCGCAAGGCGACGAGCACGTGCAATTGAATCTGCTCGGCAACCACAACGTTGCCAACGCCTTGGCCGCCGCCGCCGCCGCGCATGCCCTGGGTGTGTCGCTGTTTGGTATCGCTACCGGCCTGGGCGCAGTGCAGCCGGTCAAGGGCCGCACCGTCGCGCAACTGGCGACTAACGGCATGCGCGTGATCGACGACACCTACAACGCCAACCCGTCCTCCATTAATGCTGCTGTTGACCTGCTGAAGGGCTTTGCCGGGCGCAAGGTTCTGGTGCTGGGTGATATCGGCGAATTGGGCGACTGGGCAGAGCAAAGCCACCGCGAAGTCGGCGCCTACGCCAGCGGGAAAGTCGACGCGCTCTATGCCGTCGGCCCGAACATGGCACACGCCGTCGACGCCTTCGGCCTCGGCGCGCGGCATTTCGCAACCCAGGCCGAGCTGATCCAGGCGCTGGGCGTGGCTGAACAAGACAAACACACAACCATTTTGATCAAGGGATCGCGCAGCGCGGTGATGGAAAACGTCGTCGCGGCCTTGTGTGGCTCAAGTACGGAGAAACATTAATGCTGCTGCTGCTGGCTGAGTATCTGCAACAGTTCCACAAAGGCTTCGCGGTCTTTCAGTACCTGACCCTGCGCGGGATTCTGGGTGTGCTGACCGCGCTGTCTCTGTCGCTGTTCCTGGGGCCGTGGATGATCCGCACCCTGCAGAACCTGCAAATTGGTCAATCGGTTCGCAATGACGGCCCGCAGTCGCACCTGTCCAAATCCGGCACCCCGACCATGGGCGGCGCGCTGATCCTCTCGTCCATCGGCATCAGCACCTTGCTCTGGGCCGACCTGCATAACCGCTACGTGTGGGTGGTGCTGTTGGTGACCTTGTTGTTCGGCGCCATCGGCTGGGTCGATGACTACCGCAAAGTGATCGAGAAAAACTCCAAGGGGCTGCCAAGCCGCTGGAAGTATTTCTGGCAGTCGGTATTCGGCCTTGCCGCCGCGATCTTCCTTTACACCACTGCACCAAGCGCAGTTGAAACCACCCTGATCATTCCGATGCTCAAGGACGCCAGCATTCCACTGGGCATCGGCTTCGTGGTGCTGACCTACTTCGTCATCGTCGGCTCCAGCAACGCGGTCAACCTGACCGACGGCCTCGACGGCCTGGCGATCATGCCGACGGTGATGGTCGGCGGCGCGCTCGGCATCTTCTGCTACCTGTCGGGTAACGTGAAATTCGCTGAATACCTGCTGATCCCGTACGTACCGGGCGCGGGTGAACTGATTGTGTTCTGCGGCGCGCTGATCGGCGCCGGCCTGGGTTTCCTGTGGTTCAACACCTACCCGGCACAAGTCTTCATGGGCGACGTCGGCGCACTGGCGCTGGGCGCAGCCTTGGGCACCATCGCGGTGATCGTTCGCCAGGAAATCGTGTTGTTCATCATGGGCGGTGTGTTCGTGATGGAAACCCTGTCGGTGGTCATCCAGGTGGCTTCCTTCAAATTGACCGGGCGCCGCGTGTTCCGCATGGCGCCGATTCACCACCACTTTGAACTCAAGGGCTGGCCCGAGCCACGCGTGATTGTCCGTTTCTGGATCATCACCGTGATTCTGGTACTGGTCGGCCTTGCCACCCTGAAACTGAGGTAGAAACGAGTGTCCCTGATCGCTTCAGACCACTTCCGCATCGTTGTCGGCCTCGGCAAGAGCGGCATGTCCCTGGTTCGCTTCCTGGCGAACCGGGGCACGTCGTTTGCCGTCGCCGATACGCGGGAAAATCCACCGGAGCTGGTCACGCTGCGCCGTGACTACCCGCACGTGGAAGTGCGTTGTGGCGAGTTGGATGTCGAGTTTCTGTGCCGCGCCGATGAGCTCTACGTGAGCCCCGGCCTGGCCCTGGCGACACCGGCTTTGCAAGCCGCTGCCGCACGTGGCGTGAAGCTCTCCGGCGATATCGACCTGTTCGCGCGCAACGCGAAAGCGCCGATTGTGGCCATCAGTGGTTCCAACGCGAAAAGCACCGTGACCACCCTGGTCGGCGAGATGGCGGTTGCGGCCGGCAAGCGCGTGGCCGTGGGCGGTAACCTCGGCACGCCGGCGTTGGACCTGCTCAGCGACGACGTCGAGCTGTACGTGATGGAACTGTCGAGCTTCCAGCTCGAAACCACTCACGACCTGGGGGCCGAAGTCGCCACCGTGTTGAATGTGAGTGAAGACCACATGGACCGCTACAGCGGCCTGCCGGCCTATCACCTGGCCAAGCACCGGATCTTCCGCGGTGCCCGGCAAGTGGTGGTCAACCGCCAGGACGCCCTGAGCCGTCCGTTGATGGGCGAGGGCCTGCCGTGCTGGACCTTCGGCCTCGGCAAACCGGACTTCAAAGCCTTCGGCATCCGCGAAGAGAACGGCGAGAAATACCTGGCCTTCGAATTCCAGAACCTGATGCCGGTGCGCGAGCTGAAAATTCGTGGCGCGCATAACCAGTCCAATGCCCTGGCGGCGCTGGCACTCGGTCACGCTGTTGGCCTGCCGTTCGACGCCATGCTCGCAAGCCTGCGCACATTCGCCGGGCTTGAGCACCGTTGCCAGTGGGTGCGCGACCTCAACGGCGTCAGCTATTACAACGATTCCAAGGCCACCAACGTCGGTGCTGCCCTGGCTGCCATCGAAGGCCTTGGCGCCGATATCGAAGGCAAGCTGGTGCTGATCGCCGGTGGCGATGGCAAAGGCGCCGACTTCAAGGACCTTAAAGGCCCGGTGGCTGCCCATTGTCGCGCCGTGGTGCTGATGGGCCGTGATGCTGACTTGATCGCCGCTGCCCTCGGTGACGCCGTGCCGCAAGTACGCGCGACGTCCCTGGACGACGCCATCGCTCAGTGCAAAGCCCTGGCCCAGCCGGGTGATGCCGTGCTGCTGTCGCCAGCGTGCGCCAGTTTCGACATGTTCAAGAACTACGAAGAGCGCGGCCAGCTGTTCGCTCGCGCCGTGGAGGCCTTGGCATGAATTTCAGAAATATCATCAAACCGTACCCGTCCCCGATCATTACCGGCCGTGGCGTCGACCTTGATTTCCCGATGCTCGCCGGTTGCCTGGCGCTGCTGGGCCTGGGCCTGGTGATGATCACCTCGGCGTCCTCCGAAGTGGCCGCCGTGCAGTCGGGCAACACCCTGTACATGATGATCCGCCACTTGGTGTACCTGGTGATCGGCCTTGGCGCGTGCATCGTCACCATGATGATCCCGATCGCCACCTGGCAGCGCCTGGGCTGGATGATGCTGATCGGTGCGTTCGGCCTGTTGATCATGGTGATCCTGCCCGGCATCGGCCGCGAGGTGAACGGTTCGATGCGCTGGATCGGCTTCGGTGCGTTCAACGTGCAGCCGTCGGAAATCGCCAAGGTGTTCGTGGTGATCTACCTCGCCGGTTACCTGGTACGCCGTCAGAAGGAAGTGCGCGAAAGCTGGATGGGCTTCTTCAAGCCATTCATCGTGCTGCTGCCAATGGCCGGCCTGTTGCTGATGGAGCCCGACTTCGGTGCCACCGTCGTGATGATGGGCGCGGCCGCCGCGATGCTGTTCCTCGGTGGCGTCGGTCTGTTCCGCTTCACCTTGATGGTGGTGCTGGCCGTGGCCGCCGTGACGGTGCTGGTGCAGGCGCAGCCCTATCGGATGGCCCGTCTGATTACCTTTACCGACCCGTGGTCCGATCAGTTCGGTTCCGGCTACCAGCTGACCCAGGCGCTGATCGCCTTTGGTCGCGGCGAGTGGCTGGGTGTGGGCCTGGGCAACAGCGTGCAGAAGCAGTTCTACCTGCCCGAAGCGCACACCGACTTCGTGTTCTCGGTACTCGCCGAAGAGCTCGGCGTGGTGGGTTCGCTGTGCACCGTCGCGCTGTTCGTGTTCGTGTGTGTACGCGGCATGTACATCGGCTTGTGGGCCGAGAAGGCCAAACAGTATTTCGCCGCCTATGTGGCGTACGGCTTGTCGTTCCTGTGGATCGGCCAGTTCCTGATCAACATCGGCGTGAACGTCGGCTTGTTGCCGACCAAGGGCCTGACCTTGCCGTTCCTCAGTTACGGCGGCAGTTCGTTGGTGATTTGCTGCGCGTGCCTGGGGTTATTGCTGCGCATCGAGTGGGAGAGTCGAACCCACCTGGGCAGCGAAGAGATGGAATTCAGCGAAAGCGATTTTGCCGAGGAGCCGAACCATGGGCGCTAACGTGCTGATCATGGCGGGCGGTACCGGGGGCCACGTGTTCCCGGCCCTGGCGTGCGCGCGTGAATTCCAGAACCGCGGCTACACCGTGCATTGGCTCGGCACGCCGCGCGGCATCGAAAATGAATTGGTGCCCAATGCCGGCTTGCCGCTGCATTTGATCAACGTCACCGGCTTGCGTGGCAAGGGCAAGTTGTCCCTGCTCAAGGCGCCGTTCGTGTTGCTCAAGGCGGTGTGGCAGGCGCGCAAAGTCATGCGTGCAGTGAAGCCGGTATGCGTGCTGGGGTTTGGCGGTTATGTGACTGGCCCTGGCGGCGTTGCCGCCAAGCTGGCTGGCGTGCCGGTGATCGTGCACGAGCAGAACGCCGTCGCCGGTACCGCGAACCGCCTGCTGGTGCCGTTGGCCTCGCGTGTGTGTGAAGCGTTCCCGAACACCTTCGCGACCTCGGACAAGTTGCGCACCACCGGCAACCCGGTGCGCACCGAACTGTTCATGGCCATTGCCCGTGAGGCGCTGGCCGGGCGCAAGGCGCATCTGCTGATCCTCGGCGGAAGCCTGGGTGCCGAGCCACTGAACAAATTGCTGCCCGAAGCGCTGGCTCAACTCCCCGTGGAGTTGCGCCCGGAGATCTTCCATCAGGCCGGCAAGAATCACGATGAAATCACCGCTGCCCGCTATCGCGAGGCCGGTGTCGAGGCGAATGTGCAGCCCTTCATCAAAGACATGGCCCACGCCTATGGCTGGGCCGACCTGGTGGTCTGTCGCGCTGGTGCGCTGACTGTCAGTGAACTGGCCGCCGCCGGTCTGCCGTCCTTGCTGGTGCCTTTGCCCCACGCGATTGACGATCACCAGACCCGCAACGCCGAATATTTGGCCGGGGAGGGCGCTGCCTTCCTGCTGCCGCAAAGAACGACTGGCGCCGCCGATTTGGCCGCACGCCTGACCGAGGTTTTGATGCAACCGGAACGACTCAACAGCATGGCGAGCACCGCAAGCCGCCTGGCCAAACCTGACGCAACCCGCACCGTGGTCGACATCTGCCTGGAGGTGGCCCATGGTTGAGAATCAGAAAGCCATGCCACAACCCGAGATGCGCCGCATCCGTCGCATCCATTTCGTCGGCATCGGCGGCGTGGGCATGTGCGGGATTGCCGAAGTCCTGCTGAACCTGGGCTACCAGGTGTCCGGCTCTGACTTGAAAGAGTCGCCGGTCACGGATCGCCTGAAGTCGTTCGGTGCGCAGATCTTTATCGGCCACCGCGCCGAAAACGCCGCCGAGGCTGATGTGCTGGTGGTTTCCAGTGCCGTGAACACCTCCAACCCGGAAGTGGCCACCGCCCTTGAGCGCCGTATTCCGGTAGTGCCGCGCGCCGAGATGCTCGCCGAGCTGATGCGCTATCGCCACGGCATTGCCGTTGCCGGTACGCACGGCAAAACCACCACCACCAGCCTGATCGCTTCGGTGTTCGCGGCCGGTGGCCTGGACCCGACCTTCGTGATCGGTGGCCGTCTGAATGCAGCTGGCACCAATGCCCAGCTCGGCACCAGCCGCTACCTGATCGCCGAAGCCGATGAAAGCGACGCGAGCTTCCTGCACCTGCAGCCGCTGGTCGCGGTGGTTACCAACATCGACGAAGACCACATGGCAACCTACGACGGTGACTTCAACAAGTTGAAGAAAACCTTCGTCGAGTTCCTGCACAACCTGCCGTTCTACGGTCTGGCTGTTGTATGCCTGGACGATCCGGTGGTGCGTGAAATCCTGCCGCAGGTCAAGCGTCCGACCGTGACCTACGGCTTCAGCGAAGACGCTGACGTGCGCGCGATCAATGTGCGCCAGGAAGGCATGCAAACCTTCTTCACTGTGCTGCGCCCTGACCGCGAGCCGCTGGATGTGTCGGTGAACATGCCGGGCAACCACAACGTGCTCAACTCCCTGGCGACCATCTGCATCGCCTCCGACGAGGGCGTCAGCGATGAAGCCATCGTTGAAGGTCTGTCACGTTTTGCCGGTGTTGGCCGTCGCTTCCAGGTCTACGGCCAACTGCCGGTAGACGGCGGCGACGTGATGCTGGTCGACGACTACGGTCACCACCCGACCGAAGTGGCCGCCGTGATCAAAGCCGTGCGCGGTGGCTGGCCGGAGCGCCGCCTGGTGATGGTTTACCAGCCGCACCGCTACAGCCGTACCCGCGATCTGTACGACGATTTTGTCAATGTATTGGCCGATGCCAACGTGCTGCTGCTGATGGAAGTCTACCCGGCCGGTGAAGAGCCGATCCCGGGCGCCGACAGCCGCAAGCTGTGCAACAGCATCCGCCAGCGTGGCCAGTTGGACCCGATCTACATCGAGCGCGGTGTGGACCTGGCGCCGATCGTCAAGCCACTGCTGCGCGCCGGCGACATCCTGCTGTGCCAGGGCGCCGGCGACATCGGTGGCCTTGCGCCTAAATTGCTTGCGAGCCCATTGTTCGCCGTGGCGCAGGGGAAGTCGAAATGACCACGAACTACGACGCCCTGTTTTCCACGATCACGCCTGCCGACTTCGGCCGCGTAGCCGTGCTGTTCGGCGGCAAGAGCGCTGAACGTGAAGTCTCGCTCAAGTCCGGCAATGCCGTGCTTGAGGCACTGCAAAACGCCGGCGTGAATGCGTTCGGTATCGACGTGGGCGATGACTTCCTTGCCCGCCTGCAGGCCGAAAAGATCGACCGTGCCTTTATCATCCTGCACGGCCGTGGCGGTGAAGACGGCAGCATGCAAGGCTTGCTTGAGTGCGCCGGCATCCCTTACACCGGCAGCGGCATTCTTGCCTCGGCACTGGCGATGGACAAGTTGCGCACCAAGCAGGTGTGGCACAGCCTGGGTATTCCAACCCCACGCCACAGCGTGCTGTGCAGCGAAGACGATTGTATTTCTGCAGCCAAGGAACTGGGCCTGCCTTTGATCGTCAAACCAGCCCATGAAGGCTCCAGTATCGGCATGGCCAAAGTGAACTCGGCCGCCGAATTGATCGACGCATGGAAAGCGGCAAGTACCTACGATTCGCAAGTGTTGGTGGAACAGTGGATTTCCGGTCCCGAGTACACCATCGCCACCCTGCGTGGCCAGGTATTGCCGCCTATCGCATTGGGCACGCCCCACACCTTTTACGATTACGACGCCAAGTACCTGGCTTCCGATACTCAGTACCGGATCCCGTGTGGCCTTGACGCAACCAAGGAACAAGAATTGATGGACCTCACGGCGAAAGCCTGTGAGGCGCTGGGTATCGCCGGTTGGGCGCGGGCAGACGTGATGCAGGATGACCAAGGGAATTTCTGGTTCCTTGAAGTCAACACTGCGCCGGGTATGACCGATCACAGCCTGGTACCTATGGCAGCCCGTGCAGCCGGTCTGGATTTCCAGCAGTTGGTGCTGGCGATCCTCGCTGACAGCATTGAGCCAAGAGGCTAAACACATGAACGGCGCATCGCTTCGTCATCAGCCCCCACCAGCACCCGGCCGCAAGCCGGTGCCACGGGGTGCCAGCCGGATGGTGGCTAAAGAGCCGATGTCGGCGCGCCTGCCGAAAGCCAACTTTGGTTTCCTCAAGGCGCTGTTCTGGCCGGTGCTGCTGGTGGCGTTGGGCTTTGGCACTTACGAAGGTGCGCAGCGCCTGTTGCCGTATGCCGACCGGCCGATCACCAAGATCAGTGTGCAGGGCGACTTGAGCTACATCAGCCAGCAAGCGGTACAGCAGCGCATCGGCCCGTACCTGGCGGCGAGCTTCTTTACCATCGACCTGGCCGGTATGCGCTCGGAGCTGGAGCAGATGCCATGGATCGCCCATGCCGAAGTCCGCCGCGTGTGGCCGGACCAGGTGACGATCCGCCTGGAAGAACAACTGCCCGTGGCCCGTTGGGGCGATGAAGCGCTGTTGAACAACCAGGGCCAGGCGTTCACCCCGCGTGAGCTGGCCAACTATGAGCACCTGCCGCAGCTGTTCGGGCCGCAGCGGGCGCAGCAGCAAGTGATGCAGCAGTATCAGGCCTTGAGCCAGATGCTGCGGCCACTGGGCTTCTCCATCGCACGCCTGGAATTGCGTGAACGGGGCAGCTGGTTTTTGACCACCGGGGCAGGCAGTTCCGGCCCGGGCATCGAGTTGTTGCTGGGACGCGACCGCTTGGTGGAAAAGATGCGCCGCTTTATTGCCATCTATGACAAGACCTTGAAAGAACAGATTACGAACATTGCGAGCGTCGACCTGCGTTACGCCAACGGCCTGGCCGTCGGCTGGCGTGAACCAGCTGCGCCGACGACAGCCAAACCCGCTGTCGCGAAGAATTAAGAAGAGGCAGGACCCATGGCAAACGTGCAAAGCGGCAAAATGATCGTCGGTCTCGATATCGGCACCTCCAAGGTGGTGGCGCTGGTCGGCGAGGTCGGGGAAGACGGTGTTATCGAAATCGTCGGTATCGGCACGCATCCGTCCCGGGGCCTGAAGAAGGGCGTGGTGGTGAACATCGAGTCCACCGTGCAATCGATCCAGCGCGCGATCGAAGAAGCGCAGCTGATGGCCGGCTGCCGGATTCACTCGGCGTTCGTCGGCGTGGCCGGCAACCATATCCGCAGCCTTAATTCCCACGGCATCGTGGCAATCCGCGACCGTGAAGTCAGCTCGGCGGACCTTGAGCGTGTACTCGACGCGGCCCAGGCCGTGGCGATCCCGGCTGACCAGCGCGTGCTGCACACCCTGCCGCAGGACTACGTGATCGACAACCAGGAAGGCGTTCGCGAGCCGCTGGGCATGTCGGGCGTACGTCTGGAAGCCAAGGTTCACGTGGTGACCTGCGCCGTCAATGCTGCACAGAACATTGAAAAATGCGTGCGCCGCTGCGGTCTGGAAATCGACGACATCATTCTCGAGCAGCTTGCTTCGGCGTATTCGGTACTGACCGACGACGAAAAAGAGCTGGGCGTGTGCCTGGTGGACATCGGCGGCGGCACCACCGACATCGCGATCTTCACCGAAGGTGCGATCCGTCACACCGCCGTGATCCCGATTGCCGGCGACCAAGTCACCAACGACATCGCCATGGCGCTGCGTACACCGACCCAGTACGCCGAAGAAATCAAGATTCGCTATGCCTGCGCCCTGGCCAAACTGGCCGGTGCCGGTGAAACCATCAAGGTTCCCAGTGTCGGCGACCGCCCACCGCGTGAGCTGTCGCGCCAGGCGCTGGCCGAAGTGGTCGAGCCGCGCTACGACGAGCTGTTCACCCTGATCCAGGCTGAGCTGCGCCGCAGCGGGTACGAAGATTTGATCCCGGCCGGCATTGTGCTGACCGGTGGCACCTCGAAGATGGAAGGCGCGGTCGAACTGGCCGAGGAAATCTTCCACATGCCTGTCCGTCTGGGCGTGCCCCATGGCGTCAAAGGCCTGGGCGACGTAGTGCGCAACCCGATTTATTCCACCGGTGTGGGCTTGCTGTTGTACGGGCTGCAAAAGCAGACCGACGGCATTTCCCTGTCGGGCCCGAGCATTCGTGACAGCTACCGCGGTGGCGACGACGAAGCCAAAGCGCCGTTGTTCGAGCGCTTGCAGGCTTGGGTGAAAGGCAATTTCTAAAGATTTACCGCAACACCGTAATAAGCAGTAGGCGAAAAAACTAGAGAAAACGAAAGGAGAGGGAACATGTTCGAACTCGTAGACAACATCCCCGCAAGCCCGGTTATCAAAGTAATCGGTGTCGGCGGTGGCGGCGGCAACGCTGTCAACCACATGGTCAAGAGCAACATTGAAGGCGTTGAATTCATCTGCGCCAACACTGATGCCCAGGCGCTGAAAAGCATCGGCGCGCGGACCATCCTGCAATTGGGCACAGCCGTGACCAAGGGCCTCGGCGCTGGCGCCAACCCGGAAGTCGGCCGTCAAGCCGCGCTGGAAGACCGCGAGCGTATTGCTGAAGTGCTGCAAGGCACCAACATGGTGTTCATCACCACCGGCATGGGCGGCGGTACCGGTACCGGTGCGGCCCCGATCATTGCCGAAGTGGCCAAGGAAATGGGCATCCTGACCGTTGCTGTCGTAACGCGTCCGTTCCCGTTCGAAGGTCGCAAGCGCATGCAGATCGCCGACGAAGGTATCCGTCTGCTGTCTGAAAGCGTTGACTCGTTGATCACCATTCCCAACGAGAAACTGCTGACCATCCTGGGCAAGGACGCAAGCCTGCTGTCCGCATTTGCCAAGGCTGACGATGTACTGGCCGGTGCCGTTCGCGGTATCTCCGACATCATCAAGCGCCCAGGCATGATCAACGTCGACTTTGCCGACGTACGTACCGTGATGAGCGAAATGGGCATGGCGATGATGGGCACTGGCTGCGCCAGCGGTCCGAACCGTGCACGTGAAGCCACTGAAGCGGCGATCCGCAACCCATTGCTTGAAGACGTGAACCTGCAAGGCGCACGCGGCATCCTGGTGAACATCACCGCCGGTCCTGACCTGTCCCTGGGTGAGTACTCCGACGTGGGTAGCATCATCGAAGCCTTCGCTTCCGAGCACGCGATGGTCAAAGTCGGTACCGTTATCGATCCGGACATGCGTGATGAACTGCACGTGACCGTGGTTGCTACCGGCCTGGGCGCAAAAATCGAGAAGCCTGTAAAGGTCATCGACAATACCGTTCACACCGGCCACAACAGTCACGCCAGCCAGCAAGCTGCCGCTCCAGCGCCTGCGCGCCAGGAACTGCCGTCGGTGAACTACCGTGATCTGGACCGTCCGACCGTGATGCGCAACCAGGCTCAGGCCGGTGCTGCGGCGTCCCGTAGCCCGAATCCGCAAGATGATCTGGACTACCTGGACATCCCGGCATTCCTGCGTCGTCAGGCCGATTAATGGAATGTATCAGGGCTATGAAGGTGATTGGTGTTCAGCAAAGGTCTGGTCTGTTATTATCGCCAGCCTTTGTTGATACCAGTTCGCAATTTGCGCTGAAGCGGTCCAAGCCATGATTAAACAACGCACCCTGAAGAATATTATCCGTGCCACAGGTGTAGGTCTGCACTCCGGGGAGAAGGTATACCTGACCCTCAAGCCCGCACCTGTCGACACCGGCATCGTGTTTGTTCGTGCCGACCTGGACCCTGTGGTGCAGATTCCTGCTCGCGCGGAAAACGTTGGCGAAACCACTATGTCGACCACTCTGGTCAACGGTGACGTCAAAGTGGACACGGTGGAGCACTTGCTCTCGGCCATGGCTGGCCTGGGCATCGATAACGCCTACGTCGAGCTCTCCGCGTCCGAAGTCCCTATCATGGATGGCAGCGCTGGACCCTTCGTATTCTTGATTCAATCTGCCGGCCTGGAAGAACAGGACGCAGCCAAGAAGTTCATTCGCATTCTGCGGGAAGTGACAGTAGAAGACGGCGACAAGCGCGCCACCTTCGTCCCGTTCGAAGGCTTTAAAGTGAGCTTTGAGATCGATTTCGATCACCCGGTATTCCGTGACCGCACACAAAGTGCAAGCGTGGATTTTTCCAGCACTTCGTTCGTAAAAGAAGTCAGCCGCGCCCGTACCTTTGGTTTCATGAGTGACATCGAGTACCTGCGCAAGCACAACCTCGCACTCGGCGGCAGCGTTGAAAACGCCATCGTGGTCGACGCGGATGGTGTACTGAACGAAGACGGCCTTCGCTATGAAGACGAATTCGTGAAGCACAAGATCCTCGATGCAATCGGTGACCTCTACCTGCTGGGCAATAGCCTCATAGGCGAGTTCAAAGGCTTCAAGTCGGGCCACGCCCTTAACAACCAGCTGCTGCGCAAGTTGATTGCACAGACGGATGCTTGGGAAGTCGTGACCTTCGAAGATGCCAGCACCGCACCGATCTCTTACATGCGTCCCGTTGCGGCGGTGTAAGTAACAACTCTCTTCTTTAGTTTTGAAAGGCCACCCTCGGGTGGCCTTTTTTTATGCTTAAAAAATAGCAAGTTGCGCGGTAATGACATTGTCGTGAAACGTGCTGCAACTTTCGACGGTGTTTTTGTAGGAACTGATACTTTTTCGTGTACCACACAGTCTTCGTGAGGCCGTTGAATAAAGACCCAACAGCTAAACGAGTTTTGAACTAACGCGAGATAAGTGAATACATACCTATTACTGTTGAAGGAATATCGATCATGAACGCTATCGCTCCAGCCGCTGTATACCGTAGCCCTGACCCTCAGCAACAAAACGTCAACAATAATCCACCCGAGCGCTCTTTTGCCGCGCCCTATACGGCGAATGTGTTCGGCGGTGTAGCGAAGTTTCAGCCGATCCCCACGGTGTCTTTTTTTCCGCGAACCTATGCCACCATCGCCGCCAGGCTCACGCCGATTCCTGGCGGCCCGAGCGCGGGTGTGAGCGCAACGGCGCGCTTTGATCCCGTCATCAGCTTACGTCCCAACGACAGCGGCGGCCTCACCGTCAGCTTCGCACCAAAGATGCAGCTGGAAGTCGGCGGCAGTTTGAGGGCCGGCATTCCAAATATTTTAGGCACGGGCGTGGGTTTCAATGTGGGCGGCAGCCTTTCACAGCGGTTTACGTTTGGCGCACCTGAATTCAGCGCCACTGTCCAACCCAGTGGTGAACTAAACTTTAACGCTAATCTGAAGCCTTCAATTGTCAGCCAGCAACTAATGAGTGTGAATGGTGGTCTGGAGGGCAGCCTTGCCAGTTCTGGCGTTAGTGTGGGCGGTGGTGTGAACCAAAGTGTGACGCATATAACCGGGCAACATATAAATGTCGGCGGGCCGGGTCTTCAATTCACACTGTCTCCCACCGGTAAACCGACGATCACGCAAAATTTCGACAACACATTATCTATCACCAATAGTTATACTTTTTCTCCCCGCACAAGTGTTAACGCAAATGTTCGAGCAGGGCAGGTTGGCGCCAATGGCGGAGGCGGCGTGTCACCGTCATTTACCCTTCAACACAAAGTTACCTTCAGCACTGACCTGACCAGCAAGTCCGCGCCAAAACACGAGTTTTCCGCTATCTCGGGCGTTTTCGTCGATGGCTCTTTCGGTTTAAGCGTGTCTCTGTTGCCCCCGCAGTTTCCATTGAGTGTGACAGCGCAAGTCGGTGCTGACCCAAGAGTCTCAGTGTCAGGAGGTGGCAGCTACACGCTGTAAAAGCTGCCCTGTGAAGCACGTACTGATTCACTGTCATCAGCAGCAGGCGCCGTCAGCATCGGGATCAAACCCGGGCTGGCGGTGCGGCGAGCGTCCTTGCTCCAACCGCACTGACTGAGTGGCCCAGGTGGCAGGCTTTTCAGGGAAGGGCTGCGGCGTCCACGATGCGATTGCGCCCGCTGTGTTTGGCCTCATACAGCGCCTGATCCGCACTCAGCAACAATGCCTCCAGCGACACGCGGCTGCGTTTGTCCCAGGTACTCATGCCGATACTCACCGTAATCGGCCGTTCGGCGCCGGCAAACCGTGGCAAGTGCTCGACGCTGCTGCGGATATGCTCGGCGATCACCCAGGCGCCCTTGGCGTCGGTGTGCGGCAGCACCACTGCAAATTCCTCCCCGCCATAACGCGCCGCCAGGTCAGCCGGGCGGCGGATGTTGTCATCGATGACCCTGGCCACCGTGCGCAGAGCCTCGTCACCACCGTGGTGACCATGGCGGTCGTTGAAGGCCTTGAAGTGGTCCACGTCGATCATCAGCAGCGTCAGCGGTTCGGTCGAGCGCTGCGCGCGGTCCCATTCAAGGCGCAGGCGCTGATCGAGGGTGCGACGGTTTGCCAGGCCGGTCAACGCATCGGTGGCTGCCAGTTCTGACAGCACTTGCTCGGCGCGATGACGGCGGCGCAGCTCATTGCTGAGCATCCAGCTGAGCCACAGCAGACCGATGCACAGCACGCCCGTCGCCAGGCTGATCAGCAAGGCTGCGCGTTTCCATTGGGCGAAAACTTCATCGCTGGACAGTGCCACTGCGACGATCAGCGGCAAATTGCCGACCGTGGAAAAGCTGTAGAGCCGCTCTCGGTGGTCAACACTGGAGACGCCGCGAAAGCTGCCGTCGCGCTCCTTGAGCATGCGCGCTACGTTCGGTCGCTGGCTCAGGTCCTGGTCGATCATGTTCAGTTCGAGCATGGGATGCTGCGCCAGCAGGATGCCCTGCTGGTTGATCAGGTTGATGGTGCTGTTGCTGCCGATATTCAGGCTGCTGAACAGCTGGTGAAAGTAAGACAAGCGCATGGAAGCCACCGCCACCCCCTGGAAGCGCCCGTCCGGCCCGGAAACGCGGCGGCTGAATGCAATGCGCCATTGGTCGTCACACACGCAGCGCGCCATGAACGGACGGCTGATGTACAGCCCGATTTCGGGGTCTTTGCGCTGCACCTGGAAATAGTCGCGATCAGCGAAGTTGCCGGACTTGGGCGTGAGCAAGGACGAGTCGGCGATCACCTCGCCATTGGCGTCCAGCAGCAGGATGTCGCCCTTGTAGGGCGCGGCGGCGGAGCGGTCGAACAGCACCAGATGGCGGATATCGGCAGAGACGCTTTGCAGGTCGTTGCGCTCGGCGGCGGCGATCAGCCCCTTGAGGGCCATGTCGTAGAGTTCGACGTTGCGCAGTACATCGGCGTCAATCAGTTGGGTGATGTTGTTCGCGGTGCGCGTGGCGGTCTGCAGGGTATTGGCGTGTTCGCGAATCAGCAGCACCGCCACGATCGCCACGATCAGCAGGGCTGTGAGGACACTGCCAAGGGTCAGCAGGCGTTCCGGGCGACGTGTAGGGCGAGAAAGGCTTGGGCTCATCGGGCGTACTTCTGCGTCGAGGATGCCATTAGCGTAGTCCGTGTATGGCGTTGCAGCAGGTCAGAGCCCGGTGGCCTCCCTAATGCGATTTCGCCCACTGTGCTTGGCCTCATACAGTGCCTGATCCGCGTGCAACAGCAGCGTCTCGAGTGACAGGCGACTGCGTTTATCCCAGGTACTCATGCCGATACTCACGGTGATCGGCTGTTCGGCGCCGGCGACGCGCGGCAGGTGCTCGACTCCGCTGCGGATATGCTCGGCGATCACCCAGGCGCCCCTGGCATCGGTGTCCGGCAACACCACCGCAAACTCTTCCCCGCCATACCGCGCGGCCAGGTCAGCGGGACGACGGATGTTGTTGCCGATCACCTGGGCGACCGTGCGCAGTGCCTCATCACCGCCGTGGTGGCCGTGGCGGTCGTTGAAAGCCTTGAAGTGGTCCACGTCGATCATCAACAGCGTCAGCGGCTTGGTGGAGCGCTGCGCGCGGTCCCACTCCAGGCGCAGGCGCTGGTCCAGGGTGCGACGGTTGGCCAGGCCGGTCAGGGCATCGGTGGCGGCCAGCTCCAACAGCACTTGCTCGGCGCGATAGCGCCGGCGCAGTTCGCGGCGCAGCATCCAGGTCAGCCATAACAGGCCAATGCAGAGCACGCCGGTGGCGCCGCTGGTGAGCAGCGCGGCGCGTTTCCACGGGGCGAACACGTCTTCGCTGGCCAGCGCCACCACCACAATCAGCGGTAATTCACCGACATTGGTGAAGGTGTACAAACGCTCGGTGCCAGTGATGGTCGAGATCGCCCGAAAGCTGCCTTCGCCTTCGCGCAGTATGCGTTTGAAGTTGGGCCGATCGCTGAGGTCCTTGTCGATCATGTCGCGCTCCAGCAACGGCTGCTGGGCGAGAAGAATCCCCTGATTGTTCAACAGGTTCACCGAACTGCCATTGCCGATGGTGAGGCGGTTGAACAATTGATCGAAATACGCCAGGCGCATCGTTGCCACCGCGACACCGGCAAACTCGCCGTGCGGCCCCGTGACGCGACGACTGAATGCGATGCGCCAGACTTGATCGCAGTTGCAGCGAATCCTGAATGGGCGGCTGATAAACAGCCCAGCCTGGGCATTCTGTCGATGCGCCTGGAAGTAATCACGGTTAGCGAAATTGCGTGGCGTTGGCCACAGCGTCGAGGAGTCGGCAATCACTGCACCGTCGGCATCGAGCAACAGCACTTCGCCTTTGAAGGGCGCGGCGGTGGATTGATCAAACTGCACCATGTGCCGAATGTCCGGCGACGCCCGCGTCAGGTCTTTGCGGGTGGTGGCCGTAATCAACCCCTGCAGCGCCAGGTCATAGAGCTCGACGTTACGCAGCACGTCGGCATTGATCAGTTGGGTGATATTGGTGGTCGCGCGCTGGGCGGCCTGGACGGTGCTGGCGTGTTCGCGGGTCAGCAGCGCCGCGACGATAATCACAATCAGGGTGACGGTCAGGCCGCTGCCCAGAATCAGCAGAAGCTCCGGGCGTGCAGGTAAGGAAGGAGGGCGGAGTTGACTCATCGCGCAGGCTTCAGCAGGGAAGATTCTGGCAGTTTAGTTCTACGCGATGAAAATTAGATCACGGGTTAAAAAGAAAGATCAGCGGGTTAGAACACGTTGATCGGGTAATCCACGATCACCCGGTATTCATCCACATCCCGATCCACCGCCGAGTAGCCCTCGCCGCCGCGGTTGGTCGCCCACTGCAGGCGCACGGCCAGGTCCTTGGCTTTGCCGCCTTGCACCACGTACTTCAAGTCGATGTCGCGCTCCCAGTGTTTGGCGTCCTTGCCGTCGGCGCTGTACCAGGCACTGTAGCCACGGCTGTTGGGGTCGACCTTGGTCAGGTCGGTCTTGCCGCTGATGTAGGACACGGCGGACGTCAGCCCCGGCATGCCCAGGCCTGCGAAGTCATAGGCGTACTTGAGTTTCCACGAGCGCTCGTTGGGGCCGTTGAAGTCCGAGTATTGCTGGGAGTTGTCCAGGTAGATGCTGTCGCCCTGGCTGATGTAGTCGAACGGCGTGTTGCCGTTAACCCGCTGGTAGGCGGCGGTGAGGCTGTGGTTGCCCACGCCTACGGTGAAATGCAGGCTGTAAGTGTTGTTGTCGATGCTGCCCAGCAGCGACCGGCCAGTGTCCTGGGTGTGGTAGTAGTGCAGGCCGGGGTTGAGGCTGACCAGGTCGTTCAGCGCGTAGGTGTAATCCAGGTCGTAGTAGTACTGGTGCCACACGTCCTTGAGTTCGGAGGCGTACAGGTTGCTGGTAACGCCCGGGATGGCGCTGAACGACACACCGGCCCAGTTCAGGTGCTGGCTGTCGGCGTGGTCCGGCAGCGCGCCGTAGCTGGTGCCGATGCGTCGGTGGCCGCTCTGGTTGTAGAGCTTGGTGAAACTGGCTTGGCCGCCTTCAAGCATCCAGCCGTCGAAGCTGTGGTTGGTCAGGCTAACGCCGCGGAAATCCTGCGGCAGCATGCGTGTCATGCCGCCGGCGATTACCGGGTTGTTGAGGAACAGGTCGCCGGCTTTCAGCTCGGTGTCGAAGGCGCGCATTTTCAAGGTGCCGCCTGCGGTGGAGAACGAGCCGGGCGCTTTGCCGTTGCCGCTGCCATACGGCAGGATGCTGGAGCCGTCGGTGCCGCCACCGCCGTCGAGCTTGAGGCCGAGCATGGCGTTGAGGTCCAGGCCGAAGCCGACCGTGCCTTGGGTGTAGCCGGATTCGAAGGTGCCGATGAAGCCTTGGCCCCATTCCTTGCTGTCATCGGTGTGGATGTCGCGACGGTCGCGGTTCATGTAGTAGTTGCGGGTGTTGATCTTGAGGCTTGCGCCGTCGACGAAACCGTCGGCGGGGGTGGTGTCTGCCGCTTGGGCCAGGGGGGCGATCGTTGTTGCAATCGCTAGGAATAGCGGGGTGAACGTCAGCGAGTTCTTCACCGGTGGAGCTCCTTTGGTCAATCGTAAGCGGCCAATGTCGTGGGGGTGTGCCTGGCCTTTTTTTACTGCAAAAAAAAGCCGCTGAAGTCAGCGGCTTTGAACAGATTCCCAGTGTAGAGCCCTGGAAATAAGTCGAGGGAAATTTGGGTGAGCGGGAAGCTGTGTTTGCCGTCGCTCAAGGGTGTGTCAAATTAACGCAGGTGAGCGGTGGGGTACAGAGTGTAACAAGATAATGACTGTTGCCCAAATCGCAACAGTCGTGGGGTGGGGTTGGTGGTTTGGTTGTCGGGGGGGTTGAGTACATATCCGTTGCTGCGGTCACGGCGGCTTAGGGTTCCGCTCTTACAGCGGGTCACTTTTGGCAAACGCCCCAAAAGTAACCAAAAGGTCTTTGCCCCACCACTCGGCACCTCGCCCAGGCTCGGTGTGCCCTCACTCCGGCTTGAATCCGTGGGCCGCCG